>JAPOYV010000050.1 GCA_026706385.1 Gammaproteobacteria bacterium
GGCCGACTCTCGGGCGGCCCGGACGCGTTCGCGTCATCTGGGCTCACGGGATTTGGACACCAATCACTGTCTAGCGCTTCGAGTACTGCGGCCGCTTGCGCGCTTTGCGCAGACCCACTTTCTTGCGTTCGACTTCGCGGGCATCGCGCGTCAGCAGGCCGGCTTCACGCATGTCCTTGCGCAGCCCCTCGTCGTAGTCGACCAGCGCGCGGGCGATGCCGTGGCGAATCGCGCCCGCCTGCCCGGAACCGCCCCCGCCGCGAACCGTCACCGTGACGTCGACGTTGTCGGCTACGCCGGCGATATTGAGGGGTTGGCGGACCACCATGCGCGCGGTTTCCCGACCGAAGAACTCGTCCAAGGACCGCCGGTTGACGAGGATCCGACCGGTGCCCGGTCTCAAGAACACGCGTGCCGCCGCGGTCTTGCGCCGTCCGGTGCCGTAGTTCGTATCGGCCATGGCCTCACTCACTCCCAAGTTGATCTGCGGCCCATCGCCGCAGGTTCCGAGCGCACGCCGCGCCGGCGGCGCAGTACATCTTGAACGACACTACAGTTCGAGGGCTTGCGGCTGTTGCGCGGCATGCGGGTGCGATGGCCCGGCATAAACCTTCAGCTTGCGCAGCATCGCACGACCGAGCGGATTGCGCGGCATCATGCCTTTGACGGCGGTGGTCACGAGACGCTCCGGGTGTTCGGCGCGCATCTTTCCCAGCGGGGTGGCCTTGATGCCGCCGGGGTAGCCCGAGTGCCGATAGTAGATCTTGTCCTGTTCCTTCTTCCCGGTCACGCGCACTTTCTCGGCATTGACGACGACAATGTAGTCGCCGGTGTCGACATGGGGCGTGTACTCGGCCTTGTGCTTACCGCGCAGTCGACGTGCGATCTCCGACGCGAAGCGGCCCAGGGTCTTGCCCTCGGCGTCCACGACATACCAGTCGTGTTGCGCGTCTTCGCGACGCGTGCTCACGGTTTTCATCGGCGGGTGGGCGGCAAAAAATTGGTGCGCAAGTTTACGCGGGTGCCGATAGGCGGACAACCCCGAAAACGGCTCTCAGTGGCGCGAGTTCGTTCGCCGCCACTACAGCCGATAGGTGGCCCCCGTCATGACGCGCGATGCCAACCTCATCGCGGCCTTCACCGGGCCAGGGAACACGGTTGCGCCTGCGAGCCTCGCCTGGTCGCCGTGCCGCAATTCGTCCGCGCGCACCGCTTCGAGGATCGCCCGGCTCTTGCCATCGCCGTCGGGCAGGCGGCCAAGGTGGTCCTCGAGGTGCTGGCCGACCTGGTCCTCGGTGGCTTCGACGAAACCCAGGCTGACCCTGTCACCCAAGAGGCCCGCCGCCGCACCTGTCGCGTAGGACGCGACGTAGAAGAACGGCTCCAGGACCGACGGCCGGCTGTCGAGTTCCGCGAGGCGCTCCCGGCACCACGCGAGGTGGTCGCGCTCTTCTTCCGCGGCCGTCTCGAGGGCCTGCTGCACGTCCGCCGCACGGGCCGTCAGCGACTGCCCTTCGTACAGGGCCTGGGCGCACACCTCGCCGCAGTGGTTGACACGCATCAGGCCGGCGGCGTGCCTGCGTTCGTCGTCGGTCAGGCTCGACTCGACATCCGTCCCGGGGTTTGGCCGCGCCGCGACCGTCCCCCCGGCCAGGCTGCGCAACCCCCGTTCAAGGGCGCTCAGGAACGTGTCGAGACGCGTCACTGCTGCAAGCGACGCAGTCGGATGGAGCCGCCGGACGTGCGCAACGCCATCGCGGGACCGCCGCCGTTGAGCGCGGTTTCGAGGTGGTTGCGACCGGACAGTTCGCCCTCCAGCGTGACCGGGAAGTCGGTGGACACGCGTCCACCCGACGTCCGTGCGTTCAGGTCGACGGCGATCTCGTCCGGCAGGTACACCGTCACGTTGCCCCCCGAGGTCCGCAGTTCGCTCGGGGCACTTGGCTGGGCGATGAACTCGGCCGAAATCGACCCTCCCGACGTCTTCGCCTGCACAGCACCGTTGACGCCTCGGACTCGAATGGAGCCGCCGGACGTCTTGGCCGCAACGTCGCCTGCGACCGCTTCCGCTTCGATGCTGCCGCCGGAAGTCGTGGCGGAAACGTGCCCCTGGGCGTCGCCGATACGGATGTCCCCGCCGGAGGTCCGGGCAACGGTTTCGTGGGCCCTGGCGATGCGCACGCTGCCGCCGGACGTCCTGGCTTGGACCGGTCCGTCGACTTCGCCGATTCGGACATCGCCACCGGATGTCCGCGCGACGACCTCGCCCTGCAAGCGGTCGATGGCGATGTCGCCACCCGCCGTGCGCAACTGGACGTCGTGCTGGTACGGCACGCTGATGCGGAAACGGGGCTGTTTCTCCCAGTCCCAGAAACGCCAGCGCGGACCCTTCCTGCGGCCTTGAATCGTCACCAGGCCGTCGGACTGCTCAAACTCCAGCTCAAGGCTCTCCGGCCGTTCGACAACCACTTCGATTCCGTCGCGCGCCCGGCTTTGGATGTCGACCGCACCAAACTCCGTATCGACCACCAGGCGGGCGCCAGGGGCAGCATCGAAGGTGCGCCGAACCGGGTCGTCGGCATTGGCTGAACCCGTCGGGGCGGCGATGGCCGTGCCGAGGGCAAGACACGTCGCAAGCGATCTGGTAGTCATGGCTACTCCTCTCGTTAACTGGCTGTGCACGCGGGCTCGCAAACGGCGTGCCAACCCGCGTGCACCAAGAGAAACAACGGGATACGAAACAGGTCGTGACTACAGGACGGTGCGCATGGCCGGCACCGCCGAAAGCTGGCGAAACTTGCCACCACCGCGCAACCGACCTCTGAACGCGTTAGCCGACGTCCGGGACCTGGTCCGCATACCCGGTGATGGCTTCCACCGCCTTGGCCGCACGAAGCAGGAAGGAATCCCCCCGCAACGGGCCGATCAACTGCGCACCGATCGGCAGGCCGTCGTCGCTGAATCCCGCCGGCAGGGACAACGCGGGACAGCAGGTCACCGTGATCCAGCTGCAGCTTTCCATCCACTCGATGTATGTCGCCATGGGCCGACCCTCGATCTCTCGCACCCAGTCGGTGCCGTGATCGAATGGCAGGACCTGGGTGGTCGGCCCGATGAGAAGATCGTGGTCCTGGAAGAACTCCCCGACGCGCGCGACCAGGGCGGCCCGGGCGGGATACACCCAATCGTAGTCCGCCAGCGTGAGATCCAGCCCGGCCTCGAGGTTCCACCGGATCGTGTCCTTGAGTTGCGCCTTCTCGGCATCCGACATCGGCCCGAAGCGACGTCGGAAGCCGGTCGCTCTCAGAACGTGGAAGATGCGGCGTGCGTCCCGGAGATCGGGCGCCGCCTCGACGACGTCCGCGCCGGCATTGCGCAGTCGATCCGCCAATGCGCGGATCGACTGGCGCACAGGCCGTTGCACAGGCAGCCCGCCGAAGTCTTCGCTGACCGCGACCCGCATCCCGCGAAGTTCCGCGGGGCGGACCTCGCGAAACGCCGATCCAGGCTCCGGGAGGGCGTTCGGGACGCGTCCATCCGGACCGGCAAGCGCAGAGAACAGCAACGCCACGTCGTCCACCGTCCGCGCCATCGGACCCGCTGTCGACAGGTCGGACCATGGATCGCCGCCTGGCACCCGGCCGGGTGAAGGCCGGAAGCCGATCACGTTGCAGAACGCCGCCGGGTTGCGCAGCGAACCGCCCGTGTCGCTCCCGTCGGCGACCGGAATCAGCCGGGCGGCCAAGGCCACGGCGGCCCCGCCGCTGCTGCCACCGCAGGTCTTGGTCGGATCGTAGGGGTTGCGCGTCACTCCGAAGACGCGGTTGAACGTCTGCGAACCGGCACCGAATTCGGGTGCGTTGGTCTTGCCGATCGTGACCCCCCCGGCGCGACGCATCCGCTCGACGATGCGGTCATCGACCGTCGGCACGTGTTCGGCGTACAGCGGTGAACCGTAGGTGGTGCGGATGCCGCGCGTGGCGACCAGGTCCTTGTGCGCGATCGGCAGACCGGCCAGCGGTGCGTCCAGTTCGCCGCGCCGGTCGAGGTCGTCGGCACGGTCCCGGCCGAGCTCGAACGCCTCCGTGACGATCGCATTGAGTGCGGGATCCACCGCCTCGATTCGCGCGATGTGGGCGTCTACGACTTCCCGGCAACTGAGCTGTCGCGACGCGATCAACGCGCGCATTTCCGTCGCCGTTCGGAAACAGACATCGTCGGTCATGTTTTTTCCGCCGCCTTGCCTATTGGTCGGATAATGCGCCCATGATTCAGGTCACCATGGTTGCCGCAAATACCTACCAAGTCGCGGTCGATGGCCAGGAGCGCGAGCCATCGCTGCACCTGGTGTCGCTCTCGCAGGAATACTACCGGCACTTGAGCGGCGGCACGGTCACGCACGAGTGGGTGATCGTGCAGGCATTCCAGTTCCTGCTCGAGCGAATGCCGAACACGGACATCAGGGAAGCCCTGGACCTGGCGGACGTGGCCGAACACTTCGAGGACTTCGAGTCGGAGGTGGCTCGGCGTTTGGGTCGCTGAGTCCGGCGACGTTCAAGCCCAGGTATTCCAGTGCGTGACGCCCGCAACAGGTGGTCTCGCCGCCCGCTTGAAGTCGGTGCCTAGCGTGTACGCCACGGGCAGCAGCGCCGTCTGCACGACGTTGTCGGGGATGCCGAGAATCTCGGCGGCTTCTTTCTCGAAACCCAGGTGGAGCGTGGTGAGGCATGAACCGAGCCCGCGCGCCCGCAACGCTAACTGGAAGCTCCAGACGGCGGGATAGATCGAGGCGTAGTAGCCGCCGAGCTGGATCACGCTCGCGCCGTCGCGCGGCCGCCCCTCCAGGCAGGGAATGACGTGAACCGGCACCTCGTGCAGGTGCTCCATGAGATACAACGCGGACCGGAATACCCGGGCGGTCTGACCGGTCGCGGTCTCGCCCGCGGTGGTCAGGTAGGCTTCGCCACCGCGCCGATAAAGGTCCGCGAGAGCTTGGCGCTTGGCGGCATCGTCGACCACCAGCCACCGCCAGGTTTGACTGTTCGACCCCGTCGGCGCTTGCACCGCCAGTTCCAGGCAAGCCTCGATCACGCCTCGAGGCACAGGACGGGTCAAGTCCAGGCGCCTGCGGACAGCCCGCGTGGTCGCCAGCAGTTCGTCGCAGGTGTCGATATCCAATGTCATCTCGGGTTCCTTGTGGCGAAACGGCTAAGCATAACGGCGGCGAGCCCGACAGCGGCGCGGACGTCGAGCCGCGGCCTACGGCTCGCGCCGGCCCGTGGCAAGGTCGGTAAGGGCCGCGTGATCGGCCGGGTCCTTGCCTAGAGCCGGTACTAGCGCTTGTCGCCGGCGCTGTCCTTCGAGCGGTTCTTCTTGCGCCGCTGCTTGCTGCGCGACCGCTTGCTGCCGTAGGTGCCGCGCGCGATCTTGCCGCGCTTGGTGCGAATGTCGCCCTTGCCCATCGGGCTTCCCCTTGCCGCTCGAAAGACGCCTGAATATACCCGACGGCGGCCCTTAGAGGCCCCAGCACTCCAGTTCGTTGGCGAAGACCAACGGCCCCTGGTAGTGCGCCTCGATCGCGGCGCGGCTGGCCGATTCACGCCCCGTCGTGCGCGTCGTGCGGTGTCCAAGCACGAGCATTCGCACGTCCCCCTGTGCCGCCACCCGGCCCAGTTGCGAGGGAATGGCGTGGAACTCCCGGACGCTGCCCCGGGCGTCTTCGGGGATGGCGTGATGCGCGATCAGGGCGTCGGCGCCGTTCGCGAACTTCGCCACGACGTCCTTTTGGTTGCTGAAGCTGCCGGCGAAGACGATGGCGAAGTCGCGGATCTCGACCCGCCACGCCAGCGCCGGCACGTTGCCGTGGTGAACGGGGATCGCCGCCAGCGAGAGGTTGCTGGTCCCGTATTGCGACCAACGTCGGTTGCCGGTCGCCGGGACGTCGCGTACCGACACCTTGTATCCGCCCCGCGAGCGAAACGTCAGGAAGTCCGCGAGTTCCGGATAGAGTCCGGACGCGCCCACCATGCGGGTCACGAACGCCGTGGTGGCGTCGACATCAGCGACGGCCGGCCCGAACACGGGTAGCAGCCGGTCGCGGTCGCCGCCGATCGAGCCTTCGAGCAACGCCGCGAGATCGGAAGTCGTCTGGGCCGCAAGCCGCGTGAAAACCACGGCGTCGAGATCCGCGAAGTCGGCACCGGCCTCGTCGAAGCGCAAGGCCGTCCCGGGACCCGGATCCACCAGCAACCGTGCATTTTCGTCGATCCAGACCAAATAGCTCGCCGCGCCCCGCTGATCGGTGATCTCGGCGCCCCCGGAGCCCAGAATCTGGAACCACACCCCGTCGTCGCCGCAGTACGGAACGTCCTGAGCCGGAGCCCAGGTGCACAAGGTGATGGCGCTGCACGCCAGCCAGCAGCGTACTAGCCGGTTCAGAGCCACGGATGCGTGCACGAGCCCCATCGCGTTCGCCTAGCAACCGGCCAGGTCGGCGAGCATCGCAGCGGCCGAGGCCTCGTCGGGCATCCGCCAATCGCCCCGCGGCGACAAGCTGACCGTCCCGACCTTGGGCCCGGGCGGCAGCGTCGTTCGCTTGAACTGCTGCGCGAAGAACCGCGTCAGGAACACCGTCAACCAATGCTTGATTTCGGCGTCGGCGTAGGAGTCCGCGAACGCGCGGCATGCGAGCGCGTAGATCTTGCGTGCCCCGGCCCCCGTACGCAGGAAATGGAACAGGAAGAAGTCGTGCAATTCGTACGGACCGATGATGGCCTCGGTGCGCTGGTCGATTTGGCCATCGCGCGGCGGCGTGAGTTCGGGCGTGATCGGCGTTTCCAGTACGCGTCCCAGAACCGCGCCCAAGGCCGGCTCGGCGCGGTGGCGGGCATACCAGCGCACGAGATAGGCGACCAGCGTCTTGGGGACGCCCGCGTTGACGTTGTAGTTCGCCGTCTGGTCGGCATTGAACGTGCACCAGCCGAGGGCCAACTCGGACAGGTCGCCGGTGCCGACGACGATCCCCGACACGCGATTCGCCGTGTCGAAGAGAATCTGGGTGCGTTCGCGCGCTTGGGCATTCTCGAAGGTCACGTCGGCCTCGCCGTCGTGGGCGATGTCGGCAAGGTGCGCCTCGACCGCGTGGTCGATCGCGATCTCGCGCAACTCGACCCCGGTGGCTTCGGCGAGTCCACGCGCCGATGCCAGCGTGTGCGCCGTGGTGCCCGGCCCCGGCATCGTGAGCGCGCAGAGGGTGGTCTCGGCCGGCCGCTCGAGGAGGGCCGAGGCGTCGATGCAGACGAGGTACGCGAGCGTGGAGTCGAGTCCGCCGGACAGGCCGATCACCAGCCGCTCGGCCTTTGCCGCGCGGACGCGTCGCGCGAGACCGGTCGCCTGGATTGCCAGGATGTCCTGCGCACGGGCCGCGAACTCACGCTCGTCCGGTGGTACGAAAGGCTGGCGTGAGTAGGTTCGCGCCAACTCGGGTAGCGTCGGCGCTCGGCCCGCGTCGACGGTCACCACGCCCGTTCGCGGCGCCTTAGCGAAGGTGGTGTTCTGCTGGCGACTGTGCCGGATGCGCTGGCAGTCCACCTCGACGCTCAAGCTCCCGCCATCAAGCCGGAAGCGCTCGGACTCTGCGAGCAGGCGACCGTTCTCGGCGGCGATCAGGTGGCCACCGAAGACCACATCCTTTGTCGACTCGCTGGGACCGGCACTGGCGTATACGTACGCCGACAACGTGCGGCCGCTTTGCGCCTGCACAAGGTTGCGCCGGTAGTCCGCTTTGGCCACCGCCTCCGGACTCGCGGAGAGATTGAGCAGCACCTCCGCCCCGGCCAGGGCAAGCTGTCCGCTCGGCGGATTGGCCGACCACAGATCTTCACAGATCTCCACGCCGAACGCGGTGCTACCGAGCTTGAACACCAGGTCCGACCGCAAGGGGAAGCGCCCTAGCTCGTTGTCGACCTCGATGGCGACGCCTTGCCCGGACGAGAACCACCTCTGCTCGTAGAACTCGTCGTAGTTCGGCTGGGCGATCTTGGGTACGGCGCCGATGACGCGCCCGGTCCGACAGATGAACGCACAGTCCAGGATTCGACCGTCATCCAGCCACCAAGGAGCCCCGACGACGAGCACCCGATCGTCGCTGGCGGCGGCCAATTCGGCCAGCGCGACTTCGGTTGCACGGCGCAAATCGTCGTTAAAGAACAGGTCTTCGCAGCTATAGCCCGTCACCGACAGCTCAGGCATGAGCACGATGGCCGAGTCGACCGCCGCCGCCTGGTACGCCTGGCCGATGAGCCTGGCATTGGCGAGGGGATCGGCGATGGCTACCGGCGGCGCCACGGCCGCGATTTTCAGAAAGCCGAAGTCGGAGAAGTCCATCGGGCACGGGAGTGTGGAGTCCGGTGGGCGATTCTATCGCGTCGCCGTATGGCGACGCGCCGCGTTTGCCGCAAGGCGACGCGCCGTCGAGGACCGGTCATCGGCCGGTGGCTTAGCGGTTAGAATCGAGCGCTCGAGTCCAGTAGAGGCAAGTCCGTGAACTTCGAGTTTTCCGACGAGCAGAACCTGTTGCGCGAGCAGGCGTTGGGGTTTCTTCAGGAACACTGCCCCATGTCCGCAGTACGCGCCGTCCTCGATGGCGATGCAGCCTACGACGCCGAATTGTGGACCAAGATCGCGGAACTCGGCTGGACCGCCACGGCCATCCCCGAGCAGCACGGCGGGCTTGGCCTGTCCTACCTTGAACTGTCCGTGATCGCCGAGGAACTCGGCCGGGCCGTCGCGCCGGTGCCGTTCTCGTCGTCGGTGTACCTCGCGACGGAGGCCATCCTGATGGCCGGCAGCGATGCGCAAAAGGAGCGGTGGCTACCGAAACTCGCGACGGGCGAAGCTATCGGCACGTTCGCTCTTGGCGAGGGGCCGGGGCAGCCGTCGCCGCAACGGCTCACCACCGCGGCACGCAACGGAAAGCTCACCGGCACGAAGATCCCGGTTGTGGACGGCGATATCGCCGAGATCGCCGTTGTCGTCGCCAAGTCGGACGCCGGCGATGGCGCCAGTCTGCACCTGGTCGAATTGGCCGGCGCCCAGCGCACCCCCGTCGCTACCCTGGATCCGACCCGCTCCCACGCCCGGATCGCCTTCGACGCAACCCCTGCGGAGCCTCTGGGCACGGATGGCGAAGGCTGGTCGCTGACGCAGCGGCTTCTCGACCGCGCCGCCGTGCTCTTCGCCTGGGAGCAGGTCGGTGGCGCGAACGCGGCCCTCGAAATGGCCAAGGACTACGCCATGGAGCGCTACGCCTTCGGTCGCCCGATCGCCAGCTACCAGGCGATCAAGCACAAGCTCGCCCACGCCTACGTCAAGAACACCCTCGCGCGTTCCAATGGCTACTACGGCGCTTGGGCGCTCGACAGCGACGCCGCCGAACTCCCGCTGGCGGCCGCCACGGCGCGCGTGAGCGCAACGCAGGCGTACTACTACGCGTCGAAAGAGAATATCCAGACTCACGGCGGCATGGGCTTCACCTGGGAATTCGACTGCCAGTTCCACTATCGGCGGGCGAAACTCCTGTCGGTGAACATCGGCAGCGAGCCGACCTGGCAGGACAAGCTGATCGCGGCCGTGGAACGAGACGCGGCGTAGATCCGAACGGAGAGAATGCGATGGACTTCAACGACACGGCAGAAGAGGCGGCGTTCCGCGCCGAGGCCAAGGCGTGGCTCGAGGCGAACGTCCCGACCCGCGAAGAGCTGGCTGGGCTCGACGACATCGAAGCCGCGAAACTGTGGCAGAAGCGCAAGTACGATGCGGGCTGGGCGTGCATCCGATGGCCCGAGGAGTACGGCGGCCGCGGCGCCAGTGCCATCGAACAGGTCATCTGGAACCAGGAGGAAGGCCAGTTCGCCGTTCCCGGCAGTGTCTTCGGCATCGGCCAGGGCATGGCCGCACCGACGTTGATGGCCTGGGCCAGCGAGGAGCATAAGCGCGAGCACCTGCCCCCTCTCGCGTCGGGCGAACACATCTGGTGCCAATTGTTCAGCGAGCCGGCGGGAGGTTCCGACCTCGCGGCGCTACGCACGCGCGCCGAACGCGATGGCGACGAATGGGTGATCAACGGCCAAAAGATTTGGACGTCGGGTGCGCACTACTCCGACTACGGCATCATCGTGCTGCGCACCGATCCCAACGTGCCCAAGCACAAGGGCCTGTCGTACTTCTTCCTCGACATGAAGTCGCCGGGAATCGAAATCCGGCCGATCAAGCAGATCTCGGGAGGCGCAAACTTCAACGAGGTCTACTTCACCGATGTGCGCGTTCCGGACGACCAGCGCTTGGGTGCGGTCGGCCAAGGCTGGCAGGTCGCCATCACCACGCTGATGAACGAACGCGCCGCGATCGGCGGCGGCGGAGGCGGCGTCGGCTTCAAACAGGTGTTCGACTTGGCACGCAAGGTGGAAATCGACGGCGAACCGGCGATCCGGGACAAGAGCGTGCGTGCCAAGCTGGCCACGTGGTACGCCCAGGAGGCGGGGCTGCGATTCACCGGCTACCGCTCCATGACGGCCTTGTCGCGCGGGGCGACGCCGGGACCGGAAAACTCCATCGGCAAACTCGTCGGCGCATCCAAGACGCAGGACATGGCGTCGTTCGCGATGGACCTGCTCGAGCTTTCAGGAGCGGTCTCGGACCCCGCGCACGCCGAGGCCCACGGTGCCTACCAGGCCACGTTCATGGGCTCGCCCGGCGGGCGAATAGCCGGTGGAAGCGACGAGATCATGCTCAACATCCTCTCCGAACGCGTACTCGGCATGCCCCAGGATGTCCGGGTCGACAAGGGGATTCCGTTCAACGAGGTGCCTACCGGCCGCTAAACCGGCACGGGCCTGTCGCACCACATCGCGTCGCCCCGGGCGACGCGCCTAGTGGATCTCCGGACTGGGATTCGCGGCGAGCGAGAGCCGCTCGGTCTTCTCGAGAATCCGCGCGAGGAGGCAATCCGCATCATTGCTGGTCGGCCTACGCATGTAGGCCATCGCGGAGAGGTCGTGAAACGGCCGCGTCAGTTCGCACGGGTCCCGTGCACTGCAGAGCCGGTCGCGGATGCCCGAGTAGATGGCACGCTCAGTGGTACGCCCCTGCGCCGCAAGTTCTCGAATCAGGGCGCTCAGCAAGGGCTCGATCTCATTGCGGGCAACGACCGGGTTCACGCGCGTACCTTCTTGTGTCTCCGACCATGAATTCTGCGGCAGCGTCGGGTCTTCGTAAAGCGCAACGGGCCGTTATGATGCACGGCGAAGAATCGGGAGCGGTCATGAGCAACCTACGTGCGATCCTCGCCGGCTGCGGCAACATGGGCAATGGCTGGTGTCGAGTCGTTAAGTCACGAGACGACATCGCCATCGTCGCCCTTGTCGACGTCAACCCCGAGGCAGCCTCGGCGTTCGCCGCCCGCAACAGCCTCACCGTGCCGCACTACGTGTCGCTCGCCGAGGCTTTGGCCGCCGAGCAGCCCGATGTCGTCCTCGACACCGCCGTCCCGGAGGCGCGACGCGCGATTGCGGGAACGGCCATGGAAGCCGGTTGCCACGTGCTCTCGGAGAAACCGTTCGCGACGTCGGTCGCCGAGGCCCGCGAACTCCTGGACATCGCCGAGCACACCGGCAAGACCCATGCGGTCATGCAGAACCGGCGCTACCTCGCCGGTACACGCGGCATGCGTCAGCTCATCGCCGACGGCGTGATCGGCGAGGTGGGGATGATCTGTTCCGACTTCTTCCTCGGCGCGCACTTCGGCGGCTTTCGCGACGAGATGGCGAACGTGCTGCTACTCGACATGGCGATCCACACCTTCGACCAAGCCCGGTTCATGTCCGGCATGGATGCCGCAACCGCCTTCTGCGACGAGTTCAACCTTCCCGGATCCTGGTACCGGGGCAATGCTTCGGCGCTCGTCGTCTTCGAGATGGCCGGCGGTGCCCGGTACTGCTATCGCGGATCCTGGTCGGCCGAAGGCGCCCGCACCTCCTGGGAGGCGGAGTGGCGCGTCATCGGCAGCCGCGGCACGGCGATCTGGAACGGTGTCGATGCCCCGTACGCGGAGGTCCCCGAGGGCAACGGATTCCTGCGCTCGTGCCGGCGCGTCGAAGCGGGCGATTGGCAGGGGCCCGAAGGTCACGCCGGGTGCATCGACGAGATGGTCACCGCGTTGATCAACGGCGAACAGCCGATGACGTGCTCGCGGGACAACGCCAAGAGCCTCGGCATGGTCCTCGCCGCGATCGAGAGTGCCGACCTAGGCCGGGTGGTGCCGACCCGCCTCTAGCGCGTTACGCGTCCCGGATCGCCCAAAGGCAGCCGCGGCGCATGATCTCCTTGGCCTCGGGGACGTCGAAGTCGGCGGCCACGTGGCCGAGCGAACTGTAGAACACCTTGCCCGCACCGTAGCGCTTCTTCCACGCGACGGGCATGGTCACGCCGCGCACCCAGTCGATGCCCCAGTGCTTACCCTGGAACGTGGTCGTCGCCAACACGTCGTTCGAGGGGTCGACGTGCATGAAGTACTGCTCGGAGCGCATCGCGAAGCTGTCGAGGCCCGCGACGATCGGGTCGTCACTGGCGATGTCCACCTCGTAGTCGATGATGCCGCCGGGGTGGCAGATGAACTGGCCGCCGACCATGAACTGGTACTCGACGTTATTGCGGAACGAATCACCCATGCCCCCATGCCAGCCCGCGCAGCCCGTGCCGGACCTTATCGCCTTCAGCAGGCCGGCTTCCTGCTCGCGTTCGATCCGGGACATGGTCCACACCGGCACCACCAAGTCGACATCGGCCATGAAGGCGTCGTCGGCAAGCGGATCGAGGTTGTCGCTGACCGTGACGTCGTGTCCCTCGGCCCCGAGGACGTCGGCGCAAATCGCGGCGGTCTGTTCCGGTTCGTGGCCGTTCCAGCCACCCCAGGTGATGAATACGTTTGCCAAGTTGCCTCCTAGGTGCCTTACCGGGTTTCAGTCCAACTGGCCGTCCGTCAAGCCTGTCGGCAGCGGATTCGGGCGTTCGGGTCGACTGGCGATCGACACGTGTCGGCCGTCAGCGGATGACTCCCCGAACGCCGCCATGATCTCGAGGACGTGCTGCGCCAACTCGCCGTCGCAGCGATGCGGGCGACCCGTGCGGATTCCGGCGCACATGTCTGCCAGCCCGATGCTTCGCATGTTGGTCGTGTAGCCGTGCGTTAGGGGACGATCCTCCCACTCGCGGCCGTTGGAGACGCGCACAAGACCGCCGAAACCGTTGGGGTCCGGCGACGATAGGCTGGCGTCGACGCCGTGGATCTCGATGAACCGGTTGGAGTGCAGCCGCACGTCGAAACTCATCACCACTGTCACAACGCAGCCGTTGACGAATTCCAGCGTCCCGGCCGTGTGCGTATCGACGTCCACGTCGATGATCTCGCCCGCACGGGCCTCGGCGGTGATCACGCGCTGGTCGCGGCCGCGCGCGGTAATGGCGGCGACGCGGCGCACCGGCCCGAGCACGTGCACCAGCGCCGTCAGGTAGTAAGGCCCCATGTCGAACAGCGGGCCACCGCCGCGCTGGTAGTAGAACGCGGGGTTCGGATGCCAGGACTCGACCCCCGGCCCCATCATGAACGCCGTCCCGGCGATCGGTTTGCCGACCGCCCCGCGGTCGATCAGTTGCCGCACCGTTTGGTGTCCGCCGCCGAGAAACGTATCCGGCGCACAGCCAACACGCAGTCCGGCCGCGGCTGCAGCAGCCAGCACTCTTCGCCCCTCGGCGACGTCGAGCCCGAACGGCTTCTCGCAATACGCGTGCTTGCCGGCGGCTAGGGCCGCGAGGTTGACCTCCCCGTGCGCCGCGGGAATCGTGAGGTTGAGGACCACGTCCACGTCATCGCGGGCGAGCAGCGCATCGACTGGCATGGCGGGCACGCCGAAGGTGTCTTCCGTCCGCTTGGCGGCGGTCGGGTCAATGTCCGCGCAGGCGACGAACTTCAGCACGTCGAAGGTCGCCGCGGCGCGTAGATAGGCGCCGCTGATGGTGCCGCAGCCGATCAGGCCGATGCCGACAGGTTCCATGGATCTCCAACCTCCAAATCGCTGGCCGAGTGCCTCAAGCCCGAGCGGCCATCCGGCGCTCGAAGCGCACGCGGCGCTTGGCCGCCTCCACGTCGCGGTCCTTGGGCGCCGCGGTCGTCGTCAGGCCCGCGAGCAGGTCTCGCGAGACCGCGGCAATGGCGAGAACGGCGTCCTCGAAGACAGCCTCGTTGGCCGCCGACGGCTTGCTGAATCCAGAGATCTTGCGGACGTACTGGCGAGCGGCGTCGAGCACTTCGGTGTCACTGGCGGGCGGCTCGAAATTGAACAACGGCCGGATGTTGCGGCACATGGGGCCTCCTGGGTTCCTGGCGGGATCGTCGCCGGTTAGGGATGCTCGTGGAGCACGACGCGATCGTAGATCGCCGTCACGTGGCGGAAGTCCAAGAGCAGCGAATGGGATACATGCTGACTCGGATCGTGCAGGTGGTACTTGAACCGCGTCTGCTCCCCGCCCTGCAGGAACGCATCGTAGTCCTTGGTCAATTCGCGCACGTCGCTGATGATCTCGGTACTCCACGTTGCGCGGAACGGACCGAGCATGGCACCACCCTCGAGTGCGATGGTGATCTCGTGGTTGGTCAGTCGTCGGTCGTCGCTCACGCCCCGTCCCGCCACTAGCTCTCTCGAATGGCGTTGAGCATAACAGTTGGGCCGGGTTGCTGACGGCGCGCCGAACGGCTTGCAGTTCGCGGGATCGCCGATCAACGACAGGCCCATTCCTCAAGGGTCCGGACCTACCGTATGATCCACCGCGCACGTATTCGACCAACGCGAACCCTCGGTACGCTCAAACGATCCAAGATCCAAGGAGAAGCAAATGACACTGTCCGCATTCGACCACCTCGTAGTCCGCGTCGGCGACCTCGACGAGGGCATCGCCACCTACCGCGACACGCTGGGGCTCGAACTCGACCGCACGGACGAGAGCGAGGCGCTCGGCATCAAGCAGGCGTTCTTCAACCTGCCGGGAGGCGGCTTCATCGAGGTGGTGGCGCCCACGGACGCGCAGTCGGCGGTCGGTCAGGCGCTTGACCGGCGGGGTGAAGGCATCCACACCGTCGCGTTCGCGGTCGACGACCTAGGCGCCACCTGCGAGACGCTGAAAGCCAACGGCGCGCGGCTGATCGGCGAAGGCGCGCCCACGGTTTTCGTGCATCCGAGGTCCACGCACGGGGTGCTGCTACAGCTCTCGGAGAAGTAGCAGACCTCGCGCGCCTAGTCGGCACCGGCTGTCCGGGACTGCACGTCCCGGGCGGCCGCGAACCAGCGCCTGGAGGCCGGCATCAGCAACGTCCCGAGGGCGACTAGGGCGAGCGCCTTGGCCACCACATCTCCCTTCGACATTCCTGCCAACGCGTCCGCCAACGACGGCGCATTGACAACGCCCCAGGCGGACACCACGAATATCGCGACGATCGCGGTTCGGACCCAGCCGCCTCCGGCGTAGGCGGACCAAGCCAGGAACGTCCACAGCACGACGAAAAAGACGCGCGCGCCGTTGCTCTCCACCGCATCGATGCCGAGTATCCACATCAGCAGCAGCATGACGGCCCCGCCGAGCAATATGGCGGAGCCAACCACCACCGCGGGCGGTCTCGTCGGGAGCGCGTCCATCGTTTTGAGTATGGTCAGCGCGCCGGGGTGGCGCAATAGCCGGTCATTCCCTAGGGAGCGCCCGCTATCGTCCGCCTCGTGCCCCGCCGCTCGGCGGCATGAGCATCAGATCGTCGATCAGGCGTACATACATGTCGGTGTCGCGCGTCGGGATGAAGTGCATCCTCCAGCCGGGACGTAAGTCCCACACGTAGCCGTTGGGCAATCTCCCCTGCCCCGACTCGACCACCTCGAATAGGCCGCCTGGCCCGCGCACGCCGAACAGCACCGCGATCTGGTCCCAACTCGAACGGCCCCGGTAGGCACCCCGGAACCAGCGGAAGTAGGCTTCCCGCACGGGGTTTTCGGCGGGAGCGGGGGCCAGCGTCGTTCCGGTGCGCACGTCGCCGCCGAAGTCGGACACCACCAGCGGCGTCGGCCAGTTCTCGATGACGAAAGCGCTTGAGTCGACCAGGCCGTGGCGCACGAAGTTGAAGCCGTCGTTGCGCAGTCCGCCCATGACGACCAGGCACCGCACCTTGCGGGCGGCAAGCGACTGTTCCGCGCGCAGGAGGTCCGCCAGGTTGTTCAGGAACCCGACGCTGATGATGGTCACTGATGCGTCCTGCTGTGCGGCGAGCACGGCCCGGTAGACGTCGAGCGCGCTCGGTGCGGTCGCAGCGGTCGCCGTGTGGGGGAAAGTCGCCAAACTTGGCAGGTACCGCGACGCATCCGGATTCGCCAGTTCCTTCTTGAACGCCCCGATCGGCACCGTCCTCCCGTACCAGGTGTTGATCGCGTCGATCGCCGCCACGCCGTCCTCGTGCACCTCGTTGTAGTTGACCGCCAGCAGTTCCGCCTCGCCGCGGTCCGCGAGTGCGTGCAGCACGGCCAGCGCGCCGACGTCGTCGACATCCAGCGTCATATCGGTGTCGTAGAGGACCTTGGCGGGTTGCACGGAACAGTCCGCCCCCGCATGCGAATCAGCCACCACGGGAGCCGAGAGCAGCAAGCCGACTAGGTATGGTCGCCACACGCGGTTCAGGCGATCATGTTGCCTGTTCGCGTTGACACAGACGACTCTGCGATCGTGGGGTCGTCCGCGACGCGCACCAGGGTCTTGCCGAAGTTGCCGCCGACGAGCATCGCATGGAACGCCGCCGGGGCCTGTTCAAGACCGACCCAGATGTCCTCCCTGTACTTGACCCGGCGGTCCTTGAGCCAGTCCGTCATCTCGGCTAGGAATCGATCCTGGTATTCCGCGACGTAGTTGCCCACGAATAGGCGGTGTACGGTGACATCCTGGCGCTCGAAATACGGGCTGCCGGTCTCTGTCCACACTTCGGACGGGTCTCTGCCGCCGACTTTGCCGTACTGCGAGACCATGCCGCAGAGGCTGATCCGCGAGCGCCGATTCAACAGGGGAAGGACGCCTTCGAAGACCGCGCCGCCGACACTCTCGAAGTAGATGTCGATGCCGTCCGGACAGCCCGCGCGCAAATCGTCCCGGTAATCCGGCGAACGGTAGCTCACGCAGGCATCGAAGCCGAGTTCGCGGGTGACGAAGTCGCACTTTTCACGGCGTCCGGCAATGCCGACCACGCGACAGCCATGCAACTTCGCGATCTGCCCTGCGGCCTGGCCGACCCCACCCGACGCGGCTGAAACCACGACCGTCTCCCCCGCCCGTGGCGAGCATTGCACGACCACGCCGGCGTAGGCCGTCAGTCCGAGCATGCCGAGAATGCCCACGGCGGTGGAGATCGGCGCCACGCCCGGATCGAGCTTGCGCGGCGCCATGTAGCCGAACACGTCCACGCCGCGTCCGGTCAGGCCGTGGCATTGCCAGCCGTTGGTGTTGAACACGTAGTCGCCAGGCGCATAGCCCGCAAGCTGGCTGTCCAGGACCTGAGCGACCGTCCGTCCGTGGCAGACGTCGCCGACCTTCTCGACGCCGCCGCGCCGCCGGCCCCACTGGTAGGGGTCGAGCGACAGGTAGATCGTGCGTGTCAGCATCTGCCCGGGGCCGGGCACAGGCATGGGTTCCTCGGATCGGACGAAATCGCCTCGTGTGGGCAGCCCCGCTGGCAGCGTCCGGGCTAGCCGCCAAGCGAAGCCGCCGTGCGCTGCGTTGGTCACTCGGGCACGGCGACCGAACGGTCGTACCGGTCCGTGTCGCCGAGCTGAAACCGTATCTCGCTGACCCGCGCCGGGGCCCCGACGGATACCCCATCCTCGACAGCCGGCTGGAATCGCCACGACCGCACGAGTGCCAAGGCCGCCTCGTCGAACACGCCGACCGGATCAGCGGCGTCAACCTGGGCATTAACGACCCGGCCTTCAACGGTCACGTCGTAGCGCACGCGCACGACGCCCTCGACGCCTGCGGCGCGAGCCTGGTCGGGATACACGAGGTCCGCACCGCTCAGCAACTGCAGGGGCCGGGACGCGCCCGCGCAGCCGGCCGCGGTCAAGACGACCATCGGCAAGGCGACTGCCGCCCAGACCCGAACACGGTGCCAGCACGGGGGCACGGCTAAACGGAGCCTCGGATGCACCCAAACCCCATGAACGAACTCTCCACCAGCGTCATGCTTCCGATCATCGCGGGACCGATGGTCATTTCAGCACATTTCCGCCGGGCCGTTGACGCGACACAGACGGGTCGAATCGCGACGCCGATGTTGACCGCCTCGGGCCGCCACGTTTCGCTGCCGGTAGACGAATGTGGTCGAGGCAAACGTGGCCAGGACGCGTACTTGGTATTTCTGGGGGCCGACGGCTGTCGCCTTGGCGGCCGCAGCGCTGCATGTCGGATTGGCGCGCGACCACGCGCGCGCCGTGTTCGGCCACGACCCCCGACCGAGTTCCCCGAAGGAAACGGCAATCCCCTCGGGGGTCGGCGAGGCGTTGCGATGGCGCCCCGATGATGGCGCCAGAGCGTTTCGCAACGACGATGTTGCCGACGCGGATCCCATCGCCGGCGCCGAGACCGGGTCCCACTTCGGCTTCCTCGATCCGAATGCCGCCACCGTCCAGCCGCGAGAGCCGTCGGCGAGCTGGTGGGCTTGGGCCGCGCCCTCGTCGGTTCGATACGCCTGGCAAGTCACGGCGATGATCCCACATCCACTGGCCGTCGCTGTCTTCAGCGACGACGCGGAGATGACTCTGATCGACCGCAGTGCCGCGAATCGCCATGGCGTGCAGCAACTGGTCTTCGACGCCATCGCGGGCACGCGTTACCTCATCGCGGCCGGAGTCCACGCGAGCGACGCCGCGGCCCGGATCCCCGCTGGTCCGATCGTGTTCGCCTGGGGTCCGACACCGGCGAACGACGACCGTGGTCTCGCTGCACCATTGACGGGCGCATCGGGCAGAGCGGCTGGCTCCACCGAGTTCGCGACGACTCAGCCCGGCGAACAGACCGAACCCGGTGGCAGCGCGTCGGTGTGGTGGCGTTGGCGCGCGCCGCGGACGCAGTGGTATCGATTCGCCCTAGACGACGCCCATGCGGGAACGATCGCGGTGTATCGGTCACGAAACGGGGGTTTCGGCGGGCCACCTCTTGCAGTCAGTCGTGCCACGCCCACGCCGGTGGCCGTCTTCAAGGCCAGCGCCGGGGAGAGCTATGCGATCCGCGTGGCCCACGACCTCTTGAGCGTGGAAAGGCGGTTCACGCTGGCCTGGGACCACGATGCACCGCCTGCGTGGTTGCGCTTCGCCGTTGCCGCCGCCGATTTCGACACGCCCGGAACGCAGATCGCCGCACGGGGCCGAATTGCCTTCAACGGCGACGGCGACGAGATGTACGTCGCGACCGAGACCGGTTTGGCCGTCTACGATCGCGGCCCGTCGGGCCAACTGTCCTATCGCCGAACGCTCGCCGGCGTGGATCGCGATACGCGGCTGTTCTGGGATGCCGAGGCCATGTCGCTGATCGCCGTGTCCTGCGATGCCCTGCGCAAGTTCCCGGCGTCCGCGTCTGGCCGGGGTCTGACGGCCCCGCAAACGATCGCCGGCCGCATCCCGTGCACCAGCCGCCAACTGGCTGCCGCGACGCTGCTCAGGGACGCGACGGGTTCGTTCATCCACTTCGCGGGACCGCTGGGGATCGCCACGCTTCGCTTCAACCGGGACCGGTCCGCGATCGCATTCATGCGCGGCACGCCCGTCGAAGGCCTGGTCGCCGCAGCACTTGGCGCGCATGACCTGTTCCTCTACGCGGCTACCGAGGACGGTCTGCGTGTTTTCGCGAGGGACCGCAACACGGGCGTACTGACCGCACGCGGCCACGTGCAGTCGACCGACGCCGACGATGCGGCGCCGATTCGCCTTCTGAAGACCGACGCCAAGGGCCGATACCTCTATGCCCTGACCGAAGACCGGCGCCTAGGCGCCTACGGCCTGACGGTTCCGGACATGCCGGTGTTGATTGCCGAGACCCCGCCGCTCGACGGTGTCGCCGGGACGCGCCGGGGCTTCGTGCCGATCCCGGGGACCCGGCATCGGCACGCGCCTTGCCGCTTCATGGACATCCGCGCCGACAGCATGACCGCGGACGTCGTCTGCGCCGGCATGGCTTTCAGCGCGCGGTTGCTGCCGAACCGCCGCGCGATGCGCTGGGAAGACGTCCTGCATCCAGGCGGGGGCGATGCATTCGGCAACAGCCTGCCGCATTTCCGGCTCGGCCAGGGCATTGCGGTCAGTCCCGACGACCACCATATCTACGCGACCCAGCCCGGGCAGTTGCTCGTTTTCGAGCGAACCGGCCGGTCCTAGGCCGACTCCCGTAACGCGCGGTCGAGCGCAGCGGTGAGCATCGGCCTCGCGTCCAGGAAAACCCGCGCGAGTGCCAATTGGCCCCTGGCACGGCGCAGATTGTCCCCATGTGCCGAGACCTTGAAGTAGACGTCGTCGGACAGGTGGTCAACGAGGAAGCGGACGCCGAGCATGAAGCTCATATAGGCGGGGGCGCTCGAGAACCGCGCCACCTCGTCCAGGGTGCCCATGCCGCGAGCGAATCCGCCGGCCAGGGCCGCCAACCCCGGCGCCGACAAGGCAGGCGCTGTTTCGCTCTCCTCCGTGCCGGCGAAAGCCGAGCGGACAAGGTCCCCGAAGTCCCACGCGGGATCCCCCAGCATGACCGTATCCAAGTCGATGATGGCAACCACCTCGTCCCGCACCGGGTGGAATAGCAGGTTGTTGACCTTGCAGTCGCCATGGATCACGCGGTCGCGTCGGGGCGCCTCGAAGGCGTGGCGCAGCTCGTCGACCGCCCGGCGTTCCTCCGGCGCCCCGGCCGGCGCTTCGTCGAGGGCCGCCAAATAACGCTCAAGCTCGTGAAAACCGGCGATGACCGGCTCGAGCGGATGCGGGAACGCCGCGAAGCGCGCGAGGAAGCCGCCGTAGGCCTCGGCAGCGGCCGCGAAGAGCGACGGTGGCAAGCGCTCGAAGTCTCGGGCCAGGCGGCGCGGAAACAGCCGCCACAAGTCGCCGCGCTCGTCGATCACGAAAGCCGTGCCGCTCCGCGTGGGCACGGGCGCCAGCAGCAAGGTGTCGTCATGGGCCAGCACGCGCGACAGGTTGCGCATGACGGCCTCGGGCTTCGTGAACACCGTGCCGTTCAGTCGCTGCAGCACGTGGCTCTCGGCAACCATCCAGGTGTCGTTGATCCGGCCAACGGGATGGCGCACGGGTACCTCGCCGCCATCGAGCCAATACCTGACCATGCGACGCGGCGTCACGTCCGACTCGACCGGTGCTTCACCGCCGTTTGACGGCATAGGCCACTGGTAACAGGTACTCGCCGAAAGGGCCGGCGAGGGTCGCCGGATCGGTTGCCCCCTTGCCGTCAACGACGTCCGCGAGCGCCGCCAGTGCCTCCGACGCAGCACCGAATTCAGCCTGCAATGCGGGATCTTCCGCGAGCGCAACCCGCTGACTACGCCAGCCCGCGGTCCAAGCGTCCATCGGCGCGCCACGGGCCAGATCGGCTTCGGCCCGACGCGAGGCCAAGCTCTCCGGTGCGAGCCGGTCCACGATGCGGTCGAGCGGCGTCAGGACATCGTACGGTCGTGTATCCGCGCTGCCGCCGAGGCCACTGACCCGTCGCTCGTACTCGCCGGTGCCGAGCAGGCGGCGGTACCACTTCACGGGTTCGAGCATCTCGACGAGGGGCCGAATCCCGGGGGCGACATCGATCGGCGCACGGTCCTCGGCGACCAATCCGAGACCTGCCAACACCGACCGCGACTCGGCCATTCGCTCGTAGAAACCGTCGAGGTCGCGGGAAGAATCCGCATCCGCCCGCCAAAGTCGTTCGGCAATCGCGGGCATGCGGCTCCACAGCCGCGTATCGAGGAGCTCATCGGTGACCAACTCGGACCATAGACACGCCTCGCCACCGAGAATCCGGCCCTCCTTCTTTCGGGCCGGCATGTCGGGGAATGCCGCAAAGCGCGCCATCCAAGCGAGGCCGTCGCGGACGTGCCGCAGGCGCGGATGGCTGACCAATGCCTTCTCGGCTGCCACCAGGTCACCGCCCGGGTCCACCGCGTAGTGCACATCCGCCGGGTAGAACAGGTCGAGATAGTAGGGCGACGAGACGACACAGTCGTAGCCCGCCGCCAACGCTGCGTCGCGGGCGCCGGCCCCGCGCCACGCTTGGACCACGGTCTCCGCCGGAAGCGTCGCAGACAGACACTCGTCCCAACCGATCGCCCGCTTGCCGAGCGCGGCGAGGCGTTCGACCACCGCGCGGTGGAAGCGATGCTGGGCGTCGACGTCGAGGCCCGCCACCTCGTCGCCGCCAAAGTGGATGTAGTCGTCGGGGAAGACGCGCGCCAATTCGCCGAGGAGCGTATCGACGGCGGCCATGACGGCCTGGTTGTCGGGATCGAGGCTGGGCTCGTGAACGCCGAAGCGCTTGCTCGGACCGGTCACCGGCGTACTGCCCGGGACAGCCCACTCCGGATGTGCCGCCAACCAGCTTGTGGCGTGGCCAGGCACGTCCAGTTCCGGCACCACGCGGACACCGCGGTCCGCCGCGTA
This sequence comes from Gammaproteobacteria bacterium, assembly GCA_026706385.1. Lineage (GTDB taxonomy): Bacteria > Pseudomonadota > Gammaproteobacteria > Pseudomonadales > Azotimanducaceae > VXYL01. The sequence goes on from JAPOYV010000050.1 coordinate 22,773, forward strand.
GGCCACCAGCCTCGACAAATCCGGCACCGAGTAGGAGTCCGGGCTCGCGAGCTCCGGGTAGGCTTCGGACCGAAACCGGAATCCCTGATCGTCCGTGAGGTGCAAATGCAGGACGTTCAGCTTGTAGAACCACATGCCGTCGAGGGTGCGTCGCAACGTGTCCAGGCTGATGAAGTGACGGACCGTGTCGATCATCAAGCCGCGCCACGGGAATCGCGGTTCGTCCCGGACCGTGGCGACGTCGATGCCGCCGTTGGCACCGAGCTGGGTCAATGTAGCCAAACTCGACAGCGCGCCCCACTCCGTGGTCGCGGCGATGCGAACACGGTCGTCGATGCCCATTCGGTAGGCGTAGCTGTCGGCCTGCCGGGGCGTTTCGCGCGCAGGCTCGGCAACCTCGAAGGTGATGCCCAGGCCCATTGGCGGGAGCCGTTCAACGGCGCGCCGGAGACGTGGCGTGCACGACCCCGCCACGACGTTCGGACCATGGCGCAACCGCCGAGGTGGCCCCGGTGCGACCTCCGCCGGGCGAGGCAGCAGCGCGCTCAACGGAGCGCCGTACGCCGCCAGTGGATGATCTCGATCGCCGCCGCCGCGGCTTCAATCCCCTTGTTGTAGGCGTCGTCGGCGGCACGAGACTGGGCCTGCGCGATATCGGTGACCGGAAGCACCTCGTTGATGATCGGTATGCGCGTCGACCGGGATACCTCACCTAAGCCACGCACGCACTCGTCGACGATCATCTCGAAATGGTAGGTGTCGCCCTTGAGAACGACGCCGAGGCAGATGATGGCCTCGGGGGGGTGCCCCGTGCGGACGATTTCGTTGGCCGCGTAGGGGAACTCGAACGAGCCCGGCAACGTATGCGAGTCGATGCGGTCCACGCCTTTCGCCGCGAGCACTTCGACGCACTTGGCGTACAGCCCTTCAACGATTTCGGCGTACCACTTGGATCGCAGAATCGCGACCGTCGTGGGCGACTCGAGGCGGGGAAGCGAATCGATGTCGATGGCTTGCTGCATCCGGCACTCATGCGTCTTACCAAAGCCCGAGATGCTGACACGGACCAAGCGCCGAAGCGAGCGCCCTACTCGGGCGTCAACACCAAACGGTAGCCACCTGCCCAGGGCGTAAATCCCACCGGTTTCAGGAAGCCAGGGGGGCCCTTGGCGTCGATGGTTCGCGCACCGCGCGACTCGGCGATGCCTATGGCGTGTCCGAGCAGCCAGCGACCGATCCCCGCCCCCCGGTATGCCGGATAGACGCCCAACGCCCGGATTGCGAACCTCCCGGCGTCGACTTGCACCAACCGGTATGCGCCCACCACGCGGCTCGTCGAGCCGTGGCTCTTCGAGCCTTGGCCGTCCACCTTGGCGACGCGCACGTCGTCCAGCGGTGCGTCGGCGCCGACCAGATCGCAAGGCACTTCCCCTGGAAACGGCCGATAAACCGTGACATCGGCAACGCCGATGGCCGTCATCGCGCATCGCCGCGCAAGGCGAGCACGCGGTCGCGAAGACTTGCCGCCGTGACCGTGGCCGGTTGGAGCGGCGCGGCCGCGACGATGTCCACGCGGCTCCAGATCCGCCCGGGCAAACCGCGCTCGCGCTTAAGCCAGCGGAAGGCACCGCGGCCCTCGCGGCTGAAGAAGCTGCCCCACAACCCGCGCAGCGCCATGGGCACCACGGGCACCGGGGTCTCGACAAGCATACGTTCGATGCCGCGCCGAAAGACGTCGACCGCCCCGTCCGTGGTGAGTTTGCCCTCGGGAAAGATACAGACGAGGTCTCCCGCCGTCAGCGCGTCGCGCACGGACTCGAACGCACGCCGGTGAACCTCGGCGTCTTCGCTCGCCGCCGCGATCGGGATCGCACCGCCCACCCGGAAGATGAACCGCAAGCCCGGAATCCCGTAGATGCTCCTGTGCATGACGAAGCGAATCGGCCGCCTGACCGCCCCGGCGAGCAGGGGCGCATCCACGTAGCTGACGTGGTTGCAGACGATCAGCGCCGGCCCCCTGTCGGGGATGTGCTCGAGCCCGGTGTGGCGCACCCGGTACATGGTGTGCGAGATCATCCAGACGAGGAAGCGCATCGAGAACTCCGGCACTTGGCCGAAGATGTACGCGGCAACGCCGATGTTGATCACCGCGAGCGCCAGTAGCAGTGTCGGGACGGAGCCGCCGAGCGCGAGCCAGGCGATGGCGAGGCCAGCGCCGCAAACCATGAACAGGGCGTTCAGCACGTTGTTGGCCGCGATCACCCGTGCCCGGCGGTCGACGGGCGTTCGAACCTGGATGTTCGCCTGCAGGGGAACGACGAACATGCCGGCGAAAAGGCCCATGAGTGCGAGGTCGATCAACAGGCGCGGGGTGCCCGCGCCAGCCAGGAACTCCCAAGCCGAGCGCAGCCCATCGCCTTGGACGGCGGCCATGGCGAAATAGCCGTCGATGCCGAACACGCTGACGCCCACGGCCCCGAGCGGCACCAGGCCGATTTCGACACGCCGCCCCGACAGCCGCTCGCAGAGCAGTGCACCGACCGCGATGGCCACGGTGAAAAGGATCAGGATCAATGTCACCACGCTCGGCCCCCCGGCCAAGTGGTCCGGCACCAAGGCCGCCATCTGCGCCAAGTTCACCGAGCCGAGCAGCCAGAACCAGGACACCCCGAGGATCGACTGGAACACCGCCTTGCGCTCTCGTGCCAAGGTGATCAGCGCCCACGTCTCCGATACCGGATTGAAGCCCACGGGGCCTAGGTGCGTCGACGGTGCCTGCGGTATGGCACGGCAGGCCAGGTAGCCAGCCACGGCGACGCCGACCACCATCACGAACAGCAGCGCCGAGCCGCCGGCACGGGCGCCGATCATTCCGCCAATGATCGTGCCGAGGAGGATCGCCGCGAAGGTTCCCATCTGCACGACGGCGTTGCCGCCGACCAACTCGCGCGTATCGAGGTGCTGCGGCAGGATCGCGTACTTGAGAGGGCCGAAAAACGCCGATTGCGTGCCCAACAGGAAGAGCACGGCGAGCAAGGCCGGCACGTTCTGCAGATAGAGCGCAAGACCTGCCAAGGTTGCCACGCCGATCTCGCCGAGCTTGACGAAGCGGATCAGCCGGGACTTCTCAACCTTGTCGGCGAGCGAACCGGCGGTCGCGGAGAACAGGAAGAACGGCAGGATCAGGAGACCTGCCGCCAAGTTCACATAGATCCCGGCGTTGGCGCCCTGGCCGATCAGGCCACCGAACACGAACATCAGCGCCAAGGCCTGTTTGAGGACGTTGTCGTTGAACGCGCCGAAGAACTGCGTCACGAACAGCGGGCCCAGGCGGCGCGTGCGCAGAAGGCCGAACTGGGACGGCGATGACGCCTCGGCAGTCACCTGAACGCGAGCCGTTGCTTCAACAAGGCATGCACGAGGTCGATCGTCGGCGTCTCGATGCCGGTCAGCGCGCCAAGTTCCTGGACGGCGCCCACCAGCGCATCGGTCTCAAGGGGTCTGCCCAGATCCAGGTCCTGAAGCATGGACGTCCGGTGCGCGCCCACCGCCGCGGCACCGTCGATGCGGCGCTCGACGTCGATGGCGAAGCGCACGCCCAAGGCCTCCCCAACGGCTTGGCCCTCCCGCATCATGGCGCGGGCAATCCGTCGCGTTCCATCATCGGTGGCGAGCACGTCGAGCGTTGCGTGGGTCAGCGCGGACAGCGGATTGAATGCCAGGTTGCCCCAGAGCTTCATCCAGATGTCGTTGCGCAGACGCGACCGCACCGGGGCCTTGAGGCCGGCCGCCATGAACAGCGATGCCAACTGCACGACCCGTTCGCTGCGGTCGCCATGCGGCTCGCCGAGGATCATACGGTTGTCCGACAGGTGCCGGACCACACCGGGCTCGACGACTTCGACCGACGGATAGACGACGCAGCCGATCGCCCTCTCGGGTCCGATCCCGCGCCAGATCGCACCACCCGGGTCGACACTCTCCACATGGCGCTCGCCGAAGCGCGAGTCCAGGCCGTGAAAGTACCACCACGGGATGCCGTTGACGGCACTGACCACGGACGTGTCGCGGTCGAGCAACGTCCGGATCGCATCCGCGGCCGGCGCGATGGCGTGCGCCTTGAGCGTAACGATGACCGCATCCTGTTTGCCGAGGCTTGCGGCATCGTCGGTTGCCGGCACGTCGACACACACCTCGTCATCGCCGGCGAGGAGCGCGAGGCCGCGATCCTGGATCGCCGCGAGGTGCGCACCACGCGCGACCACCGACACGTCCGCGCCCGCACGAGCCAGCAGGACCGCCAAATAGCCGCCCACGGCGCCAGCCCCGAAGATGCAGAGTCTCAACGAATCAACTCGCGCTCACCGCGTCTTAGGGATTCAAGCCCAGGGCATCGGCCAAACCGATGCGCTGGATCTTGCCGGTCGGTCCCTTCGGAATCTCATCCACGAAGACCACCGTCCGCGGCGTCTTGAAGTCCGCAAGGCGCTCGGCCGCGAATCGCCTGAGGTCCCGGGCCGACACGTCCGCGCCGTCGGCAAGGACCACCGCAGCGGCCACCTCCTCGCCAAGCTTGTCGTGCGGCACAGCGAACGTGCACACCTGCTCTACGGCGGCGTGGTCGAGCAGGACTTCGTCGACTTCCAGCGGCGCGACCTTCTCACCGCCCCGGTTGATGATCTCCTTGAGCCGGCCGGTGACCTTGACGTAGCCGTCGTCGTCCATGACGCCTTGATCGCCGGTGCGGAACCAACCGCCGTGGAACGCTTCGGCGTTGGCTGCGGCGTTGTTGAGGTAGCCGCTGGTGACGTTCGGACCCCGAATCACGATCTCGCCCTCCTCGCCGACATCGAGCCGTCCGCCCTGGGCATCCATGATCGCGACATCCGGACCTGCAGCGGGACCGACGCAGCCGGGCTTGCGCGCCTGGGGCGGCAACGGGTTCGAGCACATCTGATGCGCGGCTTCGGTCATCGCGTAGGCTTCGATCACCGGCGCGCCAAAGGTCTCCTCGAGCGCGGTCATGACCTGCGGCGGCAAGGACGCCGACGAGGACCGGATGAAGCGCAACGCGCTGCCCGCCACGGCCGCCTCGTTGCGTCCGGCCCGTGCCAGGATCGCCTGGTGCATGGTCGGCACGGCGCTGTACCAGGTCGGTTTGACCTCCGCCAGCCAAGAGAAGAAGCGCAATGCATCGAAACCTGGCGTGCAGACCACCTGTGCCCCGGTGCTCAGGCTGGCAAGCACGGGCGCCATCAGGCCATGGATGTGGAACAGCGGCATCACGTTCAGGCAGCGGTCCGAAGCCTCGAGCCGCAACGTGGCGGCGATGTTGCCGGCCGACGCGATCAGGTTCGCTTGGCTCAAGGGGACCATCTTGGGCCGCGATGTGGTACCGGACGTGTGCAGGATCAAGGCCGTCGCATCCAAGGGCCGCGACGCAACCTCGGCCTCGGCAACGCCGTCGAGGGTGAACGAGCCCGCCACGGCCGACTCGACAATGCGGAGCACGGGCACGCCAAGCGAGGTCGCCACGCCGACTGCCGGCGACGTCGACTGGCCATCCACGACGAGCGCAGATGCGTTGAGGTCCTTGAGGTAGAAGTCGAACTCGTCGGTCTTGTAGGCCGGGTTCAGCGGTGCCGTGGCGCACCACGGCGCCATGCAAGCGAATGCGCTGGCCATCGCGGGGCCGTTAGGCAGCACGATGGCAACCCGGTCGTCGGGTCCGATGCCCGCTCCGCGCAACTGGCGGCCAACGGCCGTACATTGCCCGGCCAAGGCCTCGTAGGTGATGCCGTCGCGGTCGGGACTTGCGATCGCAATCCGCTGGCGTTCGCCCGCCAAAAGGTCCTGAAGGTCTCGCATGTTCGGCAGTCTAAGAGCTAGCGCGGCTACGCGCCAGCAAACCGCCCGGACGCCTCGGGACCGCTCATGTACGCTACGCGACCCCTAGCCCGAGGAGACAGGCTTGAACACGCCGTTGAGAATGCGCGCCACGCCCGCCTTGGTAGCTGCGGGCGTTGCGGTGGGCTGCGTCGGGGCGGCGGCCGCGCCGGACGAACGCTTCGCCCAGTTCCTCGCCGCCAATCCGCCGCTCGAAGACACCGTTTGCGCGTACACCACCACGGCTACGTCGTCCGAATACCCCGGCGAAACCCGCGTCGAGCGCTTCTCGCCGGGCAATGGCTGGGAACTCAAGGCCGTCAACGGCGAACCGCCGACACCGAAGGCCCTGAAGGAGTACGCGAAAGACGCCGATGACCGGAACCGCCAGCGGCAGCAGCCTGCGGATCTGGACTTCGCCCGCATGGTGCGGCCCGACACCGCCCGGGTTGTCGAGGAAGACGCGACGAGGATCGTGTTCGCATTCACGCCGGACAGTCCGGACGCCGGCCGCGGTCGCGCGATGATGGAGAGGATGAGCGGCCGACTGACCGTCGCCAAGGACGGCTTGCGGCCGCTGACGTACATCGCCGAACTCACCGCACCCATCTCGCCCATGCCCGGCACGAAGTTCGAGTCCTTCCGCCAGGAGATGACGTTCGCCGTCGAGCCCACCACTGGCGCGTCGCTAATGACTGCCTTTGACTTCGCGATGCGCGGCAAGGCCTTCGTATTCCGCAAGATGGACGGCGAGGCACGCATCGAAGCGACCGACTACGATTGCGGGCCGCAACCGTCCACGGAGTAGCCCATGAAGTTCGACCTGATGACCGGCAACCTGAGCTGGCAGGACAGCGCGGCTCTGGCCGCCAACCTCGAGGACGCCGGGTTCTCCGGGATGCTGTTCACGGAGACCAGCCAAGTGCCGTGGATGATGATCGCCGCCGCCGCCCAGTCCGCCCCGTCGCTCGAATTCTCGACCGGCATTGCCGTCGCGTTTCCGCGCAGCCCCATGGTGTCCGCGCAGGTCGCCTGGGAGCTCGCCGGCAACACCGGCGGCCGCTTCCGGCTCGGCCTCGGCAGCCAGGTCAAGGCGCACATCACGCGCCGCTACGCCGCCGAGTTCGACCGTCCGGCGGCACGCATGCGGGATTACGTGCTGGCCGTGAAAGCATGCCTCGCCGCGTTCCGCGGCGAGTCGCGCCTGGACCACGATGGGCCGTTCTATGCCCTCAACCTGCTGCGCCCCGAGTGGATCCCGCCAGCGCACGACCACGGCGACGTGAAGGTGGACATGGCCGCGGTCGGCCCGCTGATGTGCCGGGTCGCCGGGGAAGTCGCCGACGGCGTTCACGTCCACCCCATGCATTCGTTGCCGTACATCGAAAACCGCCTGCGCCCCGCGCTCGCGGAAGGTGCCGCCAAGGCGGGGCGCGATCCCGAGACGATCGAGCTGATCGTGCCGGTGTTCGCGATCCCGGGCGATTCGCCCGAAGAACTGGCACCGCTGGTCGCCCGAGCACGCACCCAGATCGCCTTCTACGGCTCGACCCCCAACTACGCGTTCCAGTTCGACGATCTCGGCTTCCCCGGGACGACCGACCGCATTCGCACGCTCTTCCGCTCTGGCGACATGCGCGGTGCGGCCGCACTGATCGACGACGACATCCTGGCGCATTTTGCCGTCATCGCACGTTGGGACGACCTGGCCGACGCCCTCATCGATCGCTATCGGGGCACGGCGGCCCGCATCGTGACCTACCTGACCGGCGAGTCCGTCAAGAGGGATCCCGCGTCGCTCGGTCGCTGGGGTGCGATTGCACGTGCCGTGACCGCTGCCTGACCGCTTGCGGGCCGGCAAAGCGTGATAAGTTAGCCGCTTCGCTTTGCCTACGCCTAAGGACTCATCAATACCGTGGCCTACAACAAACCCGTTCCGCCCCAGGGACAGCACACAAAGCCGTTCTGGGACGGTGCCAAGGACGGCAAGCTGATGTTGCCGAAGTGCAACGACTGCGGCGCCGTGCACTGGTACCCGCGCCTCATTTGCCCCTACTGCCATTCCACGAACCTTCGCTGGATCGAGGGCAGCGGACTCGGGCGCATCCACACCTTCGCCGTCCAGCACCGGGCATTCGGCGGCTGGGCCGAGGACGTGCCTTACGTCACCGCCTATATCGATCTCGACGAAGGCGACCGCATGATGACCGTGCTGCGCGGCGTCGACGGCAACAAGCCCGAGGACATCAAGATCGGTGCGCGTGTCAAGGTCGAGTTCGAGCAGGGGAACGACGACACCTACATTCCGTTTTGGCGCGTCACCGAAGAAGCCTAAGGAGTCCTAAACGTCATGGCATCACCCAATCTGTCCAATGCCGCGGCCATCGTCGGTGCCGCGGAAGCCGACGTCATCGGCTATCGCGAGGAGCTCACGGGGCACAAGGCCACCTCGCTGCAACTGCACATCGAAGCGATCAACAACGTAAGCCAGTACACGGGCATTCCGATCTCTGACATCCAGGGCGTGTTCTCGGCCGGCTGGACCGGCGAACTCGCCGAGCACCTCGGCATCCACCCGCGATACCTCGACACCACGTCGGTCGGCGGCTGCTCGTTCCAGATCCACGTACACCATGCGCTCGCCGCCATCCATGCCGGCATCATCGACATCGCACTCGTCAGCCACGGCGAAGCCGGCTGGTCGTACCGCGGCGGCGGCGGGGGCGGTGGCGGTCGCGGCGGTGCGCAGATCAGCCCGGGCGCGGAGATGACGATGGCGTACGGCACGTTCGGGGCGCCGTCGCAGTACGCGCACGCCATGGTGCGCCACTTCCACGACTACGGCACGACGCTGGAGGACTTCGCCCACATCGCGGTCGTCACCCGGGACTGGGCGCAGCTCAACCCGCGCGCCGTGATGTACGGCAAGGCGCAGAGTCCCTTCGGCGGTCCGATCACCGTCCAGGACGTGGTCGACGCGCGGATCATCGCGTGGCCGCTGACCCTCTACAACTGCTGCCTGGTGACCGACCACGGCGGTGCCGTGATCGTCGCGCGACCCGAGATCGCTCGCGACCTCGCGACCAACCCGGTGTGGATCACCGGCGCCGGCGAGTCCATCGGCCACCAGAACATGGTGGAGATGGAGGACTTCACAGCCACGTCGGCGTCGCGTTCGTCGGCAACCGCCTACGAGATGGCCGGCTTAGGCGCGGACGACATGGAAATGGCGATGATCTACGACTCGTTCACGATCACCGCCGCCATCACCGCCGAGATGCTCGGCCTCGCGCCACGGGGCAAGGGCTATACGTTGTGGAAGAACGGCGACGCAGCCCAGGGCGGACGCCTGCCGATCAACACCAGCGGCGGCGGGCTCTCGTTCAACCACTCGGGCATGTACGGCATGCAGCTACTCGTGGAGGCGTACAGGCAGTTGTCGCGCACGGCCGAAGACGGCGTGAACGGCATCGAGGGCAAGCAGACCAATGCAACGACCTGCATCGTGAACGGCACCGGCGGCACGTTGTCGACCACCGGCACGCTGGTCCTGACCTCTGACGACCGCTAGCGGATCCGCGGTCACGCAACGCGCGTTGCGATGGGTGAGCGGGCGTCCGCGCACCCATCCCGCTCGTTTCGTCAGCCGTAGACCGAGCCCATCTCCCACACGTCCAGGCGCGTCACTTCGCTCGCCGCGCCTTGCGACCGCATGGACAGGCCGGTGCTGTCGGCAGCGTCCGGGTAGACGCGCGCCGCGACGCACTGCTTGTCGTTGACGAAGACCTCGACGATGCTGCGGTCGACGAAGACGCGTAGCTGCAACGGCTCGTCCCGCTCGAGACGCACATGGCCCGTTTCCGGCGGCCGCGACCGGACGTCCGCGGCAGTGGACGAGTAGGACGTGTCCAGCGTGACCACGCTCTCGACGTGGCGCTTGCGAAGGATGTTGTCCCGATAACCCCGGTCGCGGTAGAAGGCGATGCGCGTGAACTCGTTTGCGTCCGGCGAGCGCAGCACGTTGAGTTCGACCATGGACGCCGGGCTCGGAGCGACCGTGGCCTGGATCTCGAGCGCGTCGCCCTGCAGTTCGTCGAACACGACCTCCTGATTGGCGGGAAGCGCTCGCGGCGCGCCGCCCAGGCGTCGAGCGCGACAGGACTCCACGCCCGCCACGGGGACCATCCGGAGTTCGTCGTTGTCGCCCAGGCTCAGCCTTCTTGGCAGGCTCATGATCTGGTTCCACCCGGCCGTGGGCTTGCCGGGGTTCATGTTGAAGATGACGACGACGTCGCGGCCATCCGGCGTTGCCGACGGCGCATGCACGCCTCCCGGTCCCACCGCCCCCATGTTGAACTTGCCCGCCCCCGACACGACCAGCTTCTGGCGCGCCGTGTCGTAGTCGCCGAGGAGGTACTGGCCGCCACTCATGTGGCTGAAGAACAGCAGCATGTGCTTGTCGCCGATGGGCCAGAAGTACGGACAGGCACCATCGTCGCCGACGAGCGTGAAGCGGTCCCCGTCGGTCAGCGGGTGCAGGTATTCCCAGCGTTCGAGGTCGACCGAACGGAACAGGAAGTCCGCCGCAACCGGCGTGCCCCCCGGCCCGTCAGGAATCTGCCCGCCTGACAGCGCGTAGTAGTGGCCGCCCTGCCGCCAAATGCACGGATCGAAGACCCGGTACGGCAGCGTCTCGCCGTCCTTGGCCATCGGGATCACCGGAGCACCGGTCACCTTGGTCCAGTTGAGCAGCAGCGGATCGCTCGAGGTGGCCACCATGTTCCCCGCTTGCGTCCCGTGGTACATGGCGATGACGCGGTCGTCCTCGACCAGCGTGGCCCCCGAAAAGCAGCAGTTCTCCGGATCGGGGTAGATGCAGTACGGCAGATCCCGCCAGTGGATGAGATCGTCGCTCACCGCGTGGCCCCAATGCTGGCGGGTGTCCTCCGGCGGATACGCCTGGTAGAACAGGTGCCAGCGGCCCTGCCAGAAGCACAGCCCGTTGGGATCGTTCAGCATGGCCTCCGGGTTGACGTAGTGGTAGATCGGCCGGTGACGATCGCCGCTCAAAGCGGCTCGCGCATGCCCCAGCCGTTCCATCATCGGGTGCCCGTCGAGGGCTGCCTCCTGCTCAGCCAATGTCTCGGGGAAGGTGTAGTGAGGCACTTTGGAGCGCAGTTCGGGCATCGGCGGGTACCAGGTTGAGTAGGCTCTGAGCATGCTATCACCGCGACCACCGCGAACCCGGTAAAGGCGCTGCGCTAAGATGTTTGAACACCTTGGATTCCAAAGAGGACGAGATGGCGACATACAACGCGCTGGCCGCACTACCCGGAGGCGAACCGGGGCCCTGGGGCGAGGCGGTCGAGATCGGCTACGACCGCCGCGATGTCCTGCTCTACGCGGTCGGCGTCGGCACCCGCGACCTGCGCTTCGTCTACGAGGGCCACCCGGATTTCGCCGTCTTCCCGACCTTCCCGATTCGCTGGGGCGGCGCCGGCGCACCGCTCGACACGTCCCTGGTGCCGAACTCGCCGGGGCCGCTCAACATCGACGCCGAACGCTATCTCGAGATGGTCAAGCCCCTGCCGACCGCAGGTTCGGTTTTCGTGCGTTCACGTGTCGTCGGCATCCATCCGCGCGGTCGGGGCAACGGTTTCGTCGAGTTCGAGAGCAACG
>JAPOYV010000053.1:0-2030 GCA_026706385.1 Gammaproteobacteria bacterium
TTCGGCCATGGTGAGCAGCGGTCCGTTTCTGAGTTCGAAGCCAGGGACTCCGTCAGTCAACTTCGGACGCAACCCTTGGACGAAGTCCTCGTCGACCCCGTCCTATCCCGTCCCGGCCGTTGCTCGTGGCGTGACCGCAGGTATAGAATTGGACAAGTGGCACACATCCGAATTCGAACCGTTCAGAGTCCATTCGACGATCCGGAAGTCGCCCGGCTCGGGATCTCGGTCGTCATGCGAGCGGACGCGATGGGTCTCCTTGCCCCACGAGCGATCGATCGTCTGGATCTGGAGGAATGGGAACGCGTGGCCAGAGACGTCTCGCAGGCCGGCATCGGACAAGGGCTGTTCCTCGGACACGCTCGCCGGGCCGATCTGGAAACGGGTCGTTTCTGCGCAATGCTTCAGCACGTCAACGAGGCTCTGGATGCGTCCCCCGTGCCCGCGACGGAGTGGCCGGCGCTGCATCGCGTGCTGGGATCCGATCTGCTCGCTCGCCTGTTGAACATCTCCACGGTGAGCCTGCGCCGGTACCAGTCCGGCACCCGCGCAACTCCGGACGACATTGCCGCCCGTCTTCATGCGCTGGCGCTGATGGTTGGCGACCTGGCGGGCGCGTACAACGACATCGGTATCCGCCGCTGGTTCGTCCGTCCGCGAACAGTCCTCGGAAATAGCGCTCCCGCCGACGTCCTGACATCGGGGTGGCGACCGGAAGATCCGGAGCCGCAGCGAGTGCGCGATCTGGCGGGCGCGCTGACGGCGTCACCGGCCACGTGATCATGATCGGCTTCCGGCACGCCGACCCGCGGCATCCGTTCCTGTGGGAAGGGAGGGATCAACCGGCCGCGCGATGGCACGATGAAGGTGACGGCCCGGTGCACTACTTCAGCGACACGCCGGACGGCGCGTGGGCGGAGTTCCTGCGCCATGAGGAAATCACCGACCCCGAGGACGTAGCAACTATCCAGCGTGACCTGTGGGCGGTCGACCTCGGGGAGCCACAGTTTGCGGAGCCCGGCCTGCCTCGCGAAACCCTCACCGGTGGTTACGCGTCCTATCCCGCGTGCCGTGCGGAAGCGAGTCGACTGCGCCGATTGGGAACAGACGGGCTGGAAGCCCCTTCCGCCGCGCTGCTCCCGGGAGCCGCACGCGGCTGGCGTGTAGATGGCGGCCTGCAGCCCGGAGAGCCGCGCGACGGCACCGTCTACGTCCTGTTCGGGCGGCGCCCCGACCTGATCGGTTGGCGAGCGACCGCCGCCGGGCGTCCCGACCAGGGGTTGCTCGCGGTGGTTCGCCGGCTCGACTGATATCAGGCCGACGACTCGAACGGGTTGAGGAGCGCGACGCCGCAGCCCTCGAAGTCGCGCACGTTCCGCGTGGCTACCGGAAGCTGATGCACCTGCGCGGTGGCGGCGATGAGCATGTCGGCCTGGGTCCGCGTCCGACCCGTCCGACGAAACCGGCCGCGCAGCGCACCGGCGCACCGGGCTACGGCCGGCGTGACCGCGAAGATCTCGCATCGCTCTGCCAGGAACCGGTCGACCAACGCCTCGATTCGCGCATTCCGCTTCCAGGCCAGTCCGAAGTGAACTTCCTCGACGGACACCACGCTGAGCCCGAATGGAGACAGCGCACTGCCCGCCCAGCGCTCCACGGCGGGGTCGGGGCGCCGGCGGCACAACTCGGCCACGACGTTGGTATCGAGGAGGATCACGAATCGTCTCCCACCCACGCCTCTCGATCCCGGCGCTCGGGCAGCTCCAACTCGTACCGCTCCTCCAGGCAGGCCGTCCGGATGTCTGAGAACGCGTCGGCAAGGGTCCGAGAAGACTGCTGCCGGCGGACTGCCTCAAGCGTTGCGAGCACGTCGGGACTCACGACAGCCGCCACCAGCCGGTCGCGCCGGTAGATCTTCTGCGGTGAGTCGCCGGATCGACGGACGACCTCCGAGAACTGCTGTTTCGCTTCGGCGATACCCCACATGTCCATGATGGACATGTAACGGGGACACGTGCATACGAGTCACG
>JAPOYV010000053.1:2040-4014 GCA_026706385.1 Gammaproteobacteria bacterium
CGTGCGGAAGCGAGTCGACTGCGCCGATTGGGAGCCGACGGGCTGGAAGCCCCTTCTGCCGCGCTGCTCCCGGGGGCCGCACGCGGCTGGCGTGTGCATGGCGGTCTGCACCCCGGAGAGCCGCGCGATGGCACCGTCCACGTCCTGTTCGGGCGACGCCCGGAGTTGGTCGGCTGGCGAGCGGCCGCCGCCGGCCACCCCGACAGGGAGTTGCTCGCGGCGGTTCGCCACATTGAATGATCAGCGGTTCGCGTCCTCCAGGCGGGCGGTTCGCAACATCCCCACAATCGAGTAGTTGCCCTCGTGGCAGGCGAACTCGTAGATCGGCTGGTCGCGCCGCTGGAGCGGCACCTCCGCCGTCCATGACGACGCCCAGGTCTCGGGATCGGTCAGCGTGACTCGATACGCCAGCGTGTCCGGCCCGCTGCGGGTGAATCGCTCCACCAGGTGCAGGCCCTCGGCGGCGCCGCGGTAGTGGCTCTTGGGCGAGAAGTTGGTCGTTTCCACGACCAGGGTGTCGCCCTCCCAGCGACCACGGGAGTCGCCGTTCCACTGGCGGATGTCCCCCGGCAGATGCGGCTGCTCTCCGATGGGAATGATCCGCGCGTCGTGGAACGCCTCGCTGATGAAGGCGAGGTGGGTCGGCGTCTGGACGATCTGGTAGAAGGTGTACGGTCCGGCGCCGAAGTTCCCGCCGAGCCGCGGCACCCCGGTCGTGATGCAGCGGTGGATGCTGTTGAGATCGTCCGGCCCGGTCTTGAACTCCCAGCCCCGGTCGACCGCGGCCACGCGCGCGCGGGCCGCCGGGGTGAGCGCGGGTATCCGTCCGTCCGGCGGGTCGACGACGAGCGACGTCCGGTCGGTGAACGTCACGTCGACCATCCCGATCGAGCTGCTGGTCGACCAGGCGATGTACGTCTCGACGTTCTGCAGGGCCGCGCGGAACGCGCCCTCGGGCGTGGTGAACGCGCTTCTGCCGTTCTGGAAGATTCGATCGGCCCGCGCCGCCAGGGTCGCGACTTCTTCCGGGGTCAGATGACTGCGGTCGGCCAGCTCCGGCAGCCGCTCGAGCGGCGTGGCCACGTTGTTCAGCCAGACCCCCTGCAGATCGGGACGGCCCTCCGGGGTGCGCGGCAGCTCCCAAGAGTCCGCGCTCTGTCCGAACGCCGGCGGCGCCGCCCAGGCCACGACCGCCAGTACCAGCACCGAGATCGCGAAATGTCGAGACTGCATATGGTTACCTCCCGTCGGGCAGCGGCTCACTGGACCCGGCATGCCCGACTCCCGCTGCCGGACACCTGCTCCGTGCATCTTCCCGCACTTGGCGCTTCCGCGCAACGCGGTCAGCAGCCCGTGTGAGACCCGGCGTGGCACGGGCTCCTTGTGTCCGGCGTTGGCCGGAAGAACCCCGCGCGGCTCGCGTGATCGGCCCTCCTGCACCGTCCACCGTCGCCCGCGGCCGGTTGCGGGTGCACGGGTCTCCCGATAAGATAGTGGATCGAGTTCGACTGTCCGGAATCCGCGCGCGGCGGCAGCAACGCGGAACGGGCAACGATTCTGAAACGTGGCCGCGGGCGGAAAGGGGCAATGATGGCGAAAGAAACCACCCGTCGAGAGGTTCTCAAGGGCGGCTTGGCGATGGCGGGGCTCGGGGTGATCGGCGTGCCCGAATGGGCGTTTCCCGCGCTCGCCCAGGGCGAGACCCTCATGCAATTCACCGACGTTTCGGACGACGTGCAGTGGATCCGGGACGCCGAGCGGCGGATCATCGACGTCCGCGAGATAGACGGCCCCTTCACGCCGCGTGACCAGTTCTTCACGACCCAGCACTACGGTCACCCCAACGTGGACGTGGATGCGTACCGCCTGCGCGTTTCCGGCCTGGTCGACACGCCGCTGGAGCTGTCGATGGACGACCTGCGCGCCATGCCGAGCCGCGACCTGGTCTTCGGCTTCGAATGCTCGGGCAACCGC
>JAPOYV010000128.1 GCA_026706385.1 Gammaproteobacteria bacterium
CATCGCGCCGGTCCTGCGGTACCTGGCGCGGCTGGGCAAAGGGTGGGCAACCCCACACCGGCGTCGAAAAGGGCGATGTTCCGCTGCGGTGCGTGGACAGCCCCCGCACAGCCGAGCCGTGCAAGACCTCGCGGCACCAGGCCCGAGGGGACCCCTCTACCGGCGCCTTGCCGGCCGAACAGTGACGACGACGCCGAAGGGGTTGTCCACGCTTTGTCCAGCACCCCGGTCCTGCGTTACCAGGCGCGGTTGGACAAAGGGTGGGTAACCCCAGACCGGCGTTGAAATGGGCGATGTTCTGCGGTGGGGCCTCGAGCCCGACGCAGGCCATGAAATTGGGCGATGTTCCTACGCGGCGGGCCACAAGGCCAAGAACACCCAAACGGGCAGACTCCTAAGCCGGGAGTGGATGCCGCAAGCGCTTGACACGGAACTTGAACCGCTTGTTCGGGCTGGTCTTGGGCAGAGGGCTCAACTTCAGCTTGTAGTTCGTAGGCACCATCTCCAATTCGAGGTGGTGGGCGATCAGCAAAAGGTCCGCGACCATCATCAGCTCGCTGAACCGCGATCCCAGGCAGGTGTGTGTCCCGGTGCCGAACGGATGATACGCACCGCGCTTGCGGTGTTCGTTGCGCGGCGGGAGGTAGCGGTCGATGTCGAACGTTTCAGGATCCTTGAAGTTCTCGGCCATGTAATGCGAGGCCGAATAGACCACCAGAACCGTGCTTCTCGCAGGGACGAGCTTGCCGTCCACTTCGAAGGCGTTCGCCGCCGTGCGGTTGTGTACCGGGATCACCGGGTGCAGGCGCAGGTTCTCCATGACGAACCGGTGGGCTGCGTCGATGGCCTGCAAATCGAAGTCGGCCGCGGAAGGGTCGCCATTGGCGAATAAGGCGTCCGCTTCCTCGGAGATGCGCTTGTACAGATCGGGGTTGGTCATCAGTTCATAGAGCATGAAGCTCATCTGACTGCCCACGTAGTGGCCGGCGATCAGCGGCGCGATGAACGCGAACTCGAGGTCCGTCTCCGGCAGGAATTGCGGATCCGACTGATGCAGGTCCATCAGATCGTCCACCAAGTCCCGTCGCTTGTTCTCGCGCTGGGCCGGCGAGTGGTCGGTGTGGATGTGCGCGTACAGGTCCAAGACCGCCTTGTGCGCGCGCCGCATGGCGGGCGTGCGCAGGGTTATGGCCGGGAGCATGCCGAGCACGTAGACGAGCAATGCCCGCCATTCGTAGGCCAGCAGGCCATCGAGAATCTCCACGGACGGATCGATGCTGGTACTCAAGCGCGCGATCTGCTTGCCGATGAAGCGTTGGCAGGTCATTTCCCCCGGCAACACATTGCCCACGCCCCAATGCCGGAAGCTGGCGCGCCCAAGCGAGAACACCTCGGCGAGCCGGTCCTCCACCACGGCACGCGAGTTGCCGGCTCGCGCGGCCTTGCGCATGCGATAGTGATCAGCGCCGTCCATGCTGGCAATCGAACGGGCGGTGCCCCACGCGGTCTGGAAATCCTCCAGGTAGTCGCGCGTGCGCAGATGCAAGCGGCCCTTGCGCCCGACCCAATGGTTCATCTCCGCGCCGGCTAGTACGACCCAGTTCCTTGCCGGGGACGCAGAGGGCGTACGCCGGACCATGACGCTCCGCTTGTTCGGCGCAGAACTTCGGTAGATTCCCGGCCCGGAAGGCTGATGAGGAGATGCAGTCCCAGAGGCCGATCCTTGGCAAGGGCTGGATGCCCGCACGACGCATGCTGGCGGGCGGTGTGTACGAACTGCGCACGGCTGCGAGTACCGCGCGCCCGAACAGGTCCATGCCCGAGATCAGCTCGATCCGGTCTTCGGCCAGTTCGTACTCCTCCGGCGTCAACAGCGCTCGGAAGCCCTCGCAAGCCCGCACCAAGCCGATCACGGTGACGTCGTGGGGATCGGGTATCTCGTCATCGAACAACGTGCGCATGACCCGGCCGCGGATTTCCTCGCCAGGCGCACCGTCCACCAACGGGTATCGGCCGGAACGCGCCACCTTGCGGGAAAGCGACCAAAACCCGGCATGGTCGTGATCGAGGATTTCACGCTGCACCAAGCGGTCGAACACCAGCTCGTTGATGTCATCCGCCCGCGCCGCCAAGCGTTCGACCCAGAATCGCGGGCTGTGGGCACCGGCCTCTTCGGCAATGTCCCGGAGCGTTGGATCGAGCAGTTCGTCCCCTGTCGGCGTCGGGTCTATGACGCTCAGAGTTTCCAGATCGGTGTCGATCCGGTTCTTGAACGACAGGTCCAAGAGGACAGCGCCCACGAGCGCGCACGACATGCGCCATTCCGGGATCGGCGCCACGAATCCCGTGTCGTCCTTCAGCAACAGAAGGATCAGTTCCTCGGCGATGGTCATCTCGCGCAGTTCGCTAACCACGCCCGACGCTCCTCACGGGCGGACCACTCTCAGGCGCATAGAACTGCTCGCTGTAGCGCCGGAAGCGCACGATGTCCCGGTCCGGTGCGGCAAGCACGGGCCGCGCCCGATAACGCTGCTGCGCCCAGATCTCGGCGTCCTTCAAGACCTCCCGCACGAGTTCGTTTACGAAAAGCCACGGCGCGAGGCGGTAGCCGATCCAGGCCACGACGCCCTTGAACCACCAACGCGGCGGAAGCTGCTTGACATCCACGGCAAGCCACATGTCGATCAACTCGCCGTCCACAGGCGTCGCGAGAACCCACTGTCGCGCGAGAAGCCCGCCTTCGCTCCTGATCTCGACGGTCGAGACGCCCAGGCCCCAAACACGAATGGAAATGTCCACGGAGATCGTCACCCACCCCAAGCCGCGCGACAGCATGGGGCGCGTGAACGAATACGCCGACTTGAGGACCGGTCCATCGACCTCGGTAGGAGCGGTCTGCTCAAGCTTGGCGTAGCCGTGGACGTGGCCGAGGTGCGCGCGATCCACCGAATTCTCGCTCGTGGTCTGCGGATGCCCGCGGAACCGCAACCGGCGGGTGGCACGGAAGTACCGCGTCGAAGAGAAGTCGGGGAGCTGCCACGGCGCACCGTCTGCTGACCGACCGTGATAGGCGAACACGAAGCCCGCCGCTTCCGTCGACTCGTAGCACTTGAGCCGTGCCGACCGCGGTGGCGGTGCCGTCGGCGTGGCCACGCATCGGCCCGTGGCGTCGTATTCGAAACCGTGGAACGGACAGACCAGGTTGCCGTCGCGCAACTGGCCGCCAGTCGAAGGACCCAGATGCGCGCCCAAGTGCGGGCAGAATGCGTCCGCGACGCAGACGGCGCCGTCGGCGCCTCGCCAAACGACGATCTCCTCGCCCATCCAAGTCTTTTCGATGAGCTTGCCGGCGCGGATGTCGTCGCTCGGTCCGATCAGGTACCAACCGTCCGGGAACGGATCGAGCGACTCGCTCGTTCGAGTGGCCTCCACTGCCGCGCCCTCCGTAGCGCTGTGGGCCGATTCTCGTTTGCGGCAGAACGGGGTGTCAACTTGGTCCAGGACGCCCGTAAGGTCGGGCGGGGTGTCGAGCGGAGAGATCAGCCTCGGCGGCGCCGGGCCAGCGGATCGAAGGCGTTCGCCGCGCCCATGTCAACGACCTTCGCCACCTCGTCCGCAAGATCGTCGTAGCTCGCTTCGAGTCCGAGCGAGACGCCTTCGTTGGTGAACGTCTGCGAACGCGAATAGCGGCCGCCGGCCGCGTGGATGGTATGCGCCGACGGCGCGTCCTCGCTGCACATGTAGAGCACCGCAGGGGTCACGAGCGCCGGGCTCATCTGCGGCGGCGGATTGGACATGTCGATCGTTGAGCCGGGCACGCTCGCCGTCATCCGTGTCGCCGCGCCCGGCGCCAGGCAATTCACCCGCACGTTGTGCGCGGCGCCTTCGATGGCGAGGACATTCATGAGGCCCAGCATGGCCATCTTCGCGGCGCCATAGTTGGCCTGCCCGAAGTTGCCGAAGATGCCCGACGTGGAGCTGGTGAACACCACGCGGCCCCAGTTCTTCTCGTACATCACGGGCCACGCGAAGCGGGTGACATAGGCGGTGCCGCGCAGGTGCACGTCGATGACGAGGTCGAACTCGTCCAAGGTCATGTTCTTGAACGACTTGTCACGCAGGATGCCGGCGTTGTTCACGACGATGTCGATGGTCCCGAAGGCGCTCAAGGCGTCGTCGACAATGCTCTTCGCACCGTCCCGGTCGGCAACGGACGCCTTGTTGGCGACCGCCTGGCCGCCGGCGGCCTTGATCTCCTCGACTACGGCGTCGGCGGCGTCGGACTGGCCGTCGCCGTGCACCGACCCGCCGAGGTCGTTGACCACGACTTTGGCGCCACGCGCGCCGAACGCGAGGGCGTGGCTCCGGCCCAAGCCGTTCCCGGCGCCGGTCACGATGACCACCTTGCCTTCGAATTCACTCATTGAGATTTCCCACGATGTTGCAAGCGAGCTTAAGAGCGCGGTATTTGAAACCATGAGCGGCCCGCAATACAACCGCGCGCCGACACCCAATCTTCGCGGGTGCGATGGCTTGCGATAGGATCAACGCGTTCCAGCGGCAACCGGGCCAACGCATGCAGGATTCGCACAAACCGATCGAGGCGGACGACGCGGCCATCGAGGCCGCGCTCGCGGAAGCCCACGTACCGTCTCTCATCAACGCCCTGGTGCACTTGACCGGCGATGTTTCGCTCATCCGCGGCAGCGCCCGCCCGGTGAGCGAGCTGTTCGGCGATCCCCAGGGCGGAATCTCCGAGGCCGACCAGACCGCGATCCGGGCCCGCGCACTCGAGGCGCTCGCCGCCTACCGGGATTCGGGCTGCCCGTCCCTGCCGCCACCGCCGGTCGAACTCGTCAAGGAAATGGTCGACTTCATCGTCGGTCGCGAACTCGATGCGAGCTACGGTGACTTCCTCGTGTCCGAACTCAAGGTGTTCGACGAGGACCCTTACCGCGTGCCCTTCGACGACGTGCCCGAGGACCTTCGCCGGGACTTCCACGTCGTCGTGGTCGGTGCCGGCATGTCGGGCATCCTCACAGCCATCAAGCTCAAACAGGCCGGCATCTCCTACACGGTCGTCGACAAGAACGCCGATGTCGGCGGCACCTGGTTCGAGAACCGCTATCCGGGTTGTCGCGTGGACAGCCCGAACCATACCTACTCGTACTCCTTCGCTCCCAACGACTGGCCACAGCATTTCTCGCGCCAAGACGTCCTGCTCGACTACTTCGACCGCATCGCCACCGAGTTCGGGATCCGCGACAACATCCGTCTGTCCACCGAAGTCATCGAGGCGCGCTACCAGGAAAGCGGCAAATGGCACGTCAAGGTGCGTGGCGTCGCCGGCGAGGACACCATCGTCGCGAATGCCGTCGTCACCGCCGTCGGCCAATTGAACCGGCCGAAACTCCCCGACATGGACGGTTTCGGCAGCTTCGAGGGACCCGCATTCCACACCGCGCAGTGGGAAGCCGAGCACGACCTCGAAGGCAAGCGCATCATCGTGATCGGCACAGGCGCGAGCGCCTTCCAGACGGTTCCGGAGATCGCCCAGGTCGCCGACCGCGTCACCGTCTTCCAGCGGACACCGCCTTGGGTCGCGCCACGACCGGAGTACCACGACGCCATCAGCGACGGCAAGCACTGGCTCCTCAACCACGTGCCGTTCTACGCGAAGTGGTTCCGGTTCTGGATGTTCTGGACCACCGGCGAAGGCCTGCTGTCCATGGTCAAGCGCGATCCGGCCTGGAACGACACCGACCGATCCATCAGCGAGGCCAACGACCAGCTGCGCGCGATGTTGACCGCCAACGTCGAGCGCATGGTGGGCGACGATCCGGAACTGTTCGCGAAGTGCGTACCCGCCTATCCGCCCGCCGGCAAACGCATGCTGGTGGACAATGGGCACTGGTTCCGCGCGCTCAAGCGCGACAACGTGGAACTCGTGACCGACCCGATCGCCCGCATCCTGCCGGACGGCGTGTTGACCGAATCCGGGCGCCGGGTCGACGCTGACATCCTGGTCTACGGCACCGGCTTCCACGCCAGCCGGATCCTCTTCCCGATGAAGATCTACGGCAAGGACGGCGTGGAACTGCGCGAGCGTTGGGGCGCCGATCCGCGCGCCTATCTTGGCGTCGTCATGCCGGGGTATCCGAATCTGTTCTGCTGCTACGGGCCGAATACGAACATCGTCGTCAACGGCAGCATCATCTTCTTCTCGGAATGCGAAGTGCACTACATCATGGGGTGCCTGAAGCTGCTGATCGCCAACGGCAAAGCCGCGATGAACTGCCGCCAAGACGTGCACGACGCCTACAACGAGAAGATCGACGCCGGCAATCTCGACATGGCCTGGGGCTCACAGAACGTCAGTAGCTGGTACAAGAACGAAAACGGCCGGGTCACGCAGAACTGGCCGTTCACGTTGCTGGAGTTCTGGCAGCAGACGCGAGCTCCCGAACCCGGAGACTACGAGTTCGCCTGACGCCGCGTAGCACCACCTAGAGACCATGTCCTGGCGCGCGAAAAGGCCCGTGCTGTGCATTGTCGCGGCTTGCTCGGTCGCCGCTGCAGCGCAACAGGACGACGCTTGGCGGCGCAACGTCGCGGACACGATCTCGGCGACCTGCGCCATACGGGGGCTCGATCTCAAGGCACCGCTGAAGGTGCTGCCGATGGACGAATTCCAGGGCGGCTACACGCCCGGGATCGGCAGCGTCACCTGGGAGGCTGATCACGCCCGGATCTGGCGGGAAGGCTGGTGTGCCCTAGGCGTCTACTGCGCACAGGCCCGCGCGTCTGACGGTGCGGGACGCGGCGAGCCCGGTTTCGCCCGCCCAGCCGGCCTGTACGACCCGGACAAGAACGTGCTGTTCGTGCGCGACGTCACCGACTCAAGCGCTGTGGCGACGATCGCTCACGAAGCCGTCCACGCCTTGCAGCATCAACACTTCCCCGCCCTGCGCGCCATCCACCTGTGGCGCAACCGGGACCTCGCCGCAGCCGCCAACTCCGTCATCGAAGGCGACGCCCACGTGGTCGGATGGTCGTTCGATCCGGCGCGCCGGACGATGCTGTGCAGCATGGACCCCGAACGGGCTAGTTCCGGCCATGCAAGCTGGTGGCAGTGGGAGCCGGACGGACTCTCCGCACTGGAGGCCTTTCCGCACGTCTTCGGCACCGAACCGGCCTTGCGCGAAGTCCTCGCCCGCGGCCACACCGCCATGGACCGCGTGCTCCGCGAGCCGCCCTTGTCGACGCTCGCCGTGCTGAGGCCGTCTCTCGCCGGAACGGCCATCGATTTCATCCGGCTGCCCGAGCAACTCCGGTTCGACCACTGCACGCCGGGCTTGAGAAACACAGCGGGCGTCGTCGGCATCTGGGGGCTGCTGCGCCAGCACGGGGATGCCGAGGCGAAGGGCGAGTCGCTGCCGGCGTTGCTCGAAGCCTGGCGCGGCGATAGGTTCGCCCACCTGTCCTGCCCGGGCGATCACGACGACGAACTGGCCTGGCTGACGCGCTGGCAAACGCCCGACGCAGCCGCACAATTCGCCGCCCGATACGTCGCCATAGCCGATGCCCTGCCGTCCTATGGCGGCCTCCTCGGCAGCGTGCCCGCGCCGGTCGTCACCGGGCGCACCGTGGTTATCGCGACGGCGGGTCTCCGCGACGCCGTCGGCCAACTCCAGGCAGAGGTCAAGGCCTTTACCCGATTCGGAGACTGGGTGGCGGCTGACTGCTTCCCCGACCACACATGCGAGGACGCTGCTGGCGATGAAGACCAAGCCGGCAACGACTTTTATTGCACGCCACCCCGCAATCCGCCCGACCAACTCGACGCGTGGCTGGAGCGGATCCGGCGCGCCCGGTCGGCGACGATGGAACCGGAAACCGCGCTACCGGACCTGTTGGCCGATGTCGCGGAACTCGCCGCCTTCTGCGCGCGGAACAGCGCCGAGAACACCGACTTCCTCACCGCTTGCCGCGCCGTCTACACGGGCGCGCGCTACGTTGCCCAGTTGCGCCGGGATCCCAACTACAGGCTCCTGCCGTTCTGCCTGACCGAACCGGAAGTGCGGGACTGGGTACGAGCGACCTACTACGCGGATGAGACGCGCCCGCTTTCGGCGGAAGCGAGCTTCACGGGCATCTACGGAATCGCCCGTGCAAGCGCCGCATTCGCCGCGACGGGATTCGCCGGTTTGCACGATCTGACCGCAGCCCCGCCCCTCGCCACTCGCGCCCTGTTACGGCCCGGGCGGGACGACGTCACGTTGATCGGCCTGCCGCGCGACGCCGTTCACGACCACGGTTGCGAGATCTCCGCCAGTCACGCACAGGGCGCCTTGGCGATCCGGCGCCTCGTTCTGGACGACGGGCCGGAAGCAGCGGACGAGACGCTTCCTGCATTTCTCGCAGACTGGCAGGGTGACCGGCTCTTCCAGGTTCGCTGCATCGACGGCGGAGGTGCCTGGATCTGGATCAGCCTGTGGCGAACGGACGATGCCGCGCACCGTTTCGCCCACCGTTACCGCGCCCTCGGCCCGGCCACCTTGGCGGAAACCGAGCTACCGGACGTGTCGCCGGTGGTCGAACAACGAACCGTATGGATCATCCCGTCCACGCTCATGCATCTTCGGCCCGTGCTCGAGCGAAGCATCGAGGTGCGAGAATTCGACGGCTTTGCCGAATGGGTCGCGAGCGGCTGCTTCCCGCAAGAGGCCTGTCACTGATCGGCAAGATCATCGGGCGCAGCCCGGCATCGACTCGAGCGCCGCGAGCACCTGGTCCGGGTGGTCGGTGAAGACCCCGTCGACCCCCTGCGCGGCGAGGCCGATCACTTCGTCGGCGAACCGGCCGCGACGTTCGTCATCGGCACGCAGCGTGAACACGTGGACCAACAGGCCACGCTCGTGGGCGCGCGCCACGAGCGTCGCGTCGTCGGTCAACGCAAAGCTGGACACGCCGATTCCCGCGGCGTAGGTAGCGATCTGGTCCAGACCGCCGTCCTCGGTCTGCGTCGCGTTGCGGACGAGCTGCACGCGCGGATGGTCGGTGGCGAGCTTCGCAAGCACATGCGCGTCGAAGGACTGCAGGCGAACCGGCACGTCGTAACGGCTCAGCACGGCCACCACCACGTCCGCGAGGTCGGGCTGCAGCTCCGGGTGCTTCAACTCCGGATACACGCCCACGTTGCGCCCAGTGGTCCGATTCAGGCCGTGCACAAGCTGCAACACGTCCTCCAGCCGGGGCACGTGGAACGTCGCGTGCGGGTAGCGGTTCGGTCGGGGTTCGACCACGCGCAGACGCGCGATCTCCACGTAGGCGAAGTCTCGGGCGTAGTACCGACCATCGTCGCGCCGACGATCCGGATAAACCGTCGCCACGTCCGTAGTCCGTTCCAGCGTGCTGTCGTGGAGGGCGATCGGCACGTCGTCGGCGGTCAGCACCAGGTCCGGCTCGATCCAGTGTGCCCCTAGACCGTAGCCCAAGGCGTACGCGGGGAGCGTATGCTCCGGGAGGTAGCCGGATGCGCCGCGATGAGCTATGACCTCCATGCAGGCCGCGTCCGCCGCCAAGGCGCTCGCCAGAACGGCAATGCCGACGAGAACGCGAAACGGATGGCGATCGACGTACATGGGAACGGCCCATTGGAGTGCCGTTTCACGGCGCAAGCTGCTAGCATGCCATAATATGTCACGAGACCCGTCGACAGGCCCGGTCGCTGCTGGTCGCCACGTCATCATCGAGTGCTTCGGTGGCCAGGCGAGTTTCGACACGGCCACCATGGAGACGTTGCTGCGCCAAGCCGCACAAGCCGGGGGCGCTTGCGTGCTGTCCTGCCACATGCACCGCTTCGGTGCCGACGGCGGCGTGACCGGCGTCGCCTTGCTGGCCGAATCCCACATTACGGTGCACACTTGGCCGGAACGCAACTATGCGGCCTTCGACGTGTTCATGTGCGGCGACTGCGATGCCGACCAAGCGGCCGAGGCCATCGCCGGGGCGGTGCCCAGCGCCAAGGTCGCTGTCCGCGGCGTCGACCGGCCGACTTCGGCGGATTGGAGAGACGACTGATGCACGGACCCTTTGCCAGACCCACCGCGCTCGTTGGAATCGCGTTGCTCGCTCTCGGCCTCGGCGCGTGCAGCGGCGAGAGCCTGCGCAGTCGAATCGACGCGGCAATCGTCCGCCTCGATGCAGCCGTCGCACGACTGGGCGACGACCTCGACGCGGGCCGACTGCGCAATGCCGAACTCATGCGCCAGTACGCCGACCGCGTCCGCGATACCCGGCCCGACCTGCGCGACCTGGTGGACGTCCTGGCGCGCGAAGGAACGCGCGACGGCACGATCTACCGTTCGCTCGAGACGCGCCTCGACGACGTACGCAAGGCGCTTCCCGACACTGGCGCCCGCGACCAAGCCTACGCCGGCGCCGTCGACGAACTGAATAGTCTCGCCCGCGCGGTCGTTCCCTCGGAATTCGACCGTGCCTTGGCCGATCCCTTGAACGTCCTCGCCGACCTGTCGGACGGTGCCCTGCCGCGTGTGGATGCCATCTCCGCCGCCGCGTCGCAGCGCGCCAACGGCGCCACCGACCTCGGCGTCGGCAGCCAACTGGTGGGCAATCCAAACTATGGGCAGTGGCGCACGGACTCGAGCGGCACATCGTTCTGGGTCTGGTACGGCCAGTTCGCGCTGATGCGGGACCTGATCGGCGGACCACGCATCGGCTACGGTGCCTGGGCTGGTGGACGGGACTACAGCTACTACCACGACTATGGCCGGGGCAACTACACCTCGCCGTCGGCCCGACAACGGCAGGGCCAAGTGGAGAACACGGCGCGGCGCAAGTTCACGTCGGAGGGTCGTACGTTCCGCAGTCCGTACGCACGTCAACGGCAAGGCGCGTCGAGCAACGTCGCGCGCGCCAAGTTCGCCTCCGCGGGCAGTCGCTCCGCGGCCGGGGTCTCACGGACACGCACTGGCACAGCGTCCGTACGCGGTTTCGGTGGCGGCGGTTACCGCGGTCCATCGAGAGGCAAATAACGCTTCGGCGGGCTCGTAAGAAGGAGACAGCATGTTCGACTCGTTAAGTTTCTGGATCTGGGGCATCGTCGCGCTTGACCTCGCGGTCGCCGTCGCCGCCATCTGCGCCCTGCGCTACGCATCCGGTGTGCTGTTCAGCGTCGATTCGCGCGATGAGCTGGCGGAGAAGGACAACCTCGCATTCGGCCTGGCGTTGGCCGGGGGCGCGGTGGCCGTGGCCCTAGTGCTCGCGGCCGCTGGTGCCGGCGACCCCGCGCTGACCTTCGCGACCGAGTTGGGAGTCGTGGTCGCCTACGCGGTCACCGGGCTCGTCCTGTTGAAGCTCGGCATGCTCATCAACGACTGGATCATGTTCCACAAGTTCTCCGTCAAGACCGCGATCAAGGCGCAGAACACGGCGGCCGGCACCGTCCAGGCCGCCAACCTGGTCGCGCTCGGGGTATTGATCAACGGCGCGGTCAACTGGGCGAGCGGCGACCTCGTACAAGGCTTGCTGTCGGTGGTCGTGATGTTCCTTCTCGTGCAACTCGTTCTGCTCGCGGTAACGCGCACACGGGCCACGATCTATGCCCGTCGGCATGACGGCGAGCGCTGGCAGCACGCTATCGAGGGCGGCAATACCGCCCTAGCCGTGCGCTACGCCGGCCACCTGATCGGCACCGCGTTGGCGTCGTCCGCTGCCGGAGGCATGGTGTCGTTCGTACCGGGTGCCGACACCGTCGCGCTGATCGCGTACGTCTCGTGGTTCGTCTGGGCGGTGGTCCTGGCGGCAGCTCTGCTCTTACTGTCCACCCTCGCCCAGCGGGTCATCTTGAGCGGCGTCGACGTCGTCGAGGAAGTGGACAACCAGGGCAACGTCGGCGTGGCGGCCATCGAGGCGGCGGTGTTCTTCGGGCTAGGCCTGGTGATCCGCGCCGTCGCTGGCTAGCGGATCCTCGAGGCGTAGTACCACGACGGTCCGCTTGGTGACGTGAAGGCCAGCAGCCGCTTGCGGTTGCACGACACGGCGCTCATCGGCGCAATGGGCCTGGTGGCCGCGTGCGGCCTGGTCTACGAATACCTGATGGCGCACTTCGCCGGGCGCATCCTGGGGGCCGTCGAACCAACCCTGTACACCATGATCGGCCTGATGATCGTGGCCATGGGGCTCGGCGCGTTCGCGGCGAAGTGGATTGCCTCGATCTACCGGGGCTTCGCCTGGCTTGAACTCAGCATCGCCGTGCTGGGCGGCACTTCGGTGCTGGCGCTTTCGGCCGCCGTGGCCCTCGCCTATGCGCTACCTGAGTGGCTGCGCACCGTCTACGGCCTCGACGTCACCATCGCACTCGACGGCGGCGTTCCCTCGAGCATGGTCGCGGTCGCTCGCATCCTGCCATTCGTTGCCGGCTTCCTAATCGGGTTTTTGATCGGCATGGAGATCCCGCTCATCGCAAGGGTCCGCGAGCACGTGCACGCACGCCACCTGGAGCACAACCTGGGCACGATGTACGGCGCCGACTACATCGGCGCCGGGGTCGGTGCCGCCATCTGGGTGCTCGTGTGCCTGAAAATGCCCATCGTCTTCGCCGCCGTCGGGGCCGCAGCTCTGAACACCGCCGTCGGCGCGGCCTTCCTGGTGATCTACCGCGCGCGGCTCCGGCCGGCCCACTGGCTCTGGATCGGCCATGGTCTGTTGGCCGTCCTGCTGGTCGTGCTGGCGGGCTTCGGCACGCAGTGGATGGCCCAGTTGGGTGACACCCTGTTCAAGGACCGGGTCGCCTACCGGCTGCAGACGCCGTATCAGAACGTCGTCGTCACGAGACGCCACGTCGCCGTCGGCAAACCCGACGTGGTCAGCCTCTACATCAACGGGCGGCTGCAGTTCGCATCCAACGACGAGCGCATCTATCACGCCTACCTCACCACCCCGGCGATGCTTGCCGCCTACCGACGGGACCGCGTACTCGTGCTCGGCGGCGGCGACGGCCTCGCCCTGCGCGACGTGCTGCGTTGGAATCCCCAAACGGTCACGCTGATCGACATCGACACGGGCCTCCTGCGCCTCTTCCGCGGCGACGATCCCGATGCCCCCGATTGGCTGACCGAGACGCTGACGGAGCTCAATGAGCACGCCTTCGACGACCCGCGGGTGGACGTCATCGAGGGGGATGCCTTCATCGAGGTGGAACAACTGGCTGCCGCGGGCCGTCGCTACGACGTCGTGGTCGCCGACCTCCCCGACCCCAGCCACCCGGACCTGAACCGGCTCTACAGCGACTACTTCTATGGGCGGATTCGCCACTTGCTGTCGCCCGACGGGACCTTCGTCACCCAATCCACCTCCCCCTTTCACGCCACCGCCGCGTTCCTGTCGATCGGCAAGACGATCGCCAGCGTGGGATTCCGAGTCGAGCAATACCATGCCAACGTGCCCAGCTTCGGCCAGTGGGGTTGGAGCATCGCCACGGTCCAAGGCCTTGGCGCCTCCGCGCGCATCGCCGCCTCGGACACGCCGACGTTCCCGGACGGCTGGCTGGACCAAGCCCAGACTATCGCCGCATTCGCCCTGCCGGACGCGGTGACGGGGCGCGACGAATCGATCGCCATCAACCGACTAGGCAGCCATGTGGTCTTCAGCTACCACCAGCGTGCCTGGCGTGAACACAAGGGGACGTTCTTCGCGGGTGAGGCCATACCCTGACTGCCGTTCGCCCGTCGCCAACGGGTGAAAATAACGGTTGACCTTAGGACATATTATGTCCTAAGGTTGGTTTCGAACGCGGCCTCGAGTCAACCCGCCGCACCGATATGCCACATTGGATGACACCAGACGAAGAGAGGAAGCTTGCATGACCCTGGACGACCTGGCCTTTCGCCTGAACGAGTACTCCGGCGACGAAGGCACCACTTTCGACGCGTTCGTCACCGAGCGCGGCATCCTCGAAGTCGTGTGCTCGAACGACGACGAGTTCCCGATCCACGTCACCATGACGGAAACCCAGTTGCTGTCCGTGACGCCGCTTTTCTCGACTTCCGAAGTCCTGCCCGACAAGCTCCACGAGCTCAACGATGCCTTCCTGCGCCTGAGCCCCGCCGTACCCCTGTCCTCCATTGGGCTGCAAGGGGATACCTACATCCTGTTCGGGGCGATGGCGCTCTCGACGCGCCTTGAGGTCATCGCGCACGAGCTCGAAGTGCAGGCGGAGAACACAATCGACGTGCTCGAGGCCGTCGAGCACTTGCTGGCTTGACGCAGAAGGCCGGCGAACTAGCTTACGAACGTAAAGGAGATCACCATGGGTGTACTTAGAGACATGTTCACCGCGCTCAAGGGCGGTGCCAACGAGGTCGGCGAAGCCATCGTCGACGCCAATGCGATCCGCATCCTGGAACAGGAAATCCGCGATGCCGAGACCGCGATCGCAAGCGCCAAGCAGAGCCTGACGCGCATGAAGAGTTCCGAGATCAAGCTCAAGCGCGAGGTCGCCACCATCGACGCCGACGTCGCCGACTACGAGCAGAAGGCCGTCAAAGCCCTCAACGCCGGCGAAGAGGCGCTGGCCACGGAGGTCGCGGAGCGAATCGCGGAGCTCGAGTCCGAGCGGGGCGAAAAGGCAAGCGAACAAGCCACGCTCGATACGGAGGTCCAGAAGATCCACGCCATGATCAAGGCGCGCGAACGCACCATTGCGAAGAACAAGCGCGAGTTGGACAAGGTCCGCACCGTGCAGGAGTTGCAACGGGCAACCGAGAGCGTCTCGAAGAACTTCGCGGCGACCGGGTCGAGTGGCCACCGCGTGTCCAAGGCTCTCGAACGCGTCAAGGCCAAGCAGCAAGGCTGGCAGGACCGCATGGAAGCCGGCGAATGGCTCGAGCACCAGGAGGCCGGCGACGATCTCGATGCCAAGTTGCGCGCCAAGGGGCTCGGCGACTCGGCCAACACCGGTGCGAGCGATGTCTTGGCCCGGCTCAAGGCTCGCCAAGCCGGTTGACGCCGATGCTCAAGAAACTGTTTCGCGCGCGGTTCAGCAAAGGCGATGCCAACGATGCTCGATCGCTCGAGTCGCCCGCCGATCTGACCGCCGGGGACCTCGTGACCTTCAAGCATCGCCTGGCGCTGCCCGGCGACGTTCAAGGGCAGACCTTCGAAGTCTCATCGGTCGGCGCCTATGAGTTCGAGGACGGCTTGTACCCGCAGCTCACCTTGGACGGCGCCGAATCGGGGCGCATCTTCCTGTCCTTCAAGGCGGGCGACGTAAGCGAACTGTGCCTGTCGCGCGAGGTGCCGCGCCGGGACGTCCTGAAGCTGTTCGACGAAGACGCATTCAGCGCGCTCTGGGACGACGACTTCGCGGATCTCCAGGTCGTCTCCCGGCTCGACGCCTACGACGGCTGGCTGGCCGACGCCTACTCGCAAGTCAAGAAGTGGGCCGAAGGCTACTACCACAGCCGCGACCAGCGCGGCGAGACCCTGTCGCAATACGCGGACGACGACAGCGAAGAATTGCGCTACCACGAGTGCGAGGATGCGAGCGGCCGCTTCGGCATCACGGTCGAGGTCTGGGGCGACGGCGAGACCGAGGTGACCCTCGACGTCAACGTCGCGCCGGACGTCGTCGATGCCCTGTTTCCGGGAACGTCATGAGTTCAGGCAGCGCGCCCGCCAGTCGCGCCCGTCGCCCGCGTCGGTCGAAAGGATCGACGCGGTTCCAGGCGGAGCGCCGGGCGCTGGGCAAGATCCAGGTCCACTTCGAGTTCCAGCAGGCGCTGATGCACAAGATCCGCATCGCCGCTGCAGCCGAGAACTTGAGCTACGCCGACTACGTGCGCAAGCTCGTTGGCCTTCCCTACGCGAAGATCCAGCGGCCTCGCATCAGCCTGTCCTTCGGCGCCGAAGACCTCGACCGGCTGGCTGGCCGGTACGGTCGGCCGGGGGCCGACCCGCAAGCCCTGAAGCGTTGTGTGATGGACGAGATCAGCAGTCAGCTCGATGCCGCAGATTCGCCGGATGACCCATGATCCCGCTGTGGTTCCGGCGGCGGCGGTACCTGCGCTTCACCCGGCACGTCGCCGGCGCTATTCGCCGCCGCCTGATCCGCGTCGTTGCGGTTTTCGCCGCGCTATTCGGCATCCACGTGGCCGCCATGATGGTTGCCGAGGGCTACGACCTCGGCGATGCGCTGTGGCTGACGATCACCACGGCGACCACCGTCGGCTACGGCGACATCTCGGCGAGTACGCCCCTAGGGCGCTGGGCGACCGTGACATGCATGTACGTGTTCGGCATCTTCCTGCTCGCCCAGGCGGCGTCTGACGCCTTCGACTATCGCGCCTTGCTCCGGGAGCGGCGCCGACGCGGCGAATTCCAGTGGAGAAACATGAACGACCACCTGCTCATCGTGAACGTGCCGGCCCAGGACGCCGACGCCTACCTCGTGCGTCTCGTCGACCACGTGCGGCGCACCCCAGCGCTTGACGACATCCCGATACAGATCCTCACCCCCACGTACCCGGACGGGCTCCCGTCCGAATTGGTCGACGCCGGCGTCACCCACTACTCGGGAGTCGCCGAAAACACGCCCAATCTGGAGGCCGCCAACGTCGCCACGGCCCGCTGCATCGTGATCATCGCCGACGAACCCAACGACATTCGTTCGGATGCGCATACCTACGACATCCTCACCCGCATGGCACAGATCCGCCGCGCAAGCGGTGCGCCGCCCGCGGTGGTCGTGGCCGAGGTGGTGGAAGACGCGGACCGAGCGAGAATACTCGGTGCCGGCGCCACCACCGTCGTGCGCCCGATTCGGGCCTACCCCGAACTCGTGGTGCGCGCCCTATCGGCACCGGGCGTCGAACAGGTGCTGGAGAACCTCTTCACCCACGATGCCGACAGGTTGGCGCGCTTCGACGCGGACTTCGAGAATCTCCGTTGGTCCGACGTGGTGGTCAGTTTCGTCAGGGGCGGTGCCGGCGTGCCCATGGGTTACATTGGGCCCGAGGGCGTCAACACCAATCCGCATCCGGGCGACCTGTGCAGCGGCCATGCCGTGATCTCCCTACTCGACGAACGCCTCGATGTCACGCACGACATGGTCGCGCGGTGCCTGAAGACGGCAGCGGAGTTCTAACCTTAGTACCACTCGGACTCTCCGAACGGTCGGGATTTCCTTACAATCCAAAAGGTTGTTCGTTCGTCAACCGCCCGCCATGTACCAGTACAGCGCGTTCGACCAGCGTTTCGTCGAGGAGCGGGTCGAGCAATATCGGGACCAGACTCGGCGCTATCTCGCCGGCGAACTGACGGACGACCAGTTCCTTCAGTTGCGCCTGCGCAACGGCCTCTACATCCAGCGACTGGCGCCCATGCTGCGCATCGCCGTGCCCTACGGGCTGCTGACGGCGGCCCAGTTGCGGGCCTTGGCCGAGATCACGCGCACCTACGATAAGGGATACGCCCATCTGTCGACCCGGCAGAACGTCCAGATCAACTGGCCCGAGCTTCGGGTCGTCCCCGACATCCTGGCCGATCTCGCCGCCGTGCAGATGCACTGCATCCAGACCAGCGGCAGTTGCATCCGCAACATCACCACGGACCAGTTCGCCGGCGTGGCCGCCGACGAAATCGTCGATCCGCGACCCTATTGCGAGCTCATGCGGCAGTGGTCCACCTATCACCCCGAGTTCGACTGGCTGCCGCGCAAGTTCAAGATCGCCGTCAACGCGGCGCAGGCGGATCGTGCCGCGATCCACGTCCACGACATCGGCATCAACATCCGCGCCGGCGACGACGGCAGACCGCGATTCGACTTCCTGGTCGGCGGAGGCTTGGGCCGCACGCCGGTCATCGGCAGCCTGATCCGCGAGGGTTTGCCCGAACAACACCTGCTGACCTACCTCGAAGCGATCTTGCGGGTCTACAACCGTTATGGCCGTCGCGACAACAAGTACAAGGCGCGGATCAAGATCCTCGTGCGCGCGATGACGCCGGAGAAGTTCCGGGCACAGGTGGATGCGGAATGGGAGCACCTGCGCGGCGGTCCGAGCACGGTTCCCGAAGAGGAAATCGAGCGCATCAAGGCCTGCTTCGTCCCCCACCCGTACGAAGACCTCGCCGACGAGACTCACCTCCTCGCCCGTCAGCGCCTGGCCGACCCAGCCTTCAACGCGTGGATGCGGAACAACGTCGCACCGCACAATCGCCCCGGCTACGCGATCGTGACGTTGTCGACCAAGGCCACGGGCGTTCCACCGGGCGACGTCACCGAAGAACAGATGGATGCTGTCGCCGACTTCGCCGAGCGTTTCGGATTCGGGGAAATTCGCATCTCGCACGAGCAGAATTTCATTCTCCCGGACGTCCCGCAGAAGCACCTCTTGGCGGTCTACGAACTCGCGTGCGACCAGGCGCTCGGACAAGCCAACGCCGGGCTCCTAACCGACATGATCTGCTGCCCCGGCGGCGACTTCTGCTCGCTGGCGAACGCCAAGTCCATTCCCATCGCCGAGGCCATTCAACGGCGCTTCGACGACTACGACTACCTGCACGATCTCGGCCCGCTCGACGTCAACATCTCGGGTTGCATGAACGCCTGCGGCCATCACCACGTCGGTCACATCGGCATTCTCGGCGTGGACAAGCGCGGCGATGAGTTCTACCAGATCTCGATCGGCGGCAACCAGGCGGAGGACGCGTCCCTTGGTCGCATTCTCGGCCCGTCGTTCAAGCGCGCCGACGTGCCGGACGTCATCGACCGGATCTTGGCGGTCTACGTGGACAACCGGTTGGACGGCGAGCCGTTCCTGCACACTGTGCGCCGCATCGGCATCGAGCCGTTCAAGACGCACGTCTACGGGGTTGCACAGCCGCCCGCATTGCGACGCGCCGGGTAGGCTCCGTGCCGCCAGTTCCCTGTCTGGTCCGGGACGGTCGGATCGTGGACGACGAGTGGACGCTCGTGGAAGAAGGCGATGCCGCGCCGGGCCTCATCGCGTCGCTGGACGCGTGGCGGCAAAACCCGGAAGGCGCGGGCGTCTGGGTCGAGGGCGACACGGCGGCGGAGGAGATCGGCCCCTTGGTGGCAGCCGCGCCGGTGGTCGCCGTGCGCTTCCCAGCCATCGTCGACGGTCGCGGTTTGAGCCTCGGGGCCTTGTTGCGCTCCCGCTACGGGTTCGAAGGCGAACTTCGCGCCTTCGGGGACATCATCCCGGACATCACCGAATACATGCACCGCTGCGGATTCAATGCCTTCGTGCTGCCCGACCGGGAACAAGCCGAAGTCGCCATTGCCTGCATGGGACGCATGAGCGACCATTACCAAGCGTCGGTGCGGCAACCCAAGCCGCCGTTTCAAGAACCGACTACGCGACGACCGTAAGCCCCGTTCGCGCCAACCTAGCGGCCGGCGAGAGGTTGGCGGCTCTTGCCGAGGCGTAGCAGCAACAGGGGTCTAGGAGGCGAAACCGGCCCGTGGGCATCATCGAGTCCTTTTTCGTCATCTTCACGGGTGCGGCGGCATTGGCGGCCGTCGCCCTCTACACGCGTCAGCCGCTGATCGTGGCGTACATCGTCATTGGCTGTGCGCTCGGCCCGCACGGGCTCGCACTGGTCCCCGATGCCGCGCTCCTCGCCGAAATCGGCGAGATCGGGATCATCTTCCTGTTGTTTCTGGTGGGACTCGACCTGCCCCCGGGCAAGCTCAAGGACATGCTCGGGGAGTCGGTGGTCACGGCGCTCGCCAGTTCCGCCGTCTTCGGCGCTATTGGCTTCGGTGTGATGGCCCTGTTCGGCTACACCATCGTCGAGGCGACCATCACCGGCATCGCTTGCATGTTCTCGAGCACGATTCTCGGCATCAAGCTGCTCCCGACGACGGTGCTGCATCACCGCCACACCGGGGAAATCGTCATCAGCCTGCTGCTCATCCAGGACCTCATCGCGGTGGTCGCGCTCCTCATCCTCGCCGGATTCGACAGCGAGTCGGGTGGCTTGGTGGTGACGACGCTGACGGTCGCGGTGGCCTTGCCCGTGGTGCTGGGCGTCGCCTTCGCCGGGGTCCGCTTCGGCATCGAGCCGCTGCTGCGCCGCTTCGACGTATTCCGGGAGTTCACCTTCCTGCTCGCCATCGGCTGGTGCCTCGGCATCGCCTACCTGTCGCACACGCTCTACCTGTCCTTCGAGATCGGGGCCTTCGTTGCGGGGGTGTCGCTCGCCAACTCGCCGATCGCCCAGTACATCACGGAGAACCTGAGACCTTTGCGCGACTTCTTCCTCGTGCTGTTCTTCTTCTCGGTCGGCGCGGCCATCAATCCGGCCGTCATCCTGCAGGTCTGGCTGCCCACCATCCTCCTCGCCGCGATCCTGGTCGCCGTCAAGCCGCCCGTGTTCCGCGCCCTGCTGCGCTGGCAGAAGGAACCCGCGGGCGTATCCACGGAAGTGGCCTTTCGCCTGGGCCAGGCCAGCGAGTTCTCGTTGCTTCTGGTGTTCGTGGCGGGTGCCGCGCTGCTCTCGGCCGAGGCCGCCCACGTGGTGCAGGGCGCGACGGTGCTTACGCTCCTGGCATCGACCTACCTGGTGATTTTCCGGTATCCGAGCCCTATCGCGGTCTCGGCGGAGCTACGCCGGGATTAGCCGCGGGCGGGATGCGGACGCGGACGTCCGCGCACCGAGGCAAGGTCGGACGGGCGGCTAGGCGCGCAAGTCCACGAGGCCACGCCCAACCATCTCGCCGGCGAGGATGCGGTCGATCGCGCCGGAGAGCGTGTCCAGGACAAGCGGCTCGACCAAGTCGTCCAAGCCGTCAAGCCGCCACTCGCCGCCGAGCTTGCGCCAAATGGCCTCCTTTCGGTCCAAGGGCAATTCGACCGAGTCGATCCCTAAGAGGTTGACGTGGCGCAGGATGAACGGGAGCACCGTCGCGGGGATCTCTGGCGAAGCCACGAGGCCGCAGGCCGCCAGGCTCATCCCGTAGCGCAGCGACTTCACGGCGTTGACGAGGATCTGCCCGCCCACGGTATCGACGACCCCGCCCCACGTCTCGCGCCCTAGTGGACGCTCGGCGCCGGCCAATGCGTCCTCCCGACTCATGATCGCGCTGGCACCCAAGCTCTTGAGGAATCCGTGCTGGGCCGCTTTGCCGGTTACTGCGTGGACCTCGTAGCCGAGCTTCGCCAGGAGCTTGACCGCGACGGAGCCCACACCGCCGGTGGACCCTGTGACCAGGACGGGGCCGCCTTCGGACGACATGCCCGCAGCCTCCAGCTTGTCGACGCAAAGGGCCGCGGTGAAGCCGGCGGTACCGAGGATCATGCTCGTGCGCAGGTCCAAGCCACTCGGCATCGGCACGGCCCACCCCGCGGGGATGCGGATCTTCTGCCCGAAACCACCCGCCGTGTTCATGCCGAGATCGAAACCGATAGCAATCACCTCGTCGCCCGGCGAGAAGGCGGCCACCGACGATTCCGCGACAACGCCCGCCGCGTCGATCCCGGGCGTGTGGGGGAAGTTGCGGGTGACGCCCGGGTTCCCGGTCGCGGACAACGCGTCCTTGTAGTTGAGCGACGAATAGGCGACGTCGATGAGCAGTTCGCCGTCCGGCAGGTCCGCCGTCTCGCGCTCGACAACGCTGCGCGGATACTTGCGGTCTTCGGTCTTGTCGACCCGGAATGCACGAAACGCGCTACTCATCGAAATCCCCCCATGGTCCTGTCCAGTAGTCGGTGCAACGTGCTCTCGATCACGCTCGAGAACTGCCCGACGAGTTTTTCGATCGGGCGCTTGGGCTCCACCCAGGCCACCTCCAAAACCTCGGCGTCCGCGCATGCGCGTGCCAGGTATTCGTCGCTGGTCACGAGTTCGTCGACGAGCGCGCGATCCATGGCGCGTTGGCCGTACCAGGCCTCGCCGGTGGAAACGGCATCGAGGTCCAAGCTGGGTCGCCAATCCGCAACGTACTCCTTGAACAGCGCGTGGATGTCTTCAAGTTCCTCGCGCAGTTTTTCGCGGCCCTGCTCGGTGTTCTCGCCGAGAACGTCCAGCGTGCGCTTGTAGCGCCCGGCGGTGAGCACTTCGACGTCGACATCGTGCTTCTTCAGCAGCCGGTGGATGTTCGGAATCTGCGCGAGAACGCCAATGGAACCGACCACCGCGAACGGTGCGGCCAGCACGCGGTCGGCAACAGCGGCCATGAGGTAGCCGCCGCTCGCAGCCACCTTGTCCACCACCGCCGTCAGTTTCAGCCCGTGGCTGCGCACCCGGGCGAGCTGCGACGCTCCGAGCCCGTACGCATGCACCATGCCGCCCGCGCTTTCAACGCGCACCACGACCTCGTCGGTCTCCGCGGCGGATGCGAGCACGGCGGAAATCTCCAGCCTCAGGTTGTCGACGGCGCTCGCCTGGATGTCGCCGTTGAAGTTCAGAACGAATACGCGCCGCCGCTGGTCCTCCACGGGTCGTCCCCGGCGACCCGCCTTGTCGCGCTGCTTGCGCTCGTGCTTGCGAGCCTTGGCTTCCCGCTTGCGCTGCTTCTTGGCGGCGGCGTGGGATATGGACGCCTCCTCGATCGCGCGGCCCATGTCGCGCAGGCGATCGTTGAGCAGCGTAATCTCGATCTGTCCGGTGGGGGGCTTGCGCATTGCACGGTGGGCGCTGGTCGCGGCCACTGCAGACAGCACGATCAGCGCGGCAACCACAACCGTCGCCGTCTTGGCGAGGAAGCCAAGGTATTCGAGCAGGAAATCCATTGCGGGCAAGAGCCCTTACCGCTTGCTTGCTGGGCGGATTCTAGCGGTAATTGTCGTGCCCGCAACGAAAAGAGATAGATCGGCCATGGACCTGTCCATCGAGCTGGCGCGAAGGTTCAAGACCGAGGCCGCCGCCCATGCCGACACGGTGTTCCGGCTGGCCACCGACCGCGGCACCTTGCTTGTATTCTCGGTGCGGGCCGGCGAAATCGAATTCGAACCAGACGCGAGCCCGGACGTGACATTCACGTTCGACCGTGCGGAGACGGCGCGGGCGATCATCCTCGGCGATGCGGATCCCATGGACGCGTTCATGGCCGGCCGGTTTCGATCCGACGGCCACCTGCCGCTGGCATTCGTCCTGCTTGGTCTCTTCCGTCAGGACTTCGGCGGCCCGCCGCCCGACTGACGCGCGCTCATTTCGTCGATGAACGCATCGATCAGCCAACGGGAGATCGCCGTACCGCCGGGAACGTTGGGCATGTCTCGGAAGTGGAACCAGCGTGCGTCGGCAATCTCGCCGTCGTGATAGGCGATCTCGCCGCCCGCATAGTCGGCGTGGAACCCAAGCATGAGCGAATTCGGGAACGGCCAAGACTGGCTGCCGCGATAGCGCAGGTTGGACACGCGGAGCCCGACTTCCTCGGCCACCTCGCGATGCACCGTCTGCTCGATGGACTCGCCCGGCTCCACGAAGCCGGCAAGCGTCGAGAACATTCCCGTCGGCCACGCCACGTTGCGGGCGAGAAGCATGTCCTCTCCGTTGCGGACTAGGACGATGATGCTCGGCGACAACCGCGGGTAGGTGGTCAGCCCGCATTCTCCGCAATATTTCGCCCGGTCGGTCGCGTGGTCCTCGTTGAGGCTGCCGCACCGCCCGCAGTAGCGGTGGTCGCGGTGCCACTCGACGATCTGCTTGGCGCGCCCGGCGAGGTAGAAGAAGTCCGGCTCCACCCGGCCAAGCCAGGCCCGCAGGCCGGTAACGGCGAACCCTTCCAGGGCCGCGCTGCCCACCGGACGGTCGGCGGCGAGCGCGAAGCAACCTTGGTTCCCCCAGCGGCCGAGGTAGTGCTTGTAGGTCACCTCGAGGTCGACCCAGCGGAACTCGTCCGCAGTGACCGGCCGCGGAATGCCCTGCTCGCTTATGGAGAGCAGTTCGTCTCCCAAGCAGACGAAATACAGCGCGTCGCCTTGATCGAGACCGTCCGGCGGCCTCGTCTCTGAGATGAATTTCGACGGGGTCGTGAGGAACAATGGACTCACCTGCTGTTGCTATACTCGCGCGTTTCGTGCGTACCGGCACGCTCTTGCTCGTACTCGCGACGTCTTCGCCACGGCGCGGAGCGTCGGCATCGGCCAAGCGCACGATTCTAGCGAAAAATCCGCTGCCCGCCGCCGCTCGGCAAAGCCGGCGCGACGGCGCGCAGCCTGAGGTTAAGGAGTTCAAATGGCTGAAGTGCACGGCGGCCGCGACCATGCCTGGTGGATAGCGTACTGGACCAACTTTCTCGGCGAAGCCCCGCCCTGGTACAAGCTGACGATACTCGCCTTCCTGATCGCCAATCCGTTTCTGTACATCGGGCTCGGCGGTTTCGTCGCGGGTTGGATCCTGGTCCTGCAGTTCATCTTCACCCTGGCCATGGCCCTGCGCTGCTACCCGTTGCAGCCGGGGGGCTTGCTGGCCGTGGAAGCCTTGCTCATCGGCATGACCACGCCCGGTCACGTGTACCACGAAGTCGAGGACAACCTGAAGGTCATCCTGCTCCTGGTGTTCATGGTGGCCGGTATCTATTTCATGAAGGAACTGCTGCTGTTCACCTTCACGAAGATCCTCGTGCGGGTCCGCAACAAGATGCTGCTGTCCGTACTCTTCTGTTTCGTCGCCGCCGTCCTGTCCGCGTTCCTCGATGCGCTGACCGTGACCGCCGTGGTCATCAGCGTCGCGGTCGGCTTCTACGGGGTCTATCACCGGGTCGCCTCGGGAGGAGGCAATTTCGACGACGAGGTCCATGAACTGCATCGCGAGGACCTAGACCAATTCCGTGCCTTTCTGCGCAGCCTCGTCATGCACGCCGCCGTGGGCACCGCGCTCGGCGGCGTCATGACGATCGTCGGCGAGCCGCAGAACGTCCTCATCGCCGACAAGATGGGGTGGGAGTTCATGGAGTTCTTCAACCGCATGAGACCGGTGACCATGCCGGTTCTCGTGGTCGGCCTGCTGACCTGTCTGTTCCTCGAGAAAATCAAGCGCTTCGGCTACGGCGCAACCATCCCGGCACCGGTATTGACGATACTGGCCGAGTTCGATGAGGAGCAGTCGGCCAAGCGCACGCGCAGGGAGACGGCGCGACTGGTCATCCAGGCGATCACCGCCGTCCTGCTCGCCTTCGCACTCGCCTTCCACGTCGCGGAGATCGGCCTGATCGGACTCGCCGTGATCGTCCTGCAGACGGCGTTCAACGGCATCGTGGAGGAACATCGGCTCGGCCATGCCTTCGAGGAGGCGCTGCCGTTCACGGCGCTCCTGTGCGTCTTCTTCGGGATCGTCGCGGTGATTTCGGAGCAGCAGCTGTTCCAGCCCGTGATCGAGTGGGTACTGACCCTACCCGCCAGCCAGCAACCCGGGACGTTCTACATCGCCAACGGCGTGCTTTCGATGATCAGCGACAACGTGTTCGTGGCGACGGTCTACATCGGCGAGGTGCAAAAGGCATTCACCGAAGGAATCATCGGTCGAGAGCAGTTCGACCTCTTGGCGGTGGCGATCAACACCGGGACGAACATCCCAAGCGTTGCCACGCCAAACGGCCAAGCGGCATTCCTGTTCCTGCTGACGTCGTCCCTGGCACCGCTGATCCGTCTCTCTTACGGGCGCATGGTCATCATGGCGCTGCCCTACACCATCACGATGGGCATCATGGGCTGGATCGGGGTGACCTACCTGTTGTAGATCGCCCGACACTGCCGCCCGTTCGGGCAGTCGCGCCTTTAAGGCAGCGCGCCCGCCGCGGGTTGGTCGGCGGCTTCGCGCGATGCGGCATGTCGCCATACCGCACCGCGTTCCGCGACCCGGTCCAAGTCGTCCAGATAGGCCTCGTGCGCGGCCAGTTCGGCGGCCGTTGCCACTAGGACCGGCACGGCCGGACGATTCGTCGGCAAGCGCAACGCCTCGTGCTCCACCGCGGCGTCCAGGTCGGCTTCGTCGCTGGTGCCGAACAAGGTCATCTGACCGCCGGTCATTGCGAGATAGACGTCGGCCAGGATCTCCGCATCCAGCAAGGCGCCGTGCAATTCCCGCTTCGTGTTGTCCACCTGGTAGCGACGGCACAGGGCGTCCAAGCTGTTCTTCTGGCCCGGGTGCTTGCGGCGGGCCAAGGCCAGCGAGTCGGTCACCGTACAGCGCTCGGCCAAGCTGCGGCCTACGTCCAGCAGCTTGAGCTCATAGTCGATGAACGAGACGTCGAACGGCGCGTTGTGCATGATCACCTCGGCGTCCGCGACGAAGTCGAGGAACTCGTCGGCCACGTCGGCGAATTTCGGCTTGCCGGCCAGAAACGCATTGTCGAGGCCATGGACGTCGTACGCGGCGTCGTCGATCTCCCGCTCCGGATCGATGTAGAACTGCACGCGCTTCCCAGTCACCAGTCGATCAACGATTTCCACGGCACCTAACTCCACCACGCGGTGGCCTTTCTCCGGCTCCAAGCCGGTGGTCTCCGTATCGAGTACGACTTGCCTCATAGGACGGTAGTCGAGCGCTCAAGCATGGCGTCGATCGCCACGTTGGCTGCTCGGTCCAC
Source organism: Gammaproteobacteria bacterium (assembly GCA_026706385.1). Lineage (GTDB taxonomy): Bacteria > Pseudomonadota > Gammaproteobacteria > Pseudomonadales > Azotimanducaceae > VXYL01. The sequence continues at coordinate 26,579 of JAPOYV010000128.1, forward strand.
GGCCTCGTTCTCGGCGTGGCCGCTATGGCCCTTGACCCATTCCCAGCGCACCTCATGCGCTGCGTTCAAGCAATCCAGGCGCTGCCAGAGGTCCTGGTTCAGGACCGGCTGGCGATCGGCGCGCCGCCAGCCGCGCCTTTTCCAGCCGGCCAACCACTGCGTGATGCCCTGTCTCACGTACTGCGAGTCCGTGGTCAACACGACGCGACTGCCGCGCTTGAGGGCTGCGAGGCCCTCGATCGCCGCGGTGAGTTCCATGCGGTTGTTGGTGGTGTGCGGCTCGGCACCGCTGATTGCGCGCTCGGCCTGGCCGTAGCGGAGAAGCGCCGCCCATCCGCCGGGACCCGGATTGCCTCGGCATGCGCCGTCGGTGAAGATCTCTACGACCTGAGCCATGCACATTCCGTCGCGCGCGTCACGTCCGTGTCGACCAGCCCACAAGCCGCGATGTTCCGCAGTCTAAACCTCAATGGCCCAAACGCCAAAGGGAGCGCCTAGGACGATGTTGGTCACGCAGCCGCCCGGCGGGCGGGACTCGGCAACGCGTCTGCCAAGGCCCGGTGCGCACGCCGCCGCTCGGCACGCTCGACGATGAAGCCATGGCCGACCTTCGTCGCGGCCAGCAGGTACACGCCGCCAGCCGGCAGTCGCAGCTTGGCCAGCCAGTTGCTTGCCCACCTCCAGTGGTCGTGGGTCAGCGCGAACGGCAAGGCCCCCCTGTAGTGCAGGTGGATCGTCCGCGCGCTGCGTTCGAAGCCGAGCACCGCTAGCCAGTCGTTCAGTCGCAACGTGCTGACGGGCTTGAGCCCACGCAAAGCCGGGCGCAGCCGAGCCAACGACCACAGACTGAGCGGATTGAACCCCGCGATCAGCAACCGGCCACCGGGCCGCAGGGCGCGCGTCACCTCGCGCAACACGGCTCTGGGGTCGGGTGCCGCCTCCAGGACATGGTGCAGGACGACACCGTCCAGACTGCCCGCCGCCAGCGGTAGGTCCATGGGATCCGCGACGATCCGCGACGCCGTGCCGCCGCCGGCCCCGTCGCCATTGGGGAGATTGTGGACGGTCAGCCTCACCATGCATCGCGACGTCACGTCGATGAGCCCGGGGGGCGCCCCCAGCCACAGCATCGCATCGCCATGCAATAGGCGCACGGCCTTCGCGAGCGGCGGTCGCTCGGCCGCCAACAGGCGAACGCCGCCGGGCGTCTCGAACCAGGACGCCAAGCGCCGCTGCGACTCTGCGCCCAGGTAACCCGTTGCGGATCCGCGGTGGCCCCGGCCCTGGCGGCGTGCGTCGATCACCGGGCGTAGGCGGAGCAATGCGGACGAGGACGGCCGCCCACCGTCAAGGCGCGTCGCTGATGCCACGCAATGGCAACGTGCCGGTTCCCGTTCGCGGCTCTGGGGGCCGACACGTGCACGCGGCGCAACCGGCTAGCTTTTTCAAGGGCCAAACGGCAAAGTCCGCGAACGAAATTGGGGCTAGTTTGACGACCAGTGGCAAGCGCCGCAAGACGGTTCGCGCAGCGACTCAAGGGCCGGTATCCAGCGGCGTCGCTGGCATGCGTCCTCGGCGTCACCGCAGGTTGCGTACAGCAACCACCGGTGCCGGTCGAGCTGCCGCCGCAGACCGACGAATCGACGCGACCCGCACAAGCCGGCGACAAGGCGCCGCCCAAACCGGCGATCGAGCGCGAGGTGGTACTCGCCAAGCCCGCACCAGCCGGCTTCCTGGCACAACTCAGGGGCAGTTTCCGACTTGACCACCTCGTCGAGCACCCTTCGGTGGCGCGACAGATCGAAGCGCTCGCCGCGCAGGGCGCCAATGGCGAGCACCTCGCGAATCTGAACGACCCGGCCGGCGCCCGGCTCGACTACCTGCGCTACGTGTGCGCTCAAGTCCGGGCGAGAGACCTCCCCGGAGAGCTCTGCCTCGTGCCGATCGTGGAGAGCGGTCTGGATCCTCACGCATTCTCGCCGCAAGGTGCCGGTGGCCTTTGGCAGTTCGTGCCCGGCACCGCGCGACAATTCGGCCTCAAGGTGGATTGGTGGGCGGACGAACGCCGCGACCCGGTGTCGGCGACGACCGCGGCACTCGACTACCTGGAACAGTTGCATGCCCGGTTCGGCGACTGGCTCTTGGCACTGGCCGCCTACAACTGCGGCGAAGGCCGGCTGGAACGCGCGCTGCGCCGCGCCAGCGGCGAAGCCACGGGCTTCTTCGAAATCGACGTGCCGCGCGAAACCCGCAACCACGTTGCCAAGCTGCTGGCCTATGCCGCCGTATTCGCCGCACCGGACGATTTCGGTGTTGAGCTGCCGCTCGGGGAGGACATGTCCGCGGAGGCGGACTTCGCCGTCGTCGGTACCGGTAGCCAGATCGACCTCTCCTTGGCCGCGTCCGCGATGGGCAAGTCCGTGGAATACCTCAACCAGCGCAACCCGGCCCTCAAGCGGTGGGCAACACATCCCCGCGGACCGCACCGCTTGATCGTGGACGGGGCCGACATGGAGGCAGCTATGGACGCCTTCGAAGGACTTGGCGGCGAGGAGCGTCTGCAGTGGCAGCCGGTGCGGGTCGAAGCCAACGACACCCTGGGCCATCTCGCGCTCCGTTTCGGAACGGACGTCGCCACGTTACGGCAGATGAACGGCCTGCCCAGCACGCTGATTCGCACTGGCGACGAGTTGCTCGTCCCCGTGGGAGGAATCATGCGACGACCAGGCGCCGACATCTTCGCGCCGCGAAGCTCCGCCACCGGGGCCAGTTCTGCGTTTGTCTATGTCGTCCGCGCCGGAGACTCGATCTGGCGCATCGCTCGTCGCCTTGGTGTGACCCGCAAGGCCCTGATGCACGCCAACGGGATCGGCCCCCGCGACATCCTGAGCATCGGCCAGCGGCTAGATGTTCCGTAATGTTCCGCGCATCGAGGCCTCGAAGCCCTCTACGGCAGCTCCGTTGCGCTAAGGTCTATCGCGTCGATCGACGCATCAAGCCGTAGGGACTCGAGCAATGCGGCATAGTCCCGCTCGGCGTTCAGTTGCCCCAACGACGTCGACAACGCCGCGCGATCCGTCTCCGTGACCGCGGCGAAATCGCCGAGTGAGACGTTGGAGAGCAGCACCAATGCCCGCGAGCCATCGGCCAGAGTTGCCACTTCGGCTTCACGATCACCCGGGGCGGGCGCAGCCATCTCGAACGCCGTTCGTAGAATCTCCGGGGCAACGTCGCTCGTCGTCAACTGCACGCCGTCCGCAGTCTGCCACTCGACCCCGAGCCGCGTCGACACGGCGGCCGGGGTCTCGCCCCCGGCAAGGCCCGTCAACGCATCGAAGGCCGCAGCGTCGGCCTTTTCGATGGCTTGCAGATGCTTAAGCGTGCCGCGAATCTGCTCACGCACATCGTCGAGCGCACGTTCTGTGGCCGGGTGGCGGTTACTTAGCCGAGCAACCAAGACACTGTCGTCGCCCTCTTGAACCGCGCGGCTGTTGAATCCCTCGAGTACGACCTCGTCGCTGAACCACTCGTCGCGCACCGTGCGATCTGCGAGCGGACCTTCAGCGCCGTCGCGCGTCACACCGGCGAGGCTCTCAATGGCGAGACCGAAGGTCTCGACCAATCCCTCGAGCGAGTCGCCCTGCTCGAAGGCGATCGTGTCCATCTCGCGGCGGGCCTCGTCGAAGCGGCGCTGGACCTCGTCGCGCCGCAAATCGGCGAGGATCTCGTCCCTGCGTTCGGCCAGTGAAGGCACCTCCGTGGTTTCTATGGCGATCAACTTGATCAGATGGACGCCGAACTCCGTCTCCACGGGCCCCGAAACTTCGCCCGGCTCCAAGGCCCAGAGGGCCGTCTCGAACGCCGCTGGGAATACGCCCTTGCCGGACGCGCCCAGATCGCCCCCGTCGCGTGCGGTCGCCGGGTCTTCGGACAGCGTGCGGGCCAGATCCTCGAAACTGGCACCGTCGAGGATCTCCTGGCGCGCCGCGTCGAGCCGGGCACGGGCTTCCGCCACGCTCCGTTCGGTCGTCTCCAGGAGGATGTGCGCCGCCTGCCGTCGGGGTTCCTCGAGGCCGGCCACCTCGTCCCGATAGGCCAGCTCGACATCGTCCTCGGCGATCTCGATGTCGGCATCGAAACGATCCCGCGACAGACGCACGTAGTCGAAGTCGAAGCGTTCCTCCGTCATGTATTCGTCGAGGTGCATGCCGTAGCGCTCTTCGATCGCCGCCTCTTCGATCGCAACGCCCTCGGCGAGTCGCTCGACGTCGAACTCGAGCCAGGCGATGTCGCGCCGCTGCAACTGCACGCCCGCCGTGCGTCGCAGCTCGCGGGCCGTGACGAACGCGGTTTCTCGGTAAGCGGCGTTCACTTGCGCGCGGAGTTCCTCGGCGGTGCGCGTGGCCTGGAATGTCGCCGGCGTATAGCCAAGCTCGGCGAGGCGGCGGCGGTACAGGGCGTCGTCGTAGCCGCCGGCGGCGGCGAAGGAGGCCCGAATTCGCGCCAAGACGGCATCCGGGTCCATCGACAGACCCATGTCCGCTGCGGACTGGCCGAGGAGCGTCTGGTTGACGAGTTGATCGAGGACGACGCGTCGGTTGACAACGGTCTCAAGCAGTTCGTCTGGCACGTCGCCGTACTGGCCGCGGTACAGCGACTGCTGGCGCGATGTCTCGAGGTCCAATGCGCTTTGCGTGATGTCGTCGCCGTTGACCGTCGCCACCACAGGCTCCGATCCTGAGAACAGGCCGATCGAGCCGAAGCCGAATACCGCCAGCACGAAGACGATCAGGCCGACGAGAATCTTGGCGGCGATCCCTTGCGCGCCGGCGCGCATTTTCTGCAGCACGTTGAGCGGATCCGGTGACTGCCCAGGTGCGCGACATTATCGCGCACATCGGCTGATCGCGTCAGGTCGCGCCGCTCGAGTCGCTTGCCGCGAAAGCGTCGCGTGGGCCCGCGTCATCCCTCGCATGCACAAACGCCAAGGGAAGCGTAGCGACCGGACGCGGTTGTTCCATGGCAGTGAACCTGTTTTCCATAACTTATTGTTTCCAAGCGTATTTTGACCTTTCTTCATGTCCGCTGGCCAACAAAACGACACCCTCAGATGTGCGGACCAGTGGCCCCTCCTGCGATGCCCTGACGCCCTGATTCCCATTGTGGGCGATGCCGCCTGACGGCGGCCCGCGCCCTAGTCGGCTGCGCCGACCGGAGCCCGCGAGCGGTCTCCGCCCATTCGGGTTGCGGTCGCTATCGCTTCCGCCCTCCGGGCGGTGAGGCCGCCCCGCGACGACGCACAGGCCGCGTTGTCCGGGTTGCGCGCTCAGACGGCCAGCGTCTCGTCCGAACCCTCGACGATCCGGCGCGCGGGGTACTCGACGTACTCGCGTCCGGACCCCTCCTGCATCTCGCGGATCCGCTGGAAGATCGCGGCCACGTCGTAGTCGGCGCGCGCCGCGATTCCGTCCCGCATCGCCCGGACCTCGGCGATCACCGGGTCAGCCTGTGTCGTCTCCATGTCCGGTCTCCATCAGTTCGCTCGGCGTGCAGATCACCGGCGGCTCGTAGCCCGCCTGTCGGCACGCGCTTTCGATCCGCACCCGCATCGCCGCGTTGGCGATGTGACGGAAGTTCCACGTCACCAGATACTCGACGCCGTTCGTCACGGCGATGGCGATGTGCGCCGCGTCCGCCGCAGCTTCGCGCGGAACCGCCCCGAGATCAAGCAGACGCTGCGCGAGGTCCTCCGCCTCCTCGGAGACGCCCAGCAGCGCGACGCCTTCGAGCGCCTTCAGGCGATCCCGCGCGGCGCTCGAGTCGCCGCCCGCGCACTCCGCGCGCACCAGTTCGGACGCGACCAGCTCGAACCGGGCGGCGGCGCGCCCCCACCACTCGCGCGTCACCTCCTGGTACGCGGCGACCACCACGTCCCGCGACGGGCGCGCCGTCAGGTAGCTGACCACCGACGTCTCGATGTAGGCGGTCGGATTCATCCGCGGCAACCCACCGCGGGCACCCGGAAGGGACAGCGCCCGGAGACCATGAGCTTCCCGCTCGGCTACGACAACGAACCGTTGTGGCCCAGACAGGCCGCGTTTGCAAGCCCCGGGGCCACGCATCGGCGGATTTCCCGATGCCGGCCGACTTCCCCAGCTCGCCGAGCGGCCCACGCGACCCGCAGCGGCTAGCGCCCGTCCCGTCCGTCGGTGGCGCCATGGTGGCGCGCGTGCTCGACCGGCCAACCCTCCGGGTTCTCCGCTTCGCTCCGACCTCGCTGGCGCGAGGTGACCGGCCTGTGCGCGCGCGCCGCGGCCGGGGGGACCGACGCACTTCCGCGTCGCCACCACGGAGAACACCATGGACCTTCAAACCCTCATCGCCCAGTGGAGCGGGAAGACCCCGCCGGGCTTCGTCCCGCACGCCGTCCTATCGGCGCAGACCCGGCCCCGTTGTCAGCAGCGCCGGTGCAAACACCCCGTCGCGATCAAGAAGAACGGGGAGTTCGCCAAGTCCTGCGCAGGATGCCTGGCCCGGCGAGCCGCCAGCTGCCGCAGAAGGCGGGTCGCGCTTGTTACCGAAGGCGGCTGCCGAAGGTGCGCCTATCGGAAAAGGCTCGAAGGCGACTTCCTCTGCCAGCGGTGCCGCGAGGACCGCGACATCGAGCGCGCGCGGAAGCGCCAGGACGCCATCGACGCGGCGGCCATCGACGCGTTCGCGGCCAGGCCCGACAGGGCGCACGAGCCGTCGAACCTCGACTGCGGCGTGAGTCCCTGGAACGCCCGCGCGCCGCGGCAACCGTCCTCGGCCTACTGGGCGCCGCTCCCGGATCCCGAGCCGAAATCCACCCA
>JAPOYV010000027.1 GCA_026706385.1 Gammaproteobacteria bacterium
CGGCCTGATCCAGTACCTGCTCGGCACGAACTGCATCCTGAGCCTTTGCGACGGCTGGCTGAAGGGCAAGGGTGAAGCACGCACTGGCGTGCACTGCGACTGGGCGCAATTCGAGATGCCCACGTTTCCGCCGGAACCGTACACCGCCAACTTCAACTATCTGCTATCGGACTACTCCAAGGACGACGGCGCGCTCGGCTTCGTGCCCGGCAGTCACCGCTGGCGGCGCTGGCCGTCGCCGGAAGAGGCCGAATACTGGACCGACCGCATGCAGCCGGTCGAAGCGCCCATGGGATCCATGATCATCTGGGGCGACCACACCTGGCACGGGTCGTATCCGCGCAAGACCGAGGGCTTGAGGCTCATGATGCTCGGCACGTACTGCCGTTCCCACATGCAGACCCAGGAGCCGTTCCGGCAGACCGTGTCCCAGGAGGCCCTCGACCGGAACCCGATCCGCTTCGGGCGGCTGATGGATGTCGCCGGGGGGTTCCCGTTCGGCAAGTCCCCGCCGAAACCCCCCAAGCCGCAGGACAAGGCGGCGCGGCAACCCGAGTCGCCAACCGGTTACATCAGCCTTTTCGACAAAGAGCCCGCGGCCGGGGCGGTCAAGCTCCGTGCGCAACCCGACTTCGACGCCTACGACAAGGAATTCGCGGAACTGATCGCCAAACGAGGCGCGAAAATCCAGTTTCCGGACATGTACCGAGCGCCGCCCAGGAAGGCGGACTCGACGTAGCGACGGCTCAGATGCCGAGATCCAGCTTGTTGTAGCCGCGCAGGCTTTCCCGGGCCGCGTCGTTCCACTTGAACGACTGTCCGGCGAACGGCTGGTACGCGTAGGGCGTCTCGTCCGGGAAGCGTTCCCTGCGCGCCGCGATCGCGAGTCCCAACACGCGGGACCGGCGCCGAATGCGGTCGTCGTCGTAGATAATCTTGTCGCTCCCCGGCGAATGGATGCCGTTGCCGCGGGCGCCGACCACGCTCGCGCGCGGGTGGAAGCCGAAGTTCATGGTCACGCGGCAGGCGTCGCTGGTGTTCGCGAACGAGCCGTGAACCGCTTGGCGGTTGGTGATGGCCACGTCGCCGGGCGCGCACAGGAGCGGCACCGCGTCGGGCAATCGGTCGGAGCCGGCCGCGGCGCACCAGCCCTTGATGTCCGCCTTGGCCAGATGCGTGCCGGGCACCACCCAAAGCCCGTTGGCCGCGTCGCAGCCGTAGAGCTGCGCCATGAAGTTGAACCCGTGGCTGCCCTTGTGGAACTTAGCTGTTTCCCAGTGCGTAGTGCCGTCCTGGTGCCAGGCAACGCTCCCACCGAGGCGCGGCTGCTTGATCCAGATCACCTCGTTGAAGGGCGAGAAATCCGGACCGTTGAAGGTTTCCGCAACGCGTAAGAGGTCGGGATGTGCGTATAGGCGCAGCGCGGCATCGGAGAATTGAAGCGACCCACCGACTACCTGCAGCACCCACTCCGGCGCGCCTTCCGGCACCGTGGGTTCGATCATCTTGGCCGGATGGCGACCATTGTTTCCGGCCGTGCCGCCGATGGGGTCGGACAGCGGTCGCACCAGGGCCAGCCCACCGCCCTTGCCATCGGCGCCGAGGGCAGGTCGCCCAAGGTGGTCGAGCTTGCCGCGCGGCTCGGTCGGCGCCCGGTCCTGGATCGACTGCACGTCGCGCTCGAGGTCCGCCAGTTCCCGCTCGCCGATGACGCCTTGGAACACGTAGAAGCCGTGGCGCCAATAGGACTCCACGATGTCTTCGCAAATTGCACCGTCGGCGTCGTAGCGGATAGGCCCCCGGTTGTCGAGGGCCAGCGCGCGGGCCGTGCCTTCTTCTCGGTAGGCGGCCATCGCCGCCTCGTGTTCGCCGTAGTCCGTCCGCCAAGTTGCCACAGTGTTCATCGCCAAGTCCTCAAGGTCTCTCGTCGCGAATGAACGCCAATTCGCCGTTGCGCGAGTGTTCGGCCGAGTACCGGTAGCCTTCCCAATCGAAAGCCTTGAGCGCCTTGACCGTCTCGACGCGATTCTTCGCAATGTACGCCGCCATCAGACCGCGCGCCTTCTTCGCGAAGAAACTGATGATCTTGTATTCGCCGTTCTTGCGATCCAGGAAACGTGCGCCGATCACCTTCGCGTCCAGCCCGTCGGGATTGACCGCGCCCCAGTACTCGTTGGAGGCGAGGTTCACCACCGTCTTGTTGCGATGTTTGGCGAGGTCGGCGTTCAACGCATCGGTGATGCGGTCACCCCAGAACGCGTAAAGATCGCGGCCCCGTGCATTGGCGAACGACGTACCCATCTCCAGGCGGTAGGGGTGGATCTTATCCATGGGCTTCAATAGGCCGTAGAGCCCCGAGAGGATGCGCACGCGGCGCTGCAGCGAGGTGAGTTCCCGGGTGTCGAAGTCCCACGCGCGCAGGCCCATGTAGACGTCTCCGGTGAAAGCCAGCGCCGCCTGCTTGGCGCCGCGCGTCCCCTTGCGCCACTCGTTGTAGCGGTTGCAGTTCAGTTCGCCAAGCTTGGTGCTGATGCCCATCAGGTCGGACACCTCGCCCGGACCCAGCTTGACGAGGTCCTCGATGAGTACGGCCGCGTCGTCGAGGAATGCGGGCTTGGACGCCTTGCGGGTCGTCGGCCTGGTCTCGAAATCGAGGGATTTGGCGGGGGAGATGACGGCTAGCATGGCGTTAGTCTCCTAGAAGCGAGTGGCGACAATCTAAAGGTTGACGGTCCGGCTTTCCAGTTGACCGGCCACCGGGCGGCTCAGAAGGGCCGGTCGCCCGCGACAGTTACGCGGTAGCCCGAACGGACCTCCGGAAAGTAATCCCAAACCGCCATGTGCTGGACGCACCGGTTGTCCCACATGGCGAGCGAATACGGCTCCCAGCGGAACCGGCACTGGAAGGTCGGGTTCTTGACATGCTCGAACAGGAGCGCCAGCAGGGCGGCGCTCTCGGGCCGACTCAACCCCTCGATGTAACGGGTGAAGCCGGCATTCACGAACAGCGCCTTGCGGCCCGTCACCGGATGCGTGCGTACCACCGGGTGCGACGCCTTGGGGAAGTCCCGCTGCGGCTTGTGGTCGCCGTACTGGCCGGTGTAGTCCGACACGTGGCGCGCCGTCAGCCCATCGAGCAGCGTTCGCATCGGCTCGCTCAAGGCATCAAAGGCCGCGTACATGTTGGCGAACAGCGTATCGCCACCGTGGGACGGCACCCTGTGGATGTGCAGGATGCTCCCGAGCGGCGGCTCCTCGTCCGCCGAGACGTCCGAGTGCCAGCCCGAACCGTTGTTGCGGTGGGAGTCCTTGTCGGTGTGGATGACCATCAGCGCGGGATCGCCCTCCGCGTAGGGTGCCGCGGGGTGGATGTGCAAATCCCCGAAACGGCGGCCGAATGCGAGGTGCTGCGCCGGCGTCATGTGCTGGTCGCGCATGAACAGCACGAGGTGGTCCATCCAAGCGGCGTGGACTTCCTCGAACACGGCATCGGACAGCGGTTTGCCGAGATCCACACCGTGGACGAGTGCGCCGATGCCGGGTGTCAGGGGTTCGACTTCAATATGGCGGTATTCCACCGGACCTCCCGCCGTCTCCCAAGGTCCCGCACATACTACCAGCAAGCACCATCGCGGACTTACTCGACGCCGTGCATCCAGCGGCGCAGCACGGGGGAGACGAGCCAGATGAGCACGCCCGTCAGCACCGGCGCCACGACCAGCAGCAGGTAGAACCCCGGCAAGCCCTCGACCAGGAAGGTCGACTCGCCGGATTCGAGGCGGACGGAGTACCGCGCCACCAGTCCGGCCAGCAGGTTCGACAGCGAGAACGAGAAGAACCAGACACCCATGAGCAACGACTGCAACCGGGCCGGCGCCAGCTTGGTGACCATCGACAGGCCGACGGGCGACAGGCATAGCTCGCCCCACGTATAGACCACGAAGGTGATGAGCAACCAGTGTGGCCCGGCCAAACCCCCGTCCCGGGCCTCCAGGGCGCCGAACACCATCGCCAGGAACGCGAGGCCGAGCAGCCACAGCCCGATGGCAAATTTCATCGGCGTCGAGGGGTTGAGATTGCGTCGCCCGAGAAAGATCCAGAGCCAAGCGAGAACCGGGGCGAAGGTGATCACGATCGCCGGGTTGACGGCTTGGTACCAGGTCGCCGGGAACGCGCTGTCGAGGAGCCCCCACAGCGTCCGGTCCGTACTCTGCGCTGCAAACACGTTCATCGAGCTTCCCGCCTGCTCGAAGGCGGTCCAGAACGCGATATTGCCGACGAAGGCGAGCACGACGATGACCCCGATCCGCTGCCACTCGATCCGCGACAGCTGCATTCCGGCCGGGGCATCCACGGCCTTTGATCGGCGCTCTGGCGGAAGCCCGATGCCTTCGAGGTAGCGCGAACGGAAGGCCTGGTAGACGGTGATGCCGAGGATCATGCCAACCGCCGCCGAGCCGAAGCCCCAGTGCCAGCCGACGGTCTCGCCCAACGTTCCGGCGACAAGCGGCGCAAGCAGGGCGCCGACGTTGATGCCCATGTAGAAGATCGTGAACCCGCCGTCGCGGCGCACATCTCCGACACCGTAGAGCTGACCCACCATCACGCTCACGCACGGTTTGAAGAAGCCGGTGCCGACGATGATCAGGACAAGACCCGCGATGAAGCAGATCAGGGCGCCCGGACCGGTTTGCAGCGTGACCGCCTCGCCCGCCGTGATTCCGAACAGCTCCGTCGCGCCCAGCAGGATGTGGCCGGCGGCGATGATCCACCCGCCGAGGATCATCGACCGGTGGGTACCGAGGAACCGATCCGCCAGCCAGCCGCCGATGATCGGCGTCAGGTAGACGGCCCACGTGTAGAGCCCGTAGAGCAGGTAGGCCGCCTCCTCGGTCCAGCCGAACCCGGGGTTCGAATTGGGGGCGCCCCGGGCGAGTTCCTCGCTCGTCGAGGCGATGAGGTAGAGCACCAGGAGCGCGCGCATGCCGTAGTAGCTGAAACGCTCCCACATCTCGGCGATGAAGAGCACCCAGAGCCCTCTCGGTTGGTGCATCACCTCCCCTTGGCTACTCACGTACAACGGATTTCGTGCGCGGCGATTCTGTTAGGCTCATTCGGATGCGTGCAGGCTCAGGCCAACTCGTCCGTCTTCTGCTCGTCGCTTCGTGCGGGCCAAGCCTAGGCGCGTCGCCGCCCGCCGGCAACGGCGCATCGCCGGGCGACGACGCGGCCGACGCACCGTGCACCAACGTCGAATACGGCCACGCCCTCACCTACCTGCTGCCGCCCAAGTACGGTGCCGACTTCACCCACTACGACTACGTGAACCCGAACGCGCCCAAGGCCGGCGTGCTACGCCTGCCGCAGATGGGAACCTACGACAACTACAACGTGATCCTCGAGAAGGGTCGCTTGGCGGCCGGGTTCTCCATCGGCGGCGGGCTGGTCTACGACAAGCTTCTCGAAGGCGCAAACGACGAGCCGGTCAGCGCCTACGGGCGCTTGGCCGAGGGCGTCGCGACAGGGCCGGACCTCAAGTGGATCGCATTCAAACTGCGCGACGGCGCCCGTTGGCACGACGGGATGCCGATAACCGTCGACGACGTGGTCTTCACCTTCGACATGTTCAAGGAGCATGGCTCGGTTGCCATACGTACCGTGCTTGCGGACATCGACCGCTGGTTTGCCTTCGGGGACCAGGAGATCTGTTTCGTCCGCCGAACGGACCGGGAAAGGAACCCCATCCTGCCGTTCGCGATCGGTGGCTACAGCATCATGCCCAAGCACTATTGGGAGAGCCGCGACATCTCCCAAACGACCGTCGAGCCACCCCTCGGCAGCGGTCCGTACAAGCTGACCTTCGCGGACACCGGCCGCATCCTCGAATACGAGCTTGTGGAGGACTACTGGGGACGCGACCTCCCCGTCAACAAGGGCCGCTTCAACTTCGCCAAGATCGAGTACGACTACTTCAAGGACGAGGGGGTGATGATCGAGGCCCACAAGGCCCACGTGTTCGACATCCGCGAGGAAGGGGTGTCCAAGAACTGGGCCACGCAGTACCAGTTCCCCGCCGTGAAGGCGGGCCTCTTCAAGCGTGAGTTGCGGCCACTCGCCCGGGTCGAGGGCCTCTGGTGGCCGATCATCTGGAATACCGACAAGCCGTTCCTCGACGACATCCGGGTTCGCGAAGCCCTATGGCTGCTCTACGACTTCGCGTGGACCAATCGGGTCCTGTTCTACGACTTCTACAAGACCGGCGTCAGCTTCTTCCAGAACTCGCCCATGGCGCATCAGGGACTGCCGAGCGAGAAGGAACTCGAACTGCTCGAACCGTGGCGTGACCAGGTACCGCCACGGGTCTTCACCGAGGAATTCAAGCAACCGTCGAGCACCGGATACGGTTTGCAGCGCGACAACTTCGACCGGGCGATCAAGCTCTTCAAAGAGGCCGGCCTCGAGATGTTCGACGGCAAGATGCGAGACGTCGAGACGGGCCGGCCGTTCAAGTTGGAGTTCATCGGCGTGTCGTACTACTCGATCCGCCAGAACTTGTCGTTGGTCGACAACTTAAGACGTGTGGGGATCGATACGATCGGGCGCTCGCCGGAACTCTCGCAGTGGCTCTTCCGTAGCCGGACGGGCAAGTTCGACGGCAACTCGGTGCGATGGGGGCCAGGACACACCCCGGGACTGCAACTGCGCAACTGGTTCGGCAGCGCCGCGGCGGACCAGGACTACGGGCAGAACTGGGCGCGCGTCCGCAGCCCGGTCGTCGACAGCCTGATCAACTCCATCATCGGGGCCAGGAGCGCGGAAGACCTGTACGCAGCGACTCGCGCCCTGGACCGCGTCCTGCTGTGGAACTTCTACGTCATCCCGTTGGGGTCGCAGCCCGGGTTCCGGCTCACGTACTGGGACAAGTTCGGCGAAGTGCGCAACGACCACTTGAACGGCGTGCCGTTCACGGACGCCTGGTGGTGGGACGAAGAGAAGGCCAAGCGTGTTGAGGAAGGGATCGCTAACCTGGGCGACGATTAGCGCAAGCGGGCTCCGTCGCGCACGGACGCCCAACGGCCAGACACCTAGTTCATCTGTTGAGTTCGGACCCGAAACAGCTCAACAACGTGATAGCCTCGCATACGGACGTGGCCGGAGAGGTCCATCGCATGCTGACCGAATTCATGCGTGAGACCGAGGTCCCTGACCGCCTGCTGCGACCGCGGCTGGAACTGAGGGTTTAGTTGGCGCCACGGCTCCACACGGCTGGAGTGGCGCTTACGCAACAGGGACAGCCCATGAACACTATGCACGAAGCCAACCGGCGTAAATGGGACGAGACCGCGGAGTGGTGGAAGCGGCTCGAGGAAGAGGGTGGTCTTTGGTCACGGTGTCCAGACGAGCCTGACCTTGCCTTTGAAGGCAACGCGCTTGGACTGATTAGTGAAGTCTCCGATAACTTGCAGGGAAGGAATGTGTGTGTCGTTGGCAGCGGTGACAACCACGCTGCCTTCGCGTTTTCCGGCATGGGCGCGGATGTCACGTCGATCGATATCTCTGAACGCCGGCTGGAGGTGGCCTCCAAACGCGCAAGTCAACTGGGCCTGCCAATCACTTTTGTACAGGCTGACGCTGCCGATCTAAACCCAATCGGGGACGCGGAATTCGACCTGGTCTTTTCCTCGAACGGGTTCTTCGTTTGGATCGCAGACCTGCATGCGGTTTCCAGGGAGATGTTCCGCGTCCTGCGGCCAGGCGGGCACTACGTTTTCTACGATGTCCACCCGTTCCAAAGACCCTGGAAAGGCCAGATCACGCCGATTGAGGTTGCGAAGCCGTATTGGGACACCGGGCCATTCGAGATGGGAGACTCGTTTGAGTTCAATTGGACTCTTGCCGACATTCTCAACCCGCTGGCGGCCGCGGGCTTCACTCTGCGGCGAATCTTGGAGACCCATGCGGAGGACTCGAGGTTCTGGCAGGACAATTCGTACTTGCCGGGGACAGACGACAAATTGTCGGACTGGAACGAGCACCCCCGGGCAGCATTACCTGTATGGCTCACGCTGGCATTGCAAAGGCCGGAGTAATTTCAGGGGACCCTTAAACCGCGTACTGCAGCTTTCTTCCGCCGACTTAACCGCGATGTAGACGGGGAGCCTAATCGACGGACCGGTACTGGACGGTTACTTTCTCAAGACGGTTACGGTCGGGGGTGGGCAGCGGGCCTTCGAGTGGCTTGAAGGTCTTTTGAGGCGTTAGCCACTGGCCGGATTCGCGCGTCCAGGGCACAACCCCGACGAGGCTCGCGGCCGCGCACAGTTCGGGCAAGAGTGTAAGCTCCTCAGACCTACGGCGCGCAAAGGACGTTACCGGGAGATCAGGCCAACCCGACGACGACAAACCGAGGGAGTGGGCGGTGGTTCGACTTGATTGGGGACATCCTGGGGGCGACGTCTGGCGCCCGCTGGACATGGATTTTTCCGACGTTGCCGGCACCGGCGTCTATGTCGTGGGCCAGACCACCGGAGAGACCGTTGTCGTCGGACAGGGCGTACTTAAAGACCGCCTGTCCGCACTCCAGAAAGACGGGAGAGTTCTCTGCCGCGCCAGCCCCGGCGCACCGCTGCTGGCGACCTGGGCGATCATCCAGGGCCTGAATCAGACCAAGATGCTCTACGCGACCCAATTGGACGGGATCGAGCGATATCTGGCTCTGACCCTGAAGCCGCTGATCGAGGGGAGCCATCCCGACGTGGCACCGATTCCCGTGCCGCTGCCGATGGAACCGTCATTCGCGGGCGAGACGCCCCCGTGAGTCTCCAGGCTGCCTAGATCCGACTCGCTGAACGGCGTAAGGAATGGCTTGCTTAAGGCTCGGGGGGCCTCCCACGCGTTGCGATTGGCGGGAACTTCAACGTTGCCGGGAAAGAGCGGAATCAGGGCTGGGGAACCGCCTGGCACCTTGTTAGCCCGCTGTGGTCAGTGGTGGAATCATCTTGTTGAAAGGAATAAGACCACACCGGCTGCCCGTGGACGCAGAGAAATGACAGGAGGGTCAATCGGTCTTTTCGTCCACGAAGTGCATGCGTAGCTGCACGCCCTGGCCATCATCGACTTCCTGGTAGTTCGGTTGGTATGGAAGCCCTCCAGGTTTTGGATTCTCTCCTCCAGATGCGCAACACTTTGACGGGCAATTGGCGCTAGCCCGTCCGAATGCCAACGGTACCTGCATCCCCATCGACAGCCAGCGTCTGACCGCTCTCGACCCGTTGAGTGACGTTTCCGGTACCGACCACGGCGGGAATGCCGTACTCCCTGGCGACGATGGAGCCATGGCCCAGGATGCCGCCGATGTCGGTGACGAGTCCGACGGCGTGGGCGAAGAGCTGTGTCCAGGCCGGCGAGGTCATGGGACAGACGAGGATCGACCCCGGCTGCATTCTGTCGAACTCCTGGGCGTTCATGATCCGGCTGGCCGGCGCGGTCACCGTGCCGGGGCTCACGGGGATGCCGAGCAGGGTGTCGCTCGCGTCGTCGTTCTTGAACTGGGTCTCCTTGAACTTGACGCCGGGGTTCTCACTGGCCTCCTCCGGGATCGTGCCCGGGGGGTGGAGGCGCTTGCGCGCCTCCCTGAGTTCCCGTCGCTCGGCGGTCAATGCCAGGTACTCAGGCATCGCCTTGCCGGCCTTGCGGGCTGCCAGGGCAGGTGCGATCTCGTCGGTTATGAGGAAGTAGAGATCACTCGGCTCCTTCAGCGTGCCGGCATCCACCAACCGGCGGCCCAATTCCGCTGCCATCCGGCGCAGCACCGGCCAAGCGGTCCCGAGTACGAAGCAGGACTCCTCCCGCATGGGGTAGTACTTGTAGGCGAACCACATCCGGTAACGGAACTGCCAATACTGAAAGGGTGGCAGCAGTTCGCGGATCTCTCTCAAGGCCTGCTCGCGTTTGCGCGTGGCCTGGGCCTCGTGATCCGCGGGGTCGTAGTCCGACCGCTGCACCATGTTCTTGAGCGTTACGAACATGGCGGAGGGATCCTCCTGCTGGGTCGGCTCGACGAAGTCAAGGCTATAGCCCTGGTGCCCGTAGGTCGCCAAGTAGGAATCGATCGCCTGTAGCACCTCGCCGGTATCGCTACGCCGTCGCAGGACGGTCATCAATCGTCGGGGCGGCGTCGCGATCACGAGCTCGTAGAGTTCGGGCGACGCCTTGATAAGGGTGGCGATCTCGAACATGTCGTCATTGGCCTGCATGATCCGGGACTTGAAACCGGACAGAAACTGACCGCTGGTGAAGTGATGGTCCGGCAAGGCCTCTCTCAGGAAGCACTGGAGTTGGTCGTCCACGGACTTGGCCACGCCGAAGGTGTGGCCGCCGTTGCTCGCCCAATACCACCCCTCGGCCAGCGCGAGCTCGACGATGCCGTCAAGCAAGGCTTGATCTTCGGTCGACGCCAAGTCCACGGCCGTCCACTTTGCCGTCGCGCCCACAAGCTCAGGTAGCGCGCGCTCCCAAAAGTCCTTGTGCTGACGATCGTTGGTGGCCGTCTTGTGGAACGCCGTATAGGTGGGGTTGTCACTCTCCGGCATGGTGATCGCGTGGGCCAGATTGTCATCGGCGAGCTGGGCGGCCATCGCGTTGAACCGGGCGTGCTCATCCGCCGACAGCGACTTGAGGAACGCCTTTAAGTCACTGGACTCCTGGGCTCTAACCTCCGGCTTCTCCGCCGCTTCGTCCCGGCGACGCTTCAGGTTGGCACGGAACTCCTCGTCCGTCGCCTCGGCGGCTGTCCCGGCGATCTGGAACGCGAACCCGTGGAGGGTGGTGTAGTTGGACTTGCCGCCCTTCCTGTAGGCGAGTCCTCGGTGGATGTAGAGCTCGTCGAATAGCGGCGAGGTCGGGTCCGGGATGTTCTCGACAATCTGCCGACGCACTAGGCCGAAGACCTCGGGAGGCGCCGCCCATTCCACCTCGATCGGCTGGGGCGGCAAGTTGGTGATGGGCCGCGACTGCAGGAGCCACAGCTTGTCGTCGGCAACCGCCCACTCGATGTCCTGGGGCTGGCCGTCGAAGTGCGTCTCGACGCGCGCGGCGAGGCGCGCGAGTTCGGTCAGCAGTCCATCCGGCAACGACGCCAGATCACGTTCACCCTCGTCTACGTCCACCAGACGAGTGCCTTGGTCGCCGTCGGCGACGATCTTCTGCGCCTTGGCACCGATCACGGTTTCCTTGGCGGCTAGCGTCGTTCGGTCGACGACGAACGTATCCGGCGTGACTTGCCCCCCGACCACGGCCTCGCCAAGACCGAAGCTCGCGTTCACGATCATCTCGCTACGTTCGCCGGTCGCCGGATTCGCCGTGAACAGAATGCCAGCGACGTCCGACGGCACCATGATCTGTACCACAACGGCCATGGCCACCGCCCCGGACTCGATCCCCATCTCGTTGCGGTAACTGAGCGCCCGGGCCGTCCATAGCGAAGCCCAGCAGTCGCGGACCGCTTCCACGACGGCTTCGGGTCCGCGGACGTTGAGGTAGGTCTCCTGCTGGCCGGCAAACGACAAACCGGGCAGGTCTTCCGCGTTGGCCGACGATCGCACGGCTACGGCAGGCCGGTCACCCGGAAGCGCCTCGTAGGCCGCCGTGAGTTCGACTTGCAGCGCGGCGGGCAGTTCGCAGCCCTTGATGAGCGCCTGGATCGAGCGCGACGCCGAGTCAAAGGATGCGCGGCCGTCGGTGATTTCCGGACGAGCGAGCTCGAGGATTGGGATCCCGAGCTTGTTGTCGGCCACGAAGCCCCGGTAGGCGGCCGTCGACAACAGGAAGCCCTGGGGCACATCGAGGCCCGCCCGGGTCATCTGAGCAAGAGACCGGCCCTTGCCGCCGACGATTTCGAGATCGTCGTTCGTGGTTTCGATAGGGGTGATGTTGCCGCCACTCATAGGAACTCCAGATTGTGTCGCCGCCGCCTTCCGCTCGGGCAACGCTCTAGCGGGCTACGCCCCGGCGAGCAGCACGGATGCCTAACGAGTTGGAGAGATGCGACTTGACTGTAAGACTAAACCGAAGCCGGGCAGTACCGGCACGTTCACCTCCTCGCGGAGGCTCTTCGCCAAACCGCGCTGTTGGGGAACAGGCGCGCCGCCGCATCCTCAAGCGCCAACGGCCTGGCCGGCAGCCGTTTCCTCGGCGCTGGGCCCGCCGTCTCGCGCCGCCCGACGTCTTCTTAACGCCTCGACAATCTCCGCATGGCGCCGCCGGTTCAGGTTGTACGGCCAGAACACCCAGATGGCGAGCATGACGAACACCGCCAACGCCGCGTAGACCAAGCCGAAGTCGAACAGCACCTGGGCCGGTACTTCACCCGGTGTTGAATTCGGATCCAATCCGACGATGTCGATGGCGATGCCCGCGATCAACGGCCCGATGGCGCCGGAACACTTGCCCGCGAAATTAAACGCCGCGAAGTAGACGCCTTCCTGCCGGGAGCCCACACGCAATTCGTGCTCGTCCGCCATGTCGCCCATCATCGACGCCACGCTGACGCCCACCGGTTCGATGGCGAACTCGCTCAAGAACGCGAATGCCACCAGCAACGGCACGAGCAGGACGTAGGACGTCGGCATCAGCCCGGCCAGCGCCAGCATCACCGGCCCGGTGGCGCCAAGCACGCAGACCACGACGCCGAGAATAACCGACCATTTCTTGTCGAATACCCGGTTGAAGAACGGCGTGAACGGGATGCCGACCATGCCGCCGACGATGCCGGCGTACTGCCACCATTGGATCGCCAGACTGTCGAGCTGCCAAAAGAAGGTCTGCAGGTGCAGCACCAGCGTGCCGGTCGTTCCCCAGTAGATCGTGCAGATGAGATGGCCGCAGAACAGGGATCGGAACGGCAAACCGCGCAGGGCCTCGATCAGGTCGCCGTAGATGTGGCGGACGTGGAACCGTCGGCCGTCCACGCCCATGGTGGGCAGTTGCGGGATGACGTCCATCGTCTTCCACGCCGATACGCCCATGAACGCCGCCATGACAGCGCCGGAGACGATGGCGAACGGCAGGTAGGGCTCCACCGTGAGTTGCGGCGTGGGATTATCGGGCGTGCTGTTGAACACGAAGTTCCAACCGACGGCCGCGACGATCAGCGCCGCGACCTTGCCGATGAATGCGCGGTAGGACGCGATGCGCGTCCGCTCGTGGTAGTTCTGGGTGACTTCGGCGCCGAGCGCGAGGTAGGGCACGTTGTAGAGCGTCAAAGCCGTGCGCATGAGCGAGTAGACGACGGTGAACCATAGGAAGAGCTGGAAGTCGGTGAGCCACGGCGGCGGCGCGAACAGCGCCACGAACAGGACGCCGATCGGGATGACCGAGATAATCAGGAACGGGTGTCGTCGGCCCCAACGCGAGCGGTAGCCATCCGACCACGAGCCGACCGTGGGATCCGTGACCGCGTCGACGATGGAGGTGATGGCGAGCGCCAGACCCGCCAACGTGCCGGGCAGCCCAAGCACCTGGTTGTAGTAGATGAAGAGGAATCCGAGCGCGAATCCCTGCACGGACTGGCCGGCCTGACCGGCACCGTGCCAAAGCAGCCAACGAGTGGGCAGGCGATCCCCGATCACTTTGCGCCAGCCATGCGGGCGCGCTGTGCACCGATGAGCCGATCTGTCATTGTTCGCCGCCCAATGGGAACGGCTGATCGTACATGAAAAGGACGCGAATCCTGGCTTGCCTGTTGGCGCTTGCTGGCGCGACATCGGCCCTCGCCGCAGCGCTGCCGCACCGCACGGCCTTGGACGACTACGTGGACGCCCACGACTCGAGCTACGCGTGGCGCGTGGTCTCCACCTCCACCGCGGACGACGGTTCGCGCTCGGTGATCGTTGACCTCGTGTCCCAACGCTGGCTGACCGACGCCGACGTCGACCGAACCGAATGGCAGCATTGGCTGGCCCTGTCCATACCGGCGACGGTGAGTTCCGAAACGGGCATGCTGTTCATCGGCGGCGGGCGAAACGGCCGTGAACCGCCGACGGAGGCGAGCGCACGGGTAGCGGGCATCGCCAAGGCGACACAGACCGTCGTTGCCGAGCTTGGCACGGTCCCCAACCAGCCGCTGGTCGTCCACGGCGATGGCAACCCACGCAGCGAGGATGACTTGATCGGCTACGCCTGGGATCAGTATCTCGAGTCCGGCGATCCGCGCTGGGCACCGCGCAACGCCATGGTCAAGAGCGCGGTCCGCGCCATGGATACCGTCACCGCCGTGATGGCGTCGGAGGTCGGCGGGCAGGCCGTGGTCGACCGTTTTGTCGTCGCGGGCGGATCCAAACGCGGCTGGACCACCTGGCTGACCGGCGCGGTGGATCCGCGCGTCGTCGCGATCATTCCCATCGTCATCGACGTCGTGAACGTCGATCCATCGATGCGCCATCACTTCGCCGCCTACGGGTTCTGGGCGCCGTCCGTCGGCAACTATGTCGATCACGGCATCATGGCCCGGATGGACCACCCCCGGCTCGCAGAGCTTTACCGCCTCGTCGACCCGTACTTCTATCGCCACCGACTGACGATGCCGAAGCTCGTCCTGAACGCCACCGGCGACCAGTTCTTCCTGCCGGACTCGTCGCGCTTCTACTGGGACGATCTGCGTGGCGAGAACTACCTGCGCTATGTACCGAACGCCGATCACGGGTTGGACGGTAGCGATGCGGTGGAAACCATGGTTGCGTTCCATACGCTCATGGCGGCGGGCATTAAGCCACCACAGTATTCGTGGTCCACGGCGAGCGACGGGACGCTCAGAGTGCTTGCGCAGACGCAGCCCCGCGAGGTGCGGCTGTGGCAGGCGCACAATCCCGAGGCCCGCGATTTCCGGGTCGAGACGATCGGACGGGCCTACACGAGCACCCCACTTCTGCCGGCCGCCGACGGGCTCTATGTCGTCGAACCGCCGGAGCCAGCCAGCGGCTGGACGGCCTGGTTCGTGGAACTCACCTTCGACGTCGCGGCGGCGACGCCTTTGAAGCTGACCACCAGCGTGACGGTGACGCCCGATACGCTACCGTTCGCCGCCAAGCCATCTGGCTTGCCGACCTCGGTAACGTTGGTCTGTCGCGCGCCATCCGATGCGGCCGCTTCCGAGATCGGCGAGGCTGTCGCGATCCTTGACGAACCCGGGATCGCTACGGACGGGCTTTCGGCGTCCGCAATCGACGACCGGCTGTTCGTCAACTGGACGCCCGCAGGCGATCTCACCGCCGGCGCCCGAGCCATCGCCGGCGTGCTAGCGGAGCAAGGTTGCATGCAGCCGACGTACCAGTTGGAGTCGGGTCCCGGCGCGACGTTGCCGCCGCTCGAAGCCCCGCGACCCGACCAGTGACCATGGCGTTGCAGAGCGCCGCGCTTCATAGCGTGCGGATCACGCCGAAGACCTGCTGGAGCTTCCTGCGGCTGCACACGCAAGAAGGCCGGACCGGCGCAGGCGAGGCGACACTCGGCGGCCAAGACGACATGCTGCTGGCCGCAGCCGAGCACATACTCCCGACGGCACTACGGGAAGCAACACCGGAAGAACCAGGCGGTTTCGCGACCGGGCATGCCCCGGACGACATCTTCGAGGCGAGCGTCGTCAGCGCCCTCGACCAAGCGTTGTGGGACCTTCACGCCCAAGCCCGCTGCTGCTCTGTGGCCCAGTGTCTCGGCGTCAGGCGCAACCGCGTACCGGTTTACGCCAACATCAACCGGCGCACCGTAGAGCGTAGTCCCGAAGGCTTCGCGGCCAGTGCGCGCGCCGCCGTCGCGGCCGGCCACGTGGCCGTCAAGCTCGCACCGTTTGACGAAGTGACCCGGGAGGTCTGCGCCGCGGGCCACGGTGGCCGTGCCATGCAGGCCGGTCTCGCACGAGTTGCAGCAGTGCGCGAGGCCGTCGGTCCGAATGGCCGCCTCATGGTCGACTGCCATTGGCGCTTCGACGAGGCCACCGCGATCTTGCTCAACGAGGCGGCCGCGAAGTTGGGCGTGTACTGGATCGAGTGCCCGTTGCCGGAGGTGGAAGGGAGCATTCCCGCCCTCATCCGACTCCGCCACCAATGCGAAGCGTTGGGCATGCGCCAAGCCGGACTCGAGCAGAGCATCGGCTGGAACACGATGCGACCTTATTGCGAAGCTGGGGCGTACGACGTCGTGATGCCGGATGTGAAGTACATCGGGGGAGTCCACGAACTACGCAAGGTGGCCGGCGCGTGCGCCGATCTCGGCGTTGCGGTTTCGCCCCACAACCCAAGCGGCCCGATCAGCCACGCGTTCAGCCTGCAGGTCTCGGCGACTCTCGCTGCCTTCGACCAGCTCGAGATGCAGTTCGACGAGAGCCCGTTGTTCGACGCGCTCGTCGGCGCGCCCTTCGGGTCCATCGTCGACGGCCTTGCTGCACTACCATTCCGATCGGGCCTTGGTGCCACGCTTTCGGAACCGCTCTCGGAAAAACATGCGGAACGGCCGGTGCGGGAGTGGCGGCGGTGACCAACCCGACAAGGCGCGTCGCTAGGCGTCCATTGGCGAAGGCTCTCATGCTCAGGAACAGGAGGTTTCATGGATCTAGGACTACGAGGGAAGAGCGCGGTCGTCACCGGCGGCAGCCGCGGCATCGGCAAGGCGATCGCCATCGAACTCGCGCGCGAGGGCGTCGATCTCGCGATCATCGCGCGCGACCCCGACCGCCTCGCATCGGCGGCCGGCGAGATCGCGACCGCCACGGGCAGGCGGGTTCTCCCGTTCGCCTGCGACGTGAAGGACCGCGACCGGGTCGAGAAGACGATCGACGATGCGGCCGCGCAACTCGGCGGCTTGCAGATCCTGGTGAACAGCGGCTCGGCACCCGGTGGTTCAGCCACCGCAGTCGGACGCATCGAGACCATCGTCGACGAGGACTTCCTCGATGACTTCAACGTCAAGTACATGGGTGCGCTGCGCTGCGCCCGCGCGGCGATTCCACACCTCAGGGCATCCGGCTGGGGTCGCATCGTCAACATCAGCGGTCTGAACGCGCGGATCGCCGGGAACATGAGCGGCGGTGCCCGGAACGGGTCGCTGGTGCACATGACCAAGACCCTTGCGACGCAATTGGGCCGCGACGGCATCACCGTGAATTGCATACACCCCGGCGCGACGCGTACGGAGCGAACGGTCGGTGTCATGCAAGCCCGCGCAGAGCGCGCCGGGATAACGCCTTCGGAGGTCGAGGCACGCGACTACGCGGACGACAATCCACGCGCCAACGCCATTCGACGCATGGTCGATGCGGCGGAGATCGGCTACCTGACCGCGTTCCTCTGCTCCGACAAGGCCTGGTCCGTCACGGGCGAGGTGATCGCTGCGGACGGTGGCGGCAGCAACGCCGTGTACTACTGACTGGTTCGGGGCGCGACGATGGTGCACGTTCCCTGCGCCACCGCGACGAGCCGGTCCTCGTTCGTGACGTCAATGCGGACCACGGACATACGGCGGCTCATGGAGACGATCTCCGCCGTCGCGACGCAGGTGCCGCCCGTGACGGGCCGGAGCAGGTTGATCTTGAACTCCGTGGTGGCCGCCCAGTAGCCGTCCTCCATCACGGGGTACATCACCATCCCCAGAACGTGGTCGCATAGCGCGGACAGGCACCCGCCGTGCATGTTGCCGAATCCCGTCAACAAGGCCTCGGTCACCGGCATTTCGCAGACGAGGCGGCCGGCCTCGATTTCGGTGATCTTGAGTCCGAGGAACCCATCGATCCCGTGCGTGCCGACCTGGTCCACCGTCCGATCGGCCCACCGCTGGTTGAACACTTCGAATCTCGGTCTTGCCATCACGGTGTCCTCACTGATCGGGCGCGAATACGCCGTGCAGGGGCGGGATGCCCGGACGGTCGCCCGCCATCACCTGCAAGAGCCCCTCGATACCGCCGAAGCCTGCGACTTGCCTCGGCAGGTCCGCGAACGGGTAGCGGTTCGAAGCCAGCATGGCCAGCGCCTTCCGATACGCGGGCATGTCGACGCCAAGAGCACCGAGGATTCGCAATTCCTTGAACACGATCCGGTCCGGATCCAGGCCGGGCGTCTCCGGCGACCCGCGCAAACCCGCGAGCACGATCGTGCCGCCGTTCGCGGCAAGCGAAACGGCTTGTCCGAACGCCGCCGGCGCTTTGGCCGTCACGTCGACGACCACGTCGGCTTTCCGGCCGATCGCGGACCGGAGCGCATCGCTGGGATCCTCGTCGGCCACATCGACCGCGAGGTCGACACCGAAGCGGGGTGCGATCGCAAGCCGCTCGGCATCGCGCGGCCCAAGTCCCGTGATCATCACGAATTCGGCACCGGCTTCCTTGGCCGCCGCAGCGGCGCACAACCCGCGCACGCCCGGGCCCAGGATCGCGACCACGTCGCCGGGGCGCGTCTCCGGCAACTCGACGCCCCATCGGATGCCGGCGCCGAGCGGGTTGAACAGCGTTGCGTACACCGGATCCATGTCGGCGGGCACCGGCAGCAGCAACGAATCGGGCGACAGGACGAGGTGGGTCGCGTAGCCGCCGCCGAGAGCGGGCGGGCTGTCGACGCTCGTGAAACCGACCATCGTGGCCGTCCCGTTGCGCGCACAGCGGCGGTAGACGCCGGAGGTGCAGGCATCGCACGCGCCGCAGGACTTGAACACCTCCACCGCCACGCGCTGTCCCGGCGTTACGCCCCACCGCGCCGCGGCATCGTCGCCCACATTCTCAACGACGCCGACGACCTCGTGGCCCGGGATGATGGCCGGTGCGCTCTTGACATGCCCGCTGTACTGCTCGTGATCGGTCCCGCAGAGTCCGCAGGCTTCGACCCGCAGGATGCCATCCCTCGGCCCCACCGCGGGCACGTCGAAGAGGCGCTGTTCGAACTGTCGCGGCGCCTTCAGGACCATGGCTGTTGCGGTCGTCATCGCCAACCTCCACTCAGCGTGGCTGCGCCGCCAATTGGCGGCGGGTCGACTCGTAGTCGGCCTGGTGAATCCGGTACTGCGCATAGAGCACGGCCGCGATCACGCCCGAAATGATGGCAAGCGGCGAGTCGATCATGCCCAGCCACCAGATCGTGTCGGCCGGCACTTCACCGGGCTCGGCCTTCTCCGGGAACGCGATCACCGCCAACGCCACCGCGGCCACGCCATGTCCGAGCGACGCGTCGAGTTTGGCGAAGAACGTCCGTGCCGAGTAGAGGATGCCTTCCTGGCGTACGCCGTAACGGGCCGCGTTCTCGTCCGCGATGTCGGCAAGCGCGGACATGACGCTGATGTTCAGTACGCTCCCCGACACGGCCCCGAGCGCGCCGAACCCGGCAATCGCCCACATCAGCGCCGTGGTTCCGTTCTCGGGGAAGTAGCCGAGCAGCCGCATGATCACCGGCATCGCCGGGAACACGGACAATGTCAGCGCGGTCGTCACAATGGTCGCGCGCTTGTCGAATCGGCCATGGATCCGCGCCGAGAGCAGGAAGCCACTCACGTAGCCGACCGCCGAGCCGATCAGCAGGATGTTGGCGAACTGATCCGCGGTCAGTTCCCAGTAGTAAACCGTCATGTAGGCGTTTAGCGCCCCACGCACACCCAGCATCAGCGACAGTGCAAAGAGCGCGAGCATGAGGAACAGGTAGTTCCGATTGGTCAGCGCCATCACGATGTCGCGGTAGAACTCTCTTACGCTGAATCCTCCGACGTCCTCGGCAGGCTGTGGAAGCGTCGGAATGCGATCCCGGGTGAACCAGGCCGACAGGAACAGCACGACCATGATGACCAGGGCGTTGGAAATGGACAGCGTTCGGTAACCCTCGGGATTGAGCAGCGCATTGGCGTACTGGGCGGTGACGGCGAAGAACAGGAGCGTATTGATCTTGTGCACCACGGCGCCGCCGATCCAGCCGAAGAAGTTGTTGTACGACATGATTCGCGTGCGTTCGATGTAGCCCCGCGACAACTCGCCACCCATCGCCAGGTGCGGGACGTGGTAGACCGTCATGAAGGTGCGCAGGAGGATCGACCACGTAAGGAACCAAGCGAAAAGCGTCGTACCCGCCACGTCCGGTGGGTTGAACACGCACCAGAACGACAAGGCGATCGGCGCGGGTGCTATGAACATGAACGGATGCCGTCGACCCCAGCGCTTTGATCGCCACCGGTCCGAGAGGGAACCGACGAGCGGATCGGAGACCGCGTCGACGAGAATCGAGATCGTGGGCACGAGGCCGGCGAGCAGGACGTCCAGGCCCAGGACCTGGTTGTAGTAGAGCATGCTGAGCACGCCCACGGGGTAGAGCGACAGTGTCTCCGCTGCCGAGCCCACGCCGAACGCCATGCGTGTGCGGAACCGTGTCCGACGTCGCGGTTTCCCATCCGGCTTTAGCCACGACGTTGTCGAGCGTGGCCAAGAATCTCGGCGAGAACGACGTCGATCCCGGCACCGCCCGGCGCGTCCTTCAAGGCCGCCATGCGGCCATACAGCTCCGCTGCGCCCTCGTGGAAGCCCGAAGGGAGGTTCGCCTCGGCGAACGTCGCGGCAATCTCGCGCATCTCGCCCTCGAAGCGCCACGCCTTCTGGCTTGTCGACTTCGCCGTCCCGGCGCTTCGCGAAGCAAGCCCTGGCTGCGAGATGTCCCATTCGGCGAGCAGTTCCCGGCTGACGCCGTTGGCTTCCGCCAGCGCGCGGACAGCCAGCAGAAGCGCGGACGACCCCTTGGTGAATGCGGCGTAGGACATCTTGAGTGCCGACGCTTGGGTCGGCGCCGTGCCGATTGCGCGGGCATCGACCAACGAGCCCTCGAACAGCGCGGCCACCGTCTCCGCGTGCGCGCCGGACAGGTAGAACCGGGTGGCTCCCGCGCGCCAGGCCGGCGGGCCGATGATTCCCCCGTCCACGTAATGCGTACCGAAAAGACGATGCACCGTTTCCGCTGTCGCCGGCGAGACCGCGTTGCCGTCCACGTAGAGCCCGGAGAACCCCGCATCGTGCACGGCGCGGGCAACGTCCACGGACGCGTGCGGCGGACAGACCGAGATCACGATCTCGACACCATCGGCGCCCGCCGCCAAGGTCTCGACCGGCGACAGACCGGCGTCGGCTGCCCTCTTGGCCGTCTCGGCACTGCGACCCGTCGCAATCCAGACGGTGTCGTGGCCCCCAGCGACCAGCGCCGCACCGATGGATGCGCCCATCGCACCCGGATGCAGGAGCAGGACGTTCACTTGCGATAGTCCAGTGGCGGCTCGCGTTTCCCGAGCAGCGGCTCGTAGACGAAGTTCGGGCCACGGCGTTCTGCGAATTCCGCCTTCGCCTTGGCAATGAGTTCCGCGTCCGTGTAGAGGCTGCGGGCCGTCTCGACCAGCACCTTGGCCGCCAGCATCATCCCCTTGTGGCCAATGCTCATGCCTCCGGCCGCGACGGCTTGCCAGCTATGGGCCGGCGTGCCCGGCACCCACGTCGCGGTCCCGAATCCCGCGGTGGGCACGTTCCAGCTCACGTCGCCGACGTCGGTTGAGCCCATCTTTTGGCGGAACTCGAACGGCGCGATCTCGGTGGTCGAGTTGAGCGGCCTCAGGTTGCCGAACAACGACTTTCGCAGCGTGGTCGCGAATTCCATTTCGTCTTCGTCGTACTCGACACCGCCCAAGCGTTCGAGGTGCCCGTGGATCACCTCCGCCAGGACGTCGTTGCGCAACAAGGGGAAGTTCCCGTGCATGACCTCGTACGACATCCGCGTACCCGTGCCGAGGGCGGCACCCTCGGCTGCCGCCACCACCCTTTCGAACAGCGCCTCCACCATGTCCGGCGCAGGATGGCGCACGTAGTAGTAGACCTCCGCCCGCTCGGGGACGATGTTCGGTGCGCGGCCGCCATCGGTGATGACGTAGTGCAGCCGGGCAGTCGAGGGCATGTGTTCGCGCATCAGGTTGGTCATGTAGTTCATCGCCTCGACCCCGTCGAGGGCGGATCGGCCGCGGTGGGGCGAAGCGGCTGCGTGCGCCGCGATGCCGCGGAACGTGAAGCGACCGGACTTGTTGCCGTTGCTGCTCTCGGGGGACGCAATGTTGCGGTCCGACGGGTGCCAATGCAGCACGATGTCCACGTCGTCGAAGAGGCCGGCCCGCGTCAGGTAGACCTTGCCGGAGCCGCCCTCCTCCGCGGGCGTGCCGTACAGTCTCACGGTTCCGGGTGTCCCTGTCCTCTCCAGCCAGTCCGCGATCACCACGGCGGCGGTGGCCGAGGCGCTGCCGAACAGATGATGCCCGCAGGCCTGGCCCGGCGCGTCGGGCACGACCGGCTTTCGACGCGGCACGGGCGCTTGCGACAAACCCGGCAGCGCGTCGAACTCCGCCAGGATCCCGATGACCGCACCGCCGTGTCCCCGTTGTGCCACGAACGCCGTAGGAATCCCGGCGACGCCCCGCTCCACGCTGAATCCGTTGCCCTCGAGGTAGCCCGCTAGGCGTGCCGCGCTCCGGGTCTCGAGATAGCCCAGTTCGGCGTAGTCGAAAAGGTCGGACGCGAGGGCCACGGCTTCGTCGTGCCGTGCATCCACCAAGGGCGTCAAATCGGTGTCCGCGACCGCGCCAAGCGAGGCCGACAACGCAAGGCCAACAACCCCAAGCCACACGACCAGCTTCCGGCGAACCGAATGATTGCCTTGCACGGCCTGTTCCCCTTCAGATGTCAAACGGCATGGTAGCAGCCCGCGCGACCGCAACCAGCGACCACCTAGACCTCTCGGCGTTGCGACATCGGCCGCGGTCGACACCCGGCCTCGACCAACCGGGCCGTCAGGCTTCAATCGAAGACCGACAGGACCTCCGCCTCGATGCGCTGCCAAAGCGCCGGCTTGCTCGGCACACCGCACAGCATGACCTCTTCGGCACCGGCGTCGCGGTAGGCACCCAAGGTGTCCTGGATCATCGTGGCCGTACCCCAGCAGTACCAAGGCATACCCTTGCTCGCCTCGTAGTCGCTTTCGCTGTCGAACAGCCGGAACGGCAGGCTGACGGTCTTTTTCAGCTCGCTCGGATCACGGCCGAAGGATTCGCAGTGTCGCGCCGCGGCCTCGGCCTTGCGCCGGAATGCGTCCACGCCGCCGGGATGCCAGAAGTCGAGATTGAAGATGTCGCCCGACTTGGCACAGGTGCGCAACGTCCGCTTCTCGCCGTTCCCGCCGATCAGGATCGGGATGTGCGGATCCTGGCTCGACGGCGGCGACAGGGGGGCGTCTACCAACTGGTAGTAGGTGCCGGTGAAACTCACGTACTCGTCGTGCGGTTTCGTGAACAACAGCCGGATCAGCTCGGCGGCCTCCTCCAGCCGGTCGCAGCGCTCTTTCAGCGAGGGGAAGTCCCAGCCGTAGGCCCGATGCTCGTGTTCGTACCACCCGGCGCCCAGGCCGAGGATCATGCGGCCCCCGGTGATGTGGTCGAGCGTCGTACACATCTTGGCGAGAAGAGCCGGGCTCCGATAGGTATTGCCCGTGGCCAGCACGCCCAGTCGCAGTCGATGAGTGACGGCCGCCGCGGCCGTCAGCAAGGTCCAGCCCTCGAGTGCCGCACCATGCCCCGCCTTCGGGTTCCCGGGCGGCATGAAGTGATCGGAGAACCACAGACTATGCCACCGGCCGGCCTCCAAGGTGGACACAGTGCCCTGAATGTCGGCCCAGGTCGTGCCGTAGTTGCTCAACTGGGCGCCGAACTGCATGTTGGATGCTCCCGCAGGCTTCTAGGACTTCGCCGCGGCTTTCTTGACGCCCTTGTAGAACTTGCCGACGTAGAAGCAGTTGAATCCGCGGCGGGCGGAACCGTCATGGTTGGGGCCGGACCAATGGACCGTCGTCGGCTTGAAGATCACGATGTCACCGGGGCTCATAGCGGCTTCGAACAGGTCCGGGTGATCGGACAGGTCGGTTGGCGAGTCGGCCCGCAGGTGGGCGAACTCCTCGCGTCGCTTGTGCGAGCCCTTGACGAACTGCATGCACCCGTTGGTGGCGTCGGTTTCGTCCAGCGCGATCCAAGTCACCACCCCCTCCATCGCGTCGGAGTGCGGATGCACCTCCTGGTCGTTGTCGATCTTGGTGAAGAAACTGGCCGTGGTCGGTTCGGGCTTCTTGCCGAGCAACGCCTCGAGGACCGGAACCTGCGGGCCGTTGTTGAGCCATTCCCCGAAGTAGCCGTCGCGCTTTTCCAAGCCCTTGGTGATGTTGCTATAGCGGCCCTTGCGGGGTATGTCCCGCGTCGCTGCTTCCGCGCGGGCACAGATCTCCCTCGCAGTTTCGCGCGTGACGAATTCGCGAATGATCACGACGCCGTCGCGATCGAAGTCCGCCTTGAGGGCGGCGGCGTCCGGGCTCATCGTTGGTCTCCCAAGGGTTCCTACGCGCGAATCATAGCGCCCGAGGCCAGCCGTTGGCTGAACGGGGCGAAGCAAGTTCACTCAAAAAAACTGGACAGCCAGCGTTCTTGAGCGCGACCGAGCTGAACAGGCGAGCGAAATCCGGCAGCGCCGGATGGAGAACGCGGAGCGTTCTCCATCGCGTCCGAAGGACGCGCCGCCGCCGCCAGCGACGCGCCTAGATCGCAATGTCCCGCGTGTTGTAATCCCGGATCACGGTCTCGAACGTCTCGGGACTCCATCGGTACTCGTCGGCAGAGTCCTTGAGCGGCTGATAGACGAACGGCCTCTCCTCCCGGTACTCCTGTCGCCTGGCGTCGATGGCCACCTGGATCACGCGGGCCCGGGCGTCGATGAAGTCATCGTCGTAGATCACGTCCGCCGGCTGCATGAGGTGGCCGTGCTGGCCAGCGACGGCGGTGCGCCGATGCATGCCCCACGACACCGAGATCCGAAAGTCGTCCGACGTGTTCGCGAAAGAGCTGTGCAAGGTCTGGCGGTTGACGATGGTCACGTCGCCGGGCTCGCAATGGAGGGGAATGGCGTCGGGCAGTTGGTCAGAGCCGTCGTTGGCCTCAACCATCGCCTTGATGTCGACGCGCCCGAGCTTGTGGGTTCCCGGCACGACCCAGAGGCAGCTCAACGCCGATGTTCGGTTGAGCTGGACTTGGAAATTGACACCGTGGATGCCCTCGTCCCAATTCGGACTGTCCCAATGCGTCACGCCGTCCTGGTGCCAGGCCACCGAGCCGCCGAGACCCGGCTGCTTGACGAAGATCGCGTCGTTGTACGGCACGAAGTCCGGGCCGTTGATGGCCTCGGCGACTGCGAGCAGATGCGGATGGCCATAGACGCGCAGGCCCGAACGGAAGAGTTGGCACATGCCAGCGATGGTCTGGATGACGTACTCCGGCGCGCCCCGGGCCGGAACCGCTTCGGCCATCTTGCTTTGGTGGCGACCGTGCGACGCCCCCGTGCCGCCGACCGGATCCGAGAGCGGCTTCACGAACGAGTAGGGGTAGCGCTTCATGTCGATGCCGACAGCGGGCCTGCCCGCGGCGTCGACGGTCTGTCCGGGCCCAACGGGCGCGTGAGCCAGCAGGTCGTTGACGTCGCGGCGCAGCTCGTCGACTTCGGTCGACCTAAGCACGTCGGTGAAAACGTAGAAACCGTGCTGCCAATAGGCGTCGACGATCTCCGGGTGGACCTTGCCGTGGTCATCGAAACGCACCGGCCCGCGGTTCCCGATGCGAACCGCGCGTTCCATCCCCTTCCGGGCATAGCGCCGCATGCGTTCGGTGTAGTCGGTGGCCTCGAGGCGTGCGTTCATCCTGCTGCTGCCACACCGGCCACCCGGTTGGAGATGCTCACCCCGCGCCGACCCAAGCGCAGCGGGTTGCGGTCGTGTCCATTGGTGCAGTAGCCGATCGACACGCCGGTCTCGGGATCGCCCCAGGCGATCTGCCCGCCCGCACCGCCATGGCCAAACGCGAGCGGCGAGTTGCTGTGGCCGAATCCGCGCAGGTTGCGCCCCTTGTCCCCCGCGATGACGATCCCCAAACCCCGGTTCACGGGATGGCCCGCATACGGATCACGCAGATCGCCGGAACGAACCTGCCGCGCCATCTGCAGCGTGTCGTCACGCCAGACGCGACGGCCAGTGGCGCTCCCGCCGTGAATGAGTGCCTGGTAGAAGAGCGCCAGGTCGGCAGCGGTCATGATGCCCCCGCCGCCCGCGGTCGGAGCCGCGCGGACCTCCGGGCGATTGAAACTCAAAATCGCATCCTCGGTGACTTCCGTGACCGGCGGTTCAGGGATGCCGAGACGGGCGTAGTCCGCGCTCGACATCGGCTCGCCGCTGTGGACGATCTCGGCAACACGACCGTTCTGCTCGGCGGGCAGGCCCACGTACATGTCCGCCAGGCCCAAGGGCTCCGCAATCTCGCCGCGCACGAACTCGATGAAATCGCGTCCGCTCCGCCGTTCGATGATCTCAGCGATCACCCACATGCTCGACGACGGGTGGTACTCGAAACGCGAACCCGGCTCCCAGTTCAGGCGCCACTGCGCGAATCGCCCCAGGCGGCGGTTGCGGTCGAACCAGTCGGTGGGGCGAAAAGGCGCGCTCGGGAACCCCGCGGTGTGCAGGAACAACTGTTCCACGGTGACCACGTCCTTACCGTTCGTGCCGAACTCGGGGACGATGTCCGCGACGCGCTCGTCCACGGACAGATCGCCGGATTCGATCAGGAGCCAGCCAGCCGCGGACGTGATCGCCTTGGTGGACGAGAAGACGCAGTAGAGCGAGTTGTTCGTGGCATCGCCGAAGGTCTCGAACAACGCCAGTTTGCCTTCCCGCGCGACGGCGATCTGCGCCGAGGGCAGCACGCCTTCGTCCACTTCCTGGCGGACGCGGGCGACCACCGCGGCCAGTCTCTCGGGGTCCACACCGACGGACTCGGGGGATGCGATGAAATCGGGGTTGGGCAAGCTGCCTCCGCTCTTTCTCGGTCTTGCGGCCAGTATAGCCGTCACCGGATGGGCACCAACTCCCAGCGAATGTGCATGTTGGCCTCGATATCGAGATCGGCAATACCGCGCGTTGCCCGTTCGCCGTCGATCACGAGTTCCCAGAACATCCCGTCCGGCGCGGCCACGCCGCAGAGACTGGTGACGAACACGCCGGCGCCCGGGTAGCTGCGGTATTCCACAGCCACGACGCTCTCGATGAACGCCAGGGCGTCGGTGCCCGGCGCGACGTCGCGGCGGATCGAGACCGCAAGGCCGCTCACGGTCAACTCGTCACGAATCTCCAGGTGGACCGATACGACCGCCGGCGCGGCCACCGCGTGGCACGCCAGAACGACGGCAACGCATGTCGCGAGCCATGCGCCGGCCGCACGGCGTCGTCCGCACGCGCGCATGCGCGGAGTCAGGCCGGTAGCAGCCGGTCCGTAGAAAGGGACTCGCCCCGCGATGCCCGCGCACCCAACCGGAACGCGCCGAAGAGCACGGCCGACCAGAACAGGTTGCCCGCGAGCGTCCATTTCAGGAACGGCAACCCGGCCACGTAGCTCGCCAGCAGGCCGTCGGCCGTCGGCGGATAGCTTGAGCCGAAGTACCACACGGCCGCGTTGGTCGTGAGGTAGAAGCCCACGCCGGCGCCGATCGCGGCCGCGCCGATGCGCAACGCCGTCGGCGAGGGCGCGATAAACCGACGGGCCGCAAGCGGCAGCAGCAGCGAGGCATAGACCGTGACCATGACGCCGAGGTCGTAGAAGCCGAGCAGGGCGTCGCCGATCCCCATACCGAGCACGACGACCAGGCCGACCTGCCAATGGCGCGCGAGGACCAGGCAGCCGACGAGCGCCACTGCAGCCACGGGCGCGAAGTTCGGCGGATGCGGGAGTAGCCGCGCGACCACGCACAGGGCGATCAACGCAAAGGCCACCAGAAGCACTAACGACGTACGGTTCTTCCCTTGCATGGACGGTCTCGTTGCCCAGTTCAGGTGCAATCATAGCGCCTGTCGGGTCGCGATAGGTGCATGCACCGGTGGAAGTAGCCGTCCCTTTGCGCCTAGTATTCCCGGCTCTCAAGGGCTCATTGAGACCCGTTCAACCGCAGCGGTAACGCATAAGTGCCCCACGGCTCGGGCATGCCGTCTCGCGTAGCGAGGCGCCTTCGCTCCGCTATGCGCCTACCCCGCCTTCGGCCCAGCCCCGCCGCCGATTATGGAACAAACGCCGCCGGTCGCGTACGCTCCCTCTGGCGCTTATTCCATAAAAGGGGGAAGGATGTTCGGATCGCAACTCGTCAACGAGCAGGCGACGTGGGAGGAAATCAAGGCCGTGCTGGAGGTCATGGAGGCCGGTCGGTGGACGAGCGTATTCGCCTACGACCACTTCATCCCCCCGTGGCATCGCACCGACGAGGTCATGGAGCACGAACTGCTGCCGACGCTGGAGGGCTGGTCCTTGCTGGCTTCGGTGGCGGCGGTCACCGAAAAGCTGAAACTCGGGATCCTGGTCTCCGGCAACACGTACCGAAACCCCGCGCTGATGGCCAAGATGGCGGCCACCATCGATGTCGTCTCCCACGGCCGCGTGATGCTCGGCATCGGTGCGGGCTGGAACGTCCGCGAGCACGAAGCCTACGGCTGGGAGTTCCCGCCGATGCGCGAGCGTTCGGACCGCCTGGAAGAGGCCTGCGCGCTGATCCGGATGCTGTTCCATTCCGAGGACCGCGTGGACTTCAAAGGCCAGTACTACTCGCTGAAGCAAGCCGCGTTCGCGCCGCGCCAAGGTGGCGAGAATCCCATACCGATCATGGTGGGCGGCACGGGCGAGAGACGCACCCTGAAGACGCTGGCGATGTACGGCGACATCATGAACGTCATCGCGAGCCCCGAGCGCGTCAAGCATCTCAACGGCGTCCTGGAGCGCCACTGCGAGGCCGTCGGACGGAACCCCGCCGAGATCGAACGGACGCTCCACGTGCCTATCCGGATCATCCGCGACGAGCAGAAGGCCAAGCAGGCCCGCGGCGACAACGACTGGGCCATGATGGGCTCGCCGCAATACGTGATCGACCGCATTGCCGATTTCGCGGCCCTGGGGATCACGGAGTTCACGCCGCAGATCCGGCCGCAGAAGCCGGAGGTGTACCAGGAACTCGACGAGGAAGTGTTCGCCGCGTTTGACTAAAAGGACGGTGACATCCCGAACCCGACTGGGCGCGGCGCGCCTTCGGCGCCCGCGTCAATCGGCCGAGGCGGCATCGTAGTCCTTGATTAGCCGCGGCGGGGCGGCGATCCGCCAAGCGCGCTCGACGATGTCGGGCATGGCGTCCCAGCGAACGGTCTCGAGGTTGATCAGCACCATCGGGTAGTCGGCGTAGTGATCCGTGATGTAGAACGTCTCGGGGGCCGCCTGCAGGAGCATCTCGCGCTCCACGAAGTCGCACCGGATGGCGAGGCCGCCTTCGGCCTCGGACCGTAGCCTCGCCAGCAGTTTTCGCTTGACCTTGATCGCGGGCGTACCGTAGCTGCGGCTGACTTCCACGCCGGGGAGGCGTTCCGCTATGGCGACGACTTTCGCGAACAGCGCCGCGAGTTCTTCGCTCGGCGGAAACTTGATCGGTACCGGCTCTCGGACTGCCACGCTTCATCCTCATCGACGGGTCGGCTATTCAAACACGCCCCGCGCTCGTGGTCAGCGCCGAAACAGGCCAACGAGCACGCGTACCGTATAAACTCGCCTTCAACAACAAGGGTTCTTAGGTCGTTCATGCACATCACTGCCGACTTCGCCGCCGCCGTCGGCAAAACGCCGCTGATCCGGCTCAACCGGTTGTCGGAGGAGACGGGCTGCGAGATTCTCGGCAAGGCAGAGTTCATGAATCCCGGCGGCTCGGTCAAGGATCGCGCAGCACTCTGGATCGTTCGGGAACACGAGAAGAGCGGTGCACTCCAACCCGGCGGCACGGTCGTGGAAGGCACTGCCGGCAATACCGGCATTGGCCTCGCACACATCTGCAATGCGCGCGGCTACCCGTGCGTGATCTACATGCCGGACAACCAGTCGCCGGAGAAGGTGGAGATCTTGAAGACCCTCGGCGCCGAGGTCCGCGTGGTGCCCACGGTGCCGTACCGCGACGAGATGAACTACCAGAAACAGGCCGGTCGTTTCGCGGCCGGCCTCGACAACGGCGTGTGGGCCAACCAGTTCGACAACACCGCCAATCGCCTGGCGCACTACGAGTCCACCGGACCCGAGATCTGGCGGCAGACGGGCGGCGGCGTGGACGCCTTCGTATCCTCGGTCGGCACCGGGGGCACTCTCGCCGGGGTTGCCGCCTTCCTCAAGGAGCGCAAGGCCGACGTGCGGACCGTACTGGCCGACTGCATGGGCAGCGCCCTCTACAGCTACGTCACCACCGGGGAGGCGGTCATGAGCGAAGGACCGTCCATCACCGAGGGCATCGGCAACAGCCGGGTGACCGACAACTTGAACGGCGCCCCCGTCGACGACGCCGTCCAGGTCACCGATCAGCAGATGGTCACCCTCGTCTACCGTCTCCTGCGCGAGGAAGGCTGGTTCTTCGGTTCGAGCACAGGTCTGAACCTCTACGCCGCCGCGGAGGTCGCAAAGGACATGGGACCCGGACACACGGTGGTCACCATGCTCTGCGACGGCGGCGGCAAGTACCAGTCGCGGCTGTTCAACCGCGAGTGGCTCGCCGAAAAGGGGCTCAACCCCGACTGAAACGCATGGGAGGACGCAGCATGTCATTTCGTCATGTGCCCAAGCTCGCCACCCGACTCACGCTCTGTGCGCTCCTGATCTGCGGCGCCCGCCAGGCAACGGCGGCGGAGATCTGGGTGGTGGGTCTGGAAGGCGCCATTGGACCGGCCTACGCTGACTACTTCATCCGCGCCCTGGAGCGCGGCGAGGAAGCGGGCATCGACTTGCTGGTGCTGCGCCTCGACACGCCGGGCGGTCTCGACAAGTCCATGCGCGACATGATCAAGGCGATCCTCGCCTCGCGCGTACCGGTCGCGACCTACGTCGCGCCCAACGGCTCGCGGGCGGCCAGCGCAGGCACCTACATCATGTACGCGAGCCACATCGCCGCCATGGCGCCGGCGACCAACATCGGCTCATCGACCCCGGTCAGCATCGGCGGCGAGGGCGGTTCGCCGTTTCCTATTCCCGGGGCGCCCGACCCGGGCGGCGAGGAGGGCGGCGGCGAGGGTACCGAGGCGGACGAAGCAGAAGACGGAACCGAGAGCGAAGGGGCGCCCGGCGACGTGCCGCAATCGGGCACGGCGATGGAGCGCAAGGTCGTCAACGACGCCGTGTCCTACATCAAGGGTCTCGCCGAGTTGCGCGGGCGCAATGTCGAGTGGGCGGAAGCCACGGTCCGCGAAGCCTCCAACCTGACCGCATCGGAAGCCTTGGAGATCAACGTCATCGACATCGTGGCGGACGACCTGTCCGCACTGCTGGCCGACATCGACGGGCGCACCGTGAACGCGGCCGGGATGGACGTGGTGATTGACACAAGCGATGCGAATATCGAGTTCATCGAGCCGGATTGGCGCTACGAACTGCTCGGCGTCATCACCGATCCGAACGTCGCCTACATCCTGCTGATGATCGGCATCTACGGTCTGATCCTCGAGTTCTACAACCCGGGCATGGGCATCGGCGCGGTCGTTGGCGTCATCTGCCTGCTGCTCGGCGCCTTCGCGCTGCAGATGTTGCCGATCAATTACGCAGGCCTAGCCCTCTTGATCGTCGGGATCGGGCTGTTGGCAGCCGAGGCGTTCTCGCCGAGTTTCGGCGTGTTCGGCGTGGGCGGCGTGATAGCCTTCGTCATCGGTTCGATCATCCTCATGGACACCGACTTGCCGGGCTACCAGATCTCCTACCCGATCATCGCGGCATTCGCGTTCATCTCCGCCGGCCTCGCGCTGTTTGCCCTCGGAGCCGCCTGGCGGGCACGCAAGGCTCGGTCTGCGACTGGCAAGGAAAGCATGATCGGTGGCCGGGCCGAGGTGATCGACGACTTCGAGGGCGAAGGCCGCGTGCGCGCCTTCGGCGAAGTCTGGCAGGCGCGCGGCGAAGTGCCGCTCGAAAAAGGCGACCGCGTGGAGATCGTCGGCGTCGACGGCGTCTGGGTGCTCGTCGAACGTGCAAGCTGAACCGACATAAGGGGTACAAGCCATGGGCATATTCACAGGCATCGTCATTGCCGCCGTGCTCGCCATCCTCGCGAGCGCCTTCCGGGTGCTCCGCGAGTACGAACGCGGCGTCGTCTTCCTGCTCGGGCGCTACCAGCGCGTCAAGGGCCCGGGCCTCATCATCATCATCCCGTTGCTGCAGCAGATGGTTCGCGTGGATCTCCGCACCATCGTCATGGACGTGCCGACCCAGGATCTGATCACGCGCGACAACGTCTCCGTGCAGGTCAACGCCGTCCTGTACTTCCGGGTGATCGACCCCGACCACGCCGTGCTCAATGTCGAGAACTACATGGAGGCCATCGGCCAGCTCGCGCAGACCACGCTGCGCTCTGTCCTCGGCCAACACGAACTCGACGAGCTCCTGGCCGAGCGGGAACGCCTGAACAACAACATCCAGACCATCCTCGA
>JAPOYV010000115.1 GCA_026706385.1 Gammaproteobacteria bacterium
CCAGATAGAGGCCACAGGGCGCCGCCATCACGCTCGTCGTCAGCATGGCCACCGGATCGGCGCCGAGGCTGACGTAGATGGCGAACATGCTGCCGGCGATGGTCGCCAATCCGCCGGTCATGAGCGCCAGCAGCTCCGACTGGGTCATCCGCGCGATATAGGGCCGGACGATGATCGGCGCCTCCGTCTGGCCCATGAAGACGTTGGCGGCGGCCGACAGCGTCTCGGCTCCGCTGGTGCCCATGAGCGGCATCATGGCGCGCGCCAGCAGCCGCACCGCGGCCTGCAGAACACCCACGTGGTAGAGCACGGTGAAAACCGACGAAGCAAAGATGATGATCGGAAAGGCAGAGAAGGCGAGCACGAGCCCATTGGGGAACCGCTCGCCCATTGCCACCGGATCGGCCAGGACACCGAAGACGAACTGCGCGCCGACGCTGGTGAACTCCAGGAACCGCGTGACGACGGCGGCCAGGCCCGAGAACAAGGCGTAGCCGGGCCTGACACCGCCGACCGCCAGCTTCAGGATCAGGACCGCGAGGAAGATCTGCAGCCCGATGCCCCAGGCGACGGTGCGCCAGCGGATGGCGGTCACGTTGGTCGAGCAGGCCACCGCCGTCAGGATGAACGCCGCGATTCCCATGACGGCGCGCAGCCGCCCCGGCAGCCCGTCCAGGAACGCGAACGCCGTCAACGCGAGCAGTACGGCGATCAGCCCCGCGCCGGCGCGAATCCGCCGGGCCTCGTGCATCATCTCCCTGCACCTCCCTTTCCGTCGTGCAAGCCAAGCGTAGCCCGAGTCTGCCCCTTTCCACCGCGCCGACTCCCGACCCGTTGCGGGACACCCGATGCCGGGAACCTGGAACCGGCTGTTATACTGACAGTCCCTCCGCGGCTCACCACCGCGACGGAATTCCCGTGACCGATGCGACGCTCTCGTTCGCCGTAGTCTTCCTCGCCTTCGGCGGAACGGTCGCCTGGCTCGCCCTCGGCGCCCGCCGGGCGGAACCGACCAGCGGCCAGCGACTCGTGGCCGAGTTGCGCCTCGCCCAGTTTGCGGCGCTCCTGTTGGCGCTGGCCGCGGCAGTCCCGATCGGCTTCGCCCTTGGGCACGACGACGCGCCCGGCACCGGGCTTGTCGTTGCGATCGCCGCCGCCTGCTTTGTCGTGGCGGCCCTCGTCACTACCTGGGAGCCGGTGCGCGCGCTCACCGCTCTGGCCCTTGCCTGGGGCGCGCACGCATTGGCCAACCTTGCGCACGTCGCCGGGCTGTTGCCGCCGGAGATCGTCCCCAGGTGGTACCCGCCCGCGTGTGCGACGTACGACGTGCTCGTCGCCGCCCTCTGCTATCTGCCGGTCCTGCGCCGCCAGGAGTCTGCGCCGTAGAACGGCGTAGACTCCTGGTCACGCCCGGTTGGGCGACAAGCGGAGCCGCAGGCGACGCTTGTCGGGCCAGGAGCCGGTAGCAGCAGAAAGGCACCGCTGCATTCGAGCGGCGTTTCACGACGGACTCCCGGCAGCTCCGCTCCCCGCAACTCCCGGTCTCGCCGCGGGCTGCTAAGCTCTGAACATGACTCGCACAATCGAATCCACGTTCCTCGACAGCGCCCGTACGAGGCTCTGCATCCACCTGACGGGACAGATTCGTACCTGCCTCGCCGCACTGAAGATCGAGCAGATCTGGTGGCGGCCCAACGAATCGTCGAACGCGATTGGCAACCTCGTTCTGCACTGTGTCGGATCGACTCGTTTCTATATCGGACACGTCGTCGGCAAACGCGATTTCGTACGGGATCGGCAGGCCGAGTTCGCGGAGCGGAGAGAACTGCCGGCAGCGGAGCTGCTGGCCAGGCTCGACATGGCGATCCGGGAAGCTGACGACGTGCTGGCACAGGTAGCTCCGGAGAGCCTGCTCGAACTCACGGAGCGTACTCCGAAACCGATGACCCTGATCGAGGCGATCAGCCTGCAGTTGGCGCATTACGCACTGCACGCCGGTCAGATCGCCTACGCCACGAAGCTCCTCGACGCCGACGCCATCCACGAGATCTGGCGCACGACGCCTGGACATTGACGACGGGACTTCCCTCAGTGACATGAACGCCGGGCGCAGAGCGGACCCGAGCGGCAAGCGGGCGACCGGCTTCGCACAACGCGTGCTGACGGTCGTGCGGCGGATCCCCGCCGGACGAGTGTCGACCTACGGAGACGTCGCCGCGCTGGCCGGGCGCCCTCTCGCCTGGCGGGCCGTGGGCAACATCATGCGCGGGTGCGCCGAGCCGGGGGTTCCCTGCCATCGCGTGGTCCGTGCCGGTGGACGGCTGGGAGGCTACGGCGATCCCCGTCTCAAGCGCATCCTGCTGGCCTCCGAGGGGATCCGCGTGATTGGCGATCGGCTGCACCGCTTTGCCGCCGTCCGCTGGCGGGGCTCGCCGAACACTTGCCGGTAGGTGTACGCCGAGCTCACCGGCGTCGCCGTCACGTCGTCATGCGACGTGATCATGTCGCCATCACGTCGAACTGTTCGTGGTGAAGCCGAACGTCGGGCTTGACGGTAACGCCGCGCCCGAGCACACGCTCCAGCTCCAGGAGCACTTCCCGCTGCTCCTGCTGGAGAATGCGCGCAATGTCGGGATTGACTCGCAGTTGTACCGCGTGCCCGTTCAACTCGGGACCGATCTTGCGGACTTCCGACAGCAGGTCGTAGCAGATGGTCGACGACGACTTGATGACCGCGCTGCCCGAGCAGTAGGGGCACGGATCGGTCAACTGTCGCTCCAGGCTCTGCCGAACGCGCTTGCGCGTGACGATAATGAGGCCGAAGTCGGAAACCTGGATGGTTTTCGAGGGCGCCCGGTCGCGCCGCAGTTCCCGCTCGAACGCCTGCGCCACCTTCTGGCGGTTCTTGCGTTCCTCCATGTCGATGAAATCCGCCACGATGATGCCGCCGAGGTCCCGCAGGCGGATCTGCCGCACGATCTCCTTCGCTGCCTCCAGATTCGTCTTGACGATGGTGTCTTCGAGTCCCCCGCTCCGCTTGCCGACGTAGCGTCCCGTGTTGACGTCGATCGCGACCAGCGCCTCGGTCTGGTTGATGACGATATATCCGCCGGACTTCAGCCAGACCTTGCTCCGAATCGCCTTGTCGATCTCGGCCTGGACCCCGTACTCCTCGAAGATTGGAAACGTCTTCGCGTAGTGGCGAACGCGCTCGACCATGCCCGGCATGATGCGCTCGACCAGACGCACGACCCGCGCATGCTCTTCGACGTCATCGATCCGGATCGCGGAGAAATCGTCGTT
Source organism: Gammaproteobacteria bacterium (assembly GCA_026706385.1). Classification (GTDB taxonomy): domain Bacteria; phylum Pseudomonadota; class Gammaproteobacteria; order Pseudomonadales; family Azotimanducaceae; genus VXYL01. Next base: position 3,304 of record JAPOYV010000115.1, read on the forward strand.
CAGGAAGTCGCGGATCAACTTCGCGACGAGACTCTCCTCATGATGGATCACCGCCGGCGCCCGCAGGGACTCCATGTTTCCGCGCATCTCGGACCAGAGCTCGTGAAAGTACCGCAGGTCGCCTTCGATGTCGTCCTTCGGACGCTTCGACGCGGCGGTACGAATGATGATCCCGCCGGTGAAGCCGTGCTTCTCGCGAAACTGGCGCACGATACCGCGCAAGCGGCTGCGCTCCTCGCGAGAGTCGATCTTGCGCGACACGCCTATGTTGTCCGCCGTCGGCATGAATACGAGGAACCGACCCGGGATGCTCGCGTGGGAGGTCACGCGCGCTCCCTTGGTGCCGAGCGGCTCCTTGACCACCTGCACCAGGATCTCCTGTCCCGCCTTCAGCAGGTTCTCGATCTGGGGCGCCTCGTTTGCCACGGACCGCTGGGCCGAG
>JAPOYV010000095.1 GCA_026706385.1 Gammaproteobacteria bacterium
CGCCGAACTCGCCATCGAAGGCATCCTGCGCACCATGTACGACCCACGGAACCGCCTGAGTCGGGATGTCTCCCGGCAATTGCTCAAGCATTTCAGCAACCAGGTGTTCCGGACGGTGATTCCGCGGAACGTCCGGCTCGCCGAGGCGCCGAGCCACGGACTGCCCGTCATTCAGTACGATCCGGCCTGCGCTGGCGCCAGGGCCTATTCGGCGCTCGCTGCGGAGCTTCAGAAACGAGTCGCCGGCGGAGCGCAGACGCCGAATGGCGGACTGGCGCACACGGAGGCTGCGAATGGCCACTAGGCGCAGAGGCGGCTTGGGGAAGGGTCTTGATGCGCTCCTGCCGGACGTGCCTGACGACGGCACGAACGGCGGGACGAGCGCTGCGGCGACCGAGTTGCCCCTTCATTTGCTCTACCCCAACCCCCATCAGCCGCGCGCGCGGGTCCGCGAAGAGGCCCTCGACGATTTGGCCCAGTCGATCCGCGCCCAAGGCGTCATCGAGCCGCTCGTCGTCCGCCGCCGTCCTGCGGGTGGTTTCGAGATCATCGCGGGCGAACGCCGTTGGCGTGCCGCGGAGCGCGCGGGCTTGTCGAGCGTCCCGGTGGTGGTACGCGACGTTGATGACCGGCAGGCCATGGCCATGGCGCTGATCGAGAACATCCAGCGGGAGGATTTAACCCCGTTGGAAGAAGCCCGGGCGCTCAAAGGCTTGCTCGCGGAGTTCGCGTTCACGCACGAGGCGTTGGCGGAAGCCGTGGGCCGGTCGCGCGCCGCGGTCAGCAACATGCTGAGGTTGCTGAACCTTGCGCCGGGCGCGAGCGAGTTCCTGGAGACGGGCGAGCTCGAAATGGGCCATGCCCGGGCCTTGTTGCCGTTGTCCGCAGGCGACCAGGAAGCCGCGGCGCGGCGAATCGTCGCGCGGGGCCTCTCCGTCCGGCAAGCCGAGGCGTTGGTCAAGCGACTGCAGAACGGCGAACGTCCCGCACGCCAGCAACCGGATCCGGACACGCGCCGGTTGGAGCGCAGTCTGAGCGAACAGCTTGGCGCGCCGACGACCATTTCGACTGGGCGTCGCGGCAGCGGGCGGATCGTGATCCGCTTCGGCAGCCTGGATGAGCTCGAAGGTGTGCTTGAGCGTCTGGGCACGACCCCGGAAGCGCTTTAGCCGACGACCAAATCCAGCGCCTTGGTCAGAGCCACTGCCAACCCGACAAGGCCCAGAGCGTAACTGAGCAGCGATGCGCGGAACTTGTCGAACTTCTCGTTGATGCGAAGCTCGAGCTTGACGAGTTCTGCGGTGAAGCGTTCGAGATCCTCCTTGGTGGCGAAGCGTTCGAGGTCCTGCTTGGTGGCGAAGCGCTCGAAGTCCTCCTTGGTCGCGAAACGTTCGAGATCCAGCTTGGCAACAAAGCGCTCGAAGTCGCTCTTGGTTGCGACGTTCTCGTTGACGGCTTCGTGGATTTGCTCGACCACCGCTTCCGCCTGGGCGTCGTCGAACCCGGCATGAGACAGTGCCTTCACGGCCTTGTGGGTGTCGAACAGAGGCATCGAGCGAACCGTGGACATCAAGCGCAACCCGATCGTCAGATGGTATTCCCATAGGCCGTGCTGAGTCTACGGTGGAGACTCAGACGGCCAGATGTTCAGGGCGATACGCTATCGAGCGTATCCGGTCCTGTCGATGGACGAATGCCGCTTCAGCGTGTAGGAAATCCGCCATCAGTGCCTCGATCGAAGGAAAGGGCTGGAAAAGACGGCCCTGCTGTTTGAAAAGCCACCCCGCCCCCGTATAATCCGCGCGCTTTGCGACCTTGAGAGGCTCCGCGGAGACGTCGGAATCGGCGTATGACCGCAGGCGATGCGCGTCCTACCGGACCCGTGCGGCCAAAGGGGCCGGTTCGAGTAGTCGGTTTGCAGGCCGCCGTGACGTTGGCGGTCGCAGCGCTGATGCTGGTCGGGGGCGTGGACGAGGCCAAGTCCGCGCTTTTGGGAGGCTTCGCGGTGGTCTTGCCGAACGCGTACTTCGCGCGAGCGGCAATGCGCCCCTTGCGTCCAAGCCCTAATGAGCAGGAAGCGCTTCTGGCGGCGGGCGGACTGATCGCTCGCTGGGTTGTGAAGATCGCGCTGACGGTCGCGTTGCTGGTCGCAGCCATCGTCGTCGCGGATGCTGGCGGCCTCGGGTTCTTCGTGGGGCTCAGTGCCGCGCTCCTGGCGCAATTGGCGTCGCCGTTGGTCGGCGGGAATTAGTGGACTCGTGGAACTGAAAGCGACTTAACCGCATGGCCGAAAGCAGCGGCGAATACATCAAGCACCACCTGACCAACCTCACTTACGGTCAGCATCCCGACGGGAGTTGGGGCTTCGCCCATTCCGCCGAGGAGGTGGCTGCGATGGGCTTCTGGTCCATCAACGTCGACACCCTGGGATGGTCGATCGGCCTTGGCATCGTCTTCAGCGTCATGTTCTGGCTAGCGGCCCGGCGCGCGACGGCGGGCGTTCCGGCCGGGTTCCAGAACGCCATCGAGATGATCGTGGATTTCATCGACGACACGGTCACCGGCATCTTCCAGCATCGCAACAGTCTCATTGCACCCATGGCGCTCACGATCTTCGTCTGGGTGTTCCTGATGAACCTGATGGACCTCGTCCCCGTGGACTGGATTCCCGAAGCGGCAAAGCTCGCCGGCGTGGAGTACATGAAGGTCGTGCCGTCGACGGACCCCAACGTCACCCTGGGGCTCGCGTTCGCGGTGTTCATGCTCATCATCTTCTACAGCATCAAGGAGAAGGGCATCGGCGGCTTCCTGAAGGAACTGCTGTGCCATCCGTTCGAGGTGAAGCTCCGCTCGCCGATCACCTGGCTTTTCATGCCCGTGAACCTCGTGCTCGAGGGTGTCACCCTGATTGCCAAGCCCGTGTCGCTCGGACTGCGGCTCTTCGGCAACCTCTACGCCGGCGAGATGATCTTCATCCTCATCGCGCTCATGTACGGCGGCATCCTGATCGGCATCTTCGGGGCCGTATTGCAGTGGGCGTGGGCCGTTTTCCACGTTCTCATCATCACCCTGCAGGCCTTCATCTTCGCCGTGTTGACCGTGGTGTATCTCGCCCAGGCGCACGACGTGGAGGACGACCACTAACGCAACGGCGCGCGTCGCGCGGGCCAAACGAAGACCAACTTTTTTCGGATTAAGGAACCACAGATGGAGATGCAAGTTCTCTTGTACATCGGGGCCGGCCTGATGATCGGTTTGGGCGCCGTCGGCGCCGCGATCGGCGTCGGCCTGCTCGGCGGCAAGTTCATGGAAGGGGTCGCGCGCCAGCCGGAACTGCTGCCGACCTTGCGGACCCAGTTGTTCATCATTCTCGGCCTCGTGGACGCGGTTCCGATTATCGGCGTCGGCGTTGCCCTTTACGTGATGTTCGTGGTCGCGGGCGGGTAAGGCGAACGACCGGACCAAGGAGAAGCGCACATGAACATCAAGTTCACCTTGATCGGCCAGACGATCGCCTTCTTCATCTTCGTGTGGTTCTGCTGGAAGTTCATCTGGCCGTTCCTCATCCAGGCCATGCGCGAACGCCAGGAGACCCTGGCGGCGGGTCTGGAGAACGCGGCCAAGGCGGAGCGGGATCTGGAACACGCCCAAGCCCGCGCCGAGGAGGCCTTGAACGAAGCGCGCGCGCAGGCCCGCGGCATCGTTGACGAGGCCCGCGGCCAGGCGGCGCAGATGATCGAGAACGCCAAGGCCGACGCCGAAGCGGAGCGCGCGCGGATCCTGACCGCCGCGCAGTCCGACGTGGCGCAAGAGGTCAACCGGGCCAAGGAAACGCTGCGCGGCCAAGTGGCGGAGTTGGCCGTCGCTGGCGCGGAGCGGATTCTCGAGGCGTCGATCGACCGTGACCGGCACGATGCGCTGCTGAACCGCATCGCCGCGGATCTTTAAGGAGCGAGACGGTGGCGGAACTCGCAACCCTGGCGCGCCCCTACGCCAAGGCGGCCTTCGACCTGGCGCGTTCGGCGGACCGTCTCGAGCGTTGGTCGCGGATGCTCGGCCTGCTGTCCGCGGCGGCCCAGACGCCAGAGGCGAAGGCGCTGGTCGGCACGCCTGCATTGCCGAGCGAAGCCAAGGCCCATCGGCTCATCGACCTCGTCCGCGACGATCTCGACGACGCCGGCCGACGCTTCGTCCTCGTGCTGGCGGACAACAAGCGCCTCGAGTTGCTGCCGGAGATCGCAGAACAGTACGAGGCGCGCAAGGCCGAGGCGGAGCAGGTCTTGGACGTGGAAATCGCGTCCGCCGTCGGTCTCTCCGAGACCCAGATGAACGACTATGCCCAAGCCCTGGAGCGCCGTTTCAGCCAGCAGGTCAATGTCAGTGTCGCCGTGGACCCGAGCCTGGTCGGCGGCGCCGTGATTCGGGCTGGCGACACGGTCATCGACGGCTCCGTGCGCGGCCGTCTCACCCGCTTGGTCGAAGCGCTTCAGCGCGCCTGACCGCGCTCAAGCACCAAACACTAGAGAGTTAAGTCATGCAGCAACTGAACCCCGCGGAAATCACCGACATCATCCGCGACCGGATCGAGGCGCTCGACGTATCGGCGCAACCCGCCAACGAAGGCACCATCGTCAGTGTTTCGGACGGCATCGTGCGCGTGCACGGCTTGGCCGAGGCGCAATACGGCGAGATGATCGAATTCACCGGCGGCCTGACCGGCATGGCGTTGAACCTCGAACGCGACTCGGTCGGCTGCGTTGTCCTCGGCGACTACGAGGGCCTCTCCGAAGGCATGACCGCGCGCTGCACCAAGCGCATCCTGGAAGTGCCGGTGGGTCGCGAACTCTTGGGCCGTGTCGTCAACGCACTCGGCGAACCCATCGACGGCAAGGGTCCCATCAACGCGACCGCCACATCCCCGGTCGAGAAGGTCGCACCGGGCGTGATAGCCCGGCAGACCGTCGAGCAACCCGTGCAGATGGGCATCAAGTGTATCGACGCGATGGTCCCCATCGGCCGCGGCCAACGCGAACTGATCATCGGCGACCGGCAGATCGGCAAGACGGCGATCGCAGTCGACGCGGTGATCAACCAGAAGGGCACGGGCATCAAGTGCATCTACGTGGCCATCGGCCAGAAGATGTCCACCATCGCCAACATCGTGCGCACCTTCGAAGAGAACGGCGCCATGGAGCACACCATCGTCGTGGCGGCGTCGGCCTCCGATCCGTCCCCGATGCTCTTCATCTCGCCGTATTCCGGATGCGCCATGGGCGAATTCTTCCGCGACCACGGCGAGGACGCGCTCATCATCTACGACGACCTCACCAAGCAGGCGTGGGCCTACCGCGAGATCTCTCTCTTGCTGCGCCGACCGCCGGGCCGCGAAGCGTACCCGGGCGATGTCTTCTACCTGCACTCGCGCCTCCTCGAACGGGCCGCGCGCGTCAACGCGGACTACGTGGAGGAGTTCACCAACGGCGAGGTGAAAGGCCAGACGGGCTCCCTGACGGCACTACCGATCATCGAGACGCAGGCCGGGGAGGTGTCGTCGTTCGTGCCCGCGAACGTCATCTCGATCACCGACGGTCAGATCTACCTCGAGCTGGACCGCTTCAACAGCGGCATCCGGCCGGCCATGAGCCCGGGCATTTCGGTGTCCCGGGTGGGAGGCGCCGCGCAGACTTCGTTCATGAAGAGGATCTCGGGCGGTATCAAGCTCGCACTGGCGCAGTACCGGGACCTCGCCGCTTTCTCGCAGTTCGCGTCCGACCTGGACGATGTCACCCGTCGCCAACTCGATCACGGCGCCCGGGTCGAGGAACTGATGAAGCAGAACCAGTACTCGCCGATGTCCGTCGCCGAGATGGGCGTGGTGCTGTTCGCCGCCACCGAGGGCTACTTGGAGAACGTCCCGGTCGAGCGTGTGCTCGATTTCGAGCGCGACCTCGTCGGCTACATGAACACCGAGCACGCCGAGTGGATGGCCGAGATCACGGCCTCCGGCGACCACAGCGACGAGATCGTCGAGTACATGAAGGCGGCGCTGGACAAGTTCCAAGCCAGCCACAGCTACGAATGAGCCATGGCTGCCGGTAAGGAGATCAAGAAGAAGATCGCAAGCGTGCAGACGACGCAGAAAAGCACGCGCGCGATGCAGATGGTCGCCGCCAGCCGCATGCGACGTACCCAGGACCGGATGCAGCAGGGCCGACCCTACAGCCAGCGCATCGAGGAGATGATCGGGCACCTGGCCAACGCCAATCCCGAATACCGGCCCTCCTACATGATCACGCGCGAAGTACGGCGGATCGGCTACATCGTGGTGTCCACCGATCGCGGGCTGTGCGGCGGGCTGAACGTGAACCTGTTTCGGGAACTCATCCGCCACATGCGCCGATGGGAAGGTGACGGCATCGAGGTCGACCTAGCGCTCATCGGCAACAAGGCCGCGCAGTTCTTCCGGTCGGTCGGCGGCAACGTCGTCGCCGCAATGGGCGATGTCGGGGAAACCCCCGAGATCGCGAACCTGATCGGCGGCGTCAAGGTCATGCTGGACGCCTTCGAGTCCGGTCGCCTTGACCGCCTGGACATCATCTCCAACGAGTTCGTGAACACCATGACCCAGCGCCCGATCGTGCGCCAACTGCTGCCGCTGCCGCCGCTCGACCTTGAGGACTTGAAGCACCGCTGGGACTACATCTACGAGCCGGACGCGCGGGAGCTGGTCGAAGGCTTGATCGAGCGCTACATCGAGTCGCTCGTGTACCAGGCGGTGGTGGAGAACACCGCCTGCGAGCAAGCCGCGCGCATGATCGCCATGAAGAACGCCACCGACAACGCCGAGGAGATCATCAACGAGCTGACGCTCCTCTACAACAACGCCCGGCAAGCATCCATCACCCAGGAAATCTCCGAGATCGTGGGCGGCGCCGCCGCGGTTTGATCCATCGCATTCCAACGAGAGAGCCAATCAATCATGTCAAACGGACGAATCGTTCAAGTCATCGGCGCGGTGATCGACGTCGAGTTCGGCCGCGACGAAGTGCCAAATGTGTACGACGCGTTGAAGGTCACCGATACCGGCCTGACCCTCGAGGTGCAGCAGCAACTCGGCGACGGCGTCGTGCGCACGATCGCCATGGGATCGTCCGAAGGCTTGTCGCGGGGGCTCGACGTCGCCAACACCGGCGGCCCGATCACCATTCCGGTGGGCGAAGAGACGCTCGGGCGCATCCTGGACGTGCTCGGCGACCCGGTCGACGAGAAGGGGCCCGTCAACGCCCGCGAGTCGTTGCCGATTCACCGCAAGCCGCCGTCCTACGAGGACCAGAAGGGCGGCAACGAACTGCTCGAAACGGGCGTCAAGGTCATCGACCTGATGTGCCCGTTTGCCCGCGGCGGCAAGGTGGGCCTGTTCGGCGGCGCCGGCGTCGGCAAGACGGTGACCATGCTGGAACTGATCCGTAACATCGCCATCGAGCACTCCGGCCTGTCGGTGTTCGCCGGCGTCGGCGAACGCACCCGGGAAGGCAATGACTTCTACTACGAGATGCAGGACGCGGGCGTCCTCGACAAGATCTCGCTGGTCTTCGGGCAGATGAACGAGCCGCCCGGCAACCGCCTACGCGTCGGCCTTTCGGGTTTGACGTTGGCGGAGAAGTTCCGGGACGAGGGGCGCGACGTCCTGCTCTTCATCGACAACATCTACCGCTACACGCTCGCCGGAACGGAGTGCTCCGCCCTGCTCGGCCGCATGCCTTCGGCGGTGGGGTACCAACCGACCCTGGCCGCGGAAATGGGTGCGCTGCAGGAGCGCATCACCACCACCAAGACGGGCTCCATCACCTCCGTGCAGGCCATCTTCGTGCCGGCGGACGACTACACCGACCCGTCGCCGGCGACCACCTTCGCGCACCTCGACAGCTCTGTGACGCTGTCGCGGGCGATCACCGACCTCGGCATCTACCCCGCGGTGGATCCGCTGGCGTCGTCGAGCCGGCAGCTCGATCCGAACATCGTCGGCCAGGAGCACTACCAGACCGCGCGTGGTGCGCAGCAGGTGTTGCAGCGCTACCAGGAACTCAAGGACATCATCGCCATCCTGGGCATGGACGAGTTGTCCGAAGAGGACAAGGCTCTGGTCTACCGCGCGCGCAAGATGCAGCAGTTCTTCTCGCAGGCGATGTTCGTCGCCGAGCAATTCACCGGCCAGCCGGGCGACTACGTCAGCCGCGAGGACACGGTGCGCAGCTTCAAGGCGATTCTCGACGGCGAGTGCGACGACATGCCGGAACAGGCGTTCTACATGGTGGGAACCATCGAGGACGCGCGCAAGAAGGCAGAGACCCTAGCCGCCTAAAGATTCGGAGCGAACGCCATGGCCGCAACCATGCAGTGCTACATCGTCAGTGCCGAAGAGGAGATCTACTCGGGCCGCGTTGCGATGCTGTCCGCAACGGGAACGATAGGCGAACTGGGCATCCTCCCGGGCCACGCGCCGCTCTTGACGGGCATCCGTCCGGGGCCGGTGAAACTGCGCGACGAAAACGGCGAGGAGGACGTTTTCTTCGCCTCGGGCGGCTACCTGGAGATCCAGCCGGGCATCGTGACGGTGCTGGCGGACACGGCGCTGCGCGCCGACGACATCGACGAGGCCGCCGCCATCGAAGCGCGCCAGGAAGCGGAACGGGCCTTGTCGGAAGCCGCGGCGGAACTGGACTACGGCCGCGTCGAAGCCCAATTGGCGGCGGCGTCGGCACAGCAACGGACACTGGACGAGTTGCGCAAGATCCGGCGCTGAACGGCCGCGTGAAGCGCTGCCTCGCCGAAGGCGACGTATACTCGCGCCAACCCGACCAGGCAGCGTGACGCGTGCACAGTTCCTGCCTCATCCACGCACTGAGCGACGAAGAGCGGCGGACGTTCGAGAAGGACGGCTACCTATTGATTCCACACGCTCTGTCGGCGGACGAAGTGACGCGTTTGACAGCCCTCGTGGACCGTCTCGGCGAGGAGCGCGCAGATGAGGTTGAAGCCAACGGGCGTCTACACCTACGGGATTTCCTACGTTGGGATCCGATGTTCATGGACCTCCTGGACTGGCCGACCACATTCCCCAAGGTCTGGGGCATCCTCGGCTGGCACGTCCAGTTGTATCTCTCGCACGTGGACATCACGCCGCCCGCGCCCGAGGGGACCCCGCGGCCCAAGCGCCTCGGCTGGCATCAGGACAGTGGTCGGGTGAACCGCGAGATGGAGACCGATCCGCGCCCGCGACTCTCGGTGAAGGTCGGCTACTTCCTGACCGACGTCAGCGTTCCGGGGCGCGGCAACTTCTGCGTCGTTCCCGGCAGCCATTTGTCGAACCGGCTGGATTCCGACGACCGAGACCCGCCGAACGCCACCCCGGTTTGCGCCGAGCCGGGGACCGCCGTCCTTTTCGACCGGCGGCTATGGCATTCGCCGAGTCCGAACACGGCGAACGTCATACGCAAGGCCGTGTTCTACGGCTACAGCTACCGATGGCTGCGCCCGCGCGACAACTTGAGGATCGAAGACTACCCCGACTGCCGGGATCCGATTCGCCGGCAGTTGCTCGGTGCGAGCGGCGACGGCCACGGCTATTCCTCGCCGCAGCCGGAGGATGTGCCCTTACGGCAATGGCTCGTAGACCATGGCGGTGAAGTCCACGACTGAGTGCCGCGCTCCAACGGGCACTGTCAAACGTGGTAGTCGGACTTGATGTGCCCCAGTTGGGCCATGGACGAAACTTTCATGTTCGCCACGACCAGGTGATCGAGTAGCCGCACGTCGACCTGGTCCAGTACGCGGTTGAGCCGCCTGGTGAGTGCCACGTCCCTCGCGCTCGGTTTCGAATCCCCCGACGGATGGTTGTGGAACATGATCACCGCCGCGGCGTTGTGGCGCAGACAGCACTTGACCACTTCGCGCGTGTGCACGGTCGTCCGGTCCACGGTGCCGAAGAACACGTCCTCCATCGCCAGCAGGTGGTTGCGCGAGTTGAGCAGCATGAGGCCGAAGACTTCGCGTTCGCTGCGACCGATGTGCATCCCGAGGTAGTCCTTGGCCATGTCGGCCCCCTCGATGACCGGCCCTTGCTGCATCGCGGCGAGTTCGGCGCGCTTCAGCAACTCCCGGATCGCAACCAAGGCGGCCACTTTGGCCTGGCCCAAGCCCTTGACGTCGAGGAGGGTCGCCGCGTCCTGGCAAAGCAGGCCGTGGACACCGCCGAAGCGGTCGAGCAGCGAGCTGGCAAGCGCGACAGCGTCCCGTTGGCCGATGCCCGTGCGCAGCACGAGCGCGATCAGTTCGCAGTCTCTCAAGCTGGCTAACCCTTCTTTCAGGGCGCGCTCTCTCGGGCGCTCCACTGCAGGCAGCTCAACGAGACGCGCGACGCCATTTACGGCCGACAATCCATACCTCCAAACCGAGCGCCGCTCGCCTCATCGGCGAGCCCTCGTGGTATCGTAGCGAGTCGCGCCCAACGACTCGCTAGACGCTCGGCATGCCGTCCGACAACCACGCAAAACACATCCTACTTGGCGTTAGCGGCGGCATAGCAGGGGTAAAGTCTGCTGAGCTCGTAAGACATCTGCGCGGCTTCGATGCAGAGATCGTCCCGGTCTTGACCAGGAACGCGCATCGTTTCGTCACGCCGACCGCCCTGCAGGCCCTCGCGGGCAACCGTCCTCGCACAGACTTGTGGGACGCCGAGGCGGAAGCCGCGATGGGCCACATCGAACTGGCCCGCTGGGCGGACGCTGTGGTCGTTGCGCCCGCGACAGCGAACGTCCTCGCGAAACTGGCGAACGGTTTGGCGGACGACCTGCTCACCACGCTGTGCCTTGCCACCACGGCGCCGCTCTTCCTGGCGCCGGCGATGAACAACAAGATGTGGGAGCATCCGGCGACGCAGCGCAACGTCGCGCAGCTGCAAGCCGATGGCGCCACGATACTCGGGCCGGCCGACGGCGAGCAGGCGTGCGGCGAGTTCGGACCGGGGCGGATGCTGGAGCCGGTCGACATCGCCGACGCGGTGATCGCGGCCCTCGCGACGCCGCTGTGCCTTGCCGGCGTCAAGGTGCTGGTGACCGCGGGTCCGACCCGCGAGTTTCTCGATCCCGTACGCTTCATCAGCAACCGGAGCTCGGGTCGCCAGGGGTTCGCGCTCGCCGAAGCCGCGCGCGACGCCGGCGCGGAGGTCACGTTGATCGCCGGGCCGGTCCATCTGCCGTCGCCCAGGGGCGTGGAGCGGCTCGATGTCGTGAGCGCGAGCGAAATGAAGGCGGCGGTCGCTGCGCGCGTGGAGGCAACCGACATCTTCGTCTCCGTGGCGGCCGTCGCCGACTACCGACCGAGCCACATGTACGAGCAGAAGCTCAAGAAGTCGGAGCGGGCTTCGGGCGAGATGCGGGTCGCGCTCAAGGAAAACGAGGACATCATCGGTTCCATCGCCAATACGCACCCGCGGCCGTTCGTCGTCGGTTTCGCCGCGGAGACGCACAATCCGCTGGACTACGCCCGCGACAAGCGGCTGCGCAAAGGCATGGACGCCATCGTCGTCAACGACGTCTCGGATGCCGCCATCGGCTTCGACAGCACGGACAACGCGGTCACCCTGATCCACGACGGCGGTGAACTGGCCTTGGACAAGATGCCGAAACGCGTGGTCGCCCGTCGCTTGGTGACGGAGATTTCGGCGCTCTACCGCCAGGCGCGCGCTTAAGACCGATGCGCGGGGACGGTGCAACCGCGGTCGACGGTGCGTTGGATCCGGAGATCTTCCGCGCCTACGACATTCGTGGCGTGGTGGGCGAGACGCTCACGGAGCATGCGGCGTACCTGGTCGGCCGGGCGTTTGCGGCGGAGGGCTTGGCGGCCGGCCAGGGCCACGTCGCCGTGGGCGGCGACGGGCGGGCCTCCACGGGACCGTTGCGCGGGGTTTTGCACAGGGCGCTGAACGACGGCGGCGTGGACGTGACGGACATAGGTTGCGTGCCGACTCCCCTGCTCTACTACGCGACACACGTCCTCGGCACGGCCAGCGGCATCATGATCACGGGATCGCACAATCCGCCGGAATACAACGGCCTGAAAATGATGATCGGCGGCATCACCCTGGCGGAGGAACGCATACAGCAGTTGCGCCAGCGCATCGAGGCTAAGGCGTTCACCACGGGTTCCGGCTCCTTGACCTCCACAGGGCTACTCGATCACTACAGGAATCGCATTACGGACGATGTGACCCTCGAGCGACCGCTCAAAGTCGTCGTCGACTGCGGCAACGGCGTCGCGGGACTGGCGGCCCCTGATCTTCTCGCCGCGCTGGGGTGTGAGGTCATCCCGTTGTTCACGGAGGTCGACGGTACCTTCCCGAACCATCATCCCGATCCTGCGGAAGCCGCCAACCTGGTCGACGTGATCGAGGCCGTGCGCGCGGCGAACGCGGATCTCGGCATCGCCTTCGACGGCGACGGCGACCGGCTCGGCGTTGTGACGGATCGAGGCGAGATCGTCTGGCCCGACCGGACGATGATGCTGTTCAGTCGGGACCTGGTCAGCCGCAATCCCGGTGCGAAGGTGGTCTTCGACGTGAAGTGCAGCCGGCACCTGCCGGCGGTGGTTCGCGATTGCGGCGGCGAACCGATCATGTGGAAGACCGGCCACTCCCACATCAAGGCCAAGATCCGCGAAGCCGACGCCTTGCTAGGGGGCGAGTTCTCCGGACACATCTGCTTCGTCGAGCGCTGGTTCGGTTTCGACGACGCCATTTACAGCGCCGCGCGCCTGGTGGAGATCCTGGCGGCCGATCCGCGACCGGCGAGCGAAGTTTTCGCCGACTTCCCGGCGACGGTCGCAACACCGGAGATCAAGGTCCGAACGACCGAAGCGCGCAAGTTCGCGATCGTCGACGAATTGGCGGCGCGTGCGGACTTCGATGGCGGCGCGGTGAACGGTATCGATGGCGTCCGCGTCGACTACCCGGATGGCTGGGGCCTTCTGCGCCCGTCGAATACCAGCCCGAACTTGAGCTTGCGCTTCGAGGCGGACGATCCGGCGGCGTTGCGCCGTATCCAAGGCGTCTTCGAAGCGGCGCTCACGACCATCGACGCCAACTTGTCGTTTCTCGCGTAGGGGGCTGCGATGCCGGACGCCACCGCCAACGTACTGATCGAAGCGCTGCCGTACATCCGCCAGTTCCACGGCGCAACCATCGTCGTGAAGTACGGTGGCAGCGCGATGGTGGACGACGACCTCAAGCGCGCATTCGCCCGAGACGTCGTGCTTATGAAGCTTGTCGGCATGAACCCGGTCGTGGTGCACGGCGGCGGGCCGCAGATCGGCGACCTGCTGGATCGCCTGAACATCCCGACGAAGTTCGTCGACGGCCTGCGCGTGACGGACGCCGCGACCATGGACGTGGTGGAAATGGTCCTGGGGGGCCTCGTCAACAAGGACATCGTGTCGCTCTTGAACACGGCCGGGGGCCGCGCCGTCGGCATCAGCGGCAAGGACGGCGACCTGATTCGCGCCCGGAAGCTCAAGGTGACGCGTACGGCGCGCGGCGACGACGAGCACTTGACCGACGGTGTGGGCGTGCCCGAGATCATCGACATCGGCCACGTCGGGGAGGTGGACGTGGTGCACCGCGCCTTGCTCGACACGCTCATCGGGAGCGGCTTCGTACCGGTCATCGCGCCCGTGGGCGTCGGCCCGGACGGAGAGTCGTACAACATCAACGCGGACTTCGTGGCCGGCGCGGTGGCCGAGCGCCTGCACGCCGAGAAACTCGTGCTGCTGACCAACACCGCCGGCATCCTCGATACGCACGGCCAAACGGTGACCGGGCTGACGCGCGCGGACGCCCGGGGACTGATCGCCGACGGCACCGTGTCCGGCGGCATGCTGCCCAAGGTCGAATGCGCCCTGAACGCCATCGAGGGCGGCGTCAAGACGGCGCACATCATCGACGGCCGCGTGCCGCACGCGCTTTTGCTCGAAGTCTTGACCGATCGCGGCGTCGGTACGCTCATCAAGGCACGAAGCGGACCACCGCCGGCACCGCGAGCCAGTGACGGAGGTGGCTTCCCATGAACCGAACCGACCGGCGGCGGCAGATTCTAGAAGCCTATGCGGCGATGCTCGAGACCCACCCGGGCAAGCGGGTCACGACCGCGGCGCTCGCCTCTGAGATCAACGTTTCGGAGGCGGCGCTGTACCGCCATTTCCCGACCAAGGCGAAGATGATCGACGGCCTGATCGACTTCGCGGAAGAGACGATCTTCAGCCGTGTGGGTAAGATAGTCGACGGCGCCCAGCGGCCGCCCGCGAAGTGCCGCGGGATCCTGCTGCTGCTGTTGTCGTTCTGTGAGACCAATCCGGGTTTCGCACGCGTTTTCGTTGGCGACGCGCTGATTGGCGAGACCCCGCGCCTGCAGGCCCGCGTCCGCCAGTTCTTCGATCGCATCGAGACCCAGTTGCGGCAACTCGCTCGCGAGGCGCACGCGGTCCGTCCGCAGGCACCGCCGCTCGGCCCGAACGCCTGTGCGAACCTGCTCCTGGCCAGCGCGGAAGGCCGGATCGCGAAGTTCGTGCGCACCGAATTCAAGGCTCTTCCCACCGAGGATTGGGCCGAGCAGTGGACCGTTCTGGAGTCGGCGACGTTCTAGCAGAGCTCCCGCTCGTCTGGTCAAACCTTGACTGCCAACGTTGCGAAGTAGGTTTGGCACAGCCTGTTGAGACTCGGAGCACGCCCGTCGGTTCTGCGGCTCTCAATGAAATCCGTAATTGCGAAACCAGCACGCGCTTGTCCGCCAATTATGTCCTCCAGTGTATGGCTACGACAGAACATCATATTCCGCGCAATTCCGCGCCTGACTTCGCCTTCTGAGAGCACTTCTTCCTCAAAGAACGGCAAGGAGTTACTTCGCAACTAGACCCTTGTCTCCAACTCCTTCGTTCTCTTCGAACAGGAAATTGTAAGGGTTTATGGTGCCTACCATTAGCCTACCTTTTGGTTTCAAGACGCGTCGGCACCCGCGGCACAGACCTTTTAGGTCATCAATATATGGAATAGAAACTGGGTTGAATACCGCATCAAACGAGTTCTCCGAGAAACGCGAGAGATCCGTCATAGAGCCTTGGACCCAGTTGATTCCCAAGGCATGTTCATCGTTCACTTCCTGGTCGCGACGAACCTGTTCATCCGATATGTATTTTCGAAGTGCTCAAGGGCGGTGTAGACGTTCTACCTACGCACTCTATTTGGCACGACTGATGCTCAGGTCATGCGAGCTTGGCTGCCTTCGATCTCGCGCCGGTACCGCACTAGCCGGCCGGCGTGGTCTTGAAACGCGGCGTGCGAGTCCAGGTAGCTGATCACGTCGTCGAGGTTGGCGACGCAGCGCACCGGAATCCCGAAGTCGCGCTCGAGAACCTGCACCGCAGTTCTGGGGCCAGGGGCGACAGGTTCCTGGCGATCGAGCGCCAGCACAACACCGATCACGTCGCCGCCGGCCGCGGTGACCGACTCCACGGCCTCGCGCTTGGCGGTCCCATCGGTGACCACGTCGTCGACGATGGCGACTTTGCGTCCGGCCATGGGCGCACCCACCAGGATGCCGCCCTCGCCATGGGTCTTGGCCTCCTTGCGGTTGAACGCAGCGCCCGTATTGCGCCCGTGGTCGCGCTGCATGGCGACCGCCGTCGCGGTGGCGATTGGAATGCCCTTGTACGCCGGACCGAAGAAGACGTCGGGGACATCGGGCAACTGCAGCGCCTCGGCGGCGTAGGCGGCGCCGAGCACGTTCAAGCCTTCGCCGTCGGCAATCAGCCCCAGGTTGAAGAAGTACGGACTGCGGCGACCGGACTTCAGCACGTAGTCGCCGAACGCGAGCACGTTGCGGGCGATCATTTCGCCCACGAAGGCCAGGGCGGCGCTGCGGTCGTCCACGGTCAGGGGGCCAAGGCCTGCTTCTGGGCCTCGAATAGATCTCCGATGCCGGCCTCCGCAAGACCCAGGAGTTCGTCGAGGGCGCTGCGCGCGAAGGCACCCTGTTCGGCCGTGCCTTGGATTTCGATGAATCCGCGCCCCTCCATCATCACCACGTTCATGTCGGTATCGGCGTTGGAGTCCTCGGCGTAGTCGAGGTCGAGCACGCTCATCCCCCGGTAGATGCCAACCGAGACGGAAGCCACCAAGCCGAGGAACGCCTTCGGCGCCACGCGGCCGACGGCATCGGCCAACGCCACGCAGCCACCGGTGATGGATGCGGTGCGCGTGCCGCCGTCGGCCTGGAGGACGTCGCAGTCGATCTTGATGGTGCGCTCGCCGAGGGCGTCGAGATCGACGGCGGCGCGCAGCGAGCGGCCGATCAGACGTTGGATTTCGACGGTGCGGCCGCCCTGCTTGCCGCGCGCGGCTTCCCGGTCGGTACGCGTATGGGTCGACGCCGGAAGCATGCCGTACTCGGCGGTGATCCAACCCCGGCCCTGGCCGCGCATGAACGGCGGCACCTGGTTTTCGAGGCTGGCCGTGCAGATCACCTTGGTGTCGCCGAAGGCGATCAGTACGGAGCCGGCGGCGTGCTTGGTGAACCCGCGGGTAATGGTCACGGGTCGCGGTTCGTCAACCGCACGGCCGCTGGGGCGCGGACGCGCGATGTCGCGCGAGCGCGCACTGGCGTGCGCGGGCCCATTGGATCGCACGGCCATGCAGTCTCCTTGTGATGCTCGTGAAGGGTGTCTCGGGAAGCGACATCTCAAAGGGCGCGTCGCGGGAGCCATTATAATCCTTCGCGATTCCGCCAAGCCGGTGACACTCACGTCTTCAATGCGATGGTAGCGAGCATGACTGCTTTCGGGCGTGCCGGCTGCGCCTTGGTGGGTTGGGAGATCCGATCCGTCAACCACCGCTACCTGGAATTGGGCTTTCGGCTACCCGACCAACTCCGAGGACTCGAACGCCGATTGCGGGAATTGGCACTGCGCCGCATACGCCGTGGCAAGGTCGATGCGACGCTCAAGTTGGCCACCGCGGAGATCGCGCCGGAAGTCAATGCCAAGGTCGTTGAGCACCTCCTCGCCGCCGCCGAGACCATTCGCAGGCAAGCCCCGAGCGACTCGATCGGCCCGGTGAACCCGCTGGATCTGTTGCGCCACCCCGGTGTCTTGGCAGACTTGGGCGGTGACGTCGACGCCCTGAAGGCTGCCGCCATCGGGGGTTTCGAGGCCGCGCTCGACGACCTGGTGGCGCATCGTGCCAGCGAAGGTGCGAACCTGGCCGCCTTGCTCGGCGAACGGTTGGCCGGCGTCGAGCGTATCGTCGCGGCGGTTCGAGTCTTGATTGCGGACCAAGGTGAGTACATCCGCGACCGTTTGCTCGACCGTGTTCAGGCCTTGACCTCGAGCGTCGACGAAGGTCGGCTGGAGCAGGAAGTGGCTTTGCTCGTCCACAAGGCGGATGTGGCGGAGGAGCTGGATCGACTTGAGATTCATGTCGGGGAAGCGCGCACGAGCATCAACGGCGACGAGCCGTGCGGCCGGCGTCTCGACTTCCTGATGCAGGAACTCGGCCGCGAAGCGAACACCCTCGCCGCCAAGTCGATCCTGCCCGACGCCGCGCGCCTCGCCGTGGACCTCAAGGTCGTGATCGAGCAGATGCGCGAGCAGGTGCAGAACGTCGAGTAGCTTAGGACGTGCAACGGGAGCCAGGAGCGAATGCCGCCACCGAGCCGCGCGAACGCGGCCATCTGTTTGTGATCTCGGCACCATCCGGTGCCGGGAAGACCTCTCTAATCAGTGCTCTTGCCAGAAGTGACTGCTCACTAACGGTTTCCGTATCGCATACCACCAGGCCGCGGCGCGATGGCGAAGAGGATGGCGTCCACTATCACTTCGTCGACCTCGAAACCTTCGCGGCGATGCGGGCTCGGGACGAGTTTCTCGAGTGCGCGGATGTCTTCGGCCACGCCTACGGCACCTCGCGGCACGCGGTCTTTGATGCCGTCGAGGCGGGTCGCGACGTGATCCTCGAGATCGACTGGCAAGGTGCGGCCCAGGTGCGCGCGCGCTGGCCGACCGCGGTTGCGATTTTCCTGCTGCCGCCATCGCGGGATGCCCTGGTAGCTCGTCTGCGGGGTCGGGGACAGGATGGGCCCGACGTGATCGCGGCGCGGACCGCGCAGGCGGTAGCGGACATGTCGCACCACGGCGAGTTCGATCACGTGGTGGTCAACGATGATTTCGACGCGGCGCTGGCGGCCCTCCGGGCGATCGTCGAGGCGACGCGCGCGGACCGTCCGTTGGCGCCTACCGACCACACTGCGTTGATCGCCGAACTGTTGTCTTGAGTGATGGACAGCGGGTAGACTCGCGGGAGCTGAAACAACTTGTAACGAACGCCATGGCCCGAGTCACCGTTGAAGACTGTCTTGAACACGTGAGCAACCGCTTCGAACTCGTCGTGCGCGCCACGCGCCGCGCCCGCCAGATGCACCGCGGCGTCGAGCCGCTGGTGGCGGAAGAGGACGACAAGGAAACGGTGATCGCGTTGCGGGAAATCGCCGAGGGCCTCATCACGGACGAGGTGCTCGAAGCCGGCGATATCCTCCCGATCGAGGAGGAGCCGCAGGTGGAGGTAGGGATGCCGTTCGGCGGCTTGGGAGATGACCGAGCAGACGACTTCTAGCGGAGGTCCTTGGCCGGAACTCAAAGACTACGCCGGTCGCGGAGTCGCGACGGAAACAGGCTCTGCCGCACCACGCAACGGTGACACCGCCGAGTCGGCGCGAGGAGCCCTCAGCCCCTCGCAAGGACCGGACAACGGGCGCGGCGGCTACTTTCAGAATCAGCTTCGCGCGCAGGCGACCGCCCCCGAAGTCGCCGTACCCACCACCATCGATGATCTGCGTCTGACGCTCCTCGAATACCTCCCGGAAGCGGAGGTGGCCGACATCGCTCGCGCCTACGCCTTCGCCGAGGACGCGCACGAAGGGCAGATGCGACGCACGGGGCACGAATACATCACCCACCCCCTGGCGGTCGCCAACGTACTGACGACCATGCACATGGATCATCAGTCGATCATGGCGGCGATCCTGCACGACGTCCTCGAAGACACGGGGGTATCCAAGGCGACGCTCGCCGACACGTTCGGAACCGAGGTGGCGGAGATCGTCGACGGCGTTTCGAAGTTGGCGACCATCTTCAAGTCCCGGGCGGAGGCCCAGGCGGAGAACTTCCAGAAGATGGCGATGGCGACGGCGCAGGACATCCGCGTCATCCTGGTCAAGATCGCCGACCGGCTTCACAACATGCGCACGATCGGCGTGATGCCGCCGGAGAAGCGAAAACGCACGGCCCGGGAAACCCTGGAGTTCTACGCGCCCATCGCCAACCGCCTCGGCATGAACTCGGTTCGCGTGGAACTCGAGGATCTCGCCTTTCAGGCGCTGTATCCGCTTCGGGCGGATCGGATCGAGCGCGCGTTGTCGGCGGTGCGGGAGAGCCAGACCGGGCAGATGGCGGAACTCAAGCGCGACCTCGAGGCGAGTCTGCGCCGGGAGGGGATCGACGTGACGGTGGTCGGCCGTCGCCGCCACCTCTACTCGATCTACAGCAAGATGAAGACCCAGCACACGTCCTTCAAGGACATCATGGACGTGTTCGGCTTCCGCGTCATCGTCGATCGCGTGGACACGTGCTATCGCGCGCTGGGCGTGGTGCACAACCTCTACAAGCCCGTGCCCAACCGGTTCAAGGACTACATCGCGATCCCGAAGGCCAACGGCTACCAGTCCCTGCACACCGGCCTGGTCGGCATGCACGGCGTGCCCATCGAAGTCCAGATCCGCACGCGGCAGATGGACATGATCGCGGACAACGGCATCGCGGGACATTGGCTCTACACCGGCGAAGACGACGTCAACGGTAGCCAGGTTCGCGCCCGCCAATGGGTCGCGGGTCTATTGGACCTGCAACAGCGGGCCGGCAACTCGCTGGAGTTCATCGAGAGCCTGAAGATCGATCTGTTCCCGGACGAGGTGTACGTGTTCTCGCCGCGTGGGGAGATCTTCGAACTGCCGAAGGGCGCTTGTCCGGTGGACTTCGCCTACGCGGTGCACACCGACATCGGCAATCACTGCGTTGCTTGCCGCGTGGATCGCGCGCTTGCACCGTTGTCGGTGTCCCTGGAGTCCGGGCAGACGGTGGAGATCATCACCGCGGCCGACGGTCGCCCGAGCCCGAACTGGCTGGAGTTCGTCGTCTCCAGCAAGGCGCGCGCCGCGATCCGCCAGGCCCTGAAAGTGCAGCAACGGTGGGAGTCGGTCCGTTTCGGACGCCACCTGCTGGATCGGTCGCTGGCCAACGGCGGCACGTCGATCAAGGCCCTCGACTTCCGGCGGCTGCGCAAGGTGTTCAAGCACTTCGGCGTGCGCAAGCTCGACGACCTGCTTGCCGAAATCGGCTTGGGCAACCTGATGGCGTACGTGGTGGCCCAGCGCCTGCTGGCGGCGGACAACCCGGACTACGAAGCCCTGGACATCGAACGCGGTGGACCGGTGGCGATCCGCGGCGGCGAGGGACTGGTGATCAGCTACGCGCGCTGCTGCGGTCCGGTCCCCGGCGACCACGTCGTCGGCCACATGACCCCGGGCAAGGGCTTCGTGGTGCACATCGAGACCTGCAACAACGTCCAGGACGTGCGCCGCCGCAACGAGCGAGACATCATCCCCACGCGCTGGGCCGAGCACACCGAGGGCGAGTTCGAGACGACGTTGCACATCGCGGTCACGCGCCGAAAAGGCGACATCGCCGAGTTGGCGGCGGCGGTGAACGCGGCGGATGCCGGCATCGACAACATCGCCGTCGACGAGCGCTCGGCGGACCTCAAGAGCGTGCGGCTGGCCTTGTCCGTCAAGGATCGAGACCACCTGGCCCGTGTCCAGCAGCGGCTGTTGACCGTCCCCGCCGTCCAACGCGTCGACCGACCGGTTGACTGAACCAGCCTCGTCTCTCGACGCCGCGGTCACCACGCTGCCGGGCATCGGCCCGGGTAGCGCGGAGAAACTGGCACGGCTCGAAATCGTCACGATAAGGGACCTCGTCCTCCACGTCCCTTTTCGCTACCAGGATCGCACGCGCTCGGTACCGTTCGGCGAACTGGTGCCCGGACGCGAGTGCGTCGTTACCGGCGAGATCGTCTCAGCGAACATCGCCTACGGACGTCGGCGGTCGCTACTGGTCACCCTCAGCGACGGCGAGCGGCGTGTGACGGTCCGGTTCTTCCACTTCAACGTCCGGCAGCGTCAAGGCTTCCAGGCGGGGTTGTGGATGCGCTGCTTCGGGGACGTGCGCCCGGGCCCCCTTGGGCTCGAGATGGTGCATCCCGAATACCGCCTCCACCGCGAGGAGCCGGCGTCGGTCGAGGCCGAGCTGACTCCGGTCTACCGGGTGACACAAGGCCTGACGCCCAAGCGGCTCGGTCAATGGGTCGACAAGGCACTTGAGCGGGCGGCCGATGCCGTGTTCAGCCACCTGCCGGACGAGGTGTTTCCCGACTTGCTGGCCGCGATCCGATTCCTGCACCGGCCTCCGGCAGAACCGGATATCGAGAGACGCGTTGAAACAGCGCGGTCCCGGGTTGCGCTTGACGAATTCGTTGGCCACTACCTGGTTCTCAAGAACCGACAGGCGTTGGCGAAGACGCAAACGACCTTGCCTCTCCCGTCGCGCGAGCAGCTTGGTCGCGAACTGTTGCGCCAACTCGGTTTTCGCCTGACTCGGGCCCAGGCGCGGGTGACGGCGGAAGTGCTCAACGACTTGGACCACGACCGCCCCATGATGCGGCTTCTGCAGGGCGACGTCGGCTCGGGCAAGACGGTGGTGGCGGCGTTTGCCGCGATTCGCGCAGCCGAAAACGGCTATCAGACCGCGATCATGGCGCCCACGGAGATCCTCGCGGAACAGCATTTCGAGACCTTGAGCTTGTGGTTGCCGCCCCTTGGCATCGAGGTGGGACTGCTCACCGGTCGCATGAGCGCGGCGGAACGCCGAACGCGGTTGGCAGCCGTGGCGGAAGGTCGCGATCTCGTCGTCGTCGGGACGCATGCCCTGTTCCAGGCCGGGGTCGAGTTCCATGGCCTCGCGTTGGCCATCGTCGACGAGCAGCACCGCTTCGGCGTGCATCAGCGCATGCAGTTGCGCGACAAGGGACGCTTGCCGCACCAGTTGGTGATGACGGCGACACCGATTCCGCGCACGCTAACCATGGCCCTGTACGCCGACATGGACGTCTCGACCATCGACGAGTTGCCGCCCGGGCGGACGCCGGTTCGCACGCACCTGGCGATGATGTCGCGGCGGGACGAGGCGATCGAACGTGTGGCCCGGGCCTGCGCGGCCGGGAGGCAAGCCTACTGGGTCTGCACGATGATCGAGGAAGACGAGGAGGCCGACTTGGGGGGTCGCGCGCCCCTGCACGCCGCGGTCACGACCTACGAGGAATTGGGGCGCGCGATGCCCGGCGGCTTACGCCTCGGCCTGGTGCACGGGCGCCTGCCGCCAGCCGAGAAGAGCACGGTCATGGCCGACTTCAAGGCGCACCGCATCGACGTGCTCGTCGCCACCACCGTCATCGAAGTCGGCGTCGACGTGCCGAATGCGACGCTGATGGTGATCGACAATGCCGAACGCCTCGGGCTCGCGCAGTTGCATCAGTTGCGGGGGCGCGTGGGCCGGGGTGCAGGCTCAAGCAGTTGCCTCCTGCTCTACGAGACGCCTGTGTCGGCCGTCGCCCGGCAACGCTTGACCGTCATGCGCGAGACCAACGACGGCTTCGCAATCGCGGAGAAGGACCTCGAGTTGCGCGGTCCCGGCGACGTGCTCGGGACGCGCCAGACCGGCGACGAGACGTTCCGGCTGGTCGACCTGGCCGTCGACCGCGCCTTGGTTCCCAAGGCCGTCAGGCTGGGCGACCGGCTCCTGGCCGAAGATCCGGCCACGGCGCGGGTGATTGTGGACACCTGGGCGAAGGGCGACATCGAATACGCCTCAGTATGAGGCGCCGACTCAAGTATGAGGCGCCGACTCAGTTGATCTGGCGCGGGCTCCGTTGGGCGGATCGAGGGGGACCAGCGGATGCACTGCATAGCGGCCGGCTAGCACTTTCCCGGCGAACGCGAGGAATCTCGTTGCGTCGATCGAGCCCACGACGCGATCCAAGACCTGGCGGTCAGCATCGACGAAGACGAGCGACGGGTACTTCCCGATGTCGAACCGCGCGGCAAGGCCACGGGCGTGGTCGCCATCCAGCTTGACGGCAACCGTGTGCTCGGCAACCCAGGCCGCCACCTCTGGATCCTCGAAGGTTGTCGCTTCCAGGACGCGGCACGGCGCGCACCACGTGGTGGCGTAGTAGAGGAGGACCAGTTTTCGTTCCGTCTCGGCTCGGGAGAACGCCTTGCCTACCGAGAGGTTCTGGAAGACCACGCCGTCTGCGGCGGACGGCGCCGCGACGAGAACGGCGGTGAGCAATGCAGCAGCCCGCATAGCTGTACGCATGGGCCATCCCCAAGTGCCGTCGTGCTGCAAAAGTAGCATCTCGAAGTTGACGCCGCAAGCAAGCCCCATAGAAAAACAGGGTGCCATCCACTACGCTCGAATCCTTGCCCACACCGCCTACCTGATACCGAGGGGTTTGATGAGGAAGTGGCAATGCATCGTCTGTGGCTGGATCTACGACGAGGCGGAAGGTTGCGACTACGACGGCATCGCGCCGGGCACGGCTTGGGAGGACGTGCCGGAGGATTTCGTCTGTCCGGAATGCGGGGTCGGCAAGGAGGACTTCGAGATGATCGAAATCGGCTGATCGGCTCTTAAGGGGAGAAAAATGAGCGAGACAGAAAACACGAACGTCTGGAGCCGAATCATCGGCATCCCGCTGCACTGGCAGATCGCCATTGCGCTGGCATTGGCAGCCTTGGTCGCTGCGCTCGCAAGCGAGACGAGCACGCTGTTCACGATGCGCGTGGTGGACATCCTGGACTTCTTCGGCGGCCTGTTCCTGAACGCGCTGAAGATGGTCGTCGTGCCGCTCATCGTGTCGTCGATCATCGTCGGCGTGCGCAACATGGCGACCCAGGATTCCTTCGGCCGGGTCGGCGGGAAGACCGTCGGCTTGTACATCGTCACCGGGATTGCGGCGGTCGCCACCGGGTTGATCCTGGTGAACATTCTCGGCCCCGGCACGGGCGAGTCCGCCAAGGCGTTGACGGCTGCGCTACCGGACGCGTCGCAGGTGCTGAGCAAGGTCGAGGGCCGCGGCACCGGCGACTTGATTCAGGTGATCTCGCGGGCGATTCCGCCGAATGTCATCGAGGCGGCCGCGAACACCGAGTTGCTGGCACTGATCTTCGTCAGCGTCGTGTTCGGCTACTTCATGTCGCGCATGGAAAGCAAGGCGGGCGACACGTTGCAGAGCTTCTGGACAGGCGTGCACGACGTGATGATCGCGATCACCATGTGGATCATGCGCTTCGCCCCGATCGGCGTCTTCGCGCTGGTGGGCAAGACGTTCATTCTGTCCGGTTTCCAGGCCCTGGAGTCCCTCGGCCTCTTCTTCGTCACCGTGCTGGCGGCCCTGGCGTTCCACTTCTTCATCACGCTGCCGCTCCTGCTGCGCTTCATCGGCGGCGTCAATCCGTTTGCCTACTACGGCCGGATCGTCCCGGCGCAGTTGACGGCGTTCTCCACGTCGTCGTCGTCCGCGACGTTGCCGGTGACGCTGAACAGCGCCCAGAAGGCGGGCATATCCAACCGCACCACCAGCTTCGTGCTGCCGCTCGGTGCCACGGTGAACATGGATGGGACGGCGCTGTACGAGTGCGTCGTGGTGATCTTCATCGCACAGATCTACGGCTTCGACCTGGGCCTCTCGGGGCAGATCACGGTCGTGACGCTGGCCCTGCTGACCTCGATCGGTGTCGCGGGGATTCCTTCCGCGAGCCTCGTCGCCATCGCGCTTATCCTGCCGGCTGTGGGCCTGCCGGTGGAAGCCATCGCCATCGTGCTGGTTGTCGACCGCGTGCTCGACATGTGCCGGACGTCCGTGAACGTCACGAGCGACCTCTCCGTCACGGCCATGGTCGCGCGGAGCGAGGGCGAGGAACTGCCCGACATACGGTCCCGGGCGACACCCGTTGCGGACGCGGCCTAGGGCTTGAGCGGGCTCGACGGGCGGCCGAGCGACGCGCCCGTGGGCGCGCAATCGTTCGGGCGCACGTTGGGTCCGTATCTTCGGCTGATGCGGATCGACCGACCGGTCGGGACGCTCCTGCTGCTCTGGCCGACGCTGGCCGCACTTTGGCTTGCCGCACAGGGCGTGCCGCCGGTTGGGATTCTCGCGGCTTTCGTCGTCGGCACCTTCCTCGCGCGCAGCGCCGGGTGCGTGATCAACGACATCGCCGACCGGAAGTTCGACGCTCATGTGGCGCGCACGCGTGACCGGCCGCTGGCCACAGGGGACGTGTCGCTTACCGGCGGTCTCGTCCTATTGGCGATCCTCGCCATGGCTTGTCTTGCCGTCGTGTTGACGCTCAACGGCCTGGCGCAGACTCTGGCATTGGGCGGCGCCCTGGTAGCGGCCGTCTACCCGTTCCTCAAGCGTTGGACGCATTGGCCGCAAGCCGCGCTTGGCGTGGCGTTCAGTTGGGGCATTCCGATGGCCTTTGCGGCCGTGAACGGTGCGGTGAGTGGTGCCGCGTGGCTGCTGTTCGCGGCGAGCCTGGTCTGGATCGTCGCCTACGACACCATCTACGCGATGGTTGATCGCGACGATGACTTGAGCGTCGGGATCAAGTCCACGGCGATCCTGTTCGGCCGCGCGGATCGGCTGATCGTGGGGGCGCTGCAACTGGTGGTGTTGGCTCTGCTGCTTGGCCTTGGCACCGCCTTGGCGCTCGGGCCGGCGTATTACCTGGCGGTTGCGGTGATCGGCGGCCTGTTCGCCTACCAGCAGTGGCTGATCCGGTGGCGTGAACGCGAACCGTGTTTCCGGGCGTTCGGCAACAACGTGTGGGTCGGCTTCGCACTGTTCGCCGGAACGGTCGTCCACGGACTCGGACTTGGCGGTCCATGATCGACCGTGTCGTCGATTACATCGACCTACTGGTCGACTTCGTCGGCCGGACGGTTGCATGGCTGAACCTGGGGATGGTCGGCGTGACCTGCGTCGTCGTCGTGCTGCGGTATGCGTTCGACACCGGGGCGATCTTCCTGCAGGAAAGCGTGGTCTATATGCACGGCGCGGCGTTTCTGTGCGGTCTCGCCTACGCGCTTCAGCACGATGCCCATGTCCGCGTCGATCTCCTCTACTCGCGCATGCCGGAGATGCGCAAGGCGACGGTCAACCTGGTCGGCCACGTCCTCCTGCTCATGCCGCTGTGCGCGACGATCGTCATCGTGAGTTGGCCCTATGCCGCCGAGTCCTGGGCCGTTCTCGAGGGATCACCGGAGGTCGCGGGCATACCGGCCGTTTTCCTGTTGAAGACGCTCATCCCGGTATCGGCTCTCCTGTTGCTGCTGCAGGCTGCGTCGTTGGCCTTTGGCGAAGCGTTGACGTTGTGGGGGGGCCGACGTGGTTGAATTCCTCCCGCTCCTCCTTTTCGCCGCGATTTTCGTGGCGCTTCTGGCCGGCTATGCGGTCGCGCCGACGCTGGCCGGTGTCGCGCTGCTTTTCGCCTTCGCCGGTGCCGCGTTCGGCGTCTTCGACCTGTCGGACCTCGGTTTCCTGCCGTCGCGGCTGTACGGCATCGTCACCAACCAGACGCTGATCGCTGTGCCCCTGTTCGTGCTCATGGGGGTCACGCTCGAGCGCACGCGGATCGCGGCGACCCTGCTCGAGAGCCTCTCGATGCTGATGGGCCGCTTGGCGGGCGGGCTCGGCATGGCGGTCACGGTTGTCGGGATGCTGCTCGCGGCCAGCACGGGCATCGTGGGCGCGACCGTAGTGACGATGGGACTCCTGGCGCTGCCGACGATGCTCCGCCACGGCTACGATGCGCGCCTCGCCACCGGCACGATCTGCGCGACCGGGACGCTCGGCCAGATCATCCCGCCTTCGATCGCGCTGGTGCTCTTGGGCGATGTGCTGTCGAGCGCCTACAGCGAGGCGCAACTCAGCCAAGGCGTCTTCTCGCCGAAGACGGTTTCGGTAGGCGACCTGTTCGCGGGATCGCTCCTTCCCGGGCTCGTGCTGGTCGGCCTCTATCTCGCCTACATCGCCACCGTCGCCTTGCTGAGGCCCGAACGCGCGCCGGGGCGCAGCGACGCGCGTCCGGACCGTGGTGTCCTGCCGCAACTGCTCAAGGGGCTGGCCCCGCCCATGTTGTTGATCGTTGCGGTGCTCGGCTCGATCCTTGCCGGATACGCGACGCCGACGGAGGCCGCTGGCGTCGGGGCGTTGGGTGCCGTGTTGCTGGCCGTCGCCTACCGGTCGCTCAGCTTTCCCGTGGTCAAGGACATCTGCCGGTCGACGCTGAAGACGACGGCCATGGTGTTCTTCATCCTGATCGGCGCGTCGGTCTTTTCCCTGGTGTTCCGGGGCTATGGCGGGGACGACCTCGTCCAGGGTCTCTTCGAGGACATGCCCGGCGGCGTGTGGGGTGCGACGGCGATCGTGATGGTGGTGATCTTCGTGCTCGGCTTCATCCTGGATTTCGTGGAGATCACCTATGTCGTGGTGCCCATCGTCGCGCCGGTGCTGCTGGCGATGGGTTTGGACCCGGTTTGGCTCGGGGTGCTGATCGCGGTCAACCTGCAGACCTCGTTCCTGACGCCGCCATTCGGCTTCGCCTTGTTCTATCTGCGCGGAGTCGCCCCGCCGGAGGTGGCGACGCTCGACATCTACCGGGGCGTGGTGCCTTTCGTCGCGCTGCAGATCGTGCTCATGGCGGTGCTGGTCCTAGCGCCGCAATTGGCTACCTGGTTGCCTAGCGTGCTGTACTGAAGCCAAAGGATAGACATATTTATGCATCAGTGATATGTTTTGATGCATGCGTACGACGATTCGACTCGACGACACGCTCTTGCGGGACGCGAAAAGCTACGCCGCGGCCGCTGGCATGACCCTGACGGCCTTGATCGAGGAGTCGTTACGAGCGCGCATGGCGCGGAGCGCCGGCGAGCCGCGCAAGCGGATCCGGCTCTTGACATCGGGCGACGAGGGCATGCACGCCGGCGTCGACCTTGACAGCGCATCCACCCTCGTCGATGGGAGGCAGACGATCCGGTGATCCTGCCGGATGTGGACGTACTCGTCGCCGCGCACCGCCGCGACATGCCGGACCACGAGGCGCTGCGCAACTGGCTTGAGGCTGTCATCAACGCGGATGCCGCGTTCGGCCTCAGCGAACTCGTGGTCGGCCGTTTCCTCATGCTCGTCACGAACGCCCAGGTGTTCCGAAGGCCGACGTCGCTCGCGGAAGCGATGGTCTTCGCCGCCCAGCTTCGCGATCAGCCCAATCGTGTCGCCGTGGCACCCGGCCCGCGGCATTGGGAGATCTTCGCGAAGCTGTGCGCATCGACGGGTGCGACGGGCAACGTCGTCCGCGACGCCTACTTCGCCGCCATGGCCATCGAGCACGGCTGCGAGTGGATTACCACCGACGCGAACTACAGCCGCTTCGCCGGTCTGGTCTGGCGGCACCCTCTCGCCCGTTGACGGGAGTCGAACGGACCGCGCCAAACGACGCATCCGCCTAGGTCATCGCATGGGCCGCTCTGACCGAATCCGGCAGGCTGGCGAGAACTTCCTCGAGATCCTCGACGAGCCACTCCAGGTGCTCGGCGTACGACCGCCATTTCCCGACGGCGTCGTAGTAGATGGGTTGACGCACCTGTTCCGAACTCGCGGTCCGGACCGCCCGCCGCGTCTCGAAGAAGCGCACGCAGCCCGGCTCGAATGACAGGCCGCAGTGGTCGAGTATGCGCCGCACCTGGCCTTCGAGGTCGGTGACCGTGTCCTCGTAGTGCACGGTCAGGACGCGGCCCGGCATGACGTCGTGCCAGTGGGTCATCATGGCGTCGTAGTGCAGGTAGTAGTGGGCGAGATCCTCGAGGTCGTAGGTGAAGTTCTGACCCTTGGCGAACAACTGCTTGTAGCAGCCGAGGCAGCTATCCAAGGGGTGGCGGCGCGCATCGATGATCTTGGCGTTGGGCAGGATCAGGTGCAGCAGGCCGAGGAGCGGGAAGTTGTTCGGCATCTTGTCGGTGAAGAACGCTCGGTCGGTGAACCGATGGCGGGCCGCATCCTCGAGGTAGCGCTGACCGTACGCGTGCCAATCCCGGCCTTCAAGATCGAGCACGGATTCCGGGAACTGCACGTCGTCACGCCGGAAGCGACCGATCGAGGTCGCGATCTGACCGAGGATCGGCAACTCGGCGGTGCCTTCCACCTGGCTGTGGCTCGCGAGAATCTGTTCGACCAGGGTCGAGCCTGACCGGGGCAGACCCACGATGAGGATCGGGTCGGGCGCGCCGTGGCCCTTGTCGGCGTGTTGCGCAAGGAAGTCGCGGTTGAAGACCTTGCGGATGTCCTGGTGGCGCCTCTCCAACTCCAGCGGATCGTGCTTCACCAACGGCCGCTGCAACCGGTTGCCGGCATCGTAGTGGGACCATGCGGCGTCGAAGTCGCCCTTGTCCTCGTAACCCTTGCCGAGCGCGAACGAGAAGTGGATGCGTTCGCTGTCGCTGAGGTCGCCGCGCGCAAGCTGGTCCTGCATGGCGCCGATCTCTTCGTCCTCGAAGCGGAACACCTTCAGGTTGGCCATGCTCCAGTAGACCTCGCCGAAACGGGGCCGCTCGGCGATGGCGGCGCGATAGGCGGCGAGAGCGGCATCGTGGTCGCCGATGGTCTTCAGGGCATGGCCGTGGCTCATGTGCACGCCGGCGAGCCGGGGATTCAACTCCAGGGACTTGGCGTAGGCGGAAACGCTTGCTTCCTGCTGGCCGGCCTGAGCGTAGGCGTTGCCGGCGCCTGCCCAGGCCGCGGCGTTGTCCGGAGCGAGGGCGACGGCGTGCCGATACGCTTCGATGGCATCGTTGGGCTTGTTGTGGTCGAGCAGCACTAGGCCAAGGCTCAGCCAGGCCGCCGTGAAGTCCGGCGCGGTCGACGTCGCCCGGCGCAGCCAGGCCTCCGCGTCCCCCGGCTTCTTCTTCTCGCGCCAGTACGCGATCGCGAGATGGCGCATCGCATCGACGTTGTCCGGGTGGTCACGCAGGACACCGCGCAACACCTTGATGGCCTCGTCTGCGCGACCGGCGCGGAGATGGTCGGCACCCTCGGCAACGCGGCCAGCCGCCGGATCCCGATCGAAATAGGACTCGAAATGCCGATCCGCCTCGTCGCCCCGACCGGCGGCGGCAAGCGCTTGGCCGAGCTTTCGATGCGCTGACGGCACGCGCGGATCGAGACGTATCGCCTTCTGGAACGCCGCGATCGCGTCCTCGTATCGGCCCTGCTGCGCGCGAACTTGGCCGAGGTCCTCGTAGAGCAGGGGGACATCCGGCGCCAGCGCGATCGCCTGATCGACCTGCCTCGCGGCTTCGTCCAGGCGGCCTTGCCTCGCCAAGGCACGTCCGAGCAGGGACAGGTGTTGCACACTGCCGGGATTCATCAGCAGGTGGTCGCGGCAGATCTCCTCGGTTCGCAAGGGGCGGTTCGCCTTCATGGCCGCGATCGCGTGCTGGATGCTGTCCGCGTGCGGCGCCATCAGCGGTCAGCGGCGGATCGAGCCGCCAGTTGCGCGGGCGGCAGGTAGTCGAAGATGAAGTGCACGCGGCTGGTCTTGCCGTCGTTTATGACCGAGTGCGAGAGCTGGTTGTTGACTTCGACCGCGCGACCCGGTTCGAAGCGGTGGGGAACACCATCGATGAAGAACCTGACGCGGGGGTTGGTGATCAACGGCACGTGAATCCGGTGGCTGATCTTGAGCGACTCGTGCTCGTCGACGTGCGGCATGATGCGGGCACCGGGGCGCAGTCGCACCGCCATGGCGCGGATCACCGAACCACCTGGTTCGTAGTGCCGCCCGATGATCGCCTCCATCACCGGTTCAGCGGTGTCGCCAAGCCGGTCCCAGCCGACGTCGCGGGCAATGACGAGATCCGGCCAACGGTCGAGGTCCACGAAGCACAGCACGATGGACTCGGTGCTTCGGTGGACGTTGAACGACTCCTGGCGGTACGTCTTCTCGGTCCACGCCGCCTCGTCGAGTTGCTCCACGGCATCGATCAGCCCGTGGCAGTCGAACGATCCCAGGTCCCGCGCTCGGCTAGCCAGGGTCGTTCGATGGCTTGCGTCGTCTCCGGACATGGATCGCTCCGCTGCGCGACAACCCTGGCGTCGTGGCCATTGGGTGGCATTGTACGCGGTTGACATCCCAGCCCCTTCGCCGCCTAATGGACAGGCGACCAGTCTCGCGGAGGGAGGGGAGTC
>JAPOYV010000060.1 GCA_026706385.1 Gammaproteobacteria bacterium
CGCAAAACAGTTCATCGCCCTTTTGAGTTTTGGGTGTGGGGTTGACCACGCTTTGCCCTACCGCGCCAGGTACCGCGGGACCGGCGCGCCGGACAAAGCGTGGACAACCCCGACGCCGGCGTCGTCCTTGTTCGGCGGAAAGGCGTGGAAGATCCGCCCGAAGCTGGCGCCGGCGGGCTATGTGGCGGCTCACGGGCTCTTCCCCAGCCCTACAGCAGTACATAGCCCATTTCTATTCCGGCGGAATGTAGGGGGTCGCCGCAAACGGGGCCAGCGTCACACAGATCGAAAAGGGCGATGTTCGCGAGCGTTGGGCAGGAGTGCGCACTCAAATCGGTCTCGCGGGCCCCAACGACTGCAGTTCCACGAAGCGGCGGTACGCCCCGCCTTCGCGTTGCCGGGCGCCATGCCAACCCACGAAGGGGTTGGCGTAACATCCGGACTGGACCGGTGGGAGGAAGATCAATGCCCAGAACACATCTGAACAATCTGAGCCGGCGCGACTTCGGCCGGCTTTCGATGGTGGCGCTTGGTGGCGCGCTAGCAGGCACTTCGCGGGCGGAATCCAACGATCGGTCGGACATGGCTCGGATCGCCGGGACAGTGGCTCCCGGTTTCGAGCGGGTCAGGGACGCTTTTGCGGCCAATTTCGAGATCAACGGGGAGGTCGGCGCTGCCTGCAGCGTGTATCACCGCGGCGAGAAGGTGGTGGATCTCTGGGGCGGTGTGGCCGACCAGGAGAGCGGTCGGCCATGGGTCGAGGACAGCATTGTCTTGGTGTTCTCCAGCACCAAAGGGGCGACCGCGATCTGTGCCAACCTCCTGGTACAGCGCGGCGAACTCGACCTCGACGCCCCGGTCGCCCAGTACTGGCCCGAGTTCGCCGCGGCGGGCAAGCAGGACATCCCGGTGCGCTTCCTGCTGTCCCACCAAGTCGGGCTCCCGGTCCTCGACAAGCCACTAGCTATCGAGGATTTCCTCGCGTGGGAGCCGCCCGTCAATGCGCTTGCGGCGCAGACCCCGGTGTGGGAGCCGGGCACCACGCACGGCTACCACGCCATGACCTACGGCTGGCTTGTCGGCGAGGTCGTCCGAAGGGTCAGCGGCAAGAGTCTCGGGACATTCTTCGCCGACGAGGTCGCGGGCCCCTTAGGCCTCGACTTCTGGATCGGCCTTCCGGCGAGCGAGGAGAGCCGGGTGAGCCCGATGATCAACATTGACCTTGAAGATCCCGATATCGAACCGAAGGGGGAGCGGGCGCGCGAGATGCTTGAGGCGGCCACAGACACGGACTCCTACCTCACCCGGGAACAGACCACGACGCCGCTCGATACGAGCACACGCGAGTTCCTCGCTGCGGAACTTCCGGCAGCGAACGGCGTCACCGATGCGCGCTCGCTGGCCCGCATGTACGCCTCGTTGATTGGCGACGGGGTCGACGGCGTGCGGCTGTTCACCGACGAGACGGTCAGACTCGCATCCGCGGTGCAATCCGACGGCCCCGACGAGGTGGTAGGCGTTCACAGCCGTTTCGGCGCCGGCTTCTCTCTGTACTCGGAAGGCTCGAACATGATCCAGGACGGCGCGTTCGGACACGGCGGCGCCGGCGGCTCGATCGGCTTTGCCGATCCGAAGGCCGACATCGCGTTCGGCTACGTCATGAACAAGATGCAGATGGTCAGCCACGACGATCCGCGCACGGTCAGCTTGGCCCAGGCGGTCCACGACTCGCTGAACGCCTGACAGCAGGCGTCGTTCACTAGCGTCGGCGGGAAGGTCGCCGTCCTCATGGGCTGCGCCGCCACCAGCGAGGGGAATCCGACCCGCTGCTAGACTGGCGGCACAAAGGTACACCGGGAAAAAGAGCATGCGTTTCGGGTTCTGGCCAAGTCCGTGGTTGCCGTTCACGCAGGCAATTGAGCTTTGTACCCATGCGGAAGCAACCGGGTGGGACGGCGTTTGGGTCGCCGACCACTTCATGGCCGCGGGGCGCACGCCGATGCCCTTCCCCGAGGCGTGGACCACCCTGTCGGCGATCGCCGCGCGCGTACCGCGGGTACGGGTTGGCACGATGGTGACCGGCAATACCTATCGGCACCCCGCCGTGCTTGCGAAGATGGCGGCGACGTTGGACCACATCACGGGCGGCCGGGTGGTGCTCGGCCTAGGCGCCGGCTGGCAGGAGAACGAGCATCGCCAGTACGGCATCGAATTCAGCGACGTGCCCGGCCGCCTGGCCCGGCTCGACGAAGCATGCCAAGTCATCAAGTCCCTCTACGCCCAGCCCGTCACCAACTTCGCCGGGCGCCACTACCAGCTCACCGAAGCGACGCTCGATCCGAAGCCGGTGCAGCGGCCACTCCCGCTCTTGATCGGTGGCGGTGGCGAAAAGGTCACCCTGAAGATCACCGCGAAGTACGCCGACGAATGGAACCACTGGGGCGATGCCGCCACGATGGCTCAGAAGGGGGCGATCCTCGACGCGCACTGCGCGGCGGTGGGGCGCGATCCCGGGGAGATTCAGCGCTCGGCGGCTATCCTGCTGTTCATCGGTCGAACCAAGGCCGAAGCGGACGCGCGTTGGGCCGCGTACTCCGGCGGCAACGAGCCACCCCCCTCACCGGGCCGGATCATCGTCGGCTCGCCGGCGGAGTTGCGAGACACCGTCGCCGAGTTCGAGGAAGTCGGCGTCGACGAGATCATCGTGACCGATGCGACGCTCGGCGAGCACGCCGAGAAGTTCGAGGCGATGGATCTCCTGGTGCGCGAGGTGGCCGGGCGCTAAGACACGTCGTCCTCGCCTCTGCCGATGTCGTCTAATGCAAGGCGTGGATAACCGGCCCTAGCCTTGCGGATAGCCCGAGCCGCCGATGCTGCTCCGGGCGGCGTCCCAACTTGTGCTCAGTCGCCCCGGAAGTGGCGCAGTTTTCAGTTGCCGGAAGCGTGCCGTCTCCGATTGCCGCTCACGCGGCAACCACCGCAACAGTCCGCGAAGGTCAGTTCCCGGGCACCTCGGCCGGATCCACCAGTCCGATGCGCCGCCAGCCCTTGGACAGCAGCCACGTCCGCGGCACCGCGACCTCGGGCTCCCGGTCCGCGTCCGCGTAGCGGCCCGGCGGCGGACCGCGGCCCCTCCAGCCGTCGAACCACAGACCCGAACTCGCGCCGTCCAGCACCACCGGCGGAATCCGCCGACGACGCTGCCGGTAGTGCTTGCGCGCGTTCAGCCCCCCGGCGGTCATTCCTGCGTCGTCCTGCGCCCGCCTGCACTCGACAGTATCGTCATAAATGACTTATTATCAACATGATAATCAATTATCCATGCGTGCAAGACGGTGCCTTCCGGTGTCATCCCGTGCCAACGGATGCCAGTTCATGTTGTGGGACTTGTTGTAGTTAGTTCTCCGATCGTGTAGCCTTGCGTGCTCTCCGCCGAAACGGATGCCGCGCATGCCCAGGCTCAAGTGCAACGCCCTCTCCGCCCGCATGGTGCGCCATGCCGGTCCGGGCAGCCACGTCGACGGCAACGGACTCATGCTCCGCGTCCGCGCCGGCGGCGCGCGGTCCTGGGTCCAGCGCCTCATGGTCCACGGAC
>JAPOYV010000097.1 GCA_026706385.1 Gammaproteobacteria bacterium
CCGAATCTTCCGACGGTGCGGCTTGTCATGCAACCCCGCCACTGCGGTCGGGGTGGACTGGCGCTGTGGATTGGCCCTGGTCATCGGTGGCGGCGGGGGCGAACGAACCGCCCACCGTAATCGCATGATTTTCAGGCCGAAAGAGAGATTTGCCATCGCCGGTGTAAGATGGTGACACCGCGTCGTGTAGGAAGTCGACTATGCGGCGCGCGACCATCCGGAATGGCAGGTACTTGGCGAGCACTTGAGCGCGGTCTGACGCAAGCGGTCCGTTCGTGCCCATTCCCCGTTCGCTCGGGCTATCACGAACTGTGTCCTCGGCTTCGACTAGCTGTCGTCCAGCTCCCTGAGGTATGCGACGAGTTGCCTCCGTTCAGTCATCGTCAGATGCGATGTCTTCCCGTGCCGATCATCCGGATTGCGCGTCGTGATCACATCCATCAGCGTGGCTGCCGAGCCGTCGTGGAGATACGGCGGCGTCTGCCACACGCCCTTCACCGTGGGCGTATCCAATGCCCGCACCGTATTCGGTCGGAAGTCGCCTACAGTCGCCGACAGCGTGCCGACGTCATGCATTAGGAAGGGAAGGGCGCTCGACTCCCGCTTGTCGTCATGTTCCAACGAGCTGTCCGTGAACCGGGGCGGCACATGGCACGTCGCACAGCCGGTCTCCTCCGAGTGGAAGATCGCCTCGCCGACCACGGCGTCCGGTGTCATCTCGCCTCCGGGGAGCCGGTACGGACTGGGATGGACGGCCTCGAAAGACGACCCGTAGGCGGCGAGGGCATCCAATTCGCGCGAGAGCCCGCGGTTGGGCTCGCCGAAGACCCAGTCCGGCCCCTTCGCCAGGAACACCTCGTCGCTCACGAATCCGCGTCCCTGCAACGTCGTCCGCAGCAGGATCTCGAAGTCCTGGATCTCGTCCATGTCGGCGCGCCAGTGAATCGGCCCATGCCTAAGCCCCGCACGCCCGTGCATCGTGATCGTGTTGCGCAATCCGCCGCCGTGCGCGCCGCGTCCGCTGAAGTCCCAGGTGCGCCCGTCGCTGCCGCCTTCGAGGTGGCAGCTCGCGCAACTGACGTAGCCGTCGCGCGACATGCGCGGGTCGGCGGCGTTGTAGAAGACGCGCTTGCCGAGCAGCACGTCCGGGGGTAGCGGTTCGTGTTCGGTGGTCGGTATGCGACCGATCCGCCGGACCGGCTCGCCGCGCGACAGGCCCGAGACGTCGTACACGGCTACAGTCCGGGACAGGTAGTTCTGGACGAACAGGCGGCCGTCCGCGTCGACGACGAGACCCTGCGGCGTCAGGCCGGTATCGAAGGACGCGGCCAACGAGCCATCCACGGCGTTCAGCACGTCGACGGCGTTGCTGCCCTGCAGCGCGACGAAAGCGTGACGCGCCTCAGCGTCGAAGGCGACCGCCACCGGCATGGCGCGATTGTCGAAATCTCTGCGCGCCGAGAGGACTTCGCCGTTTGCCACGAGGTCCACCTGCGACACGATGGCGCGTACCGTGTTCTCGAAGTTCAGCGGCTCGCCGCTGACCGTGAGTCCGCGGCCCGTGTTGTCCTTCTTCGACGGGATCCAAGCGCGCTTCCCGTCGGGGGTGATCGTGATGGCGGCGAGGTGGTTGGGTACGCCGCGACCGCTCAGGCCGGTGTCCGGACCGGGATCGGCCGCCAGCGTGAATCGCCGCAGGACGGTCAGTGAGTCGGCGCTGACTTCGGTCACCTCGCCGTGGGTGGCGGGCGAGATCCAACGGGTCACCAGAACGCGCTGGCCGTCGGCGGTGATCGCCATGCCGCGGGGTGTCGGGCCGACGTCGACGATGCCCGTGACGGCATTGGTCTTAGTGTCGATTCTCACAATGCGGCCAACGGCTTGCAGCGTGACGAAGGCCGTGTTCGAAGCCGGGGCGAAGGCGATTCCGTACGGTCGTGACGCGTAGGGGAGGTCGACGGTGTGCCTCGTTTCGCCCGTTTTCCCGCTGAGCACGCTGATGGTGGCATCGTCCTGGTTGACGACCCAGATGGCGCCGTCCGGGGCGATGGCCAGCGTCCGAGGATTGTCGCCGACGGGGCGTTCGAAGAGCCTGACCAGGCGACGCGCGTCGACGGCGGTGACGGTGTCGTGGTCGGGGTTCACGCTCCACAGCCGCGCACCATCGACGTCAACGGCGATCGTGCCGGTGTGCGTCGGGCCCGTGATCCTGTCGGCCACGGTGTCGTAGCAGGCAAGCGACGACGTAAGCGCGGCAACGACGACGTACGCATTGTTCCGCCTTGACATCGCTTGAGGTTGTCGGTGTTCTCTGGGCGCCGATCCGGCTTGCCGGGTGGGTCGTCCGGGTTTGCGGCGCGCGGTTGTTCTTGGCGTCTCTTGGAGTGTCCGCCATTATGCGCGACTACACGATCGGGATCATTGGCGGAGGGGCCTCCGGCGTCGCGTTGGCGGCGCGGATGGTCGAGTCGCTGCCGGTCGGCTTGAGCACCGCGGATCTCTCCATCGTCCTGTTCGACGCGCGCGGGTTCAACGGCGGCAACGCGTACGCCCCGGATGTCCACACCAACCTGATGAACACCACGTGCGGCGCCGTGGATCGCAACTTCGGCGGCGCGTTCGGTCTCCTCGACTGGGCACAGGAGAACGCAACCCCACCGGTGCACGGCGGCGTCTCGTCGGACGGCTACCTGCCGCGGCCGGTTGTAGGCGAGTACCTGTCTGGCCTCTTGGCGCGCACCCAGCGGCACGCGGCGGCGCGAGGTTTGCGCTTTGACCTGGTGCAGGAAGAGGTCGTGGACACCGCGGCCCCAGCAGAGCCTGAGGGCAACTACACCGTGTGTACGCGCGCGGGGAACGATTTCGCCGCGGAGTACCTGTACCTCGCCTTGGGACACCTAGAGCCGGCACGGACAGAGGCCTATCAGTACGCGGACGGCTACTTTCACAACGCGTATCCGATCCGTCGCCTCGTCGAAGAGATCCCGAAAGAGGCGAAGGTTGGCGTGCTCGGAACCCGGCTGACGGCCATCGACGTCGCCTTGGGCCTCGTCGGCGGAGGACACACGGGTGCCATCCACTGTGTCTCGCGCCGAGGACAGTTGCCGTCCGTGCGCGCCGACCGTGGCAAGTACACGTTTCGGCAACTCGAGCGCGAGGACCTGGTCAAGCGCTTGGCTGGCGAGAAGAGGAAGCTCAGCCTGCCCGAGGTGGCGGAGATGCTCGGCCAGGAGATGGAGGTCGCGGCGGGCCGCCCTGTTGCGCTTGGCGATGTGGTGAAGGGGGACCTGCCGCCGATTGCCTACTACGAGCAGGAGATCGCCTTGGCCAAGGGTCGAGCGCGGCCGTGGCAGGCCGTCCTGTACGCCACCAACCGCAACATCGACCTGTTGTGGCATCACCTGGCGGAGGACGACAAGCACCTTTTGATGTCGGAGTGGCTGAACGACTGGCTCACCTACCGCGCGTCCATCCCACGGGAGAATGCGGAGCGGATTCTCAAGCTGATGAAGGCCGGCCAACTGACCGTTCAGGGCGGTGCCCAGGGATTGCGGTGGGATCGTGAACGTCGAACGTTCGGCATCGAGCGGGCCGGCGGGTCTGCCGTCGATGTCGACTACCTGGTCTCGGCGACCGGATCCGCCAACCGCATCGAGGATGCGGACAGCGTGTTGGTCCGGAATCTGCTCAACAAGGGGCTGATCGTTCCGCACCGCTACGGCGGGATCGACTGCGTCTTCGAAACCGGGCAGGTCATCTCCCGGGACGATGCGGCGGACGGCGAGGCGCGGATGTTCGCACTGGGGCCGATCACCAGCGGCGTGTACTTCTTCACCACCGCGCTCGAGATCATCGAGCGGCAGGCGACGCAACGCACGCGCGACCTAGCGTTCACTTTGGGCGTCGAGTGGCTGGAACGACCGGAGACCGAGGCTTGGGTCGACGCAAGGCAAGCCGACCCGGAGCGGATTGGCGATGGCGCCGACGCGTCGCACGACGAAGGGCCCGACCTTCTCGAACGACTGGTACTGAGCGAACAGACGCGACTGATCGACTTTGAACAATTGCGGCTGTTGAACGATCAAATCAAGGGCGAAGCAACAACAGCAAGGAACCAATCATGAATGCCTCGAGTAGCGATAGCGGTGGCGACCGTGTGGGTAGCCGTCGAAGGTACGATGTGGCCGTGGTCGGCGGTGGCCCCGCCGGGAGCACGACGGCGGCTTTCCTGGCCCGGCAGGGCTTCCACGTAGCGGTCTTTGAACGCGAGACGTTTCCGCGCCACCACATCGGCGAGTCTTTGCTGCCCGCCACGTTGGCCGTGCTCGACGAAGTGGGCGTGCTGCCGGTCGTCGAAGCCGAGGGCTTCCTCAAGAAGTGGGGCGCGACGTGGTCCTGGGGCCAGAGTGCTGCGCCGTGGAGCCTGTATTTCAAGGAGACGAGCCCGCGGTATCCGCACGCCTACCAGGTGCTCCGCCCGCGCTTCGATCAGATTCTGCTCGAGCACAGCGCCGCGTGTGGTGCCGAGGTGCACGAGGGAACGCCGGTCCGCGCCGTGCGGGAAGGCGGCGTCGAACTGGTGGGCGGTGAACAAGTCGATGCCGCCATGGTGGTCGATGCCTCGGGGCAGCGATCGCTCGTCGCAACCGCGCGCGAACTCAAGGAATGGGATCGCTACTTCCGCAACCTCGCCGTCTACGGCTATTTCGAGGGCGGCCAGCACCTCGCGCCGCCGGATGACAGCAACATCTTCATCGAGTCGACCGATCACGGCTGGTTGTGGAAGATCCCGCTCTCGGGCGGCGTATCCAGCGTCGGCGTGGTCGTCGACCGTGAGTTCGGTGCCGAAGCCATCGCACGCGACGGCCGCGAGGGCTTCTACTTCGACCAGGTCTCTGCCGCTCCGCGGGCTCAGGAGATGCTCGCCGATGCCCATTTCGCCCGCGGGCCGTACGCCGTCCGGGATTGGTCGTATCGCGCCCAGGCGTTCACCGGCGATGGCTTCGTACTGGTTGGCGACGCCGCCTGCTTCATCGACCCGTTGTTCTCGACTGGCGTGCATCTCGCCGTGACCGGCGCCAAGCTCGCGGCCGCGTACGTCGCCACCGCCCTGCGCAACACGAAGATGGCTGCCGCCGCCGGCATGGCCTACGAACGCTTGTACCTCGCGCAGTACCGCCACTTCCACGACATGGCGAAGCTCTTCTACGGCACGAACCGGGCTCGCGACTCATACTTCTGGGAAGCGCGGCGGCTGACGGGCGAGTCGCACCTCGAACCGAGGACGGCGTTCATCCGGGCGATCTCCGGGGAAGCGGCATTCCAGGTCGAACGTTCGGCCTTGAGCCACGCGGTGCTGCCAGAGGACTTCGCGCGGGCTCTGGATGAGCGCGCGACGAGGGACAACGGCATGCCGGAGTTGCCCACGCTGTCGACTCGCTTGCGGCGCGCGCCGGGATTCGTGGTGCGCGCCCAGGCGGTGCTGGGGGACGGCTGCTTCGAGATGGGGCACGTGATAGCGGGCAACGGCCGGGACGACCTTCCGGTGAGCAGCCTCGCGGCGGATGTTGCCCGTTGCGCCTCCGGCGGACCCTTGGGCGAACTCCTGCCGGGCGTCGATCACGAGGCTTTGTTGTCCACCGCGCAAGCGCTGATCGCGGAGGGCGTGCTTGTCCGCGCCGACTGAAGCACGACGACTTACCCGCTGCACATCGTCCCGATCACGGTTAGAGTCCGCTCGGTGACCTTGACCGAGAAGCCCATGAGCGAAATGAGCGATTTCCGCGCCGAGACCAGGGCGTGGCTGGCGGAGAACCTACCGGAGCCGGTCGTCGGGCGCGGCGACGGCTTTGCGGGAGGCACCAAGGCCGGGGTGCAAAGCGCGGACCACCGGCGTTGGTTCGAAGCGTGTTACGAACGCGGCTTCACGGTGCCGTCGTGGCCGACGGCCTATGGCGGCGCGGGGCTCGACCCCGCATTTTCGCGGGCGCTGCGTGAAGAGAT
The DNA here is from genome assembly GCA_026706385.1 of Gammaproteobacteria bacterium. GTDB lineage: Bacteria > Pseudomonadota > Gammaproteobacteria > Pseudomonadales > Azotimanducaceae > VXYL01. The sequence goes on from JAPOYV010000097.1 coordinate 6,004, forward strand.
GGCGGTCGCGCGCGCACCGGCGCCGCTCGGCGGCATGGGCGTGACGATGATCGGCCCGACCCTGCTCGAATACGGCACCGAGGATCAGAAGGAGCGTCATCTCACGAAGATCGCGAGCGGGGAGGTCCGCTGGTGCCAGGGCTACTCGGAACCCGGTGCCGGCTCGGATCTCGCGTCCCTGCAGACGCGCGCGGTGGATCACGGTGACTACTATCTCGTCAACGGCTCGAAGATCTGGACTTCGGGCGCGACGCTCGCGGACTGGATCTTCTGCCTGGTGCGCACGGACCCCGACGTGCCCAAGCATGAAGGCATCAGCTTCGTGTTGTTCCCGATGGACGATCCGGGCGTCACGGTCACGCCGATCGTGCTGATCTCCGGCGACTCGCCGTTCTGCCAGTGCTTCTTCGACAACGTCAAGGCCGCCAAGAGCGACCTGATCGGCCGCGAGAACCGTGGCTGGACCGTGGCCAAGCGGCTGCTGCAGCACGAGCGTTCCATGATCTCCGGGATGGGCAACACGGCGGGCGGCGGCGCACAGGCGCCGACGTTCGCCGACCTCGCTAGGCAGTGGTACGGCGATCAGGAGGGGCGCATCGCGGATCCATCGGGCCGTGACGAGGTGATCGGCATCAATCTCGACTCGCGCGCCTTCGGCCTGACCGCGCGTCGCGCGGCGGAGGAGAACGCCTCCGGTTCGACGCCTACGTTCGTCACGTCGATGTTCAAGTACTACGCCACCGAACTCGGTTCGCGACGTTCGGAGGCGACGATCCGCATGTACGGCATGGAAGGCACCGGCTGGGAAGGCGGCAGTTTCGATGGGCGTGCGCTCCGGGAGACCCGCGGCTGGCTCGGCGGCAAAGCCGGCACGATCGCCGGCGGCAGTTCCGAAGTCCAACTCAACATCATCGCCAAGCGGGTGCTCGGCCTGCCGGATTGAAGTCGCACGTGCGCGTTCGGGTGGTCGCGCCCTAGTACCGACGCAGGTACGCGGGCCTCCCGGGTAAGCAATCAGCCTTGCACGGGTCGGATTGCGGACGTGGACGTGGCGGACCTACCGGTCCGCGCGCACCGTCAAGGCTCGACTAGCCCACGTCGAGCACGGCCCGGGCGATAGGGCCCAACCGTTCGAACACGCCTCGGTCGAGGAGCGCCGGCACGTCGGTCTGCGTTGGCCGTACCGTACGCGTGAAGAAGGCATGTTGCGCACGGCGCAGATCGGTCGAGAAGTTCTGCGTGCCGCTGTGCCATAGGTGGGCGTTGTAGGCGATGCAGCTACCCGCGACCCCGGTGAGGTGCACTTCGCCGGGCACCGGGGCGACAAGATCCCTGGGCGTGCCGTCGACTGTCGATCCGGCCGGGTGTTCGCGCCAGCGGTGGGATCCTGGGACGACGCGCGTGGGGCCGTTCTCTGCGGTGAAGTCGTCGAGGAGCCAGATGGCGTTCACCACCTCGGGGTCACGCACGCCCCAGCCCCAGTCGGCGTGGATGGCCTGGTGGCCGTAACCCGGCAGCGGGCAGTGGAAGTTTGTGCTGGAGTAACGAAAGCGCGTGCCGAGGACGTGCCGGACCGCGGCCAAGAGCTTCGGGTGAAAGGAGAACGGGTCGAGCACCCCGTCGTGGTTCATGGCCTTGACGACCGTGCCGGAGACCCTGGCGATGCCGCGCGTCTGCGACACCTCGTGGCCGGCGGTCGTGCCTTCGCGTGCGACCGCGTCGCCTAGGCGCTTACGCAACGCGTCGAGTTGCGCGGCCGTCAACAGCGGTCCGAGGTTGACGTAGCCATCCTCGTCGAGTGCCCGGCGTTCGGCGGCGCTGAGCAGAGCGTTGTCCTCATCTTCGATGCCAAGGTCGCGGCAAGCCGCCTCGATTCGGTCCGGGGGTAGGCGGTTCGCGGGACCGCGCAAGTGCCGGTCCAGGTTCCGCCGCACCGGCTCGAGGACGGCGGCGTCGTCATCGCAGCCCGCAAGCGCCTCGCGCCGTTCCGCGTCCGTTGCGCCGGCGCACCAGATTCGCGTTGCGAGGGCCGACCGCGCCTGGCCCGCCACGCGCGCGACGGGATCGACCGTGGGGAGACGCGGCGTCCGGCGGTCGTTGGGGACCGCGTCGAGATGCGCGGCCGCTAGGTAGCGGGCGATCTCTGTGCCGAAGCGCGGGAGCCCGGTCTGGACGGACGCCGCACCGTTGTCGGAGCGCACTTGCTCAAACCACCTAGTCAACTCTTGATTGCCGTGGAGCCTAGCAGATGCGGTTCGCGGAGGTCGCCGGTGCGCCAGCTACCACGGACGTGTCCACCTCATTAGACTCCGCGCCTTCTAGGAACCTGCGACCTCAAGGAACCCGTATGTCCGCACTCCCGCACGGCGATGCCGCCGCGCTCGGCTTCGACCCCCAACGTCTGGCCGCGCTCGGCCCGGCCATGCAGTCGTACATCGATGACAAGCGTGTGCCGAACCTCGTGACCCTCATCGCGCGGCGCGGCGAGATCGTCCACCTCGATGCGCGCGGGGTGTTGAGCTTCGAGACCGGCAAGCCCGCCACGACCACGAGCCTCTTCCGCATGTTCTCGAACACCAAGCCGCTGGCCGGCGTCGCTACCTGCATCCTCTACGAGCGCGGCCTGCTCACGCCGGACGATCCGATATCGCGATTCCTGCCGGAGTTCCACAGCAACCGCGTCCAGATCCCGAACGCGCCGGGCATGACCGAGCGGGCGAGACGCCGGATCACGGTGCGCGACTGCCTGACCAATACCACCGGCTTCGTCAATCCGGGCACCATGCCCGCAGCCTATCGCGAGCAGTACGCCGACGTGCTGAGGACGCTCGGCTGGATGCGCCGCGACGACGACGCGCCCACGCCGCCGCCCCGAGAACGCGTTCGTGCGCTCGCCGAATTGCCGCTCATGGCGCACCCCGGCGAGTACTTCGGCTACCACGTGGGCTATCCCGTGCTCACCGAGGTCATCGCCGCCGCCAGCGGCCAGGCTGTCGATGAGTTCTTCAAGGAGAACATCTTCGACCCGCTCGACATGGCGAGCACCGGCTTCTACGTGAAGGACGGCTTAGCCTCGGACTTCGGCGACAGCTACGTCCCCCGCGAGACGGACGACGGGGTGCAACTGGTCGTCTTCGACCGCGGCGAGAGCTCCGAGAAGATCACCGGGTCGGGGGAGTTCTGCGTCGGTGGTTCCAGCGGCGGCATAGTCACCAACGTCGGCGACTACGCGCGCTTCGGACAGATGCTCCTGAACGGCGGCGAACTCGACGGCGTGCGCATTCTCGGCCGCAAGACGGTCGACCTGATGATCGGCAACCACACCGGCGACGTGGAGATACCCATGACCGGGCCCGGCTTCCACTGGGGCCTGGGGGTCGCGACCTACCATGGCCGCAACCGCCTGGCGCCGCTAATCCGATCGGTCGGCACCTACGGTTGGGGCGGCGCGGCGGGAACCACGTACTGGGCGGATCCGAGCGAGGAACTGCTTGGCGTATGCCTCACCCAGGTGATGCAGGCTGGCATGATGCCGAACAACGACTATCAAGAGACCTTCCAGCGCTTGGCGTACCAGGCGCTCGCGTAGCGCGGCCAATGTCGAAAACCGTCTTCATGCGAACAGCGCTCGATCTCGCTCGGGAAGGCGTGGGTCGCGGCGATGGCGGACCGTTCGGCGCCGTCATCGTCCAGGCCGGGACCATCGTCGGGGAGGGATGGAACCGTGTGCTGAAGACCCACGATCCCACCGCCCACGCGGAAGTGGTGGCCATCCGTGACGCCTGCACGCGGCTCGGCACGTTCGACCTGTCCGACTGCGAGATCTACGCAAGCTCGGAGCCGTGCCCGATGTGCCTGGGCGCAATCTACTGGTCGCGCCTTGCCCGCGTCTACTACTGCAACGCGAGCGCCGACGCCGCCGCGTACGGGTTCCGTGACGATCACATCTATGCCGAAATGAGAACGCCGCCTGACGAGCGGACACTGCCGACCTCGCGCGTACTCATTCCGGACGCGCTCGATGTCTTCGACTACTGGCTCCAGCAGAGTAAGAAGCGCGGGTCAGGGTACTGACCAGGTGAACCGGTTTGGGAGATGTTTCGGTGGCAGATGACGTAAGCGTACGCACGTGTCTTTGGTTCGACGACGCGGCAATGCCCGCCGCTGAGTTCTACTGCAGCCTGCTTCCCGGCAGTCGCATCGAACGTGTCGACCGCTATCCGCAAGGCATCGGCATGGGCGAGCCCGGCAAGGTGGCTGGCGTCGACTTCACGCTTGCCGGCGCGCCCTACCAAGCGATCAACGGCGGCGACCGTTTCCAGCTCAACGAAGCCGCGTCGATCACGGTCGCCACCGAGGACCAGGCGGAGACGGACCGGCTTTGGGTGGCGTTGACTGCGCAGGGCGGTGCCGAAAGCCAATGCGGCTGGCTGAAGGACCGCTTCGGACTGTCCTGGCAGATCGTGCCCCGGCGTGCGACGGAGTTGATGTACGGACCGCATGCCGCCCGGGTCTGGGCCGCACTCATGCGGATGAAGAAGATCGACGTCACGGTGCTGGAAGCCGCCGCCCAAGGTCGGTAACCCGTGTGGGCGTAGTGGTTTTCGATTACTCTGCCTTGCGCCATGCGGATTGGACTCAGACACGGCGACACGGGTTGGCCAGTGCCGCTTGTGGCCAGCTTCTGTGCCGTGTTCGTGGCTGGGGCGTTGTTTGGCTGTGCCGCCCAGCCGAGCCCTGGCGAGGAAAGCAAGGACCGACGCAACGAACTCAAGTGCCCAACGTTTACGAGGCCGGACACTGCGCGCCTAGTCGGGGGAGTGATGGTGCGCGCGTGTACCGATCGGCACGGCAACGTCGTCTGCGTCGAGAGAGGCGGCCAGTTGCGCTGCCGGACCGGCGATGGTGCATCGCTCATCAACGAAGGTGGCGATTGGTAGGCTGTCGGTCTTAAGGGCGGCATGCACGACCTCGCCTGGGCATACGCTGAACTGCGCACCAGCGGTCGCGGCAAGCACGTCCGTTCGTTCAGCTACTACCACGCAAGCCTGGTCGCCAAATGGCCGCAGGTTGCGTGCTTTCTGGCCGACCTCTGCCGCGGGTTCGGCGGGTCTTTCGACGACTTCAACGTCGTCAAGCTCGACGGGCGGAGCCGCGTCAGTTTCCTGCGATACGGGGACTTCGACGCAGCGTTCCCGGCCTTGCTCGCCGCGCGGTCCTGCGACATCGAGCGCGGCACATGTCGACCGACGAACTACGCCGGCCGGCGCAATCCGCCGATCTTGCACCGCAAGGAACTGCTTTTGCCGAGCGACGATCCCCGCGTGCCGGTCGCCGAACGACTGACGCGCTGTCTCGTCGCACGGGGCGCGTTCGCGGATGCGAAGTCCATCGGGACGCGCACCGCATGGCGCCGCCGGCTCGAAGACCTCGGCCTCGACGGCCTGGTCCCAGCGCCATGACGTCCATCGAGCGCGAGCGTACGGCGCTGCACCGGACGGCGCTGTCCTCGCCCATCCAGCACCTGCTGCGCTTCGGGTTTCTTGACGGTAAGGCATCGCTCTTCGACTACGGCTGCGGCCACGGCGACGACGTGCGCCTGCTCACCGAGATGGGGATTGCCGCGGAAGGTTGGGATCCGGTGTTTCGTCCCGCGACGGAGCAACGTCCTGCCGACGTGGTCAACCTCGGCTTCGTGCTCAACGTCATCGAGGATGCTCGGGAACGCGACGAGACGCTCAAGCGCGCCTTCGCACTGGCGCGCAGGACGCTTATCGTCAGCGTCATGCTCGGCTACGAGGGCAAGCGCGAGCAGTTCGCCGCCTACCAGGACGGCGTGAGGACCCAGCGGAACACGTTTCAGAAGTATTACGCGCAAGACGAGCTGCGGCGTTATGTCGAGTCGACGCTAGGGGAGAACGCGGTGGCCGTGGCCCCGGGCATCTGCCTCGTGTTCCGCGACCCCATGGACGAGCAACTGTTCCTGCTCGCGCGGCAACAGGTGCGGCGCGAGTGGCGGCTGCTGCGCCGCGAGATCGACGATGCCGCGGTCTCGGCGCTGATCGACAGGCATCGGGAGCAGATCGACGCGTACTGGCTGAAGGTCCTCGAACTCGGGCGTCCGGCGACGCCCGACGAGTGTCCCGAGGCGCAGTCGCTGATTCGCCTGGTCGGATCCTGGCGGCGGGTCCACGAATGGGTCGGGCGTTTCTTCAGCCCGGACGAACTCGAGGCCGCCGCCATCGGTCGTCAGGAGGATCTCCTGGTCTACTTCGCGCTCGGTCACTTCGGCCGACGCAAGCCCTACCGGGAACTGCCGGATCGCCTGCAGCGCGACGTGCAGTTCTTCTTCGGCAGCATCACCAGGGCGCGCGCGGCGGGGAAGCGCGCCCTGTTCGCTACCGGGGACGCCGAGCGCCTCGCCGAGGCCGCCGCGTTCTGCCACGAAGAGCTCGGCATCGGCAAGCTCAACGAGGGTCACGATCTCACCTTCCACCAGTTCGTGCTCGGCGAGTGCCTGCCGCTGGTCCGCATCTACGTCGGCTGCGCGCTGCAACTGTTCGGCGAAGCCGGCGCGGTCGATCTCATCAAGGTCCATCTCGGCTCCGGCAAGGTGACCTTCCTGGTCTACGACGACTTCGAGGGTCCGCGGACGCCGCGGCTCGTCGAGCGGATCAAGGTGGACCTGCCGCGGCTGCGCGTGGACTTCTTCGACTACGTGGGCGACCACGAGCCGCAGCCGCTGGCGGAGGATCGGGAGGGTTTCTACCAGCGCTGACACGGGCAGCCCGCGGGCGCGGTTTCAGCGTTCGGGCGTATCCGCCCCGGACCGTTGGGTGGCGTGACGGGCATGCTGCTCCACCGCGCGGATCCGGGCGTCGAAGCCGACCATCCCGGCCCGGACCGCGGCGACGTCGGTCTCGACTACCCGCAGGCGGTCGTCGAGTTTGCCGATGTCGGCCCGAAGTTCGACGCGCAGGCTGTGAATCTCGGCGCGCAGGGCCTCCATCTCGCCACGCATGGTTCCGATCTCGCCACGCATGGTTCCGATCTCGCTCCGGATGGCCCGGATGTCCTGTCGGATGTCCGAGAAGGCCGTCTGGATCAAGGCGCCGAGCGCGATGAAGGCCGCGAGGAGGGTGAGGGTCCGGGCGTCGAGCCACTCGGGAAGCATCGACCTTTTTCTGTTGTCGTTCACTTGCGAGTCATCCAGGCAACCGTGCGTGGAGCCAGTCTGCCGACCTCGCGAAGGGGTGTATGTAGGACATTAGCACGTCGTGACGTAGGACATTGTCAATCCGTGGCGTGCGAAATGGTCGTGCTCTTCCAGCCTCGCCGCGATTCCCCAGTTATGCCGGCCAGGAGGCCCGCGCCGTGACGTTGTCGCGCTACGCGATGCGCTCGGCGCCCGCGTAGACGTTGAAAGTCCCCGCCTTCAGGAACCCCACCAGCGTGATGCCCTCCGCCACCGCCAACTCGACGGCGAGGCTCGACGGCGGACCGATGGCGGCGACGAAGGCCGTGGTGGTCATGGCGGCCTTCTGCATCAGCTCGAAACTGGCGCGCCCGGACAACAGGACGCCGCGATCCGCCAAGGGTGGCTCGTGGGCCGCGAGGTAGGATCCGATCAGCTTGTCGAGCGCGTTGTGCCGGCCGACGTCCTCGCGGAGGCGGTGAATGTTGCCGTCGTCGTCGAAGCACGCGGAGGCGTGTAGGCCTCCCGTGCGGTCGAACTCCGTCTGCTTGGCGCGCAAAGCGGCGGGCAACGCCCGCAGGTTGTCCGCTGAAATGCGAAAGACGTCGCGGTCGCCATCGGGGATCTGCACGTGGACCGCGTCGAGGGACGCCTTGCCGCAGACGCCGCAACTGGAGGACGTGTAGACGTAGCGCGTCAGGCTCTCGGTGTCCACGTTGACTCGGTCGGCGAGCGTCACCTTGACGGTGTTGTACAAGCCCTTGTCGGGACTTGGCGGGCCGCAGGTCTCGGTGCCGACGACATCGGTGTCGGATTGGATCACGCCTTCCGACAGCAGAAACCCGAGTGCCAAGTCGAAGTCGTTGCCGGGGGTACGCATCGTGACGGACAGGGCTTGTTCGACGCGCTCGTCGCCCGCTTGGTAGCCGAGCCGAATCTCGAGCGGCTCCTCCACCGAGACGAGGTCGGTTTCGGCGTCTTCGAGAGTCTGGCCGTGCCGATGAAAACGAACGCCGACGCGCACGCTCTGCGCGGGCGACGCGACCGTGGGGATGTCCGTCGCCGCGTCCGCGCCGGCTTCGGCGGTCATCCCGCGGGCAGCGCTTCGGCCTGTACCCGTGCCCGTTCCGCGAAGCGTTCCTGCCATTCGGAGCGGTGGTTGGCCGGGCGGACTTCCACGGCCGTGACCTTGTACTCGGGGCAGTTCGTCGCCCAGTCGGAAAGCTCCGTGGTCACCACGTTGGTACCCGTCTCCGGGTGGTGGAACGTCGTGTAGACCACGCCCGGCACGACGCGCTCGGTCACGTCCGCGCGCAGCGTGATCTCGCCCTTGCGGCTGGTCACCGAGACCCAGTCGCCGGTGATGATGCCGCGCATCTCGGCGTCGGCCGGGTGGATCTCGAGCGTGTCCTCGGTCAGCCATTCGAGGTTCGATGTGCGCCGGGTCTGTGCGCCGACGTTGTACTGGCTGAGCTTGCGCCCCGTGGTGAGGAGCAGCGGGAACTTGCGGTTTGCGCGCTCGGGCGTGGGCTGGAACTCGGTGAGCACGAAGAGGCCCTTGCCGCGCACGAACCGCTCTTCGTGCATCACGGGCGTGCCTTGGGGCGCATCGGCGTTGCACGGCCACTGCACGCTGCCTTCGCGGTCCAGGACCTCGAAGTTGACGCCTGCGAAGGTCGGCGTCAGCTCGGCGATCTCGGCGACGATCTCCTCGACGCATCCGTAGTTCATCGGATAGCCCATCGCCTGGGCGAGGGCTTGCGTGGCTTCCCACTCCTGCATGCCGGCCTTCGACGGCATCACCGCGCGGACGCGGTTGATGCGCCGCTCGGCGTTGACGAACGTGCCGTCCTTCTCGAGGAACGACGATCCGGGGAGGAAGACGTGGGCGAACTTGGCGGTCTCGTTCAGGAACAGATCCTGGACGATGACGCACTCCATGGACCCGAGCGCCGCCTCCACGTGCTGGGTGTTCGGGTCCGACTGGGCGATATCCTCGCCCTGGACATAGAGCGCCTTGAAGTCACCGGCGACCGCGTGGTCGAGCATGTTCGGGATGCGGAAGCCCGGCTCCGGGTCGAGGTCGGTACGCCAGTGCTTGGCGAAGACGCCGCGCACCGCGTCGTCGCCGACGGGCCGGTAGCCGGACAACTCGTGCGGGAACGAGCCCATGTCGCAGGAGCCCTGGACGTTGTTCTGGCCGCGCAGCGGGTTGACGCCGACGCCGGGGCGGCCGATGTTGCCGGTGGCCATGGCGAGGTTGGCCATGGCCATCACCATCGTCGAGCCCTGGCTGTGCTCGGTGACGCCGAGCCCGTAGTAGATGGCGCTGTTGCCGCCTTCGGCATAGAGGCGTGCGGCGGCGCGGATGTCCTCGGCCGGAACACCGATCACGTCGGCGACGTTCTCGGGGGCGTTCACCTCGTCGGCGGCGAACGCCAGCCAGTCGCGGAACGACTCGAGGTCGCAGCGTTCGTTCACGAAGTCGTAGTCGATCAGGTCCTCGGTGACCACGACGTGCGCGAAGGCGTTCATCAGGGGCACGTTGGTGCCGGGCTTGAGCGGCAGGTGGTGGTCGGCTTCGATGTGCGGCGTGCGCACGAGGGCGATCTTGCGCGGGTCGCAGACCACCAGCTTTGCGCCCTGGCGTAGCCGCTTCTTCATGTACGAGGCGAAGACCGGATGCCCTTCGGTCGGGTTGGCGCCGATGACGACGATGACGTCGGCGTGCGCCACCGAGTCGAAGTTCTGCGTCCCGGCGGAGGTCCCGTAGGTCTGCCGCAGCCCATAGCCGGTGGGGGAGTGACAGACGCGGGCGCAGGTGTCGACGTTGTTGTTGCCGAATGCGGCGCGCACCATCTTCTGCACCACCCAGACCTCCTCGTTGGTGCAGCGCGACGAGGTGATGGCGCCGATGGACTTGCGCCCGTACTTGGCTTGGATCGCCTTCAAGCGGCTCGCGGCGTAGTCGATGGCTTCCTGCCATTCCACTTCGCGCCACGCCTCGTCGGTGGATTCGCGCACCATCGGCGTGGTGATGCGGTCCTGGTGATTGGTGTAGCCCCATGCGAAGCGTCCCTTGACGCACGAATGGCCGTGGTTCGCCTTGCCGTCCTTGTGCGGGACCATGCGTACAACGGTGTCGCCCTTGACCTCGGCGCGGAACGAACAGCCGACGCCGCAGTAGGCGCAGGTGGTGTCGACGCTGCGATCTGGAACGCCGTGCTCGACCACCGATTTCTCGATGAGCGTCGCGGTGGGGCAGGCCTGCACGCAGGCGCCGCACGAGACGCACTCCGAGTCGAAGAAGCTCTCGCTGTTGGTCGCCACCTTGGAGGCGAAACCGCGTCCGTCGATGGTGAGAGCCAGCGTCCCCTGCACCTCGTCGCAGGCGCGCACGCAGCGCGAGCAGACGATGCACTTCGAGGGATCGAACTGGAAGTAGGGGTTCGAGGTGTCGATCGTCGCGCCGAGGTGGTCGGCGCCGTTCTCGTAACGCACGTCTCTTAAGCCCACGGCGCCGGCGACGGTCTCCAGTTCGCAGTCGCCGTTTGCCGGGCAGGTCAGGCAGTCGAGGGGATGGTCCGAGATGTAGAGTTCCAGCACGCCCTTGCGGACCCGCGCGACCTGGTCGGTCTGGGTACGCACCACCATGCCGTCCTGAACGGGTTCGGTGCACGATGCGGCGAGGCCCCTGCGGCCCTCGATCTCGACGAGACAGACGCGGCAGGAGCCGAAGGCGTTCAGGTTGTCGGTGGCGCAGAGCTTGGGGATGTCGAGGGCGTTCTCGCGCGCCGCCCGCATGATCGAGGTGCCGGCCGGAACGCGCACGGCTTGGCCGTCGATCGTGAGTTCTACGACCGGTGCATCGGTCACCGCGCCGTTGCTGGCGACCGCGCCGCCATTACTGGCGACGGCCGGCGTTCCGAAGTCGGGAACGGCGATGGTCATGGCCGGAAGTCCTCTGGAAACCGCTTGATCGCGCTGGTGACCGGTATGGGCGTCATGCCGCCCATCTGGCAGAGGCTGGCGGTCTCCATTACTTCACAAAGATCGTCAATCATAGCCAATTTGTCTTCGGCGGCGCGACCTTCGCCCCGGGCCTGGATGACGGCGTCCATGGTCTCCTTGCCGCGTACCGCGCCGAGGCGACAGGGCGTGCATTTGCCGCACGACTCGACCTCGCAGAACTCGAACGCGTAGCGCGCCTGCGCCGCCAAGTCCACGCTATCGTCGTAGACGACGAGGCCGCCGTGGCCGATCCCGGCTCCGAGCGCCATCATGTTCTCGTAGGTGAGCGGCGTGTCGAACTCCTCCGGCTTCAGATACGCGCCCAAAGGGCCGCCGATCTGTACGGTACGCACCGGGCGGCCGCTGCGGGTTTCTTCGCCGTAGCCGTAGACGAGGTCGTTGATGGTGATGCCGAAAGGCACCTCGACGAGGCCGCCACGGCGTACGTTGCCGGCCAGTTGGAACGCCATCGTGCCCGTGGAGCGTCCAACGCCCAGACCGGCGTACCACTCGCCGCCGTTCTTCATGATGGCGGGTACGCAGGCGTAGGAGATCACGTTGTGGACCAGCGTCGGCTGGCCGAAGAGCCCGGCGATCGCTGGCACGGGCGGCTTGACCCGGATCTCTCCCCGTTTGCCTTCCAGGCTTTCGAGGAGCGAGGTTTCCTCACCACAGATGTACGCGCCGGCGCCGATGAAGAGTTCTAGGTCGAAGGCTTTGCCGCTGCCGAGGATGTCGGTACCTAAGAGGCCTGCGTCGTAGGCGTTCTCAAGCGCGGCTTGGAAAATCCGGGCGGCAATCGGGTACTCGGAACGGAGGTAGACGTAGCCTTTTGTGGCCCCGGTGGCCAAGCCGGCGATGGTCATGCCCTCGATCAGCCGGTACGGGTCGCCTTCCATGAGCAGGCGGTCGGCGAAGGTGCCGGAGTCGCCCTCGTCGGCGTTGCAGACGATGTATTTCTGCTCGCCCGGGGTGTCGAACACGGTGCGCCACTTGATGTGCGCGGGGAATCCGGCACCGCCACGGCCGCGCAGGCCGGATGTCTCGACCGTATCGATCATCGCCTCGGGCGCTTGATCAAGGCAGTCGGCCAGCACCGTGCTCATCGGCAGCGCAAGCGGAGCGTCCTCGCCCGCGCGGTCGAAGACCGCCCGGGTCTGCCCGGCGAGGTACGGGATATCGGCTGTCGGGCCGATGCACTTCGGATGCCTGTCACCCTGCGCCACGAGATCGTGTACATCGGCGGCGGCCACGTTGGCGTAGCCTATCCGGTCGTCGTCAACGATCTCGATCAGCGGCTCGGCCCAGGACATCCCGCGCGAGCCGTTGCGTACGACTTCGGCACCGGCATCGGCAAATGCAGCGGCGACAGCGTCGGCGCCCGCCGCCACCGCGGAGGTGTCGAGCGGAACGTAGACCTTCATGTGCCGATTTCGTGTGACAAGTCGCATTGGTCGGCGCGTGCGACAGGACGCTGGCCGACCATCATGGACGGACCCTGCGCGCAGAGGCCGAGGCAATACACGGGTTCCAGCGCGACGCGCTCGTTGGCACCGCCGAGTTCCACGCCCAAATGGGCCTCGACGCGCTCGGTGAATGCGCGCCCGCCGACGGCTTGGCAGGCCTCCGCCTGGCAGACCTTGACGGTCACGGGCGGCTGCCGCGTGGTCTTCAGATCGTGGTAGAACGAGACGATGCCGCGGACCTCGGCTTGGCTCAAATTGAAGACGTCGGCGACGACGTGTTCGTCGGAGCGCTCAATGTGGCCTTGTTCGAGGACGACCTCCCGGAGCGCCTGCAGAACGCCGCCGACGCGGTTCAGGTGGCGCGCCGCGATGATGCGGGTGAGCGCGGTACGCGAGTGGTCGGATTCGGGCATCGGGCGAATATAGCATCACCCTTTGATACTACTCGGTGCCGGCGGGCTTGAGCTCGAGGAAAAGCGGACCGCCGCCCCAACGCACGTGCGCGGGTTCGTAGCCCTCGCTGGTGCAAGTCATGTCCGTGTGGGCCAGCGTGGTTGGGAAGCGCAGTCTTTGTTGCTTGTACTGTCCAAAAGAGGTGCCGGCCCAAGGCCCTTCGTTGATCTCGCATATCGCCGACTCGAGGGGCTCTTTGGACTCGGCATCGATGACCGGAATTGCCAACCCCCACTCGTAGGTCGGGTTGAAGTCCAAGTCCTCGACCGAGGCGCCGAAGATGCGCACCTCGATGATCTCGCCATAGTGGGGCGAGGAATGCGTGACCACGTAGTCGCCTGGGTCGAGCCCGTCGAAACGGTACCGGCCGCTGCCGTCGACGAAAACGCGATGAATCACCGGCTCGTCCGTACGGTCGAGCAGTCGCGCTTGTACGAAGTGATTCCGGAAGTTCGGTGCCAGCCTGCCCGAGATGCTGTACGGCCCGAGACGGGCGTCAAAGGTGGTGTCGCCCAAGACGGTGACAGCAAACGAACGTGTCGTCCCGCGCGATCCAAGGTGAACTTCGATCTCGTACTCACCATCGCCGAGCCCGTTGAACTCGAATCGACCAGCCTCGTCGGTCAACGTGTACGCCGAGGGCAGCGCGGGGTGCAGCGGGTTGACGGCCACGTTCATCCTGGACAGGGGCCTGGTGCCGGCGAGCACTCTCCCGGACAGTTGCGAACGACCCACGAAGGCGAAGTTGGCGATGCCGGCGCCGTCGACGACCTCGACACGCGTCGACAGCTTCCGCCCGCCAGCCACCGTTGCTCCGACCACGTAAGACCCGTCGGACAGCCCCCGCATTTCGAACGGGCCATTGCCGAAACCCCGATCGCTGCCGCGGACATGGCTCCGGGGGTCGTCGTTGCCGTAGACGTTGATCCAAACCGACTCGCCTTCCTGCAGGCCGTCGATCCATCCCGAGATGCCGCCGAGCGGTTCGAGGTGGAGTTCGTACACCAGGTGATCGCCACTCACGACATGCACATCGCGCCGCTCGGCGACCCCGGACGTGGACCGGACCGACAGCCTGTAGGAACCCGGCGTCACATGCTCGAACCGAAAGCGCCCGTCGAGGCCGACGGCCTCTTCCGTCCAAGTCCATGGGGTCTCGGCTGGCGAGAGCCTGACTTCCCCTGCGGTCATGCCGCCGCTCGTCAAGGACAGAGTGCCTTCGATCGTCGCCCCGGACTCAAGCGGAATCTCGAGTCGGTCCGTGCTCGCCGGAAGGGCAATCCCGCGCGCGTCGAACGCGTAGCCCTCCGCCGCGACAAGGAGGTGCACATTTCGACTGGGGAGGTCGTCGAGCGTGAAGTCGCCGTCGCCGTCGGTGGTGGCGAGCGACCCAATCTTCTGCAGGTTGGCGCGGCTGGTGGTTCCGAACATCCCCTCGTGAGGCAAATGGCGGACGACGGCGCCGGCGACGGGCGCTCCGGTGGCCGCGTCGATGACTCGGCCACTCAGGACGCGTTCCCGGGCGAGTTGGACCCGTCCGATGTCGTAACGCCCTTCCATACTGACGACGCTGCTGTGGAACCATGTTGCGTGCCCGGGGGCGTCCACGGCGATGGCGTCAAACGGCTGGTCGATGCCTATTTCGACACGGCCCCCCGCATCCGTCAGCGCGTGGATTTGCGGATCGTCCGCACCGCGCGCCAACACCTTGACGGTGAACGCGTCCAAGGGATTGCCGTCGGCGTCGACGACCGTCGCCGCGAGCGTGAACCGGGGCGGAGTGGCAGCCGACGGGTCCGCGTAGATGACGATGGCCAAGAGCAACAGGAGACCAACGCACGTGCCCCGCGAAGTGATCCGTGTGTCTCCCGTTCGAGCCATGCTACAAATATAGCAGTAGGCATGGGTCATGGGCACCTCGCGGATGCCGGAGGATGTGCGATGGCGGCGAGGAACGCATCCGGTTTCCGGGGCGAAACCGCGACTGACCCGCCACTGTGATCGATCTGGATCAACGCCGAGCCGAGGCCGAAGTGCTGGCCCCGAATCGGGCCTTCCGTCCGCACGCCTGTGATCGAGTCGAGCGGAATGCGCTTGCGTAAGGGGCCCATGCGGAGATCGAGGACGTCGCGACCGATCAGGTAGCCGGTGTCGAGTAACGTCCACACGATTAGCGGGCAAAGTAGGGCCGAAAGGGTTCGGGTGGCGGCGGTCCACCAACTCCAAGTCAGCACGTCGTGCACGGGAATGACCCATGGGAGCGTCTGCGGGAACAACAGCAAGACGAGGACGATGCCCTGGAATCCGAACTCGCTCCGGAAGGAACGCATGCCGTCGGACCTCTCGCTCACGGGGCTCGGCGCCGCGCCCCTCAGTAGATCCCCGGAACCAGCCTGTGGCGCGTCCTCGCGCGGTACTCGGTCCACAGCTCGCCGTACTTCTCCGCACAGCGGCCGTCGTCAATGCGTTCCCGGATAACGAAGAATACGACCAAGTAGACGAAGTAGATCCACGCCCAAAAGTTCAAGAAATGTCCGAGCGCCAGCGCCATGCCGAGCGCCTCGAGGATCTCGCCGAAATAGTTCATATGCCGGGAGGCGCCCCAGAAGCCGCCGCAGAGGATCGTCTTGTTGCCGTCGCTGATGGTCGTGGGCTGCATGAAGCCGAGGAAGGCCCGGTCCGGCGAGCGCTTGAAGGTGTACTTCTGCAGGTTCGCGCCGCGTGTGATCACCCAGCCGGCGAGGAAGACCAGAGTGGATCCGCCCAGCCAGAGCACGTTGTAGGCCGGGTCGATGTCCGGTGCCGGCACGTCGGCGAGGAACCAGAGCGCCACGGGGTAGATGCATGCGTAGACGACGATGCAGCCGCCGATCAGCTTCATGCCGACGCGCTCTTCGATGATGTCGAAGGTGAATAGCTGCACCCGTTCGAAGGCGAAGTAGTCGGCCACGAACCAGACCCACATCACGGCGTGGAGGTAGAGGCCTAGGTTCGCGGCGTCGCCGAACTGGCCTTCGTGGTACGCGGCGCTGGCGACGGCGTTGAGGGCGAGGTACGTCCCGCCGAAGATGTACAGGAACATCTTCGCGTCGACGTGGCCGCGGAACTGCATGTTGCGCGCCCGCCCGTCGAGCCACTGCACGATGGGGTTGCGCTCGTCGGCAGGCGCCCGGACCACCCACCAGGTCGTCAGCACGGCGCTCAGCGCGACTCCGCCCGCGATCGCGTGCCACTTGACTCGCCACAGCCAGTCGAGCGGCGCGCCGGTGAGCTCGAACCACCAGATGAGCAAAGCGGCGATGAACACGAGGCCCCCGTTCAGTCGGTACTGGGTGGGGTCCGTGTTCGCGTGGGCATAGCCATCGACGCGCCGCGCCGGAATGACGCTATGGAGAACGACGAGGAGGATGAACAGCGCGGTGGGCGTGAGGAACCCGGCGATGGCCTCCAGCGTGGTCAATTCCGTCATGCCCGATCCCCGCATCCTCTTGATCGACAACGACAATAGCCCCGCTCCGCCCAGCGGGCAAGGGACGGCGTGCGGACGTCCGGCGTCCGCGGGCCTTTAGCCCGCGAGCGGCGATTCGATGCCCAGCTCCCCCATCACCCCGTTGAACCACTCGATCACTTCGGGGTGGTACGGAATGCCGTTGGCTGACCGGTCGATTTCCGCCTCGTGCTCCGGAATGCCGGGGTAGACGACGCGGGTCTCGCCCGGGGCCGGCTTGCAGTCGAGGATCGAGCGCAGGTAGGCGTCCATGTCGTCCTTGAACGTGTCGATGTCGGTGAACGCGGCCACGTTGTAGGCCATGAAGTAGTGCGCGGAGCGTTGCCGGCGATGGGGCCCGGCACCGGTGCCGGTGAGCGCGCTGGTTAGGACCTCCACCAGCATGGACAGCCCGAAGCCCTTGTGCGAGCCGATTTCGCGCGTGCCGCCCAAGGGCAGCATGAGGAACCGGTCGGGCACGGGCCCCTCGGACATGATCGGCGTGCCGTCGTCCGCGGCGATCCAGCCGGGGAGCGCATCGCCACCGACGCGTTTCAAGAGGGAGATCTTGTTGCCCGCCACCGAACTCATCGACGCGTCGAAGATGTACGGCGGCTCCTTCCGGGACGGGGCCGCAATCCCGATGGGGTTGAGACCCAGCAGCGGTTCCGCGCCCTGGGTTGGCGCGACCTGCAGGCCGCCCGCCGTCATGGATACGCCGACCATGTCGTGCGCCAGGGCGAGATGCGCGTAGTAGGCGGACGGGCCGTAGTGGCCGCTGTTGTACGCCGTGACCACCGCGACCCCGTTTGTCTTCGCGCGCTCGCAGGCGAGCTCCATGAGTTCCCGGCCTTGGCCGAGGCCCAAGCCGCCGTCGCCGTCGACGGACACGGCTGCGGGCAGATCGCTCGTGCGTTTCATGGCCGGCTTGGGATTGATGTAGCCGCCCTTCAGGCCCGCGACGTAGGCCCGCATCATGTTGCTGACACCGTGCGAGTCGATGCCGCGAACGTCCGCGTAGATCAGCACGTCCGCGCACTTGGCGGCGTCGGCATCGGACATGCCGAGGGTCGTGAAGATCGACTCGACGACACCACGCATGGTGTCGGCGGGCACCCGGACGGCCAAGCTGTCCGGGACCTTGAATCGTTCGAGCATCGTTTATTCTCCGCGCACAAAACGGCTAAGCATAGACCGAACGGGAGCAGCCATGGCGAACGCAACCAACTCATCCAACCAGGCGGTATTCGCGATGCTGCCGCCCATCGACGACCACATGCGCAGTTGGGCCGAACGACTTGAGGCAGACGTTCCCGGCTTGGAGGTCGTCGTTGCGGAGGATGAGGCCGCCGCGGCAGCCGCGATCGCACGAGCGGATGCAGCCTACGGCTGGGTGTCCCCGGAACAGCTACCGAACGCGCGGAACCTCCGCTGGCTGCAGAACCCGTTCGCAGGACCGTTCCCCGGCTACTACTACCAAGGGCTGATCGACCACCCGGCGACGATCACCAACCCGCGCGGCATCTACTCGGACCACATCGCCCACCACATCCTGATGTTCCTCCTCGCCTTGTCCCGCGGCTTGCCGTACTGGGTCCAGGCGCAGGCTCGCGGCCAGTGGGACCGCCGTGTGCGCAAGCACGGCTACGTCAACGTCGTGGGCTCGACCGTGCTCGTCAATGGCGTGGGCGGCATCGGCTCGGAAGCGGCGCGTTTGTGTGCTGCGTTAGGGGCCAATGTCGTCGGAATCGATCCGCGTCCCGAGCACGACTCCCCGGCCGCGCTTCACCCGCCGGCGGACCTCGACCGCCTGCTGCCCGACGCGGACTTCGTCATCACCACGGTGCCGCATACGCCGGAGACCGAGTTCATGTGGAACGCCGAGCGGTTCCGGCTGATGAAGCGGTCGGCCTACTTCATCAACATCGGGCGGGGCATGACGGCGAAGCTCGACGACTTGACGGCCGCCTTGGCGCAAGGAGAGATCGCGGGCGCGGGCCTCGACGTCTTCGAGATCGAACCGTTGCCGGCGGACCATCCCCTGTGGCGGCAGGACAACGTGCTCATCACGCCGCACGTAGCCGTCGCCGACGCGGCGGACATTCCGGAACGGCGCTACGAGCTCTTGGCTGACAATGCGCGCCGCTTCCTCGCTGGCGAACAGTTGCGCAATGTCGTGGACAAGGCGCGTTGGTATTGAGCCGTTCTAACGGCCTTCCGCATTCGCGAGACGTCTTTCGAGTTCGGCCACCCGAGCCTCCGCGGCTTCGCGAGCCGCTTCCGCCTGCCGCCGCCTCGACTCCGCCTCCCGTTGGGCCGACTCAGCCTCCCGTTGGGCCGCATGTGCCTCCAAAAAAGTCGGCACGACGTCGCCCGTCTGTGGATCCCGCATCCGGCATTCGCCGTCCTGCATCAGCAGTTCGAGGCCGAGCACTTCGCTCAGCAGGCCGCCGGAGGGGCGTTCCTCGATCTCGCGATACACGCCGTCGGGCGCGAGGCGTAGCCCCGTGATCGGTTTGGCCAGCCGGCCAGTCAGGTCGATGATCCAGTACTCGCCGATCCGGAGGTCTTCGTAGAGACGCCGCTTGGCGTCCGCGTCCTGCCGCCAGTTGTCCTTGGAGGTGATCTCCAGCACGAATGCGGGGACGCCACCTTCCTCCCAGACCCTGTACGATCGCTCGACGCCGCCCGGCGTCCGGACGTACGCAACGAACAGGTCGGGCACGACGACGGCGGCGCGGCTGCCTTCCTCGAAATAGAGGGCCATGTCGCTCCTGATCACCACCGCCGGCGAATGCTCGAATCGGAGCTCTGCGGCTTGGCGGAGATCGCACATCAGTCGGAAGTGGCGGTCGCCCTCGGACACCGCGCTGTCCTCGTAGGGATAGCCTTCCTCGTCACACGCCACCGGCGGCACGAACTGGTACAACGCGTCCGGGTGTTGTGCGGCGAGGGAGGCACGGACGGGCGATCCTGGCCCGTGCGCGGGCGAGGAGGTGTGCTTTGCGTGCGTGGCTTTCGCTTGCATGGTTGGAACCTAACATATCGGGTCTCGACTGACGTGGCTTGAGGTGCAGGGACGCAGTTAAGGGCAAGGCGCGACCGAACCGTTAGCGAGATTCACCATCGCGTCTGTAGGAAATCGCCGTTTCGTCGCGTTGGCATGCGATTTGGTCGTCGTCTCGGCTTGCTCGAATGGCGTCGAATGCGCGACACTGGCCGTATTCGAGACTCTTTGAGGTTCGAGCGATGAGCGTGCAGGCCGAAGTCCGGTACTTGAACGAGGAGTGGCGGGCGCGGGACGACATTCCGCGCATCGGCGACCGCGATTCGCGGCGCGCAAACACGTCCAAGCGCGCGGTGGCCATTCACGACGCGCGCGAGCGGCTTGCGGCGGGGCGCGTCGACTTGGACGAGAACGGTTTCGCGCTGCTCGCGCTGTCATCCGCGGTTGAGGACTTCCGCGACGAGGCGGAGGTCAAGGCCGTCTACTACCCGGAGATCGAGGCGCTCGCCAGGCGCACGACCGGCGGCAGCGAGGTGTTCATCACCCAGCACGTGATCCGAACCGAGGACACCAGCGATTTCAACAAGGCCTACGCGCGCTTCCTGCACTGCGACTACAGCCTGGCCGATCCGCGCGACATGGCGGCGCGCGCCCTGGAGAAGCGAGGCTTGCGCCTGGACGACTACCCCCGGCGCGAATTCGCCTGGTACAACTCCTGGCAGCCGTTCGACAACGCCGTGTTCAAGAACCCGCTAGCCGTCGTGGACGCGGCCTCGCTGGCGGACGACGATGTCGTCGACTACTACTACACGGGCTACAACACTGCCGGCACGAGCGGCAAGTCGGCGATGCCGCTGCCGAATCCGGCCCACCGTTTCTACTACGTCTCGCGCATGGCCACCGACGAAGTGCTCTTCATCAAGCAGCTCGACACCCGCGGACGACGGGCGGCCGTATGCCCGCACACGTCGTTCGACGATCCGACGTCGCCGCCCGAGGCGCCCCCGCGGCGCAGCATCGAAGTGCGGATGATGGTGGCGTTTGGGTGAACGTCGTCGCGGCGGGACCACGGTCTACCTGCTGCGCCACGCCGAAAGCACGGTAATTCCCGCCCTTCCCGAATCGGACTGGCCGCTGTCCGAGGCCGGCGTCCAGCAGGCCGGCGACCTGCGCGCCTGCCTTGAGCCGCTCGGAGTCGACCACGTCGTCTCCAGCCCGTTCGTTCGTGCCGTCGATACGGTTCGGCCGTTCTGCGAGGCCGCTGGGATCGAGCTGCGGGTCGACCACGACCTTCGGGAGCGCCGACTGTCGGGGCAACTGATCCGGGACTTCGAGGGGACCCTGCGCAAGACCTGGGAGGATTTCGATCTCGCGCTCCCGGGCGGCGAGTCGAGTCGAGCGTGCCAGGAGCGCGTGGCGGGTTGCATTTCACGGCTCGCGGCCGCCGCGCAGGGTCAGACGCTGCTGGTGAGTTCGCACGGCAACGCCATCGCGCTCTTTCTGAACATGCTGGATCCGGCCTTCGGGTGGTCCGAGTGGCGGGCGATGCGTAATCCCGATCTCTTCCGGATCAGGCTCGACGGTCCGTGCTGGGGGCCGGTGGTACGCCTATAGCAGCCCGAGACGGTAGTACGAGTCCCCGGTTGCCTTCAGCGTGTCGTCGATGGGGTAGGTCGTGAGCCCGAGTTCCTCCATGGCGAGCAGGCAGTACGAGCGCGGCGAGTCGTAGGTCTTCTGCGCCGGTGCGCCGTCGGCCATCTCCTCACCCCCGACTTCCGCGATCCCGGGGAACAGGTCCCTGAGGCGCGCCTGCATCTGCCAGGTAAACAACTCACCGGAGCGCTCCGCCGCCGAGAGGATGTACCGGGAGCCGTTCTGGGCGACCGTGCTCTCGGCGCATAGCCGATGGGCGCGGGCCACGTCGCGGACGTCGACGTTGTTCCACAACATGCGCCCGCCGCGCGACTTCTTGTAGGGCTTGCCCATCAGCATATAGCGGATGCAGTTCTGCCAGCTCCAGCCCTGGTCGTGGTTAGCGCACATCAGCGGACCGATGACGTGCAATGGCAGGATCGACATGGCGGCGAACGCACCGTCCTCGGCGGCCGCTTCGTAGAGCATGCGTTCCGCGGCGGCCTTCGCCATGGCGTAGGCGAGGTCGCGGTTCTTGGGAATGTTGTCCTCGGTCCAGCGGCCGCCGTAGCCCTCGATGTTGTCGCCGCACCAGTCCTTTTCGGTGAAGACGTAGCCTTCGGGACGCGGGTGGCCGACCGCGGCGAAGGAACTCGTGAAGACGAAGCGCTTGAGCGCGTTCGATTTGCGCGCCGACTCGAGGACGTGGCGCACCTCGGTGAAGCAGCCGTCGTACACCTCCTGCGGCGTCTCGCGGTTGTAGCCGACTGCCGCCCCCGCGTGCATGACCGCCGAGCAGCCGGCGAACGCCTCGTCGTAGCTGCCGGCTTCGAAGATGTCGCCCACAGCGAGCGTCGTATGTCCCCGCAAGCCCGCGTCGTTGAGCGCGAGCAGGTGGTCGACCTTCTCCGGCTTGGAGACGTCGCGCACGCAGGAGCGTACCTCGTAGCCTTGCTCCATCAGGTCGCGGACGATCCAGGAGCCGATGTAGCCGCTGGCGCCGGTTACCGCAACCGGCCCGTCGGCGGGAGAGATCGCCGTGGCGGCGGACGAGTTCTGTTGGGGCATGGAGAGGTCTCGCGAGTGACGGTGACGCCATCTTGGCAAGTGCGGGTGTCAACGGTCAACGGGATTGCAGCCAAACGCGGCGGACACTTGGCGCCAACGGTCCAACTCGACAAGTGCGCGCGTGATTAGACAAACTCGCACGCGTTCAAGGCGTACGTGGAAGACCCATGCCGGACAGTGCACCGTCGCCAGCCGCCGACCGGCCGCAGGCGCTATCGGCGTTTCGCATCTGCGATTTCACCGGGCAGTTGGCGGGGGCGGGCGCGACCCGGTGGCTGGCGTCGTTCGGAGCGGAGGTCATCCGCATCGAGGACCCTGTTCGCGAAGGCCGCTGGGACATCCTGCGCGGCACGCCGCCCTACGTGGACGACCGCCGCGGCATCGACATGGGCGGTGCGTTCAACAATCACAACGCCGGCAAGTACGGCATCACGCTGAACCTTCGCGACGAGCGTGCCAAGGACATCCTGACCAGCTTGATCGAGATCTCCGACGTGGTCAGCGAGAACTTCGCCAAGGGCGTGCTCGAGCGCTGGGGCTTCGGCTACGAGCGTCTGAAGGAAATCAAGCCCGACATCATCTACGTCTCCAACTGCGGCTTCGGCCACGTCGGACCGTACAGCGACTTCAAGACCTGGGGACCGATCGTGCAGGCGGTCTCCGGGCTCACCTTCACCTCGGGTCTGCCGGGTTTGGAACCGGCGGGGTGGGGCTACTCGTACATGGACCACACCGGCGCCTACTACATGGCCATGGCGATCCTGCTCGCGTTGATCCATCGCCAGCGCACGGGCGAGGGGCAGTGGGTCGACCTCGCCTGCACGGAGTCGGCGCTCTCGCTGCACGGCCCGGCACTGCTGGATTGGACCGTCAACCAGCGCCCCAGCCGGCGTCCGGGCCGCCCCCATGCGAATCGCTCGTTCTGGCCGCCCATGGCGCCCCACGGCATCTATCCCTGTGCGGGCGACGACGACTGGGTGGCGATCGCGTGTCGCGACCAGGCCGATTGGGAGGCGTTCGCCAAGGTCGTGGGGGAGGCGTGGTGCGACGGTCCCACGTTCGCGACCCCCGACTCGCGGCACGCCAACCAGGACCCGCTGGACGAGAACATCACCGCGTGGACGGCGCAGCAAGGCAAGTTCGATGTAGAGGAGTTGCTGCGCGCTGCCGGCGTGCCCGTCGCGGCTGTGATGAAACCGCAGGAGCGGATCGACATCGACCCCAGCACAGCCGACTTCGGGCTGTGGCCCACGGTGCGCCACGCCAAGATGGGCGATGTGCGCGTCGACGGCCAGCCCGCGCACTTCTCGGAGACCGAGTGGCGCTTTGAAAGGGGCGGCCCGTGCCTGGGAGAGCACACCGCCGACGTGCTCACGAGGCTGCTCGGCTTCTCGGCCGAGGACGTTGATGCGCTGCACGCGGAGGGCGTGGTATGAGCGCGTTGGCGGGACTGCGCGTCGTCGAATTGGCGCGCGAACCGATCGCTCTGGCCGGGAAGTTGCTCGGTGACATGGGGGCGGACGTGATCCTGGTCGAACCGCCGGGGGGCGATCCGAGCCGGGACTATCCGCCGTTCGTCGACGACGAGCCAGGCACGGACCGCAGCCTTTATTGGTGGCACTACCACACCAGCAAGCGCGGGGTCGTGATCGACCTCGACCACGAGGCGGGGCGCGACCGCTTCCGTTCGCTGATCGGCACGGCGGATGTGCTCCTGGAAGCCGAGCCGCGTCGTCGGCTCGGCGCGCTCGGGCTCGACTACGTGGATCTCGCGCGCCTGCGTCCGGAACTGATCCACGTCGCCGTCACCCCGTATGGCCGAGAAGATGCCAAGAGCGACCTGCCGTTCACCGATCTCACCGTGATGGCGGCGTCCGGTCCGCCCTGGAGTTGCGGCTACGACGATCACGCGCTGCCGCCGATCCGCGGACCGCTGCAGGGCTACCAGACCGCAGCCCACTTCGCCTTCCTATCGGCGTTGACAGCTCTCCTGTACCGGTCGATGTCCGGTCGTGGCCAGTTCATCGACGTGAGCATGACGGCGGCGTCGAACGTCACCACCGAGGCCGCGTCCTATTCGTGGCTGGTGGCGCAGCGCACGGTGCAGCGGCAGACCGGGCGGCATGCGTCGGTGTCCCCCTCGCGGGAGACCCAGCAGCTCTGCGCCGACGGTCGCCACGCCAACACGGGCGTGCCGCCGCGCCAGCCGAGGGAGTTCGCGGCCCTTTACGACTGGCTGAAGGAACTGGGCCTGGACGCCGAACTGCCGGAGGCCGTCTTCCTGGAGATGGGTGCCAACTGGGAAGGGCCGTTCGACCTGTCGAGGATCGGCAGCGACGACGAGATCACCGCCATCTTCGGTGCTGGCCGGGAGGGGCTCAAGCTCATTGCGTCACGCGTTTCCGCCCAGGACTTCTTCGTCGGCTGCCAGCGCGCGGGGTTGGCCGTCGGGGTCGTGAACGCGCCGGAAGAGGCGTTCGAGGACGAGCACTTCAAGGCCCGGGGGTTCCAGGTGCCGGTGCACCACGAGGACATCGACCGCACGATCGTCTATCCCGGCGCCCCGTACGCGCTCACCGGCAGCCCGTGGGCGATTTCCCGCCGCGCACCGAAACTCGGCGAGCACGACGACGAGGTCTTCGGCGAACTGGCCCCTTAAGCGCCCCAAAGCCGGGCCGGCGCTGCTGTGCGCCGGAACGCGCCGCCTGCGGCGCGCCGACTCCGGCCCAAGGCCACGTACGCGGCGTCTGCTAGCGGTCGAGGCGCAGGCGCAGGACGCCGTCGGGGAACACCGGCACGCGGATGCGAATGCGCACGGGGACCTCGCGCCCGTCCACCGCAGCCGACCAGACCGTGATCCGGCGGGCGCGGCGCCCGTCTTCGTAGAACCGATACGCGCATCGTCTTGCCGGGCCGGAGTAGGTGTGCGGACCGCCGTGCAGCCGGCTTTCCGACGACGAGAGCAGGTCCACCCGATACGTGTCTTCGCCGTCGTGGACGATGGTGCCGTCGGCCAGGCAATGCGGGGCCAGGAAGGTTGCGGACATCAGGTCTGAACCGGGCGGCTGCTGAACCTCTTCGGACTCGCGGTCGGTCGCGTGGATCGTGGTCTTGTCCCGGAACGCCAGCAGCACTTCGCGCGTCTCGCCATCGTCTTCGAGGAGCAGATAGGCGTTGGTGACCGGGTAGCCGTCGACGAAACGTCCCGTCGCCGCGAAACGTCCCTGCCAGCGGAAGAAGCGGTTCATGGCCCCGCTCGTGGCGACCATGCCGCTGAGCTCGTAGCGGTCGCCGTCGCGTTCCACGGACAGATCCACCGCACCGGCGCGTATCCAGGCCACCTGGGCGTCGTAGTGCAATTGCTCGGCGCGGCCCGTGACGGTGACGACCAGGAGTCCAGCCAGGATGACTGCCCGCGTCATGCGTAGCACACCGGCACGGCGTCGACGAAGACGCCCGCTGACGCCCGGATGGGCATGGGCACGCTTTCGTCCGGACAGCGCACGAACGGCTGGTAGCGCGCATCGACCTCGTCGGAGCGGATGATCTCGACGCGACCGAAGTGGGGCTCGAAGCGGGCGAAGTAGTCGAGGCCCGGTTCGTGCATCAGGCGGGTGACCGGGTCGCGCGCGCTTCGGTCGACCGTGTAGGCGCCCATCAGCGGCACGGGCAGAATGGCAAGGCCGGCGGGCCGCAGCACGCGACGGACCTCGGCGATGGCGGCGAGGTCGTCGACCGGATACTCGAGGACGTGGGAGGCGAAGACGCAGTCGAAGCTCTCGGTGGCGAACGGCAGACATTGGATGTCCAGCACCACGTCGACGTCGCGGCGGTTGAGGTCGCCCGACCGGTAGCCGCCGAATCGCCGGCGCAGGTAGCGCCGCAGGATCGGCTCGGGAGCGATGTGCAGGATGTCCCGGGACGCCGGATCGACCTCTTCTAGGACGCGTTCGAGTACCGCGAAGTGCAGCCGGGTGCGTTCCAGCGCGCCACAGGCCGGACACTTTGCGTCGGTCCGCGCACCCTTGTTCATGAATGGGCCGGCGTAGCCGCACGCCGGGCATACGTACGTTTCTCGTTTGCGATACAGCGCCCGGAACAGCGGGGCACGGAACGCCTTCAGCGCCAGCTCGGCGTCCTTGGCACCCCGCGATGCGAAACCCCTCACCGGGGCGCGATCCGGCGGGCAAGTTCGTCGATTTGCGGTTCGACCATTGCCGCGAGCGACGGCGGCGGCGTGACTTGGTCGTCGATCCCCGCACCGACTTCGTGATGGCCGCACAGTCCGAGACGCTGGTACTTCGTGAGCGCGTCTTGGTAGCGCTGGTTCGGTGTGCCGTCGCCGGTGTGGACCAGGATCAGCGGTTTGGCCGCGGCGATGCATTCGCTGATCATGGACATGCTGTCCACAGTGACGAAGAGCCGCTCGGCGGCGCCCATGAGATCGCCGAGAATGCGCTCTTCGCGTCGGCTCCACCACACGGCGTAGGCGACATTGTGGGGGGCGAGGGCGGCAAACAACGCATCTTCGGCTGCACGCCCGGTGCGCCGCGACGTGGAGATGAGCCAGCGCACCCCGTGGCGAGCCGCGAGCTCGTTCATCCAGCCTCCGAGCTTCCGCCAGTGCGTGGCGCGGTACGTTTTGCCGGCGCCGTCGCCGCCGCAAGCCATTAACCACAGGCGCTCGCTCTCCAATCCATGACGTTCCGCGAAGGCGCGCCCGCGGGCCGCCATCTCCGCGTCCGTCGACGGGCTCGGAGCGACGGTCACGACGATGTTCGACGCATCGCCCGTTGGCTCGAGCGTGAGGTGCGCGGTGAAGCAGCGGCCGGGAAGTCGGCGTCGCGACCCCAGGAACACGTTGGGTCGGCGTAGGTGTCGTGCCAGCAGGACGTTCGCGAAGGCCGTATTGCCGCCCGCTGAGACCACGACGTCGACCGGGCCGTCGGGCCGTGGCGGTTCGCCGTGAAAGAGTCGGTAAGCGGCGAGCCCGGCCGTTTCACGCCGTAGCAAAGGCGGGAGTACGAGACGTGCCAAGGACCGGGCACGCAGGTCGACCCGGTGTTCGTCGGTGTGGGTCGAGAATCGCGTCGCCAGCCAGCGGACTAGGCCGCGCGCTTGGCTGACATGCCCGGGGACGCCGTCCGAGACGATCAGTACGGCCAGTGCCGGCTTCGGCTCCGTCATCGCACGACCGTGGCGTAGACGGCCCGCGTTGCATGCACCATGTGCTCGACGTTGAGGGCGCGGGCGGCGTGCTCGAAAGCACTTTGCATGCGGTCTCGGGTTGCGGTGAGGTCGGCAACGCAACGGGTGATGGCGCCCTTGAGATGGGGGATCGGGGCGAGATGCTCCGCGGGGAGCAGGTCCACGGCGCCTGGCACCGGCGTCGACACGACGGGCAAACGCGCCACCAGGGCCTCGGCCAGCGCGTAGGGAAAACCTTCGCGTTCTGAGGCGAAGACCATCAGGTCAGCCCCGCCCATGATCGCCCGCGCGTCGCTCCTGAAGCCTGCGAGGGTGACCGGCTTGCCTTCTGCGAGGGCCGCCAGCCGGCTTCGCTCAGGGCCTTCGCCGACCAGAAGCAGGTGTCCGAGGCTCCGATCCCACAAGTCGATGAGGCGGTCGTATCCCTTGACCGGCACCAGCCGGCCCACCGCGACCACGACGGGCTGCCCCGGCGCGATCCCGAAACGCCCGCGCAATTGGGCCCCGGTCATGGCCGGCGGCGCGTCCGGCACGCCGTTGTAGATCACGGTCTTGTTCGGGTGGTCGAGATTCGTCAAAACCCGCGGACTCACGCCGATGACGGCATCGAAGCGCCGATACGCGGAGAGGTCCTTCTTCATGCCGTGGATGGTGCCCACCGTCGGGACCGCGACGTCGGCTGCGGCCACGAGCGCGGCGGCCTTGCCCGCATGCGCGTGCACGACCTCTGCGGCCGCGTCCCGAATACGCTGCTGAAGACCGCGTCGTAGCGACGGGCTGCGCCGCGACCGGGCGAGGTCGAGCGGCGAGAACGTCACCGTCGACGCGAACCGCGGCCCGTACCGCGCATGTGCGACGACCGTCACGTCGTCGCCGAGCCGCGCAAGGCCGTTCGCGAGATCGACGACGTGGGTCTCCAGCCCGCCCTCCTCGTTTCCGGCGAGCACCAAGCAGACGTTCATTCCATGAGTCCCCGTCTTCCCGTGCGCAATCGCGTGACGAATCCCAATCGGCCCTCCTTGCCGCTGATCTTGACGCGCTTGAGTCTGAGTGCTTCGACTTCGATGTCCGTACTGATTCCGGCGTCGGTGGTCACGGCGAAACGGTAGCCCGCTTGGTCGACCGTGGCCACATCCTCGTCGGTGTAGATCCCGAATGGGTAGGCGAAGGCATTGACCTCGGTGTCAAAATGGGCCTCGATGTCGGTCTTGGCGTCGGCGACTTCGTGGCGCCGCTCCGAGTCCGATAGGTCCGTGAGCAGGGCATGGGTGAGCGTGTGCGCGCCGAGTTCCCACAGGCCCGAGTCGAGCATCGTGCGCAGCTCCGCGTCGCTGAGCTTTTCCTCGCGCATCAACTCGCCGGAGTCGTGGTGGGCCTTCTTCGTCGTCGACCAGTCCCGGTCGAAGCGGTCCACCACGAGGAACAGGGTCGCCTTCGCGCCGTACTTGGCCAGCAGCGGATGCGCTGCGGTGTAGTTGTCCCGGTAGCCGTCGTCGAAGGTCAGCACGACTGTCTTCGGCGTGCCCGCGAGGTCGGCAAGTTCGGATAGGAAGGCGAAATGCCAGCCGTTTTCGGTCAGGTGGCGCAGTTGCTGCTCGAACCGGTCGGGTGCGACCCGCAGCTTGTTGAAGCGTCCACCGGGCAGGCGCTGTCGGATCATGTGGTACATCAGGATGCGGGGGTGCCTATCGTGCACAGCGGGCCGCCACCAGGCGTACCGGAACGAAAAGGCGGCAAGGAGCAAGACGACGACGACGGTGACGGCAGTGAACGTCATGGTGCTGCCGGTCCTAGGTCGGCGTAAACCGCCAGCGTTTGCGCACACATGCGTTCGACGTCGAAGTCGTGGTCGCGGACCGCTTTGCACGCTGCGTGCCGGTCCGCGAGGATGCTCGCCAGCCGGTCGGCGGCCCCGGCGTGGTCACCGACCGGGACGCGGCCCTCGGGGTACACGGCCGCGAGGATCTCGCCCACGCCACCATGGTCGTAGCCAACCACGGGCGTGCCGAGGGAAAGGGCCTCGAGGACGGTTCGGCCGAAGGACTCGGGGTGCGTTGACAGAGAGACGACCGCCGCCGCTTGCGCCATGATCTCGCGCACATCCGACCGATGGCCCGTGAACACCAACTCCGGTGCCTGTTTCGCGAGCGCCTCCAGGTACGATCGGTGCTTGGGTTCGACGCCCCCCACGATGACGCCCACGGCATCGACCTCGTTGGCGCGCAGGCGCGTCATCGCTGCGATGAAGTCGGCATGGCCCTTGAGCCGCGTGATCCGCCCCGGCAGCACCACCATCGGCCGGTCGCCTAGGGCCGGGGAAGCGGCGCGCCAGCGCCGAAGCCAGTCCGCGGACGGTCGAACGCCTTTGTTGAAACGCGTGGCGTCGACGCCCCGGTAGATGCGTATGACGCGGTCGGGATCGAGGCCCGGATAGTTGTCCAAGGCATAGCGGCGCGCCGTCTCGGACACGGCGATGACGCGTTCTCCGCGGGTCATGACCGCGCTGTAGCGGCCCACGGTGTAGAGGCCGTGAACGGTGGTCACGAAACGCGGTCTGGCAACCGGTGCCATGCGCCGCCAGGCCAGCCACGCCACCCACGCCGGCATTCGCGAGCGGGCGTGGACCACGTCCGGGCGTTCCTGGTCCAGCCAACGTCGGAACCTGCCGACATCGAAGGCGATCGAAGGCCGTTTGCGGCCGATGTCCCAGGCGACGTGCCGGGAGCCTTCGTCAACCACGGTGTCCACCAGCCGGCCGCCGTTCGAGACGACGATGGACTCGTGTCCCGCCCTGACCAGCGCGCGGGCGATCTCCAGCGTGCCTTGCTCGACGCCGCCGCCGTCCAGCGCGGGCAGGACCTGCACGACCTTCAACGCAAGCGGCCTTAAAGAAAACGCGTAGGTTCCAACTGTAAAGATGAACTGTGGTCAGGGAAATGAGTGCCGCGGTGGGCGCTGATACCATCGCCGGCATGGCCACGCGCCGGCAACTTCTCGCTTCCGCGGTCAGCGGCACGGCGTTCGCCGTTTCGGCCCTCGCGTTGAAGGGTCGCGCGACCACAACGCGAGTTGTCCGGGAACTGCGTCCGGTGGCCGATCAGACCACCGGGGCCGCGCTGCTTCGACTGCCGCCCGGGTTCAGCTACAAGTCCGCCAGTTGGTCGCTCGATGCCACGGACGACGGCAACGTCGTCTCGGGCCTGCATGACGGCATGGGGGCGTTTCCCGCTGCCGACGGTCGCACCGTCACCCTGGTGCGCAACCATGAGATCACGCTGGCGCCGCTCTTGGCCGACAGGCCGGTCTACGACCCGACCTGCGGCGGCGGGACCACGACGTTGACGTTCGACGCGGTGGCGGGCGATTGGCTCTCGTCGCGGGTATCCCTCGCCGGGACGTACAAGAACTGCTCGGGTGGTCCGACACCTTGGGGAAGCTGGCTGACCTGCGAGGAGACGCTCGCCGACCCGTCCACGCACCGCGTCTCGCGGCGCCACGGTTTCGTCTTCGAGGTTCCCGCCGAGGGTGTGGGCGATCCGCGACCGATTCCCGGGCTCGGGCGATTCGAGCATGAGGCAGCGGCCGTGGATCCTGGCACGGGCATCGTCTATCTCACCGAGGACGAACGCCGCGCCGGGCTCTACCGATTTGTGCCTGCGGCCGGTTCGATGGGGCCTGGGTCACTGCGCGGACCGGGCCAACTGCAGATGCTGGCGATCGACGGTCGAAGCGACCCGAAGGACCGTCCCGGAACCGCGGCGCCGGTCAAGTGGGTGGACATCGACGATCCGGAGGCCTTGGACGGTCGGGCCGTCTTCGCCCAAGGGAAGGCGCGGGGCGGGAAGACGTTCCGGCGCCTCGAAGGCTGCTGGTTCGACGGCGGCCGACTGTATTTCGTCTCCACCACTGGCGGCGCGGCCGGCAAGGGCCAGGTGTGGGAACTCGGCGTCGCAAACGACCGGCTGACGCTGCTCTACGAGTCGCCGGGCCGCGATACGTTGGACATGCCCGACAATCTCGTGAGCCTGCCGGGCCTCGGGCTGCTGCTTTGCGAGGACGGCGGTTCGCCCACCCGGTTGCGGTTGCTGACTAACGACGGCGAGATCGTCACCGTCGCCGAGAACGCGGTGGTGCTCGACGGACTGCGCGGCTTCAACGGCGACTACCGCGGCGGCGAATGGTGCGGCGCCTGCCGTGCCGGCGATTGGCTCTTCGTGAACCTGCAGGTGCCGGGGATCACGTTCGCCATCACCGGGCCTTGGGAAACGCTCGCCGGCTGACCGGATATTCGCAATAGCCGCCCGAGGGGCGTACTCTTGCGCGATATCCGATTGGGGAGCAGTGTCATGGCGAGCGCCAACGTGTCCACCAGCCGCCGCGGTTTCCTGCGTACAAGCGCGGCTGCATCCGCCGCCCTGCCGCTGGCAAGCGCGTGGGCCAACGATCCCACGCAACCCGGCGAGGTCCGTCGTTATGCCACGCTAGGCCGCACGGGCTACGAGATCTCGGACGTCTCGTTCGGCACCGCAAGCCTCCGCCCTGGTCAAGAGGACCTGGTGCACCACGCCCTGGACCGCGGCATCAACTACTTCGACACCGCGGAAAGCTATACGGGCGGCAACTCGGAGATCGCTCTCGGTCGCGCCCTGAAAGGCAAGCGCGACCAGGTGGTCATCACATCCAAGGTCATGCAGGAACCGGACAGCAGCGCCGAGTGGCTCATGGAGATGCTGGAAGGATCGCTGCGCCGGCTGCAGATGGACTACGTCGACATCTACATGAACCACGCGGTCAACGACCTGGCGGTCGTTCGCAATCCGGAGTGGCATGCCTTCATGGACCGCGCGAAGGAGCAAGGCAAGATCCGCTTTTCCGGCATGTCGGGCCATGCGGGCCACCTCGTCGACTGTCTCGAATACGCGTTCGAGGAGGACTTGGTTGACGCCGTGCTCGTCGCGCACAACTTCGGCCAGGATCCGAAGTTCTTCGAGCGTGTCACCCGGTCCATGGACTGGGTGGCCACCCAGCAGGACTTGCCGCGCGCGCTCGCCAAGGGCAGGGCCAAGGGCGTGGGCGTCACGGTGATGAAGACCCTGCGCGGTGCACGCCTCAACGACATGCGGCCGTTCGAGAAGGACGGTGCGACCTACGCCCAGGCGGCGTTGCGTTGGGTGCTGTCCAACCCGGATGTGGACGGGGCGGTGATCACGATGAACAGCGTCGAGAAGATCGACGAGTTCCTCGGCGCCTCCGGGTGGGAGAAGCTCGCCTACGGCGACATGGACCTGCTCGAGCGCTATGCGCACCTCAACAAGGAGACGTACTGCAACAACGTCTGCAACGACTGCGCCGGCGCCTGCCCGTACGGCGTGCCGATCCAGGAGGTACTGCGCACGCGTATGTACGCGGTCGACTATCAGGACGTCGACTTCGCGCGCCGCGAGTACGCGATGCTCGCGACGAACGCCGAGGCCTGCCTGTCCTGCGATGGCCAGCCGTGCGCCAACGCCTGCACGCACGGCATCGCCATCGACCGGTTCTGCGGCCCGACGCACAGCCTGCTCGCATGAGGTCAGCTGGCGGCGAGTAGCCGCTAGGCGACTCGCATTGACCCAGCGCGCGCTTTTCTACGAGTGTTTCGCCGGCATCGCCGGCGACATGCACTTGGGCGCCTTGATCGACGTCGGCGTGCCGGCGGCGTACCTGCAGGCCGAACTCGACAAGCTCGAATTGGCCGCCGAGTTCGACCTCGTCGTCGAGCCGAGCAAGAAGATGGGCATCACGGGCACCCAAGCCACGGTGCGTTTGCACGACGGCATCGACCGCCCGCACCGCCACCTGTCGACGATCAAGGGCATCCTCGACCGGGCCGGCTTTGCGCCTAAGGTCTGCGAGCGGGCCGGGGCGATGTTCGAGACCATCGCGGTGGCGGAAGCCAAGATCCACGGCACCACGGTCGAGGCGATCCACTTTCACGAGGTCGGCGCGACCGACTCCATCGTCGACATCGCCGGTGCGGCCATCGGTCTCGACTACCTGAATGCGGATCGCGTTTTCTGCGGTCCCGTGGAACTCGGCAGCGGCACGGTACGTTGCGAGCACGGCGTGATGCCGGTACCGGCGCCGGCCACGGCAGAGATCCTCAAGGGCGCGCCGTGCCGTTACGGCGGCGTGGACGGCGAGGCGACGACGCCGACGGGGGCTGCCATCCTCAACTGCGCGGTCGATCAATTCGAAGCGCCGGTCGGTTTCAAGGCGACGACGATCGGCTACGGCGTCGGCATGAAGGACTTCCGCGTGCCCAATGTCCTGCGCCTGTCCCTTGGGGAAGTGACCGCCCGGATCGAGGCCGAGACCAATCTCGAGGTGCAGTGCAACATCGACGACATGACGCCGGAGGCTTTCCAGCCCTTGATGGACGCCCTGTTCGCGAAGGGGGCCCGGGATGTCTTCCTCACGCCGATCGTCATGAAGAAGGCCCGTCCAGGCACGCGCGTTTCGGTCATCGTCGACGAGGCGCGGCTCGATGCCGTGCTCGATGAGCTCTTCGCGGGATCCACCACCATCGGCGTGCGCCTGCACGAGGTCGCCAAGCGGATGCTGCCGCGGCAGGAACGCACCGTGGACACGACGCTGGGACCGGTTCGCGTCAAGGTCGTCACCTTGCCGAGCGGTGCCACACGGTGGAAATCGGAACACGATGACGTGGCCGCGCTGGCCGCACGCAACGACTTGGACTACCTGAGCGCCAAGTCCGCGGTAGACCGCGAAATCGACAAGGCGCTCGGACCGTGAAGCCCATCGCGGAAATCCTCGACGATTTCGCCCAAGGACGCCTGGACCGGGACCAGGCCGCGGCGGCCATCGACAGTGCCTACTTCGAGAACCTCGGCCACAGCACGATCGATCACGACCGGCTGCGGCGCACGGGATCCGCCGAGGTGGTCTACGGCGAGCACAAGACGCCGGAACAGGTGGCCGCGACCTTCAAGGCTGTGGTGGCGCGCGGCCACAACGCGCTGGCGACGCGTGTCGACGAAGCGGCCGCGCGGGCGGCACTCGACGCCGTCCCCCAGGCCACTCACCATGCCGAAGCGCGTCTGCTCACCTGCAAGCAGAAGGAGGACGAGCCGGTTTCGACGAAGGTCGCCGTGGTGACCGCGGGAACCTCCGACCGCAGCGTGGCCGAGGAGGCGGCGTTGACGGCCGAGTTCTACGGCAACCCCGTCCTGCGTATCAGCGATGTCGGCGTTGCGGGCGTCCATCGCCTGCTCGCGCGCATCGAGGAAATCCGCGAGGCACGGGTGGTCGTCGTGGTCGCGGGCATGGAAGGCGCATTGCCAAGCGTGGTCGGCGGGTTGGTGGACAAGCCGGTCATCGCCGTGCCGACCAGCGTCGGCTACGGCGCGAGCTTCAACGGGGTCGCCGCTTTGCTCGGCATGCTCAATAGCTGTGCCTCCGGGGTCGCCGTGGTGAACATCGACAACGGCTTCGGCGCGGGGTTCCTCGCCAACACGATCAACCGCCTCCAGTAAGCCCGAAGCGTGCAGACCATCGACGCGATCGAAGTGGGCGGCCTGCTGCGCCCCGGCATGCGGGTCTGGGTGGCCGGCAGCAGCAACGAACCGCGGGCCTTGGTCGAGGGCTTGAAGCAAGCTTGCGAGCAAGACACCGCGATAGCGGAACACGTTACTTTTCTCCAGTTCCCATTCCCGGGCATGAATCGGTTCGACTTCTCGTCGCTCGGTGCCGCGACCCGTATGGAGGCGTTCTTTCTGACCCGCGAGCTCCGCGAGGGCCATGAGAGTGGTCGGGTGCAGTACGTCCCCATGCACATGCGCCATGTCTACGACTACTTGGCGCGCGGGCTCGACGTGGCTTTCATCCAATGCACCCGGGACCCCTCCGGCGTCTTGCGCGCGGGGCCGAACGTCGACTTCCACGCGGCGGCCCTCAGTGCGGCGAAGGTGGTGGTTGCCGAACTGAACACGGCCCTGCCCGCACCGGCCGGGGCACCGCCCATCGACGAGGCCGCCATCGACTACTTGGTGACCAGCACCAACGGACCGATGACCTTGCCGCCGGCCGAACCGGACGAGGTCGCACGCACCATCGGGGCCCACGTGGCGTCGTTGATCCACGACGGTGATTGCATTCAGACGGGAATCGGCGCGATCCCCGCGGCCATTCTCGCGGCGCTCGCGGACAAGAACGACTTAGGCGTGCACGGTGGCCTGCTCGACGACGGCGGCCGCGCCTTGATCGAATCGGGCGTCGTCAACGGGGCCGCAAAGAGCCACATGCAAGGCGCCCATGTCACGGGCATGCTCGTCGGCAGCGCGGGACTCTTCGCGTGGGCCGAGTCGCGGGCCGACGTATTCCTCGTCGGCGCGGATGTCACCCACGAGAGCCGGACGATCGCCCTCATCGACAACTTCGTCTCGATCAACTCGGCCGTGGAGGTGGACTTGGATGGCCAGGTCAACGCGGAGGTCGTCGCCGACCGTCAGATCTCCGGCGTTGGCGGCGCGGTGGACTTCATGCGCGCCGCACGCATGTCCCGTGGCGGGCGCTCCATCGTCGCGATGACCGCCACGGCCGCGCGCGGCAAGGTGTCACGCATCGTGCCGCGCGCGGCGATCGTGACGGCGCTGCGTACCGACGTGGACATCGTGGTGACGGAGTACGGCATCGCCAAGCTGCACGGCGGGAGCCAGGGGGCACGGGCCGAGGCTCTCATCGCGATTGCCCATCCGGACTTCCGCGACGACTTGCGTCGCGCGTGGCGGACCGGGGTTTCGTAGGCCGGGTCAAGCCGCCGGTTGACCGACCAACCACGCCGCGAATGCCTCGATGTCGCGCCGAAACGCGGTGATCGTGGCGGGCAGACGGTCTTCCAGCGATGCCATCCGTTCAGCGTCCCGAACGCCGCCGTAGACGTTGCGGAAGACGTGCCGGAACCGTAGGTACTCCGCAAGGACGTCGGCCAGCCGGCGTTCGACCACCGCTGGCCGCACGCCTGCGATCTCGAGCGCCATGTCGCCGATCAGCTCCCGATGCCACTGCTCGCCGCGCGGGGTGCCGCCGTTGAGTTCGCGAGCGATGCGTAGGAAGACCCGCTCTACGCAATTGTAGAAATCGTGGAGCATGGACCCGCGGGCGCGGATCGCGTAGCTGTCGCCACTGCGCGGCGCGCTCGCGAACTCCTCGGCCAGTGCCGCCAGGGTGGCCAGCTCGGCCTCAATCTCCGCGGCAAGCCGTCGTGCGAGGACCTCTTCCGGGGTCACAGCTCGACCCCATACTTGTCGACGCTGCCACGGAACCCGGCGGTCACGGTTTCGAGCGGCGTCGGGTCCAGAGTGAAGTCGGTCAGCCTCGCTGCGCCGGCGGAAACGGCGAAGAACCTCCGCGGGTCGATGCCGCCGACGACCAGATCGATGTCGGAGCGGTCTGTGAACGCTCGCGTAGCCTCGAATGCCGATCCGATGCCGATGATGCGGGATGCCCCCTCGCTCCGGAGATACGTGACGATTCGACGTGCGTCGGCCTGCGCGCGTTCGCGATCGCCGGACTCGAAGTGCGTGGCCCGGATGTGGTTCAGGAGGGTCGCGCGATCCATGGCTGAACTCTACCCGATCCGGCTTCTTGGCGACCGGGCGGTTGATGCGGGCGGGCAACGGTGAGACGATTCTGCGGCCATGACCACCACCACACTCAGCGAGAACGTTGCCGGCAAGTACGCCGCGCTCAGGACTAGCGTCCGGGACTTGGGGCGCGTGATCGTTGCGTTCTCCGGCGGCGTCGACAGTTCGCTGGTCGCCTACGTCGCCGCCGAGGCGCTCGGCAAAGACGCGCTGGCCGTCACGTCCGGTTCGCAGAGCCTGAAACGCAGCGACCTGAAGCTCGCCGGCGAACTGGCGGAGAAGTGGGGCATGCGCCACCGGGTCATCGTCACCGACGAGGTCTCGAAGCCCGAGTACCGCGCGAACCCCGTCAATCGGTGCTTCTACTGCAAGACGACGCTTTACGACGCCCTGGCGCGAATCGCGACCGACGAGGGCTACGATCATGTGCTCAACGGCACCAACACCGACGACCTCGGCGACCACCGCCCCGGCTTGATCGCCGCCAACGACTTCCACGTGGTGTCGCCGCTCGTCGATGCCGGGTTCGACAAGGGGGATATCCGCGCGCTTGCCGCACACTTGGGACTCGACAACGCCGCCAAGCCGCAATCGGCGTGCCTGTCGAGCCGATTCCCCTACGGATCGCACATTACCGAACAGCGTCTCGCCCAGGTCGAGGCGGCGGAGGATGCGCTCGCCGCACTCGGTTTCACGCAGTACCGCGTTCGTCACCACGAGGACGTCGCGCGCATCGAACTGGTGGCGAGCGAGTTGCCGCGCGCGCTGGACATGCGCGAGGAGGTCGAGGCGTCCGTGAAGGCTACCGGCTACCGCTTCGTGGCCGTTGACCTCGGCGGGTTCCGGTCCGGTTCTCTGAACGAGGGGTTGATCGACGTCGTGCAGGTTTTCGACGGCGGATCCGGTCCCTGAATCAGGACGCTCCCTCGGCGGACTTTGAGCTTAGGGCGCCTGCCTAGCGGTCGGAAGCCAAAAGACCACTGTATAAAGTCACGAACCAAGACAAATTTGCATTGTAATTTGTCACGATCTGGGTGCATTCGGCTCAACGCGGACGTGCCGAGCCTTTTGCGGGACGCGCGACGGCTTGCCGACGGAACGTCGATCGCGTACCGCCTGTTGTCCTTGCCCCTTTACCTGGTGGGCCAATTGCGTCGACTGGCGGTCGAGTGTGTCGAACTCGGTCTAGGCCGTGACTCGAGCGGCCCTGTGGTTGCGCCGAGCGCGACCGGTGTAGACTCTGCCCCATTCGACGGTTGAGGAACCAGCCAATGCGTCGATGCTTTCTATTGGTTTTGGCCGGGCTGCTGGCTGGCTGTGCATCGGTGCCCGAGGAGGGCTCGGTGGCGAGCGCGCCGGCGCCCCTTGAACCTGCGCCGGCCAAACGACTCGCGGCCGCGCCCGACGCGACCGCGGCCCGCTTTGCCGCGGACCCAGCGCCCGCACCCGCAAGCTCCTACGTTGCCGAGGCGGATGGCTCCGGCGGTCCGTTGGAGGTGATGACGGTCATCGAGGATCGAATCCAGACGCTGGAGGATCGACGACGAATCTATCGCGATCTGGCCAAGGGCAAGCGGCTCTACGCCCTCGACCAGATCGATGAAGCCTTCCCCTATCTGCTCGACACGGCGCAGCGCGGCTTCAAGGACTCGCAGGCACGCGTCGGCCACATTTACCTGCAGGGCCTCGGCGACATCGAGGAGGACGCGACCCAAGGGGTGGGCTGGCTTGGCGTGGCGTCCACCGGGCAGACGTCGCCGGGCATCCGCAACTACTTCAACGACATCTGGAAGCGCATCCCAGAGACCCATGTTGCCTATTTCGAAGAGGTGGTCGAGGACTATCGGTCACGCTACGGCGAGGAGGCCACGGGCGTTGTCTGCGACCTGAACCGGCCGCTACGCAGTTTCGTCAAGGAGCTGCACTGCTTCTTCGAGGCGCCTCTTCCCGAGGAAATCAGGGTCCTCCTGAAGGACTTCCAAGGCAGCGAGGAGGCGCGCGAGTTCATCGAGGAACGCCTTGCCGCCGCGCGCCAAGCGATTGAAGACGCGGAACGCTGCGCGAACCCATCGCAGGGCGGTGCCTTGGGTTGCTAGCCGGCGCAGGCGCGCAACGGATCGTTTGGCGAAACGATCTGTAACATTTGCTCACGTAGGTGTTGACGCTCCCGCGAGGGCCATGTTTAATCCATTGGTCGGTGGCTCCGAAGGCGCTGCGCGTATTGACGTACGCCAGCCAAAACGCGCCGCCGGTGCAATAGCGGTTCATGGAAATCCGTCCGCAACAGGGGAGCATCTATGATGAAAAAGCACATCAAGCAGGCCTTGACTTGGGCACTGCTCGCGACCTTCGGCCTCGCTGCCTTGAACCTGAGGGCTGCCGAGGACGATGACGACGAGGATGAAGAGGAGGAAGAGGACGTCGAGGAGATCCTGGTCACGGGATCGTATATCCGGCGCACGAACTTCGACCTGCCGTCGCCGCGCGACGTCGTGGACGCAGTGGATCTATCCCTTGCGGCCACCTCGGACCTAGGCGAGGTCGTCTTCGATCAGACCTTCCAGATCGGCGTGAACGCCCAATCGGCTCCGATTGAGTTCAACAGCGCCGACGACCAGGAGTTCCAGCAAGGCTCGGAAACCTGGGCAAACTTGCGCGGCCTAGGCACGCGTGCCACCTTGACGATGATGGACGGCCACCGCGTGCCGGCCAACGTCAACGGTTACGGTTCGCGAACTCGCCGAGCCGGCGCCGACTTGAACAATCTGTACCCCGGCATTGCCGTCGGTCGTCTGGAGACGATTCTCGACGGCGCATCGGCGCTGTACGGCGCATCGGCCGTGTCGGGCGTGATCAACCTGGTCCCGCGCAAGGACTTCGACGGCTTGCAGGTCAACTACGAGTTCCGCCAGCCACTGGAGAACGGTGCACCGGAGAAGAGGCTCAGCCTCTTGGCCGGCGCCCAGGGCGAGCGGACCAGCGTGATCTTCGCGCTGGAGATTCGCGACCAGGAACGCATGAAGGGTACGGACCGACCGGACTACATCATCAGTTCGGCCAACTGGACCGGACAGCTTGTCCACCCGTACCAGGAACGTCCTTGGAGCCATCCGGGCGACTGGTATTCGCCGGTTCGCAACTCCGCCGGGGAGCTGCAGCCACCGATCACGAATCATGTTTGGCCCGAAGGCGAGGTCGCCGACCCCTGGGGTGCTCGAGGTTGGGGCGGCGGTGCCGGCTGGATTGCCGATCGGTACTCGCCGTCGCGCGAAGCCGTGGCGAACGGTCGGGCACCGGATCGTTTCATTCCGGGCGACGGCGCCGGACTTTGGTTTGCGCCCATGCGCGTGCCGATGAATAGCACGGCGACGCAGCGCCATGAAGCCGGCATTGTCCGTACCTTCATCCCCGCCCACTGGCGGCGCGGCGGTGGGGCCATGACCGACCAGTACGGGACGCTTTCCACCGTGGAAAGGCCTGACCCTGGCTGCGGCTACCTCTTCGGTGGTGGTAATGACCACACCCCGTTTATCCCCCCGATTGGCTTGGACGACCCGCGCCGCGAGGTGCAACCGGACGGCTGGAGCGAGGCCCGGTGGCTAGACCACTACGCGGATCCGACGTTGACGACGATCTTCGGCGACTCCGTACGTAACCTGGGCTACAGCGACAACAGAAAGCCGAACAGCTATCTGAACGGTTTCATGACCGGTGAACTGTCCGGCATGTCCGCATGGCTCGGCGAGGAAATCCGCTTTGCGGGCAATACCAGCGACTGCCGCCAAGCCATTGGCGACACGTTCGACATTCGGGAGCGGCGTGACCAAGAGCAGGGCATGGCGTACTTCGAGCACGAGTTCAACGACTACGTGACCATCCATGGCGAGATGGTGGTTTCGCGCTTGGACTACGACACCCGCCAGTACGCGCCGCGGTTCGACGACTGGCCATGGGCCGGTAGCAATGCAAATGCGCTTGGCATTCCGACCGCCGTTGGCTCCAACCCCGGAAACCCGTTCCGGTCGTTCGCCGACGGCACCAATGCGTTTTCGCTGCTCTATCCGGATACGCCGGACGGCGACCCGTACATGTTCTGTCGGCAGGAGTTTGATGCCGAGGGCAACATGAGCTGCCATGGCGACTCGTTCCTGAACTACCTGGACGCCAACAGCAACGGTCGATACGACTACTTGCAGGAACCAGGCGAGTTGCTGGTGTTCGCCCAGGACGCGAACGGCGACGGTATCCCCGATCGGGGTACGCGGGCCGTGGACGCGGATGGCGCCGCGCTGCTCGACGCCAACGGCGAGCAGATCTGGGTGCCCGATGTCGCCTTCAACCGCGATCCGAGGCATCGCGTGATCCTGCTGTCCGCCGTCGAGGACGCGGATGGCGATGGCGTGCCAGACCGCTTCGACCCCGACACGGTCGGCAACGGCGGCGTGCGGCTGTTCGAGGATGTCACCTTGCGCGGCATGAACCTGTGGC
Source organism: Gammaproteobacteria bacterium (assembly GCA_026706385.1). Lineage (GTDB taxonomy): Bacteria > Pseudomonadota > Gammaproteobacteria > Pseudomonadales > Azotimanducaceae > VXYL01. The sequence continues at coordinate 47,663 of JAPOYV010000097.1, forward strand.
CGAAGAACCCGCACAACAACAACCTGCCTTGGCTCAACGACGACATGACGTGGAAGGACAGGACGCGGATCGAGAACTTCCGCTTCCGCTTGGGTACGGAAGTGTCCATTCCCGAGACTGAATGGATTGTCGATGCCGACTGGATCTGGACCTTGGTGCGACGTTCTGACGATCGGCCGGAAGGCATTTGGCCGATGATGAACGCCGCGTTGCGTTGCCAGGGCGGCCAGTACGGCGACACCTGCTGGAACCCGTTCAGCACGCACTGGCTGGCGACCACCGAAGAGGGCGAACTACAGCATGCCTACCGAATGGACTCGGACACTGGGCAGAGCGCGTGGAATCCGTCTGAAGGCGCCTACATGAGCGATGCGATCAACACGGAGTCAGAATTCGCAAACGCCGGCATCGTCCTCGTCCAGAACGAACGGTCGTTGTCCATGCAGGTCTTGGACTTGGTCGTGTCCAACGGGTCGCTGTTCCAGATCTACAACGACACACCGTTCGGGATCGCTGCAGGGGTCCACTGGCGGGTCGAATCGGAAGAACTGAACCCGGATGCATTCGCCTTGACCGGCGTCTCGCTGGGTGGCGACGAATTGATCGGCCTGAACGCTGGTGAGTCCGTCCAGTTGCAGGACACCGATGAAGAGACCCGGGCTGTGTTTGTCGAGGCGCAGATCACGCCCATCTCCCACCCGAAGTGGGGCCAGATGGAAGTCCAGATCGCGGGACGCTATGCCGAGTTCGAGACCACTGGTCACCTCTACGCCCATGGCGCAAGCATCGAATACGACACGGTGATTCCGAAACTGGCGATGCGCTACCAGCCGACGAGTTGGCTGGCCGTGCGCGGCAGCTTGACAGAAGGTTTCGTCCTGCCGAGTTCGTCGTCCCTGTTCCAGCCGGGCAACGCCCGGAACCGGGCTTCGATGTCGGACTACATCTGCAACAATCTGCCGGAGCTCGAGGCCTGTCGCTCTACCCTGAGTACGACCAACGGGACGGTGGAGGAAGTGGAGATCGCGTTCGCCGGAAACCCCGTGTTGGGGCCGGAGGTCTCCGACCTCTGGAATGCGGGCTTCTCGCTGCAATTCCTGGATGGCGATTTGACCTTCGACATGGACTACACGACGGTGGACTTCAACGGTCGGTCTGAGCGGATTGGCGCAGGCACGAACCTGGGTTCGGCAGGTGGCGGGTTCGAGCAGTTCGTCAGGGATCGGTGTGGCCAAGACACTTTGCTCAACTACAACGATCCGAATGCGGACACCGTGATCACACCCGGGGACTTCGTCGATCAGACGCCCGCGAGCGAACTGGCCTGCCGCCGCGAAGCGGCCATCGCTTGGACGCGGACTGAAAGAGGTGTCGGCGGCACCGCGATCGAGCGCGGCGGGATTGACGGTCTAGAACTGCAGAAGGTCGGCGAGAGCTGGGTAGACCAGGGCCGCCAGTCCACGACGTCGTTGATCTATGCCGCGAGATATCGCTTCGATGCGACGGATCTCCCGTTCATCGGTGGCGACTACGGCAGCTTCGAGGTTAGCCTGAGCGCGACCCAGATGCTGGAACTGAGCATCTGCCGATACGGCGACACGGACGGCGAATCGTCTCTGAACGAGGACGGTAGTCGGAACCCCGATGACGTCGATCACGTTTACGCGGAGGTCTGCGTCGACGGCGCGGGATACCGGAACAACGGCATCCACTACATTGGATCGATCAGCGATTTGGTGGAAGTCTTGCCAGCCACGCCGAAGTGGCGCGCCAACATGGGGCTGCGCTGGTTCTATGACCAGCATACTGCGCAGCTCACTGTCCGCTGGCACGATGAGGTGAAGGACACGCTGGCCTCCTGGGATCCAGTTCGTGGTGCCGGGCACCGACCGACTCCGTGGATCAACTTCCGCCAGGATCACGACGATCTGACCAACGACGATGTCTGCGCGGACCAGGACCGGAACCCGCACTGCCGGATAGACTCCAGGCACTATTGGGACCTGAGCTATACCTACAACCGGCCTGACGTGTTCGGTCTGGGCTATGTGGCGGCCAACGTGGCGATGCGAAACATCTTCAACACGATGCCCGACGCGATGCCGTCCGGCGTAGGCTACGATGTCTACTTGGACAACATCATGGGCCGTCAGGCGTTCTTCCGCGTCACCCTCGGTTTCTAGACCGGAGGTGTCGGAGGACACGCGGGTTCTGCCAGGTTCGAGGCGGCAACGCCGAGCGCCTGGCATGACCCGGGACTTGCACGCCCGGAGCCGGTTTGACCGGCTCCGGGCTTTCTTTTTGGGAATTGTGTAGCAAAAGAAGCAAAAACCGTAGACTCTTGATCGGGCGCGACATATAATGCGAAGCAAGAGCTACGGAGACGGACATGGCAGTTATCGAGTACGACGCGAACGGCAACCCACACAACGAGAGTGGTAAGCGCATCGCGGAGACGATCAGCATCCCGCAACTCTACCGGATGTTCCCCGACGACGCAGCTTGCCGGAAGTGGCTTGAGCAAGTCCTGTGGAACGGCAAGCCGGTGTGCCCGCGCTGCCACGGCAGCGACAAGGTGAGCAAGGGACCGGCATCCAAGCCCGAAGGCTACTACTGGTGCAAGCCCTGCCGCCGGTTCTTCACGGTCACGGTCGGCACCTGTATGCACTCGACCAAAGCCGATCTACAGCATTGGGTGTATGCGTTCTACACCGTCCTCACGGCCCGCAAGGGCGTCTCCGCACTCCAAATTTCCAAGGAGCTTGGCGTCCAGTACCGCACCGCATGGCACATGCTGCACCGGGTACGCGAAGCTTGCGGGCGAGACGACTTCACGGTTGGCAACGTGGTCGAAGTAGACGAGACCTACATCGGAGGCAAGGAAACGAACAAGCACGCGGACAAGAAGCTGAACGCCGGGCGCGGCACGGTTGGCAAGGAAGCGGTCGTGGGCGTCAAGGAACGCGGCGGCAAGGTCAAGGCGCAGCCGGTGGAACGCACCGACAAGCGCACGCTGCGCGAGTTCATCGAAGGCAACGTGGATCAAGGCGCGACCGTCTACACCGACGACGCCGCCGCCTACGGGGCGTTGCCGAGCGTCATCAACCAGTACCAACATGAGACGGTCGCTCACGGCAAGGGCGAGTACGTCAGGGGCGAAGTCCACACCAACTCGATTGAAGCCGTGTGGGCCGTCCTCAAGCGTTCGATTCACGGCACATGGCACCACGTCAGCCCGAAGCATCTTGGCCGCTACGTCAACGAGGCGAGCTTCCGGCTGAACGAGGGCAACTGCGAAGTGGACACCATCGACCGCATGGAAGCGTTGGTGCGGCAAACGCCGGGGGCCATGCTCCGATACCGGGATCTGATTGCCGACACTGGCGAGTCCGCCATCCCGGTTGCCGTTCGATGAGGCGGGCGGCGGCATCCCCCGGCTTCTAATCCGGCAACCGCCAACCGTTGCCCTGCCGCTCAACCCGCCCTTCGGCTTGCAAAAGCTTGAGCACGTTCACGACAACCTTGCGGTACGACTCATGCGTTGCCTTCCTGCCGAACAGGGCGACTCGCACATAGCTTGAGTTGTGCGGCGTCTTGCCGAGTGCCTGAATCGTCGCCTCCTTCAGCGTTGCCAATCCGGCAGTCCCGTAGTGGGCGGCCTTTTCGCTTTTCACTTGCTCCTCCTCCTGAGGCCAGTTTTCGGGGGGGCAACCGTATCACCATCGCAAGAGTTGATCGAGCCTGCCGACTTGGTCAGATTCGCCAATCCTTGGTGGCCAAAATCGCTACCATTTCCCAACTTCCCGAGTGGATTCATCTACTTGTTGACTGTCCATCCGCGCTGTGCCATGAAGGGTCAGCGGTACGCGAAATGGACCCGAGCGATGGCCGAACCAGAACAGACGCCGACCGACGACGATGGCGATCACTACGCCACTCGACGTGACCTTAGCGACCTAGAGAAGCGCATTGGCAAGCGCATGGACAACTTGCGCGCCGACATCAACCGCGACATCCAGCACGCGCTGGATAGCTCGTCGGAGCGGACGTTGCGCACTGCCGCCGTGCGCATGGACGCGATGGGCGAACGACTGACCAAGCGCATGGATGCGATGGGCGAAACTCTGGCGAGAATAGCCGACAAGCTCGGCGTGGAGAACGGCACTGTCGAGCCGGACGAAGTGGAGTGAAAATCAAGGCAGACTCGGAGTTGACTGTGACGACTGAGAGCAAGCAACAACGCCGTCGACGGTTGGCTTCAACAGGCGTCGCCGTCCTAATGCTGTGGGGGAGTCTCGACGCTGCGGCGTGCATCAAGCCGAAGGCAATTGCGGCCGACCGCGATAGCTGGTGGTGCCTCGCTCACTTCGACCGGGCGTTTCCCGACCGCGAGCGGGTTCGCGTGCTGCGCTCGAAGCCCGACCATCCCCTTCTGGTGGACTGGGGAACCCAGGAACTGACCGCGTGGTACCGCGGCAGTGGTCGCGCTGGCCTGCGTGATTCGCTAACCGTGAAAACCGAACTGGATGTGACCGAGAGCCGGATGGCGTTGGACCATCGTCCCCGCTACCGGATGTATATATCCGCACGCTGGTATCGCGGCTGGGACGTGACGGACATGCAGGTGGTCACCGTCGCCGGACAGTACGGCGAAAGGATTCTGGGTGCATCGACCGAGTACGAGATGCAATTAACGCGTCGGCATCTACCGCGCATCGTGGAAGAGGGTAAGCAGCTGGTATCGCGCTGCGCGCGGGGGCACGGCAGGAGCGGGGGCAGCGTGCAGTTCAATGTCGACACCTTGGAGATATATCCGGGTTGTCGATAAGCCGACAGCATGTCCAACGGGAGTTGTGAGTGATGGCTAGACGCCGCAAGCCAATCGAGCTAGACGAGACGGTAGAGCGCGAGCCGCTGACGATGGATCAGTTCGCCGGCTTCGTGCGCGAACTGCTACAGGCTGGCCCGCCGCGTGACGTGAAAAGCGAGAACCGGGAGCCGACGAAGGCTGAGCGAGAGAAGCGCTTCAAGTTCCGATGGAACTAGGATGACGCCGCGCCGTCTCGTTGGCCTAGTGTCGCCCACCAACTGGCACTGGCCGCCCCGGCGAGGCGGTGCGGCGACCAATGCCGCTTGCTTCTTTTGCTACACAATTCCCTTCTTTTTTGGGTCCTGCGTTGTTCTTGCCAGCCTTGTAGCCGCTGCGGACGAAGGTGCAGCGAATCCCGAAAGCTGCGAGAACTTGCCAGAAGCCCAGCGCCCGCTGTGCTTGATGGTCCAAGCTTGCGCAACGCTGGCGGACGTTGCGCAGCGGCAGGAGTGCTACAACGCCGCCGCGGAGCGCTATGCCGAGGCCCAGCCTCGGGATCGGGACCAGGCTGTTGTCCCGGAAGATGCCCCGCCTGCCATTGCGGAGACCCGCGAGGTGCCCGGTGAGCGCGAGGTCGTGACGTCTGGCCCGTCACCGCGGGCCACCCGTGCGAGCACGGAAGCGTCAGGCGGCGGCGAGAGGATCGGTACCCTCACCCGAGTAAGGAGGTTGTTTGCCGGTCCCTCGGCTGCGCGAGGTCCCGAGATCCCGCGCCGGTTCACCGCGGAGGTCACCGCCCACCGCAAGCTCGTTCGCGACCGACAATTGCTGGTCCTGGACGACAAGCTGCTTTTCGAAGGCGACAACGCCTCATCCAGCGCGATTGGGTTGGGCGATGTGGTGAAGGTGGTGAAGGCATCGAGCTTCCGCGGCCGCAAGTACCAGATCACCGGCCCGACGAGGCGCAGCTTTGAGGCCCTGCGAATCCGCTGCGAACGCACGGACCTCGGCACCGACAATCGCCGCAAGTGCAACGGCATGATGGGCGGCGAAGGGCAGTAGCGAACCGAACTGCATGCGCAATAAGCCGCGCTTGTGTTGGTCGCGATGGTTGGCTTGGTCGTGTGGCTTCGTCACTGTCTGGCTCTCAACCGGCTGCGACACGGGCGTTGGCCCGCCGCCGAGCGTTCCGCTGGACACTGCAAACGCCGAGCTCGTCGAACTGATTGATGACCTCGTCGGATCTGTGAACGCACTTCCAGAGTCCGCGGACATGCGCGGTCGCTTGGGCATGGCCTACGAAGTGAATGACTTCCATGCCGAGGCAACGGCGACCTATGCGCAAGCCGGGCAGCTTGACCCCCAGGACTTTCGCTGGCGTTACTTCCGCGCCGTGCTCGTCGCCGAGTCCGGTGACTTCGAACGTGCGTTGCCACTGATTGAAGAGGCCTTGGAGCTGGACCCCGAGTACGTGCCGGCCTGGCTCTATCGCGGTGTTTGGCTCAATGCACTCGGTCGCTATGCGGAAGCGCGCTCGGCGTTTGCGGAGGCGCGTGCCCTTGGAGCGACGGAGAACGCGGATGCCGGAACCGCAAGGGCCTTGGTCGGCGAAGGCCGTTACGAGGAAGCCTTGGCCGTGCTCTTGCCCCTCGTGGAAGAGACGAAGCATCCGCAAGCCTACAGGCTGTTGGGTCGGGCCTACCAAGCCCTCGGCCGGACGGACGATGCGCGGATCGCCACGGCGCGCGGCAGGAATCCCGCACCTATGACATGGCGCGATCCGCTGCAGCATCAAAAGTGGCGGTTCGAGGCGTCACTCGGGCGGCTGCTGATGCATGCGGAGCGGCTACTGGAGGCGGGCCGATTCGAAGAGGCCGTCGAGGTACTTGAGCCGATTCGCGAAAGGGGCGTGCAAGAGAACGCCTTGTACATCAACTTGGCGTTGGCCTATGCGCGCAGCGGCCGGAGGGAAACGGCCATCGAGGTGGCGGAGGAAGGCATGGCCAGATCGCCCGACAGCTATCGCTACGACAATGTCTTTGCGGGCATCTACCAGAACGACGGCGACGATGAACGCGCGATGCACCACCTCAGACGATCGGTCGAGCTGCAACCCGCGCAGGTATGGCCCTACGAGCGCATGGCCCGGTTACTCATGGACCAGGGCGCTTACGTCGAGGCCCTGGCCGCCGTAGACGATGCCTTGCGCTACGGTTCGGAGAACCATGAACAGCTCTACTACACCGCTGGCTTGCTCGAAGGAGTCCAGAAGCGATGGCCGGAGGCCGTCGCACGTTTCGAGCAGGCGACGGCGCTAGACGCCTCCTACACGATGGCCTATGTCCACCTGGGTAGTTGCCTGGCCGAGATGGGACGCTTCGCGGAGGCGCGCCAGGCCTTGGCGTGGGCGGCACGGCTGGATACGCACCCGGCCGAACTCGCGGACGCCGAGAACCACCTAGCCAAACTCGAAGCGGATGCGCGTGCGGTGGACGTGGCTTCGCCGCCGCCGGAACGGTCTAGCTCCGGCTGATCCCCGGGTACAGGTTCTCGTCCAGGTAACGGCAGCGCATCATCTTGCCGTGCGTCCCGGCACGGTCCACCATCTCGCAGACAACGCGGGTATTCCGGCCGTCGAAGGTGTTTGTGTATTGTTCGACGATCCTATCCAGTTGCTCGTTGTGCTCTGCCGGAATGGCCTCGCGAACGGCCTTGTAGCGTTGGCGAATCCGCGGATCGCTCTCGCCGGACGCGGCGACACCGAGCCAGCCGATGCCTTGGGCGATGTCCTGCTTCACACCCCCAAGTCCGGTTACGTAGATCTCGCCAAGCCTCATTTGGGCCTGTTTGAACCCCCGCTGCGCGGCGAACTCGAGGTACGGAATGGCTTCCTCGTATTTCTTGGCGCGGTACAGTTGCCGGCCTTGGGTCTGCGCCCGGTACGTGTTCTCGATTTCTTGCTGGGGGACAATGTCGTCCGCCCCGAGCACGGGGGCGGTGGTGAGCGTTGCGAAACCGGCGACCATGCCCGCTAGAATCGCCACGTGCGTGCCTTTGAGTGCGTTCATCCGATCCTCCTCCACTATCGTCGAGGCACTACGTGGGGATAGTAACGCAAAAGAATCGAGCCCGACGCGCGTGCGCGGGGCTTCTTGGCGTAGGTTGGGCCGTGGCTGCGTGCGCGCCTGGGGAAGGCCGTGGCGACGCTTGGTTCGCCGACGAGGCGAGCGGTCGCGGCCTGGAGTACATGCACGTATCGGGTTTCGCGGGCAGGCCGCTGCTCCCCGAGATCACCGGCAGCGGTGGCGCGCTGGTCGACGTCGACGGTGACAGCGACCTCGACCTCTACCTGGTGCAAGCAGGAAGCCTATACGACGAGTCCGCCGCGCCACCTCCGGGCAACCGCTTGTTCATCAACCAGGGCGGACGGTTCGAGTCTGCACCCGACGCCCATGGTGCCGACGACGCAGGCTACGGCATGGGTGTAGCCGCAGGGGACTATGACAACGACGGCGACGTCGACCTCTACGTCACCAACGTGGGGCCCAACGTGCTCTACCGCAATGACGGTGCCGGGCGTTTCGAGGATGTGACCGCGACGGCCGGCGTGGCCGATCCCGGGTGGAGCACGTCGGCGACCTTCACGGATTTCGACAACGACGGCGACCTCGACCTCTTCTTCACCAACTACATCCACTGGTCGCATGCCGTGGAGATGAACTGCTACTCCGGCAGCGTCCTCACCTATTGCCCGCCGGTGAACTACAACGCCCCGGCGAGAGACCGCTTGTACCGGAACGAGGGCGACGGGACGTTCACCGATGTCAGCGCGTCATCGCGCATCAGCAGCGTCTTCGGCAACGGTTTCGGGGTCGTGGCCGCCGATTTCAACGCCGACGGCCTGTCGGACATCTTCATCGCGAACGACCAGATGGTCGACCAGCTTTGGCTCAATCGCGGCGACCTCGAGTTCGAGGAAGTGGCGAACCTTTGGGGTTCGGCCGTGGACGAGCATGGCCTCGCCAAGGCAGGCATGGGCGTCGCGGCGGCGGATGTTGACCAGGATGGTGACATGGATGTCATGGTCACCAACATCACCGGCCAGACGGACTCGTTCTTCCGCAATGAAGGCGGGTTCTTCACCGATGTCACAGGCGAACTGGGGCTCGCCCTGACAGGCCGTTATACGCGCTGGGGCGTCGTGATGGCGGACTTCGACAACGATGGCTTGCTCGACCTCTACGAGGCCAACGGCATGGTCGGCACCGAGGCGCTGACCAAAGGCCTCGACTTCGATGAACCCAACGTCCTGTATCGAGGCACGCCTGGCGGGCGCTTCGAGGAAGTCCAACCTCAGGGTGGAGTGGCGCCGTCCCTCCTGCACACCAGCCGGGGTGTGGCCGTTGGCGACGTCGATGGCGATGGCGGCCTCGACCTCTTGGTCGTCAATCGCGATGGCCCCGCCTACCTCCTGATGAACCAGGTTGCGAACCAAGGCAACTGGATTCGCTTCCGCGCCCGACTGGCCGATGCGCCGCGCGACGCACACGGCGCCACGGTGTCGGCACTGGTTGGCGACACGCGGGTGTACCGCGATGTGCAGCCGGACGGCAGCTACCTGACATCCAGCGAGCCCGTCGTTCATTTCGGGTTGGGACAGGAGACCGAAGTCCGGGATGTGCAAGTACGGTGGCCCGGAAGTCCGGGCGGCGAGACGGAGCGATTCGGGGCGTTCGAGGCCGGCCGGACGGTGGTCTTGCGCCAGGGCCAAGGAGCGCTAACGGGCGGCTGATCGGTCATCGAGGCTTGGCTGGCGGAGCGGAACCGTGCGTTCGCCATCGAGACCGGGCAGATCGAAGGGCTGTATACGCTCAAGCGGGGTGTGACCGAGCAACTGATCGCCGAAGGCTACGCTGGCGTGGTCGGCGCGCACACGCTTGAGAGCGTTGACGACGAGACCATCAAGGGCCGGTTGCAGGACCAGACCGCGGCGTGCGAGATGGTCTGGCAGAACGTGGCTGATGGGCGCGGGATCACCCCAAGCGGTCTCAAGAGTTGGCACGCGTTGTTGACCCGGCACCAGAAGATGGTGGCGGGGTTGGCCGTTGTCGGCGGAAAGCTCAGGCGAGTACGGGTGCCTTTCGAACGCAAGGGCACCTGGAAGATCGCTCCGAACGACCCCCGGCGGCCCGACGGAATCGTCCATCAATACTGTCCGCCCGAGCATGTTGAATCGGAGATGGACCGGCTCTTGCGGATCTACAACGACGATGTAGTGCCACAGCGGTATCCCGTTGAGGTCGAAGCGGCTTGGCTGCATCACCGCTTCGTCCGAACGCATCCCTTTCCAGGACGGCAACGGTCGGGTTTCCAGGCTGTTGATGGCGTACGTTTACCTACATCGCCGTCTTGGAGGAAGCGGACAAGGGCGACTTGCGACCCTTCGTCGACCGAATCGCGGTGTTAGCGCTAGATCAGATCCAGAGCGCCGGGCGGATTGCCGAACAGGCTCTGTCCGGGGTTCTCAATCGCCCGACCGGCAACGGCGGTCGTCGTGTCGGTGACGACTACCTTCCGCCCTGCAATGGTGAACCGACCTTGAGTGAACTTGGCGGCTGATCGCCCAGGAGGCGTCGAGCCGCGCATCCGGCAAAGCCGGGCAGTGATCAAGGTCGGCGTGAAGGGACGAGGCCCGCTACTCCCTTGATCGCACTCGGGTGAGCGTGTGGTAGCGGTTGGCATCGACCGGGCCAAACCGTTGGTGCGTGCCGTCCGGCCAGCGGACATTGACATACCGCGGCCCGGCTGCGGATCCCAGGCCGAACAGGACGCGCCGATCATTCGCCGATGCGTAGCTGCCGTCGGTGGCCATCCGTCGCCGTCGGCAAGGCGCGTCGTCCAACCAGACGAGGCTTCCGGACGTGGGCAGGGCGTGGCCGGCGTCGAGTATGATGCCGATCCAGGCCGCCCCGGCGGTGTTGTTTCGGAAGAGGCGTGGCGCGCCGCGGTTGTTGGTGACCACGATGTCGATGTCGCCGTCGTTGTCGAGGTCGCCGAACGCTGCGCCGCGGCTGACTTCCTCGACGTCCATGGCCGCGCCGCCCGGAACCTGGGCATAGCGCCCGCGCCCGTCGTTCAGCCAGACCTGGTTGACTTGCCGCAACGGCAGCCCGAGTGGTCCAGGTGACTGGCCGGGGATCGCAGTCACTGCGCCGTTCGCGCTGAAGACGTCGAAGTCGCCGTCGTTGTCGGCGTCGAACCAACCGCCGCCGAAGCCCGTGTAGGGAACACTCGCGGACGCGATGCCGGTGGCATTGGACCGGTCCGTGAACCAGCCGTTGCCGTCGTTGACGTACAGCGTATTGGTCTGCACCGCGAGATGCGTCATGAACAGATCGACGTCGCAATCGGCGTCGAAGTCTTCCGCATCGACCCCCATGCTGGCCTCCACGCTGCCGTCGCCATTGACTGCAACGCCGGCGAGGAGAGCCGTGTTCTTGAAACGTCCATGGCCGTCGTTGATCCACAGCAGGTTGTCGGTCATGTCGTTGGCGACGTAGATGTCGAGGTCGCCGTCGTCGTCGAAGTCCTCGGCGACCACGCCGAGCGCGGCCCCGGATTGATCGATGCCAGCGGCATCGCCGACGTCCGTGAAGCCGTTGGCGCCCTGGTTGCGGAACAGGCGATCCCGGGCGGGCCGGTAGACCTCGGGAGAACAGTAGCTCGGCTCGCCTTCATCGCCACGGCATGGCTCGTGGTCGGCCAGGCTGAACTCGACGTAGTTGGCGACGTAGAGGTCGCTCAGGCCGTCGCCGTCGAAGTCCGCGAAGCTCGCACTCACGGACCAGCCGTTGCCGGCGAAGGCGGCGGACGGCGTGATGTCCTGGAAGCGGCCGTCGCCTAAGTTCTCGAGCAACTGGTTTGGCCCGAAGTTGGCGAGGAAGACATCGAGGTCGCCATCGTTGTCGATATCGCCGGTGGCGATCCCCATGCCGTAGCCCGAGGCACAGACGCCGGAGGACGCGGTCGCGTCGGCAAAGCCAAGTTCGCCGTCTTCGGTTACGTTCCGGAACAGCCGGTCGCATGGCAGCGGACTCGCCGAGGGGTCGTTGTGTCCTGGGAGGGGGCCGCCTTGTACGAGCCAGACATCCAGGCGGCCGTCGCCATCGAAGTCGAGCAGGCCGACGCCGGAGCCCATGATCTCCACCAGCCAGGTCTCGCCGACCATGCCGTTGACGTGAACGAAGTCGAGGCCAGCGGCCGCCCCGACGTCCGTGAAGGGTTCGGCCGCGCCGGGGGTAGCGGTGAATGCCGACAATAGGATCACTGCTCGCTTTGCACACGAACGCTTTTTGGGACACACGTTTGCGGATCAGACCATGTCAGTTGGCTTGGAGTTTACTGCGACACCTTGCGCTACAATCGTTCCATGGTGCGCCCCACGACTCTTTGCTTGCTGGGTGTGTTGGCGCTGCAGGCCGCGGCAGAGATTCCCTTGTCCATTCCAACGGACGATCGATCCGCCGAGGACTCGCCCATCGTGGCTGCCATGCGCGACCAGATCGCCGGTCGGGAATACGCGTCCGTCGCAAGCCAAGCGGAAAGTCTGGTCGCGGACATCGAGGCGCGCACGGATCGCTACGATCGGACGTTGGTGGAACCGCTGACGCTCCTAGGCGATGCGCGGCTCGGCATGGAGCAGCATCAGGCCGCGCTTGATGCGTACGACCGGGCCAAGCACGTCATGCGGATCGCGGAAGGCCCGCAGAGCCTCGAGCAGTTGCGGTTGCTTTACCGCGAAGCGGTGGCATTGGATGCGCTAGGTGACCGGGCGGGTGCCAATGAACGTCACGAGTTTGCCTACAGCCTGAGGCGCCGCGAGCACGGTGAGGACCACCTCGAACTGCTGCCGGCGATCAACGATCTCATCGCCTGGTACCGGCACCACTACAAGTTCCGCCCGGCGCAGATCCTCTACGAGTCCGCGCTGGACATCTTGAGGGAGAATTACGAGCCGGACGATCCGCGGATAATCGGCGCTTTGCGCGGCTATGTCGACACGTTCCGGCAGCGCCGGTTCGGCACGCGCGAGGTCGGCCGAGGTGGCTTCCGGGCTTGGCCACCCGGCGAGAACAAGGATCCGCCGTGGTACAAGTCGCGGTCGTACAGCCGCGGCAAGAAGGCCTTGATCGAGATCCTCGACCTGATCGAGGGCAAGACGAGCTCCACGGACGCGGATGTGGCGGCTGCCTGCCTGGAACTCGCGGACTGGCACTTGCTCTACGACGAGTCCGGTCTGGCCATGCGTTACTACCGGCGTGCCTGGTCCTTGCTGCAGTCCGACCAGGCGGCGCTTCAGGCGGAGTTCGGGAGTCCCACGCCGCTGTACGTTCCCAGGCCAGACAGGCGGACCAAGGCCGTGGATTCGGACGTGCCGCCGGATGGCGTCGTCGTGCTGGCGTTGACCATCACCCACCGCGGCCATGTTGTCGGGCGCAAGACGTTGCGCGCCGAGCCGCACAACATCATGGAGTTCAAGGTCCGCAAGGCGGCGAAGCGGGCGGTGTACCGCCCGGCGTTCACCAATGCCGATCCGGTGCGCTGGAAGGGGTTTGAGCTCGAATACCGCTACGAGTACCTCGACGATGGGCGAGTCGCCTGGCGTTAACCGCCGGCGGACGCTCGGGCGCGTTCAATTCACAGGCGTAAGCTGGTAAGTTGCGCCGCTTGCCGATTCTTCGGCATGCCCATCAAACGCCAATCCACAAGGGGGGACCATGGCTGACTTTGAAAACCTGGTTGTCGACCGCGTCGGCACCGATGACCGCGTCGGGCGCATCACGCTCGACCGCCCGGAGAAGATGAACGCACTGTCGCAGGAGTTGCTCTTCGAACTCAACGACGCGCTGCACGACCTCGAAGCGGACGACAGTTGCCGCGCCATCATCCTGCGGGGCGCAGGACGCACGTTCAGCGCCGGCTACGACCTGACGCCGACCCAGGGCAGGGGAGCGGACGCCGTGGTGCGGCGGTTCCGGGGCGCCGACGACAAGGGCAGGCGGCTCTTGATGGGCATCCGTAGCGGTATGCAGGCGATCACGAACATCCACATGTATTTCTGGAACATGGCCAAGGTCACGATCGCCCAGGTGCACGGCTACGCGATTGCGGGCGGCTGCGAACTCGCGATGATGGCGGACCTTGTGGTCGCTGCCGACGACGCGCAACTGGGCCACCCGGGCTTGCGCGGCCTCGGCACGTCGCGGACCGGCGTCATCTGGCCGCTAGTGATCGGGATGCGCAAGGCCAAGGAGCTCTACTACACCGGCGAGAACGTCACCGGTGCCGAGGCGGAGGAGATCGGCATGATCAACTACGCCTGGCCGAAGGACGAACTGGAAGATCGCACGATTGCGTTCGCGGATCGCATCGCGGTGATGACCGCGGACCACCTGTCCATCCTCAAGCTCAACATGAACCGGTTCTACGAGAACATGGGTATCTATTCGTCTGTGCACTCGAGCACGGACCTCGACGCGGCGGGACAGTTCACGGGCTTTTCGTACGAGTGGCAGGACAAGAACCGGGAACTCGGGATGCGCGACGCCGTTCGCTGGCGCGACGGGCTGTTCCGGGACAACGACTGGTACAAGCACCCGTCGAAGAAACCCGACAGCGATTGAGCTGGGCCGGGGAGCGAGAATGACTATCCAAGCCAGGATCGACACCTCCAAGGGGTCGATCCACCTCAACCTATTCGCCGACGAGGCGCCGGTCACGGTCGCGAACTTCGTCAACCTGGCGAGCTGCGGCTACTACGACGGTCTGCAGTTCCACCGCGTGATCGCGGACTTCATGATCCAAGGCGGTTGCCCGCAAGGAAATGGACGCGGCGGCCCGGGCTACCAGTTCGAGGACGAGTTCGCCACGGCGCTGCGCCACGACCGGCCGGGGCGGCTGTCCATGGCCAACGCCGGCCCCGGCACCAACGGCTCGCAGTTCTTCATCACCCACGTGCCGACGCCGTGGCTCGATGACGCGCACACCATCTTCGGGGAAGTGGTGGGCGATGCGGATCAGACGGTCGTGAACGCCATCGCCCAGGGCGACAGCATCGAAGGCATCGAGATCACCGGGGACAGCGCGGAGCTCCTCGCGGCCCAGTCGGGCCGGATCGCGGAGTGGAACGCTCGGCTAGCGTGAGCGTTCTGCGCTGAGAGGTTTTCTAGCGAGGGGGTTCCCCCTCGCGTTCCCCGCTGACGGCTCAGGCGACTTCCCGGATCACCTCGGCCTGGTCCTTGGGGACGTAGAAGTACGACCCCGGCCGGAAGTCGTAGCCGAGGTCGCCGAGCAGGCGGCGTTGCCGGGGGGTTGCCCGCTGGGCGACGTCGGGTATTTCCCCGAAGTCGTAGCAGCGCACCCAGAGCTGGCAGTAGTTGTACAGCAGGACCTTGCGCGGATTGCCGGACTCGTTGCGCGATGGCCCGTGCCAGAGCGCATGCGGGAAAAGGTAGACGTCGCCGGCCTTGCCGAGGAGTTGCGCCGATCCCGCGGAGTAGGGCGTCATCGTTCGGTCGCCCTCGTAGGGGATCTGGCGCATGTGGCTGCCGGGAAACACGGTCAGGTTGCCGCTGTTCTCCTCGGTGACGTCGGTCAAAAGGTACATCGCCTTCAAGGCGATAGGAGGTGACGATTCGCCGACGCGGGTCAGGCGGAGGGATTCGCCGCCGTCGGTGTGGGTGTAGCCCGGGAACTTCGGATCCGCGGGTCTGACGATCGCCTGGGTCATGCTGAGCAGGATGTTGTGGCCCATGATGTCGACGATGTAGTCGAACACGGGGGAGGCGTCGATCAGGTCGATGAAGGCCTGGTGGTACGTCAAGAGGTCGCGCCGGTCCATGAAGCCGCCGGGATCGAGGTTGTCGGCATGGTCCTTCCACGCATAGTGGCCGATGGGCAACTCCGGGTCGCGATGCGGCTCCCAGCCGGGGATCTGGCGGATGCGGTCCATCTCGTCGGAGAAGAATCGGACCTGCTCGGCGTCGAAGACGCCCTCAATATGCAGGTAGCCGTCGGTCTGCCATTGGCTCCGTTGTGCGGCGGTCAGGGTTTCCATGGCGTCAAATCCCGTAGAGGTTCTTCACGTTGTCCCGCGTGATCCGGTTGCGGTCGGCATCCGGCACGCCTTCGAAGATCTCGTCGAGCACTTCGCTCGAGCAGGGCCACGTCGAATCGACATGCGGGTAGTCGGACCCCCACATCAGGTTGTCGAGTCCGATGATCTCGCGCGTCAGCACCGCCGGCCGGTCGTCCTCGATGGTGGCGTAGAACTGGCGCCGCCAGACTTCGTGCGGCCGCTCGCCGGTGAAGTCCTGGTTGCGGAAGCGATGCTCGCGGAGCAGTCCCTGGTCGACGCGGTCGAGCCAGTGCGCGATCCAGCCGGCGTTGAATTCGCCGACCACGAAGCGCAGGTTCGGATGGCGCATCGCCACGCCCCGGCACATGAGGTCGGCCAGTGTGCGTTGCACCGTCGTCGGCGAGGACGCGTAGTTGAAGGTCTCGTCCTGGGGCATCGCGCTCTTCGCCCGATACTCGGGCGGCACGTAGGCGTTGGTGCCGACGTGCATCGACAGCGGGAACTTGGCTTCTTCCGCCACCGACCAGACGGGCTCGTAGCACTCGTCCTTGTACGGACGTTCCGGGGGCGCCGTGCAGGGAATGCAGCCGCCTTTGAAGCCTTTCTTGATGACGCGCTCGAGTTCCGCCACCGCAGCGTCCGGATCCTGGACGGGGATGGCGGCCAACCCGAACAGCCGCCCGTTGGACGCGTTGGCGTAGTCGTGCAGCCAGTCGTTGTAGTTCTTCTGGCAGGCCACCAGTAGCTCGGTGTTCTCGAAGCTGAACAAGCCGAAGAAGCCGGGGTACAGGAACTCGGCGTCGATGCCGTCCTCGTCCTGTTCCTCGTGGCGGTGCGCGCCGTTCCTGATACCGGCGGTGAGGCCGTCGTAGCCCTTGGCGAGGATTCGCTTGGCCTCTTCGTCGCGCATGTCGTCCACTTCCGGCTTGTGGCCGCGGCGCCGCTCGAGGGTGAGCCCGTCGCGTTTGCGCATGCCGGCGAACCCCATGCGCCGGCGCACGCCGCGCGGTCCTTTCGCCGGAATGATGATGGCGTCGTCCACCGTCCCCGCGCCCACGATGCGCGGCGCGTCGTCGCCGAAGCGTTCAGGTAGGCCGATGAACACGTCCTCGTGCTCCACGACGTGCGAATCGGCCGAGATGGGTCTCAAGGCAGGCATCAGGAATCTCCCCTTCAAGAACCAAGTAAACTCCCCAATGGCTTACTTTCGCGCAATCGGGCGCGTGAGTCCACTTTCCGGCTCCTGCCAAGAGACATACCGCTGCCATGACCGAACCGTTTCTGCTCAACGACGCGCAAATGACCCAGTACCTGCGCGATGGCTTCGTCGTGTTCTCGCCGAAGGAACTCGGCGATGATTTCCATGCTGCTCTCTATGCAGCGGCCTGCGAGGTCCACGACGAGGCACGGGCGATCGGTGGCGACTCCAACCATCTGCAGGTCATGGGCGACAACCTCCGTGCGCGGATTCCGCGTCTCGAAGAGTTCCTCTACGGCGAAACGGTCCAAGGCGCGTTGAGGAGCGTGCTCGGGGAGGACTTCGTCCTCCACCCCCACCACTTCGTGCACGAAGCGTCCACATCCGACCAGAGCTTCCACCAGGACGGCAACCTGCCATGGAACGACCGCGCCCACTACCGCAGTCACCGGCCGAACTGGGCCATGCTGTTCTACTACCCCCAGGCCGTCACCTTGGAAGCGGGACCGACCGAGGTGCTCCCGGGCACGCAGTACTGGACGACCGATTTCGAGAAGGACGATGGCACCTGGCACCGTGGCGACGCGGTGGATAAGAACCTTCGTCACGGCGAACTGGCCACTGACGATCTCGCGGCCCGCGACCGGCGCATCCAGGCCGTGGTGGACCTGCTCGGGATCGACGGCATCCGCCGCCACAAGATCGAAGTGCCGGCGGGCGGCGCGGTCCTCGCGCACTACGACCTGATGCACCGCGGCTCGCGCATGAAGGCGGCGTTTGATGGCCGCCGGTTCATGTACAAGTTCTACTACTTCCGCGCGCGCGACCCCGAGGCGCCGACTTGGCGGAACGGCGCCGAGGCACCGGTGGGCGGACCGCGGAACCCATCGATCGAACCCATCGTGGACACCGCTTGGCACTGGCTGCGGGGCGAGACGAACTGGTGTGCGCAAGTCGCCCACGCGGACCAGGTCGAGCGCATCCAGTGCGCGAAGGCCGAGGACGAACGGGTGCGCCTGGCCTACGAGATCGGCGCTCTGGCGCGCCGTGATGGCGGGATGCGCCAGCACCTGCGGACACTGCTGTTCAGCGACACCGAGGCCTTGCGACGAAACACGGTCTACGCGATCGGCATCGCCGGGTCGGTCTGCGAGCCGATCGTGGTGGATGCGATGGCGAGCCCGGACGCCCGCGTCCGCCGGGTCGGTGCCTACGCCGCGGGCGAAGCGCGGATCGGCAGCCCGACCGTGGTCGATGCGCTGTTTGGACTGTTGGAAGGGGACGCCGACGACCTGGTCCGCTCCAATGCGGCGTACGCCCTGGGCCTGATCGGTCGCGGTTCGACCGGCTTGGTTTCGCCCGCGCGGTTGCTGAAGCGGCTCGATCCCGCGGTCGAGGGCGACAACACCACCAATGGCGGCATGTACCGGTCCACGGTCAGGGTGAACGTGATCTACGCCGTCTGCAATCTGCGCGTCTTGGACAGCGCGGATCTGCAGGTGGTCGCGGACATCGGGCTCAAGGACCGCGACCGCTACGTGCGGGGCCTGGCGGTCGCGCTGCTCGAGCGCCATGCGCTCGCCCGCGGCGAGCCGTGGATCGGCAAGCTGGTCGCGCACTTGGCGCAGACGCGGTTCAACGACCGCCCGCCGAGGCCGCAGCTTCCGCGCTGACACTCGGCGGCAAGCCATGCTGACCAGTCCCGCCAATGCGCGTGTCAAACGGGTCGTGAAGCTGCGCGCGCGCCGGCATCGTGACCGTGAGCGTCGGTTCGTCATAGAAGGGTTCAGGGAACTGGACAGCGCCTTGCGCGCCGGCTTTCCCGTGGGGGAGGTGTTCTACTGCGAACAGCACTTTGCGGCACGCGGTGAACAGGAACTGGTCCGCCGCCTGCGCGACAGGGGCGCCGTTTGCGAGCCGACGAACGCCGCGGTATTCGCCAAGCTCTCGTATCGGCACACGCCGGATGGTCTCTTGGCGGTGGCGGCGACCCCCGAGTTGGCGCTTAGCAGACTGGACGTGCCGGAGGACTCGCTGTGGCTGGTCGCCACGAACATCGAGAAACCGGGCAACCTCGGTGCCATGTTGCGGACCGCAGACGCCGTCGGTGTCTCGGGCGTTCTGGTCGCGGATCCCGCGACCGATCCGTTCAATCCCAACGTGGTGCGCGCCAGCGTCGGTACGCTGTTCAGCGTTCCGTTGGCCGTTGCGGGCACCGCCGATGTCCGGGCTTGGCTCGCCGACCACGGCATCCGCGTTGTCGCCACCAGCCCGGACGCGACGACCGACTATGCCGAGGCCGATCTCTCCGGCTCGGTGGCAATCGCGGTGGGGGGAGAGCACGGCGGGCTCGACGCGGAATGGATCGCCGGTACGGAAGCGGTCCGCATTCCCATGGCCGGGCAGGCCGACTCGATCAACGCGGCGATGACCGCGGCCGTGCTGTTGTTCGAAGCCTCGCGCCAGCGCAGGGCCTCTCGATAGCCGAGGCGACGGGGCGTGGACGTCAGTCCGGCGGCGAGGCGTAGGGCTCGTCCATCGGGACGAATTCGCTCTCCTCGAGGGCGGCCTCGGTCCACGCCCGCATGGCCCGGGTGCCGAGCAGCGTGGCTTGGTAGCGCTTTGCGTCGCCCGGCAACGCCACGTCGTAGGTGACGAAACGGGACACCACGGGCGTGAAATAGGCATCGGCGGCGCAGAAACCGCCGAACAGGAACGGTCCATCGCCACCGAATCGCATCCCGGTCTCGCGCCAGTTTGCGCAAAGCCGGTCGACCTCGGCCCTCACCTCGCGCGAATCCCCTTTGCCCGGATGGCGGCTGCGGACGTTCATCGGCATGGCGTCCCGCAGGTTGCGATAGCCCGCGTGGAAATC
The DNA here is from genome assembly GCA_026706385.1 of Gammaproteobacteria bacterium. Lineage (GTDB taxonomy): Bacteria > Pseudomonadota > Gammaproteobacteria > Pseudomonadales > Azotimanducaceae > VXYL01. Next base: position 67,683 of record JAPOYV010000097.1, read on the forward strand.
CGCAACGAGCGAACGCGCACGTGACCTCGCCAGGGGTTCCGCAGGCCAGACGCCGGCGTCTGGAAACAGCTCGTGCAGACGCTCGACGATGGCGATGGTGTCGAACGTCGCGAAGCCCCGTCCCGGCTCGCCCTCCCACAGGACCGGCACGAGCCGTGAGGGCGAGAGCGTCGCGATGTTCTCGGTCCAGTCCGCCGAGTCGAACTTCACCATGCGCTCGGCGAACGGAATGCCGAGTTCGGTCATGACGAGCCATGGCCGCGCCGACCACGACGAGTAGTTCTTGTTGGCGATGACCAGCGTTAGGCCGGACGACGGCGGCATCCGTCCACTTTAGCGCGGTACGATGGGATAGCGGAAGGCGGCTTGGAGGAGTTCGCGTGAGGCGGATAGCCTTGGCAGCGGGAGTGCCAGTGGTCGCGCTCGCCCTGCAACTCGACCCGGACTACCAGACGTCCTACCCCCTGCTGGAGCAGGGCGAGCACTACGCGATCTACGACGCCGGCGTGAAGGCCTACTCAGCGACCACCTTCCTTGTGCAAACGAGCGGCGAGCCAATCAACCTCGGTGCGGACATGCAGCCGTTGATGGACACCACGCGGCTTCGGCAGTTCATCGAAGAGAACGACATCCCGGTGAAGCCTGACGCCCCGGCCGAGGTGTACCTGTACAACTGGGTGGACGGGGCGCAAGGGGCGATGGTGTTCGACGTGGGTGTGGTGGTCGAGGATCACATCGCCGACATCCCCCGTGCGACGGGTTTCGTCGTCAAGCGCTATCCCGCCATGAAGTTCGCGAGCCTCGTCTACGAGGGTGCATTCCCCCACGAGCCGGACAGCGGCTGGGATCACATCCGCTGGGAAGACCGGGCGAAGGCCCACGGGCACGTCTACACCGAGCGGCTCTACCGGGAGCTTTACCACCGCTACGACTACGGCGGAACCCCGCGCCGGCACGTGACAGAGATTCAGATCGAGATTGAATAGGCGCTTCATCCCGCCCGAGCGGGCGTGTTGCAGGAACCCCTTACCAAAATGCTGCTAGGCGCGGCGAGTTTGGCGCTATGCTTCGCGCTCCACTTGGGGGGTGGCATCTTTGAACATCGAAATCCGCGATGACCGATTCCTCGACGTAGTTCCCGAGGATCTGGAACTCGAGACCTTGGCGGACGGGTTTGCCTTCACCGAAGGGCCGATCTGGCACCCGCGCGAAAGGCACCTGACCTTCAGCGACATTCCCAACAGCCGCATGCACCGCTGGACGGAGAAGAAGGGTGTCAAGGTGTTCCGCAAGCCGAGCCACATGACCAATGGCAACACCTACGACCGCGAGGGGCGCATCCTCTCCTGCGAACACGAGACCTCGCGCGTTACCCGGACCGAACTCAATGGCGCGATCACCGTGCTCGCAAGCCACTACGACGGCAAGGAACTGAACAGCCCGAACGACATCGTCGTGCGTCGCGACGGCAGCATCTGGTTCACCGACCCGACCTTTGGACGACTGTCGGGCACCGGACTCGTGCGCAAGTTGGAACTCGACCACCGTGGCGTGTACCGGATCGACCCGGACACCTTCGAACTGACCTTGCTGGCCACGGGGTTCGGTCAACCCAATGGACTCGCATTCACCTTGGACCACCAGGGGCTCTACGTCGCCGATACGCCGCGCTTGCACATCCGGCGCTTCGAGATCGACGACGACGGCGGCCTATCGGGCGGGGACGTTTTCGCGGAGTCGACGGGTCAGGGCGCCGGCGCCCCGGACGGTCTGAAGATCGACAGCGTCGGCCACGTGTTCTGCGCGGGCCCGGGCGGTGTTCACGTCTATCATCCGGACGACGGCGCGTGCCTGGGCGTGATCCGCACACCGGCGTTCTGCGCGAACTTCACCTGGGGCGGCGATGACTTCTGCACGTTCTTCATGACCTCGTCGACGTGCCTCTACCGGACCCAGTTGAAGGTGCCGGGCATCCCCTTGTTCTAACGCTTTCTTACGGTCGGTACGAAACGCCGTGTCCCGGCCCAAGCTGGGTCTTGACGACGCGCCAGGCGTCCTCGACGAAGTCCACCAGGAGCGGGCGCGTCTCGCGCGGGTCGATGATCTCCTCGATGCCGAACGCGTGCGCATTCCTGAACGGCGAGGAGATCGACTGTAGGCGGGCCTCGATCTCGGCGCGTTTCGCCTCCGGGTTGTCCGCGTTCTCGATGTCGCGCTTGTAGGCGATGGCCGTGCCGCCTTCGATGTGCATGGAACCGCCGTGGGTGGACGGCCAGCAATACCGCCGGTAGAGGCCAGTGCCACGTTGGTGGAGTCCGCCGGCGACGCCGTAGAGTTGGCGCAGCACGAAGCAGATGTAGGGCGTCTTGCTCTGCGTCAACGTGGTGACGATCCGCGCGCCGGCCCGCACGATGCCGAGTTCCTCCTGGGCGCGGCCCACGGAGAAGCCGGGCTCGTCGGCGAAGTACACGAGCGGCAGGTGGAACGTATCGCACAGTTCGATCAGGCGGATGGTCTTCTCGCCGGCGGCGATGTCCATGGAGCCGCCGTTGAACTTCGGATGGTTCGCCATGACGCCGACCGGATAGCCGTCGACGCGGGCAAGGCCGGTCACGCGTGCGCGTCCGTAGTACGGACCGATCTCGAAGAAACTGTCCTTGTCGAGCACGGCGTCGAGAATGCGCCGCGGCTCGTAGATCCTGCGGCGATTCCGCGGCACCGCGGCGATCAAGGACTCGTCGCGGCGGCCGGGGTCATCCTCGGGCGTGACCACGGGAGGCTCCTCCCAGACGTTCGCGGGCAGGTAGGAGAGGAAGCGACGCACCTGGGCGATGGCGTCGGCCTCGTCTTCGGCGAGGTTCATGATGACGCCGTTCTTCACCTGGATGCGTTCGTCGCCCAGATCCTCCTTGGTGATGGCCTGGCCCGTTGCCTGTTCGACCACCTTGGGTCCGGCCACGAACACCTGGCTCGTGTTCCTGACCATGACGTTGAAGTGGCACATGCAGGCCTGGACCGCGGGCAGCCCGGCGACGGAGCCGAGTACCGCGGAGACTACGGGCACATACTGAAGCAGTTCGGCGGAGAGGTTCGTCCCCGCGTTGCCCGGCAGGTACGTCCGCCCGATCTTCTCGAAGGTCTTCACGCTGCCGCCGGTGGCGTCGAGCAGGCGCACGTAGGGGATGCGGGCCTTCAGCGCGAAGCCCTCGGCGAAGCCACCCTTGTTGCCGACGGCGGCGTCGGCGGAACCGCCGCGAATGGTGAAGTCGCCGCCGGAGAACGCCACTTTGCGACCGTCGATCCTCACGGTGCCGGTGACCGAATTGGCTGGCTTCAAGCCGACTACTTCGTCGTCCTCCCAGTCCGCGGTGCCGGCGATCGCGCCGATCTCGTGGAACGTGCCGGGATCCTCCAGGAGCGCGACGCGTTCCCGCACCGTCAGCCGGCCACGCGAGTGATGGAAGGCGACGCTGTCCGCGCCCCCCATCTCCTTCGCGAACTCGGTCTGACGATCGAGTTCGGTGACTTCCCGCTGCCAACTCATGGAGCTACGCGTCGTCGTCGACGAACGCGTTTAGTCGCTCAGTCGCTTCCAGGAAGTCCTCCATGAAGTCGTACACCACCTGGCGAGCGGACTGGACTTGGTTCATGAGTCCGACCGCCTGGCCGACGAAGTACGTGGTGAGTTGCTTCGCGCCGGGGTGGCCCGTCTCGGCCAGGCGGGCGATCTTGCCGAGCGCCGGCTCGCTGATGAGTTGCTGCAACGGCATCGGTAGGGGATCGGGCGCCTCGTCGGCGTGCCAGGCGTCCGTCCAGGGCGAACGAAGCTGACGGGTGTACTTGCCGGTCCTGCTGCGCGACCGGACGGTCTGGCGCGAACTGGCGGCGAGGAATTTCTCCTTCACGGCCGGAGCGGTTTCGGCCTCGGCCGTCGTCAACCACACCGAGCCCGTCCAGGCGCCGTGGGCACCCATGGCCATCACGGCCGCCATCTGGCGTCCTGTGGCGATGCCGCCCGCTGCCAGAACGGGAATCTCGCCGTACGGTTCGATGGACTGCAGCACCTCGGGGATCAGCACCATCGTGGAGACCTCGCCGCAGTGGCCGCCTGCCTCCGTGCCGGATACAACGAGGATGTCGACCCCGGCTTCGGCGTGCTTGATGGCGTGCTCGCGGGCGCCGCACAAGGCTGCCACCGGCACGCCCTCGCGCTTGCCGCGTTCGAGCATGAAGGTCGGGGGCACGCCCAAGGCGTTGGCGACCAGCTTGATCGGGTGGGCGAATGCCGCGTCGAGCACGATGCTCGCGCCCTTCTCGCGCATGTTGTCGCCGACGCCCCCGCGCGGCGTCTCCCGGTACAAGTCGTCCGTCGGGATGTTGTACTGCGCGAGGAGGTTCAGGACGTACTCTTTGTGTTGGGGCGGGATGCGCTGCTCCAACTCGTCCGCCGCGAGCGCCTCGGCCTTGCTGTCCATGCTGGTGGGAACCAGCAGGTCGATGCCGTACGGCTTGCCGTTGACGTGGTCGTCGATCCAGGACAGCTCGACGTCGAGCGTCTCCGGCGAATGGCCGACGGCGCCGAGCACGCCAAACCCGCCAGCGTTGGAAACGGCGGCGACGACGTCCCGGCAGTGGCTGAACGCGACCAAAGGAAACTCGCAGCCGAGCATGTCGCAGATGGGTGACTGCATGGCTCCTCCCTCATGAAAGTGTCAAGCGACCTATCTTAGAGGGAACGCCGCAACAGACCAACGCCTCGCCCGTTCGGCGTTATGCTCTCCTTACTTGCCTACCTGGTCCTAGCGCCATGCAGCCGCTGCAGTCCGATTCGCCGCTCATCGTCTATCTCGACATCAAGAGCCCCTACGCCTATCTCGCCAAGGATCCGACCTGGCAGCTCGAGGCGGACTTCGGGATCGAGGTCGATTTCCGGCCGCTCACCTTGAACATTCCGAGCTTCCTCGGTTCGGCCCGGGTCGACAAGGCCGGCAAGGTCGTGGAGAACAACCGCACGCCCCGGCAGTGGCAGGGCGTGCGCTACGCCTACATGGACGCCAAGCGCTACGCCCGGCTCAAGGACATCCTGATCTACGGACCGCAGAAGATCTGGGACTCGTCGCTTGCCGGCATCGGGATGCTGTGGACGCGCCAAGACCGGGGCTTGCTCAGGGGCTACATGGACCGCGTTTTCGAGCGTTTCTGGAAGCGGGAACTGGATATCGAGGATCGGCACGTGGTGGCGAACATCGTGGCGGAAGCCGGGGGGGACCGCGCGGGGTTTCTCGACTACCTCGACGGTCGTGGCCGAGAGGAGCACGATGCGCTGCAGGACGCCTTGCATCCTTCGGGGCTGTTCGGCGTGCCGAGCTACGTGATCGAGGACGAGATCTTCTTCGGGCGCGAGCACTTGCCTGCGGTTCGCTGGATTCTCGGGGGACGGCGCGGTCCCGCGCCCGACATCGCCTACGACCGGTTCACGCTATGAGCGCGGGACTCGCTTTCGCCTTCGACTTCACCAACGCAGCGTCGCTGCTGGCGTTCAAGCCGACCTATACCCTGGCCGACGAGTTGGGTGTTGACGTCGAACTGCTGCCGTTTCCGACCGAAGTCCGCGAAGCGCCGCCGGACGGGAACGACGAGACCGTTGGCGCACGCCATGCCCGCGTGCGCGCGGCCTACGTCGCGGCGGACACGGCGCGCTACGCCCGCTGGCAAGGCGTCGAGCTGAGCCGAGATGCGACGGGGGTAGATTCGTCCGTCGCTTGCGCCGGTTGCCTATGGGCGGACCGCCACGGCTTGGCGCGGGCGTACAGCGAACGCGTGCTCACAGAGTTCTGGGCCGGACGCCTGGAGCTAGACCGCGAGACCTTGGCCGATGTGCTTGCGGATCTCGGCGCACGCGGATTCGAGGGCTACGACTCCGGCGCAGATCTAGAGGCCCACAAGGACCGCGTCGGCGCGCGCGGCATCTACAACGTGCCCACCTACTTGGTCGACGGTCAGCAGTTCACAGGTCGCCAGCATTTGCCGATGATCCGATGGTTGCTGACCGGTTCGGAAGGACCGGGGCCGCTCTAGGCGGTGTCAAGCATCCCCCGTCCGGTTACCGCGCAGCGAGGCCTTGGGCCAGTAAAGTCGCGGCCAACTGGTTCAGGCTGACGCCTTCGGTCGCCGCTCGTTTCGCCAGCCGCATGTGCAGGCTCTTCGGGATGCGCTGCACGAACTGCCCGCTGAAAGTCTTCGGCTCGGGCAGCCGACCCTGGTCGACCGTCTCCGCCATCGCCCACGCAGCGAACGCATCCCGTGCCTCGGAGACGGCTGCCTCGATGGTCGAACCGTCGGCGATGCAACCCGGCAAGTCCGGGAATGTCACCAGGTACCCGCCACCCTCCTCCGTGGGTAGAGGCGATACCTCAATCGGATAGTCCTCGAATTTCATCGTGTCCCTCGATCAGTCTCACCAGTCGTCTGATGTAAACCGGCTTGATGGGTTTGTGCATCGGCACGGTCAGATGCTCACCATGTCTGTTCGTCAACACGGCGTGGCTGGTCCCTCGTTGTCGAAGCTGCATTCCATGCCGCCTCGCCATTGTGCGTACTTGCTCGGGTGTCCAATCAGCCTTCGGATTGGCCCGCATGGACTCGAGAAGCTTGTCGGTCGCCATCTGCGAATGATACCGCCCACAGTATCACTTTCCAGGCATTGGCGCGAATCTCGGTGGGTGACGGTCGAGGCAAATGGTTGATTCGCAGCTCTCATGGTGGGACGATCCCACCATGAGAGTTGCTCGTGCCGACGCCAAAAGGCGCGTCGTCATCCCCGACGCGGAACCAGGCGACGTTTTCGACATCCAGCGAGAGGGCGAGGGCCGTTACATCCTCGTTCGACTGCAGCGGCCTCCTGCCAGACCCCGGATGACTCGTCAGGAATGCCGGGACGCGATGGCTCGGTGGCCGCTGACCCCGATCATGTCTTGGGAGGAGCTGCGGAGCCTGACGCGCGAACCATGATCTTGCTGGACACGAACGTTTTGATCTACGCGGCCGACCCCGCGGGGCCGTTTGGCGAATGGGCTCGGGAGCTCATTGAGGACGCAGTCTCGGGAGAGGGTGCTGCTGCCAACGCGATCTGCTTGGCCGAGGTCTGCGCCGGCGATGGGCATCCGGAAACCGTAGCTGATCGCATCCGCGACTGGGGCGTGGCGATCCTCGACGTACCTGCCGCGGCCGCAGAAACCTGTGCCGTGGCGTACAGGCGCTACTTGGAGAGAAGGCGACACCGGTCCGACTCGGATGCGCCGGGAACACCGTTGCCTGACTTCTTCATCGGTGCCCATGCCGAGGTCATGGGCTGGTCACTGGCAACCGCCGATACGGCCCGCTTCACGACGTACTTCCCGTCGGTGCCGATCATCGCACCGTCTTAAGCGTTAGGTGCGCCGATTCAGTCGGAGGCGCCGCTCTCCTCGACCCCGCCGGTCGCCTGCGCGATCTCATCGTCCAAGTAGCGAAAGCGCAGGCTCCCGAACAGCATTTCGTCCCACGACTGCCGGCCCCAGGGCACTTCCCGGTTCGGATCCGGGTTGGCGGGGTTCTGCGCGGAGTTGTCCCACCACGTGGTGTGGACGACGCGGGTGCCCGCCGGCAGCACCTTGGGCTCTTCGAGTACGTATGTGGTCTGCCAGTTGAAGTCGTAGTTCGGTACCGACAGCAGCAACTCCTCGCGGCCATCCGGGTAGAACGCGCGGAACTCCGATGCCGTGCCACGGTAATGCGCGTGCGGCAGCAGGCTGTAGAGCAGGACGTCGCGGTCGAACGTCTGTTCCGCGAACTCGCTGTGCCACTTGGTGTTGGGCGGGATCCGGATGCGCGTATTCATCAGCACGGCGTTGGCGAGCCGGTGTCTCGGTGGCGTGTCGTGGAAGTAAAGGCCGAACTTCGAGTGGTCCGTCACCGACTTGCCGTAGGGCGTGTAGTGCATCTGGAAGATGAGCAGGGCGCCTGCGGGCAAGAACGTGCCGGTGTTCTCCGGGGCACCTCTCGGTTCCGCGCCTGGCACGTAGCCGCCCAAGCCACCGCCGCGTTGGCCGAAGCCAGTGCCATCCGGTTTGGGATGGCGGAAGGTCGCGATGACGTGGTGCAGCGCCGCGCGGTCGCCTGGGAGGATCTCGGTGGCGCGCACCCAGACGTCGCGGTCGAGCGGATTCACGACGCGCTGGTACTGGTACTCGACGACGCCCGTCGCCGGCACGTCGAAAGCCGGGATGTCGACGATGAGATCCGGCTCGCCCAGCCCCCAGTCCGGCCACTCGGCATCGAGGGTTGCCAGGGGGTCGGGGCCGTCGCCGCGGGGCGCGCCGGTCTCGACCCAGTGCACGAGCTTGCGCACCTCTTCGGTCGACAGCGACCGGTCGTTGATGAACGTGCCGTGCACCGGGTCGGCGTGCCAGGGCGGCATGCGTTTGGTGCGGACCACCTCGCGTATCATCGGTGCGAAGCCGCGGACCATGTTGTAGCCGGTCATCGCCCACGGCCCGATGCCGCCCTCGCGATGGCAAGTCACGCAGTTGTCGGCCAGCATCGGCGCGATGTCCTCTGCATAGGAGACGGCCGCCGGCGGTACGGGATAGGTCAGCGCGCAGGTTTTCGCCGATGCCTCGGTTGGCGTCACTTCGCCACCGTTCAGGACGGCGTCAATCACTTGCCCGACGTCGCCACCAGCTACGCCTCGGTGGCGGAGCTGCCAGCGTTCCGGGTCGATGACAAGGAGTTCGCCGGCATGGGTGAGCCCGAGTGCATCGCCGACCAGGCCAGCCTGGTCGATCAGTATCGGTGTTCCGGATTGCGCATCGTGTCGCAAAGCGGCATGCGCCGTGGGTTCGGAATTGACCATCAGAAAGACCACGTCGTGGTCGCGGTATGCATCCGCTGCCGCCTCGAAGCGCGACTGGGTGTCGGCGAAGTCAGGGCACGTCGCGCTGTGGGCCATGAGGACGACGGCGGTCGCATCGGACAGGTAGTAGAGCTTGTGCGCCTGGCCGCCGTGGTCCAAGAGCATGAAGTCGTCGACACGGTCGCCCGGCTTGGGTGCCGTGCCACCTAGGGCAAGCGCGTTGCCCGCGATCAGCGCGGCAACGAGAAGGGTGGTTGTGCGCATGGTCGTCCCTCCCGAATTGGACGTTTAGCGGCCCTTGAACACGGGGTCGCGCTTCTCGACGAAGGCGCGGAACGCTTCACGCGAGTCCTCGCTTCCGCCGGTGCGCGTATGCCGCTCGGTCTCGACTTCGATGTAGTCCCGAAGCGGCATGTTCTCGGCGTTGATGAAGTTCTTCTTCATCTCGCCGATGGCGAGCGGTGCCGACTTGGCGAGCCGCTCGGCGATGGCCTGCACTTCCTCGCGGAACGTGTCGGCCGGGAATGTATTGAGGACGAGGCCCATGCGTTCGGCCTCGTCGGCGCCGAACTTCTGGGAGCTGAAGAAGAGCTCCCGCGCCTTCGTGGCGCCGACGATCCGGGGCAGCAGCCAAGGTCCCGCCATGTCGCCGGAGATGCCGACGCCGAGGAACGCCGAATTGAACACCGCGCGCTCGCTGGCGTAGCGCAGGTCGCAGGCGCAAGCCCAGCCGAATCCTGCTCCCGCGCAAGCGCCGTTCACGGCGGCGATCGTGACCTTCGGCATTTCGTGGAGCAGCGTCGTGATGTGGAAGTACTCGCGTCGGTTGGGTTCCTGGTTGTCGCCGCTGGTGGCCGCCTTCAAGTCGACCCCAGGACAGAACCCTCGGCCCGCCCCCGTAAACAGCACCACGCGAACCTCCTCGTTGAGCGCGACGATGTTGAGGCACTCGTAGAGCTCACGCATCATGGTGTGCGTGATGCCGTTCAGGCTATCGGGGCGGTTCATGGTGACGGTTGCGAGATTGCCGTCGACTTCGTAGAGGATGGTGTCGTAGTCGGACATGGTGCATGGCTTGGTCGTGGGCTAAGCGCCAAGCGTATCAGGTACGTTGCGCCCGTGGGATGGTGCCGGGCTGTCCGCCTGCTGACGCCGCCCGGTGGCAACCTGTGCAGCGGCGTATGATGAGCGTCCATCGGGGCCAGCGGAGCGAATCGTGACCGAATTGACCGTACCCTTGGCGGAGCGCGTCCAATACGCGTCGCCAGGTTGGATAACCGAGGCGGCGCGCTATCTCGGCAGCCGGTCGCTGCCGCCGCAGCCGTTCAGCCTTTCCGTGGAACTCACCGATCCGCCGCCAAGCCTGGTCGACGGCAACGATGGTCTGTTCGGGTACACGGTGCGCGTTGCCGAAGGTACCGCTACGGTCGATGCGCACCCGACCGCGACCGCCGACCTCTGCCTGCGTCACGACTACAACGCCGCACTGCCTTTCGCCTGGACCAGCGACAGCGACCGCGAGGCGGCCGAACGGGCGCACCGCGAATACACTTTCGTTCTCGGTGCGCCGCAGGTGTCGGGCGAGTTGCCAAAAGCCCCCGCGATCGAGGCTTTGCTGTCCGATTTCCACACCCATATGGCGCGGCGCACGGTCAACAATCCCGACATTCGGCACCGGGCTCGGACCATGGGCTTGAACGACAACATCGCCGATCTCGACGACAAGGGCTACACCGTCCTGCACGACGCGTTCACCGCCGAACTCGCCGACGAGTTGCGCGCCGAAACCCGCCGCAATCACGCCGCGGCGCCGGCGGACTCCGGATTCCGCGCGACCATGCTGCTGCGCCGTGGCCGGCTTTGGGAATACGCGGCGGTCCACCCGTGGGTGCTGACCCTCGCGGAGTATCTTCTCGGGCGCGGCTGCGTCATGTACCAGTCGGACACGATCGTCAAAGGCCCGGGACTCGATACGCACCCCGGACTGCACGCCGACTACGGCGCATCGCGCGTGGCCGAGCCGTTCCCCGAGTACTGCCTGGAGGCGACCGCGGTGTGGGCGATCGACGATTTCGATCGCGCGGCGGGGCCGACGGTGATCGTGCCGGGGAGCTTCCGCAACCGCCGCCAGGTGCCGCCGGGCACGACGCGCGAAGACGTGGTCACCATCGAGATGGCGAAGGGATCCATCGCGTTCTGGCACGGCGCGAGCTGGCATGGTGCCATGCCGCGTACCGCACCCGGCACGCGGTCGTCGCTGCACAACGCCTACGTGCGCTTCTTCATGAGACCGTTAGAGCGCTACGACGACATCGACCAGGCGATCATCGACCGCAACCCGCCGGTGTTCTCCACGATCTGCGGGTTGGACGACATCTTCGGCAAGAGCGGCGACACCGGCGCCGATTTCGAGCGTATGCGCTACGCGTCCGAGGCTGGGTACGGGCGCACGGAGCTGTAGTTGGAACTCCACGCCGTGGCGCGGCGGGACCGCGACCGCGTATTGGCGCTGGCGAACCGGGAGACATCGTGGCGTTGCGGCTTCGGCCAGTCGCCGCCCCACGATGTGGGCTCGGCTTTCGACGCCGCTACGGCCCAGGCATCACGGTTGCTTGAATCGAACGGTGCGGTAGCCGGATTCGCCCTTGTCACCGCGACCACCCCTGGCGTGGGGCACTTCTCGGCGATCGCGTCCGAGCGGCGTGCCTTCGTCACGCTCGTGGATTGGGCGTGCGCGGACCTGTCCGCGCCTGCGACGCTTCGCACGTCGGTGGCGTTGACGCGCGCGGCCAGGGACGTCCTTGCCAGTTGCGGTTTCACACCCTACCTGGTGCAACGAACCATGGCGCTTACCCCGGAGTTGGCCGGGCCGCCCGGGTTGCCGGCACCTTGCCGGTTTGCCGACTTCCAGGGGCGTTGGCTGGCGCCGCTGTTGGCGACCTACGTTGCCGCTTGGCCGCCCGACGAGGTCGACCTCATTGAGGCAGAGCGGTCCTTTCGCGAGTCCGACGGCTTGGTCCTGGCCGTGGACGGTGAGCGCGTGGCTGGGTACGTGTTGTGGGAACGTGTCGACGACGCCATCGGGGTGATCCACGAAGTTGCCGTCCATCCGGACAGCCGCCGGTGCGGCATGGGGTCGGCGCTGACGCGTTTGGCCATCGACCGATTGCAGCCGGTGACTTCGCGGATCGAGCTGTTGGTCGTCGGCCCCAATCCAGCGCGGCTGATGTACGAACGGCTGGGCTTCGAAGTCGTCGAAGAGGTCGAGTTCCTGACGCGCGCCGCTTAGCGAACGATGCGGCCCGTCTGCCGCTGGCTTCGGATGTGCTTGGCGAGGGAGCCGACGAGCCAGGTCTTCACCGGCGTTCGCTCGCCGAGCCCGGTAAGCTCCGCGTCCGGGCGGTCATCGAGCCAGGAATCGAGATCACTTAACAGGTCGCTAAGTTCGGCCACGCGGTCCGGGCCATCGCCGCACGAGCACCAGCCGCCGTCGACGTGAAACTCGAAGGTGCGGATGCCGCTGCCGATCTCCTTCAAGGTGGCAAGCAGGCTGCGCTCCCAGTGCACGGAGCAGCGCTCGAGATGGTTGATGAGCGCCTCGGTGCGTTCCCAATCGTCTTGACCATGCTCGTAGCCGTTGCCCTTGAGCTTCTCGATGAGATGACCGGTAAGTTCGAGCTTCCGCGCGTCGGGGACGCCGCACAGGGCCTCGACAGTCTTATCCAAGGCCCCGGTTCCAGCCACTCGATCGCGCCAGCAGCGTAACGCGGCGAGGTAGCCCTCGACACGGCCGTGGCGCGCGGCGTCCACTTCTCCGCAATCGAGTACGCGGGTTTCCGCCGGACGGTGTCCCAGGGACGTAATCATCGCGACAACGGCCTCGGCATTGGCCCGGAAGCTCTCGTGGCAATGCTCCATCCGACTGATCTCGAGCCGGACGGCGCGGGCACTGTCAGCCAAGGGTTCAAGCTCGAGTTCCTGGTCAATCAAGCGGACCCAGTCCGGGTCGCCGAGTACGGCGGCGACCTTGTCCTCCGCCCTCGCGCCCCAGCCTCGGCTCCAATAGTCGATGTTGCGCGCCACGAGGGCTTCGCGCGCGTGTGCGCTATGACGAGTTGGCATACACAAGCTCAGGCACCACGACCTCCCATTCATCGCAGCGATAGCCAGATTGGAACTCGGGCTCGCTGGCCTCCCGGCTCCAAGCCGCCACAGCGTACACCCGGGCGGCTAGTTGCTGCGCGTCGGGAGGCAAGAACGCCTTGGCGAGTCGGCCGACGACCGTTTCGCCGGCGACAAGCTGCCAGCCGTCCTTGGACTCGCGCAGGTCGAGCGAGTCGCCGGGGCCAAGCGATGCGATGGCGCGATGCACCGGGTGGCCGGCGTGGCGCCGGCCGGCGTACCCCAGGTCCACGTCGGCAAGTCCGAGTGTGCGATACCGGCGGTCCAGCTCGAGCGAAAGCGGTTCAGGTGACGTGAGTTCACGGTGGGCCAGGTACGCGGCACCATCGTCCCAGAACCGGTCGCTGACATTAGAGCCGCCGGCACTCCCGTCACGGGCTTCGAGGTCGCTGCTGCGGCCCGGGCGCATGCGAAACAACGTCAACGTCTCGCGAGCGCGGGTCATGGCGACGTAGTAGAGGCGTCGCGTGGTGTCCGCTGGACCACGGTCATCCCAGCTCCCGTCGAGGATGACCACGTGATCGAATTCCAATCCCTTCGCGCGGTGGGCAGTAAGCAGCAGCAGGCCGGTCTGCCGACGGCGCAGGTCGCGCCCCCATTCCGCGAGCCAGACGTTGAATGCCTGCACCGGCATCTCCGCCGCGCTCGCTTCCAGGGTGAAGTCGTCGATGGCTTCGCGAAGAGTCTCGGTCCAGGGACCTGCGGCTTGCGCTTCGAGCCATGCTCCGAGCTTTGCCTGGTCGACAAGACCGTCGCTGACGTTCGCGACGCAGTCCCGCAGCGAACGCGTCTCACGCAGGTGCCAGAAGAACTTGAGGTCTTCGCGCGCGACTTGATAGGGGATCCCATCGCGTTCGCAGAGGCTTCGGAGCGGCTCCAGGTCGCGCCAGGTCCGGGCGACGACGGCCGCGGTACGCCAGTCCCAGTCGTCCGACAGCGCGGCGAGGCGGTTGAGTTCCGCCAGGGCCGCCGACGCCTGCTGACGACCGTCCGGCGGTACGGAGATCACTTGCACCCGCCCCCGGCCGACAGGGTCGCGGCGGCCCCAGTCCCCGCCTCGGGGTCGTTTGCGGCGCTTACGGTCGACAACGATGGGATGGCCCGTCTTCATGCGGTCTCTCGCGCTGGCGATCCACGCATTGGCGGCGGCGACGATGTGGCCGGTGGAACGATAGTTCTGAGTGAGATAGGCGGGCTTTGCGCCATAGTCGTGCTCGAACTGCCGGATGTAGCGGACCGAAGCGCCGGCGTAAGCGTAGATGTTCTGGTCATCGTCGCCCACGGCGAACAGCGTCAGCTTGCGGCTCGGGTCGGTCAGCGTCCTGCCCGCGACGGCGGAGATGAGCTCGTACTGCGCGCGGTCGATGTCCTGGTATTCGTCAACCAGGATCCAACGGAACCCCGCGAGCAGTTGATCGCGTTGCGCATCCGCCTCCCGCGGCGGCAACCCCTCACCGCGCAGCAGCGCTGTCGCCTCGTGTAGCACGCGGCCAAAATCCGCGTCGGTCAGATCCTCGCGGTTGGCTAGGGTCGACCCCGTGAGTCGCAAGGCTAGGCCGTGGCAGGTCAAGACCGTGGTCCCGCGCGCATCGTGGCCGACGAGGTCGTCCAAGCGGCGGCGAATCTCTATGGCAGCATGGCGGTTGTAGGCGAGGGCGAGAATGCCGCGTGGATCCTCCCGGCGCACGCGCAGCAGGTACGCGATGCGATGCACGAGCACGCGGGTCTTGCCCGAGCCGGGACCTGCGAGCACCAGGACGTTGGTCCGCTCGCGGTCGTCGGCCACCAGTCGGCGCTGCTGGGGATTGTCCAGGCTATCGACGATGGCGCGCCACGACTCGGGGGTAGTCTGCCGGGCGAGGTCCTTGCGATCGGCAAGCCAACGCTTGAGGAAGGCGTCGCGCTCGAGCGTGAAGTAGTCCATCGCCAACCGGATGGCATCGGCGATCGCTTCGAGGCCGCGCGCGACGAAAGCCTCCATCACGTGGATTTGCAGCGTCTGTTCCTGGTAGTGAAGCTCGAGCGGTGCGAAGTCCGCCTTGGCGAAACGGCGGCGGCCGGGCTCCAGGCGTATCGTCATGGCCGGGCGAAAGACCGCCATGCCCTTGTTCAGTCGGATCACCTCCTGCTCGTGCAGCCACAGCAAGGCGCGGTCGAGCAGCTTGCGTGGTTCCCGGGCGTAGCTACGCAGCATAAGGTCGCCGTTGATCGCGGCGAGCAGGTCGCCGAGCGTGGCTTCCACGAGCAGGTCGCCGCCCCGGGCGCCCGCCGGCAGCTTGCCGAGCAGGTGGTCGAGCAGGACCGCGGCGGCGGCGCGCCGGCGCTTGGCTGTCTCGGCGAGCTGCGGCCAGTCCCGGTTCAGCTTGACGCGGACCGTGTCCCGGTCCTGGATCCGCACGTCAATGCTGCCCGGGCCGTCTGCGCCGCGCCCGTCCATGCTGATGCTGCGCAGCAGACGCTGCACGCGCACAGGCAGTGCACCCTCGTGCCCTTCGTCCTTCAAAGCCTGGGTGATGACGCGCAGGTGCAACGCCGACGGCGGGTCACCCGCCTGCAGGTCAGGAGCCTCCTCCTGAAGGCGCTCGACGAGCGCCACCTCCAGTTCGCATGCCCAGTTGAGGCGCTTCTTCGACTCGCCTTGGACACCCGCGTGCACGTAGGCCGTCAACCGCGTGTCGTTGTTGGCGATGCCAAGCTGCTCGAAGTTGAACAAGGCCGCCCGCACGTCGTCGCGGCTCAAGCCGGAGACACTCATCAGTTCATCGGTGGAGACGCCCTCATCCGGATTGGCGTTGATGAGGGTGTCGACGATGTCGAGCAACTGCTTGCGGTAACTTGAATGGAGCTTGGTCTTCTCGAGGCGGTTGGCGGCTTCCTCGCGATTGCTCACGAGTAAGGACGATGGAAAGACCTCGGCTTGATTCTCTTCGCGCGTCGCGAGCTGTGCGTCCTCGAGCCATGCGATCGCCGTCTTGACCCTGGTGTCGTCGGTGTGGGTGTCCCTGCTGAACGCATGCTCTTCGTCGGCCAAGAGGATTTCACCTGGGGTGGCGACGACTTCGCGTGGAATCCCCGGGCGGTTTCGACGCTCCGGTGTCAGCCGGCGCAAGGCTTGGCAGATGCCGTCGATCTCGCCCCGCGTGAGTCGGGAACGGGCCGCGATGCTGAATTGCCGCTCGACGTCCTCCTCGGTGTAGAGCAGTACGCAGTGCGCTTCCTCGGCGTCTCGTCCCGCGCGCCCGGCCTCCTGGAGGTAGTTCTCAAGTGAGCCCGGGATGTCGGCGTGGACCACTAGGCGGACATCCGGCTTGTCGACCCCCATGCCGAAGGCGTTGGTCGCCACGATGACGCGCAAGCGCCCGGCGATGAAGTCCTCCTGCACCACCTTCTTGCGTTCGGGTGTCAGGCCGGCGTGGAAGTGGTTCGCGGGCCAGCCCTTCGCCTGGAGATACTCGGCGATCTCCTCGCAACGCCGTCGGGTCGAGCAGTAGACGATCACCCCGCCCGTGCTCTCCTCGGGAAGGTGGTGGACGAGCAAGGCGTGGATGTCCGGCCGCTTGTCGGCCGGCGTGGTTGGCAGGATGTGGAAGGCTAGGTTCGACCGCTGCGCGCCGCCGTTGAACACGGCGATTTCAACGCCGAGTTGGTCTCGGAAGTACTGCCTGATGTCCTCGATGACGGCCGGCTTGGCGGTTGCCGTCAGGCACATGACGGGCGCTGGCTCGGCTTCCCCCGCGCGTTCCCTTATGAACCGCCCGACGTAGCGGTAGTCCGGTCGGAAGTCGTGCCCCCAGCTCGACAGGCAGTGCGCTTCGTCGAGGATCCAGGCGCCAATCTCGCGTTGCGTGATCGCCTTGACGACGCCAGGGTTGCGCAACTGCTCGGGCGAGGTGAGCACGATGGCCGCATCACCGAGCCTGATGCGGTCGAGTGCGTCGGCGCGTTCCGGCTGCGACAGTAGCCCGTTCACGGTCACGGCGGAACTGATGCCGTGGGCCTGCAAGCCAGTGACCTGGTCGGCCATGAGCGCGACGAGCGGCGAGATCACCACGGTCAATGCGCCGGTCTTGTCGTAACGGGACAGCGCCGGAACTTGGTAGCAGATCGACTTGCCGCTGCCGGTCGGCAGCAGTCCGAGTACATGTCGTCGGGCCATCGCCGCCTCGACGATGGCCTGCTGCATGGAGCCGCCCGCCTCGGTGGCCGGTTCCGGCCGGAAGGCCTCGAATCCGAACCAGCGCTTGAGTTCGGTCGGCGCGTCGTGCATGGCGTGGCACCATGCGCAGTCCGCTGCCGAGCATGGGACGTCGCGCAGCCGCCTTACCAGTTGACCAGCCGCGGGAAACTGCACGCGGACCCAGGGCGGCATCACCGAGTTGCCGCCCGCGACCGACAGCCAGGCCAGGGCGTAGGCGAGCGCCCAGTCTTGCGCGGGGGTTTGGTTGACGATGGCGTCGGCCTGCGTGGTGCACGCGGCGTCGCGCAGGCGTTTGGCAATCGCGGCTCGTGCCTCGGCCACGGTCGGGCGCTCGAGCCGACGCACGGCGGTGAAGAACTGGTCGAACCCCGTGCCTGCGCCGGTCGGCGAACTCAGCCAATGCCAGGCCGTCAGCAGGTCGGGATCGGTGGCCGTGAACGCATCGCATTCGTCGCCGTACAGCGTGAGTGCCAATGCCGCATCCAGCTTGGGGTCGTTGACCTGGCCGCGGATGATTCCGCCGTCCTGGTAGTGCTTGACGAGACGGTGGTACGGGTGGCGAGGGAACGCCAACGGGCTGACGTGTCGAGTAGCGGTTTCTGGACAAGGGCGAGTTGTGGGGCGGCCGCGCGCAGGTGAGGGCCGTCGAACAGGATCAGGTTGTGGCCGAGAACCACGTCGGCAGCCTGCGTGAAGTCGTCGAGTTCCGACAGCGCGGAGCGGATGTTGGTGTTCCTGAGTCCGCTCCGCGTTAGCGCAGTCCCGTCCGGATAGACCGCTGCGAAAGCGTGGATGCTCCCTGTCTCTTTGCCGACTTCAAGGTCGACCGAGACTACGCGCATCGCCGTGCGGGTTTTGTAGGCACTTGGGGTGATTGCCCACGTCGTGATCCTGCGATCCCCCTTGTAACAGAAGGGCTTGCCCCGCGCCATCGGCGTTGTAGGGTTGGGAACGGCGAAAAGTCCGCGGCCGGGAGGCGGCGTGATCGAGTACTTCGACGAGGCCCGGATTCGAGAGTGCCTGGACTGGTCGCCGCTCATTGCTGCGCTGCGTCAAGCCTTCGCGGCCGACGATGCGGATGTGCCAAGACGCCACCGCCACGCACTTCCGGGGGATGGTGACCAGCCGGGGACGTTGCTCATCATGCCGGCCTGGAACGCGGCCTACCTCGGTGTGAAGGTCGTCACCGTCTTCCCGGGAAACCAGGCCCGACGGCTGCCGACCGTAAGCGCGACATACCGGCTCATGGATGCCGCGACCGGTCGACCGCTCGCCTTTTTCGAGGCCGAGGAGCTCACCGCCCGACGCACGGCGGCCGCGTCGCTCCTTGCCGCCAGCCGGCTCGCGCGCGTCGACGCCGCGACGCTTCTCGTGGTGGGTGCCGGGCGCGTGGCACGGCAACTGGTCGATGCCTATAGCGCCCAGTTTCCGCTACAGCGCGTCGTGGTCTGGAACCACCGCGTCGACGGCGCGAAGAAGCTGGTTGCGGAACTCCGCAGCGAAGGGCGGCGGGCCCAGTGGAGCGACGACTTGGCGGCAAGTTGCCGCGACGCGGACATCGTCACGTGCGCGACGTTGAGCACGTCGCCGCTGGTGCGCGGTGACTGGCTCCGTCCGGGAACGCACGTCGACCTCGTCGGCGGCTTCACGCCGGCCATGCGCGAGGCGGACGACGCGTTGATGCGCCGCGCCCGGGTCTACGTCGACAGCCTGCCGGGGGCGCTCGCGGAGGCCGGGGACATTGTCCAGCCGGTCGCGGCGGGCGTACTTGATCGCGCTGCCATCGCCGGCGACCTGTTCGCGCTCGCACGTGGTGCCGGGGACGAACATCGCGAGGAGGTGACCGTGTTCAAGTCGGTTGGCCACGCGCTCGAAGATCTCGTGGCGGCCGCGACGGCATACGAGGCGACCGGTTAAGGACGGTCGGGGTAGAGCCGAACGCGCCGCATGTGGTTTGATCGCAAGTGTACGAATGAGCGCAAGTGGTGCCCGTGAAGGTCCGATCCATCGAAACACGCCACACCGATTCCGGTTGGCGCAACTACCACTTCGTCAAGCTCACCACGGAGGACGGTGTCGTCGGGTGGAGCGAGTACGACGAACATCAAGGTGCGATCGGCGTCACCACCGTCATCGAGAAGCTCGCGCCCATGGTCATCGGCGAGCGCGTCCACGACGTCGAGCGGGTCTACGCGCGCTTGCACGGACGTGCGCGACAGTCGATGTCCGGCGTGATGGCGATGGGGATCGGGGCGATCGAGAACGCACTCCTCGACGCGAAGGCCAAAACCCTAGGTCTGCCTTGCTACGACCTGCTCGGCGGCAGGGTGCGCGACCGGGTGCGCGTCTATTGGTCGCATTGCGGCACGTGGCGGATCTCGCGGGGCGACTTCTACCCGCCGGCGGTGAAGACGCTTGACGACGTACGGGCGCTCGGCCAGGAAGTGCGCGACGCGGTTTCACGGGTCTCAAGACGAACATTTTCGACTTCAGCGATGTCCCGAACGGCGGCCGCGTGCGCGGCTGGGCACCGGGGTTCGGTTCGCCCTATGCGCCGGACCGCAACGCCGAGCGGCATATGATCCGGGAATTGCGCAAGCATTTGGACGCATTCCGGGACGGGGCGGGACCGGACGTGGACATTCTGCTCGACCTCAACTACAACGCGCCCCCCGAGGGCTACCGCCGCATTCTGCGCGCGCTCGAGGACTTCGACCTCTTCTGGGTGGAGATCGACACCGAGTACCCGGAGGCATTGGCCGACGTCCGGGCGATGAGTCCGCACACCATCGCCTCGTGCGAATCCCTGCTCACGCTCCCGGCCTTCCTGCCGTACTTCCGGCTGCGTGCCATGGACGTGTGCATCATCGACGCGGTGTGGAACGGCGTCTGGCAGTCGATGAAGGTCGCGGCGACGGCTGCGGCTCACCAGATCAACGTCGCGCCGCACAACTACTATGGGCACCTGTCGTCCATGATAAGCGCGCACATGTGCGCGGCGGTGCCGAACCTGCGCATCATGGAGACGGACATCGACCGGGTGCCCCGGGACGCCGAGTTGTTCACGGTGGCACCGGATATCCGCGACTCCTATCTGCACCTTCCCGATACGCCGGGCTGGGGTACGGAGCCGGTGGAGGAGGCGATGGCCAAATATCCGCCGCGCTAGATTCCTTGACCCTTGGTGCTCACACTCTCCTCGCATATGGCCAAGCGCATGAATCCACTCCTTGACGGCTCGGGTACTCGCGAGACGCGCTCGGGTGCTCGCGAGACGCGGTAGCCATGGGGTCGTCGCTCGCCAGATCCGTCATTGCTGTCGTGGCTGCGACTGCGGCGGGCCCTTTCGTCGCTGCGGCGGAGTTGCTGCCTGCGCACGATCTCACGGAGTTCGTGCCCACCCGCATCGAGTACGACAGCGCCGGCGGGGCGGGGGAGGCGTTCTACGGCTACGACGGCCGGGTGTGGGAGCGCTGGGAGACGGACTTTCCGCAGGCCGAGCAGAACTTCGCCAAGCGCGTCAACCAGTTGACGAACGTCGTTGCCAGCCCCCAGCCCGCGCGGCGCAAGCTCACGGCGCCGAACCTCGGCGACTCGCCCCTGATCTACATGTCCGATGTGGGCTACATGACCCTGTCGGGGCCCGAGATGCGAGCCCTGCGCCAGTACCTCCACAACGGCGGTTTCCTATGGGTCGACGACTTCTGGGGTGATGCCGAGTGGGCGAGCTTCGAGCGGGCGATGGCCGGCGTGCTGCCCGGTCGACGTTGGCGCGTGCTGCCCATCGAACATGCCATCTTCCACACCGTCTTCGACATCGACGAGATGCCGCAAATCCCGGCGCGGGACTTCGCATACCGCGCGAGCACAGCGGAGCCGCCCTGGGTGCACCGGTTCCCGACGGGTTCCTTGGACGTGCCGACGATCCGTGCCTACGCCGACGACGACGGTCGCCTGATGGCCATTGCCACGCACAACACCGACATCGCCGACGGCTGGGAGCGGGAGTCCTATGGCGAGTGGTATTTCGAGCGTTTCTCCACGCAGTCCTACCGCGTCGGCATCAACGTGATCGTCTACGCGCTGACACACTGACCGTCGGCGCACGGCACCAGGGCCGGCAATGTTCGAGTGGTTCTTCAAGTATCCCCTCCAGGTGTACCAGCAGGGCGAACTGGTTTTCGCCGGCGACTTGGGTCTCGTCTGGTGGATCGTGGCGGCACTTCTGCTCGGCCTGACCGTGGTGTTCGCACGACGCCTGGCGGCCTGGCCCTGGCATCGCCGCGCCGCGATCCACGCGCTGCAGTTCGCGGCGGTCGCCGTGCTGCTGACCATCCTGGCGGGCCCCGGGTTGCAGGTTCTGCGGCTGACGCCGGGCGTCAACACGGTGGCGCTCCTGGTCGACACGTCGCGCAGCATGGCCTTGCCCGATGCGCGTGGCGGCGCCACTCGCATGGCGCTTGCCAAGGGCCTGGTTGCAGAAGGCGTCACGGGCCAGCCGAAGACCGTGCTGTATCGATTCGACGATCAACTGCGCCCGGCCGACATTGCCACGCTTGAGCCGACGGGCGACCGGTCGCGACTTGTCCATGCCTTGACTAGCCTCGCCGCCAACTACGACCACGGCGCGTTGGCGGCGATCGTCCTGCTGACCGACGGCGCGCAGACGCCTGGGGATGCCGATGACCTCGGCGCGCTCACCGCAGCGGGCGTGCCGGTGCACGCGGTCGGGCTCGGTTCGCGGACGATCGTGGGGGATGCCGAGTTGGCGGAAGTGTCCGTGCCGCGTCGGCCGCCGCCGGATAGCGAAGTGGCGGCCCGGGTGACGATCCGCCACGCCTGGCCTGACGCGGGCGAAGTCCGGTTGCGGGTGCGGGACGGGGAGTCGGTACTGGCCGCGGAGGTGGTCGCGCTGGATCCGGACGTACCGGTCGTCATTGCGGACGTCACTTTCGCTAGCGGTGCGGCCGGACTCAAGGAACTGACGTTCGAGCTGCTCGCGCCCGAGCGCGACCCGCTGCCGACGAACGATTCCAGAACGCGCCTGCTGGAGGTGGTCGAGGCCGAGTACCGCGTCCTCTATCTCGAAGGCGAACCCCGCTGGGAGTACAAGTTCATCCGCCGAGCGGTGGAGGAGGATCCGGCGATCAAGCTTTCGACCTGGCTGCGCACGACGCCGCGCAAGACCTATCGCCAGGGGGTCGCTGATGCCGACGAACTCGTGACCGGGTTCCCGGCGTCGTTGGAAGCGCTCTATGCCTACGGGCTCGTGATCCTTGGCAGCATGCCGGCGAGCACCTTGGACGACGACCAGCACGCTTGGCTCGAGTCGTTTGTCGCCGAGCGTGGCGGCAGCGTACTGGTGCTTGCCGGGCGCGAGTCCCTCGCGGACGGCGGCTGGGACGTCAAGCCGTTGTCGCGCGCCTTGCCGGTCGTCCTCGAGCGGGCACCGGAAGGCGCACCATCCGGCTACACCGCGGGCGAGTACGCCGCCCACCCCACGCCGGCGGGGCTCAGCTCTCCGCTTGCGGACATCGGTGGGATCAGCGAAGCGGTGCGCGAGGAGCGCTGGGCCACGCTGCCCATGCTCGGCGACTACCAACGCCTCGGCCCGCTCAAGGCCGGTGCGACCACGCTGCTCGAGGCCCAGGGCAGCGTTCGTGTCGTGCCTGGCGCCGAGCCGACAGTCATCGTTCGTGGCGGCTCGGCGGTGCCGCTTCTGGTCGCGCAGCCTTATGGCTTCGGCCAGGCGGTTGTGCTGGCGACGGCGTCCACGTGGCGCTGGCGAATGCGCACTGCACCGGAGGACGACCGCCATGGGCTGTTCTGGCGGCACCTGATCCGCCACTTGGCAGGAACGGCCCCGACGACGCGACGACTCAGCGTCGAGCCCGGTTTCGATGCGCTGGACCTCAAGGTGTCGCTGAAGGATGCCCGTTTCGCCCCGATCCCCGATGCGTCGGTCACGGCCCGGATCACGGCCCCTACCGGCGAGAACTTCAACGCTGTGCTGCCACCGATCGGTGGCGCCGGCGCCTTCGGTACAACGGTGGCGACGGCCATCCCCGGGGTCTATCGGGTGGACGTCACGGCACGCGCGAGCGGGGAGGGCGGATCGGGCACGACGTTCAGCCGCCTGGCGCGCGTCGGCGGCCGCGATGTCGAGGCGTTCGACGCGGCGATGAACGCGCCGTTGCTTGAGCGCATCGCGACGACGACGGGCGGACAGTTGTGGACGCCAGACAACCTCGCGGGCCTGTCGCAGGCGATCGCCTTTGGCGGGTCCGGCATCCGGGAGCGCGATCGCATGCCGCTTTGGGACGCGCCGATCCTGTACATCGTCCTGGTGCTGTTGAAGTGCATCGAATGGTCGCTGCGACGGTTCTGGGGCGGCATCTGATGTCTGGCGGCGGCGGTCGTCCCGGCCAGTCGGGTCTGTGCGGTTCTCGACGAGGTGGAGCCCTGGTATCCGTCTGCACGGCGCTTGCTCTGGCCTCGCTGGCGTCGGCGGCGCCGCACATGGTGATCGTGGCAGGTCTAGGCGGCGAGCCGGTCTATGCGTCCGCCTTTGTCGAGCAGGCCCAGGCGACCGCGAGTGCGGTCGAAGACCTCGCCGCCGGCGTGACGCTGCTAGTCGGCGAGGACGCCGGTCGCGACGGGATCCGCGACGCCTTCGCGGCGCACCAGGAGACCCCACCGGAAGACGCGGTCGTGGTCGTGCTGATCGGTCACGGCAGCTACGACGGAGAGCACTACCGGTTCAACGTCCCGGGTCCCGATCCGACGGCCGACGACCTCGCGGAATGGCTCGCGCCCCTGCCGTCCGAACGCCAACTCGTCGTGCTGGCCACCAGCGCCAGCGGTGCCGCCGTCGACGTGCTGAAGGCCGAGAGACGAGCTGTGATCGCCGCGACCAAGGACGGCAACGAAGCCAACGCCGTGGTGTTCGGTCGGTTCTGGGCTGCGGCGCTGACCGAACCCCGCGCGGATATCGACAAGGACCGGCGGATCGATGCCGACGAGGCGTTCCGGTTCGTCGACCAGGCGGTCGCGCGGCACTACGAGGACGCGCAGAGGATTGCCACCGAGCATCCGCGAAGCGAAGGCGACATCGCCCGCTTCGAATTGGCGACGATCAGCGGGGCCGGTGCGTTGGTCGCGAGAGCCGGATCCGCCGCGGCTCGTCGCGAGGAGCTTCTCGCCGAGATCGACGCGTTGCGCAATGCCAAGGGACGGCATGCCGAGGAGGAGTATTTCGCCACGCTGCAGGAGCTGCTGCTCGAGCTGTCGGCCGTGGAAAGCGAACTCGACGAGCGATGAGACCGCCCCATAGCCCGTCCTGCTCGGGCGTAGCCACGCTTGCATTCTGTTGCTTCGCCACGGCCGGTTGGGCGCAGTCGGTGGAGCAGTGCCGAGCTATGGAATTCACAGGCGACGATGAAGCGCTGTCCTGCTACCGGGAGTTGCTCATTGCCGCCGACCCGGCTGTCCGGGCGGAGGCGGCGTGGGCGCTGGACGACTTCCCGGCCGCCAACGCCGCGTTCCGGTCAGCGGTCCAGGCCAACCCGGAGCGCACCGACCTGCGGGCCCGGTGGGGGCAACTCTACCTCGAGGCGCAAAGTGCAGCCGAAGCCCTGAACCTGTTCCGAGAGGCGCTGCAACTCGACCCCAACGACATCGATGCGAAGCTCGGCATGGCGCGCGTGGCGCTGGGCGGATTCGATGCGAGGGCCGAAGCGTTGGCCAACGAGGTTCTCGCGGCGGCTCCGGATCGTCACGAAGCGCGCCTGATCCTGGCGCGGCTCGCCCTCGAAGCGGACGATCCGGATCGCGCACAGCGGGAACTCGAAGGCCCGTTGGCGGCCGCCGAACCACGCATCCGCCTGCAGGCCTTCGCACTGCGTGCCGCCATGGACCACCTGGCCGACAATGTCCCGAGCCCTTGGGAGGCTCGCGCCCGAGAGCTTCACCCGGGCTACGGTGCCTTGCACGAGACCATAGCCCACTTCTACATCATCACGCGTCGATACCGGGAGGCGATCGTCCAACTCGAGCGGGCGGTAGAGGCGGATCCGAGGCTGTGGAGCGCCCACGCGACGCTGGGAATGAACCTGTTGCGGGTCAATCGGTTCGCGGAAGGCTACGGCGTGCTTGCGCGCTCCCACGACGCGTTCCCGTACAACCGCGAGGTAGTCAACGCGTTGCGTCTGCTCGACGACGTGATGGCGTGGCCCGAGAACGTCGGCGACGGGCTGATCCTGCGCATCGATCCGGCGGAGTCGGGGGCCCTGGCAGGCTACGTGCGCGATCTCACCGCTGATGCCCTCGACGCCTTCGCGGAGCGTTATGACTACCGGCCCGAACCGCCCGTGGTGGTGGAGCTGTATCGTCGCCACGAGGACTTCGCGGTGCGCACATCGGGACTGCCCGGCATCGGCATCCTCGGGGCCACCTTCGGCCACGTGGTGGTCATGGACGGACCTGCCGCGCGGGGAATCGACGACGGCTTCGACTGGGCGAGCGCGCTCTGGCACGAGATTGCCCACGTCGTCACGTTGGGCGCGACCGACAACCGTGTGGCGCGGTGGTTCAGCGAGGGCATCTCGGTGCTCGAAGAGTGGCAGACCGGTCCGAGTCGGTTCCAGGTCGATGGCGCGCCGCCGGGTAGGCACGCCGTCCCGCCCGATGTGATCGACGCCTTTCGCGACGACATGCTGCTGCCCGTTGCGGGTCTCGACGAGGGGTTCATTCGCCCTCGATACGCGGGCCAGGTCGGCGTCTCGTATACCCAGGCGGGCCTCGTCTGCGAATACGTTGCCGCAGCGCATGGCCCGGACGGGTTGGTCCGGCTGTTGGCGGCGTTCGCCGAGGGTCGGCACACGGCCGCCGCCAT
Source organism: Gammaproteobacteria bacterium (assembly GCA_026706385.1). Classification (GTDB taxonomy): domain Bacteria; phylum Pseudomonadota; class Gammaproteobacteria; order Pseudomonadales; family Azotimanducaceae; genus VXYL01. The sequence continues at coordinate 93,849 of JAPOYV010000097.1, forward strand.
TGAGACGGCGCTCGCCGTCTCGCCGACGGCCTTGGATCGCGCTTTCGCGGCGTACCTGGAAGAGCGGTTCGCGGACATCGATACGGCGGCGTTCCGGGCCGCGGTGGCCGAGGCGCGCGATGCAGCGGAAGTGCGCGATTGGCAGACGGCGTTCGATGCCGCCGAACGCGCGGTGGCGAGCTACCGCCACTACGTTGGCGGTTTGAGTCCGTATACCGTGCTCGCCGAGTCCGCGGAGCGGCTTGGTCGGCGGGACCAAGCGGTCAAGGCGCTCACCACGTATTGGCAGGCGGGTGGCCGGCTGACCGGGCCGTTGACGCGGCTTGCCGAATGGCGCGAGACGGCTGGCGAGTTGGACGAGGCCCTCGCCGTGCGTCGGGCGCTGGCGCTGGTCGCGCCGCTCAACGGCGATCACCGGGTCGCGCTGGGGGACATGTTCCTCGCGGCTGGGGCGGCGGCGGACGCGCGTCGCGAGTACGTGGCCTACCAGGCCCTTGGGCCGCACGACCGCGCCGATGCGCACTATCGGCTGGCGCGGGCGCTGTTCGCTCTCGACGACCTCGAAACGGCCCGTCGCGAGGTGTTGCTCGCCCTTGAGATCGCGCCGACCTACGCGGACGCGCTGCGACTCCTGACGGATGTCACCAAGCGATCTCGGGCGGGAAATAGCGAGCGATGAGGTCCTCGTAGTAGGGCCGCAACGCGGCGATGTCCGGCGCGACATCGTGCTTGGTGTAGAGATCGTAGCGGTTGAATCGGCGCACCCACTCAAGCCGTGTCTGGTCTTCGGAGTCCATCAACGCGTCGTAGGCATCGGTGGAGTGGCCCGGATAGAAACTGTGGTAGCGGATCATCGCCAGGGCCGGCTCCGGCAGGTAGTCCTTCGCCACGAGATACATGTACTCGTCATGGCCCCATGACAGGGTCACGTTGTCGAGGCCACAGGCCGGCGCATAGATGCCGAGGGGCGTGTTGAGGTCTGGGTTCGCCGCATCGGGATTCGCCGAGAAGTACTCTGGATAGACGATGGCATCGGGGAAGGCACACCCGAGAACGAAGGTGTCGCCGGTCACGGCCCATTGCGGCTCGCCGAAGAGGCACAGGATCTTGCCGAGGTCGTGGACCAGTCCGGTCAGCACGAACCAGTCGGGATGGCCGTCCTGGCGGATGCCCTCGGCGGTCTGCAGACAGTGCTCGATCTGGGAGAGGCGGGTGTCGGGGTCGCTCTCGTCGATGAGGGTGTCGAGCATCTCGCAGGCCTCCCAGATGCCCATCCTCGCGTTGTTCAAAGCGCCGTAGTGCGCTCGTTTCGCGCGGGCGAAATCGAGAGTCTGGCAGGCGTGGTTCTGCCGGTAGAAGTCGCGCACGCCGGCGTCGGCGTTGCCGTAGTCGCGATACGCCCCGGCGCTCATCGCTGGCCGCCGATGCGGTTTCGGAAGGCTGCGCCTTCTTCGTAGTAGCGGTGGTGCCAGATGCCTTCGCCGGCTTCGCCGCGCACGGGCATTCGCCACGTCGTGATCTTGCTGGTCTCGAGCGCCACCCGGTACAGGCCACGGGGCTGGTTGATCGTGTTGCGAATGTAGGCGTCGGCACCATCGGGGGAGGTGTAGCGCTCGGCGATGCGCCGGTACAGGTCGCGCCAGGCATCGTCCTCGCCGATATCGTGTAGGAGTTCCGCCGTGCCTTCGATGAGCACCTTGCGGTAGGGCTGGTCGGCTTCGTCGATGCACAGCGCTGCCCGCGGGTCCCGGCGCAGGCAGTCGAACCACTCCGAGCGCTTGCGCGGCGTGAAATGGATCGCGCCGTCCTCGTGCAGGAACCAGATCGGCGTCACCAACGGACTGCCGTCTTCGCGCACCACGGCGATGCGCATCAGGATCTCGCGTTCGGCGAGGAATCGCTCGATCTCGTCGGCGGTGAGTTTGGGCACGAGTGCGTCCTTTCTCCAACAGGAAAGGAACTTAGCAGACTTTCTCGCTATGGGCTTGAGCCACTATGCACCCACGCGGCGTGCCGCGGCGCCCGCCGCGTCCGGTTCCACTCCTCGAGCATGGCTTCGGCGACGGATTCGGCGCGCGCGACGTCGTCCGCGGTGCCCTTGTTGCAGGCGAGTTCCAGCCGATGGCCGTTGGGATCGAAGAAATAGATGGAGTCGAAGAGGCCGTGATCCACGGGCCCGATGACCTCGAGGCCCATGGTTTCGAGGCGCACCTTGGCGGCGTCGAGTTCCTCGCGAATCGCCACTTCGAAGGCGATGTGCTGCACCCAATCCGGTGTCGCAGGGTCCTTGCCCATGGGCGGTGCATTGGGCAGTTCGAAGAAGGCGAGCACGTTGCCCATGCCGGCGTCCAGGAAGACGTGCATGTACGGATCCGGCGCGCCGGTGGACGGCACTTCGTTCTCCGCGAAGGCCAGCATGAAGCGCATGTCGAGCGCCTGACGGTAGAAGTCCACCGTCTCCTTGGCATCGTTGCAGCGGTAGGCGACGTGGTGGATGCGCTTGAGTTCTATGGCGACCACTCCTTAGCGGGCTTGCGCCTCGGCCCGTTCAATGGACTCGAACAGCGCCTGGAAGTTGCCCTCGCCGAAGCCCTCGTCGCGCTTGCGCTCGATGAACTCGAAGAAGATCGGCCCGATCAGGGGTACCGAGAAGATCTGCAGCAGCAGGCGAGGCTCGTCGCCGTGGGTGTCGCCGTCGAGTAGGATGCCGCGTTTGGCCAGTTCCGCGACCGGTTCGCCGTGGCCCGGCAGGCGGGCGTCAAGCATGTCGTAGTAGGTGTCCGGCGGGCCCGCCATGAACTCCACGCCGCGCGCGGCGAGACGGTCGCAGACCCCGACAAGGTCGTCGCAGGCCAGCGCGATGTGCTGCACGCCCTCGCCGTTGTAGCGGACGAGAAAGTCCTCCACCTGGCCGGCCCCGCCGTCCTCCGGCGCGGCGTCTTCGTTCAAGGGAATGCGGATCTTGTCGTCCGGTGCCGCCATTGCCCTGGAGTGGAGCCCGGTGTGCTCGCCCGCGATGTCGAACCGCCTGACCTCGTGGAACTTGAAGAGGCGTTCGTAGAACCGCGCCCAGTGGTCGACGCGCCCGCGGTAGGCGTTGTGCGTGAGGTGATCGACGGCCTCGAGACCGACGCCGGACGGATGGCGGTCGACGCCGTCGCCGTAGACGAAGTCGATGTCGTAGATGCTGCTGCCGTCCGCGAAACGATCGATGAGGTAGATCGGCATGCCGCCGACGCCACGGATGGCCGGCAGCTTGAGTTCCATCGGACCGGTGGGCATGTCTATGGCCTGTCCGCCCAGGGCGACTGCGCGATCGTACGCGCGGCGAGCGTCGTGGACCCGGAAGGCCAGGCCCGCAACGCACGGACCGTGCTCCTCGGCAAGGTACCAAGCGGTGCTCCGCGGTTCGTGGTTGACGATGAAGTTGATCCCGTTCTGCCGCCAAAGGTGCACGGCCTTGGAACGGTGGCGAGCGACGCGCACGAAGCCGAGCGCCTCGATGGTCGGCTCGAGAACGCCTTCTTCCTCGGCCGCGAACTCGACGAATTCGAAGCCGTCGAGGCCCATGGGATTGTCACGGTGGTCCATACCCCCACCATAGGCCTGGACGCTCGCAATTGCTCGTCTCTTTCGCCGGTGTTGGAGTTCCTCGCGGCGTATTATTGCGTGAACTACCTCTCAATCAGTGAGTTCTGCCAATGCCCTTGGATCGTATCGAACGCAAGATCCTCCAACTGCTGCAGCACGACGGCCGGCTTGCCAACGTCGAGTTGGCATCTCGCATTGGGTTGTCGGAGTCCCCGTGCCTGCGCCGCGTGCGCAATCTCGAACGCCGGGGCGTCATCGGCGGCTATGCCGCCCTGGTCGACCAGCGAGCCGTCGGGTTGACCGTGACCGCGTTCGTGCAGGTGACCCTGGACAAGCAACCGGATGCGGAGACGGATGCGTTCCACGCCCACGTGCGCGCGGAGCCGCACATCGTCGAATGTCATGCCACGAGCGGCACGCACGACTACCTCATGAAAGTCGTCGCGCGCGACATCGACCATTTCTCGGACCTGGTGATGCAGGGCGTCCTGAAGTACCCGGGCGTGCGCCACGTCGAGTCGAGCTTCAGCCTCGGCGGCATCAAGCGTTCCGGCGTACTGCCGGTTGCGGACGAGGCTTGAGCGGAACTCCACGAACGGGTACCCGTTCGCGTCCGCCAATTCCGGTATGGTACGGGGCTGATGCGGGCTTAAGGGGCCCATGCACCTCGACGGGAGACAGCCCACAGTGACGGAACCGATCGAACCTGTTGCGGGCGTCGACACCGACGCCCTGGTCGCGAGGTTCCGCGACATGATGGCGGCGATCCGGTCTGGCCTCGGCCGCATCGTCGTGGGCCAGGACGCCATCATCGAGGAACTCCTGATCGCGGTCCTGATCGGCGGACACTGCCTGATCACGGGGTTGCCGGGAACCGCGAAGACGCTCATGGTGCGGACCTTGGCGCAAGCCCTGGGCCTTGACTTCAAGCGCATCCAGTTCACCCCCGACCTCATGCCGACCGATGTTACCGGCACGGACATCCTGGACGAGGATCCGGGCTCCGGGGCACGGCGCTGGCGGTTCGAACCCGGACCCATCTTCACCCAGGTCCTGCTCGCGGACGAGATCAACCGCACGCCACCGAAGACCCAGTCGGCACTCCTTGAAGCGATGCAGGAGTTCAGGGTCACGGCGCGGGGCAAGACCTATGCACTCGACCGCCCCTTCGTCGTGCTGGCGACACAAAACCCCATCGAGCTTGAAGGCACCTACCCGCTGCCCGAGGCGCAACTGGACCGGTTCGTATTCAACGTGGTGCTGGACTACCTCGATGCCGGCGAAGAGGTCGCGGTCGTCGAACGCAACGTGCTTGGCATCGTCGAGGAAGACGTGCCCGCATGTGCGGACGCGGCCGCCATCCTCGAGTTCCAGCGCTTGGTCCGGGAAGTGCCGATGGCGGACGACATCACAAGCTACGCGGTGAACCTGGTGCGCGCGACGCGGCCCGATGCCGGTCAAGCCACCGAACAGGTTCGCAAATACCTCAACTACGGGGCAAGCGTCAGGGCGGCGATCTACCTCTGTCTCGGGGCGCGCGCGCGGGCGCTGCTCGCAGGCCGCTACCACGTCACCACCGACGACATTCGAGCGCTCGCCGCGCCCGTGCTGCGGCATCGCCTGCAGACCAACTACCTGGCGGAAGCCGACGGCGTTGACGTCGACGACGTGATCGCGGAAGTCACGCGCCTAGCGCCGGTGTCCGAACGCCGCGCTCTGACGGGATGAACGGTCAAACGGCAACGGGGCCGACTCGGCCACGCCGCGGGATTCCGCCGACGTTGCTCAAGGAAATCGGCAACCTTGAACTGGTGGCCCGAACGGCGGTGGACGGCGTCCTCCACGGCGCCCACACCACCGACCGGCCCGGCTTCAGCCAGGAGTTCGCCGAGTACCGGGACTACGTGCCGGGCGACGACCTGCGCTTCGTGGACTGGAATGCGTATGCGCGCACCGATCGGCTGTACCTCAAACGCTTCGAGGGCGAGACCAACACCCGGTTGCTGGTCATGCTCGACGTCAGTGCGTCCATGGACGCGACCGATGATGGTAACGACCCAAGCAAGCTGGTGTACGGGACATGGCTTGCCGCGGCCTTGATGCACATCGCGCTGCGTCAGCACGATGCGGCCGGGCTGCTGACGTTCAACGACCGCGTGCAGGATCACTTCTCGCCCCGGGCCGGTCAGGCGCAGCAACGTGTCTTGTTCCACCGCCTCGACGCCTTGTCGGCGAGCGGGGGCTCGGACTGGTCGACGGCGTTCGCCCATGTGGCGCGCCGTTTGACGAAGCGCGGCGTTGTCGCCGCGATCTCCGATTTCTACTGCGAACCGGCGGCGTTTGGCCGTGCGCTGACGATGCTGGGCGCACGGGGCCACGACCTGATCGTCTTCCACCTGCTCGCCGGCGCGGAACGGAACCCACGGTTCCGTCGCAACGTCTCCCTGCGCGATGCGGAGACCGGTTCGGTCATCGAAGTCGATGTCAATGATCTGCGCCATGGCTATCCGCGCCGCCTCGCGGACCACGAGTCCGCGCTGCGCGGCCACGCCGGTGCCGTCGGCGCGCACTACGTCCGCATGACGGCGGACGAGCCCTTGGACCGCGCACTCCTGGGCTACCTGCGTTTCCGCGCGCGGCACCCGTGAGCCTGCTTGCCGGCGCGTTTCTGGCCGGTCTCGCGGTGCTGGCCGTGCCGCTGCTGCTGCATCGCCTGAAGGAGCGGTCTCCCGCGGAGACGACGGTGAGTTCGCTCATGCTCATGCGCGAGGCAGAGGAGCCCGCGCGCACCCGCACCGCGCTCGCCCATCGGGTGCTGCTGGCGTTGCGATTGGCGTTGTTGGCGGCGATCACGCTGGCGTTCGCAAAGCCGGTCGTCGAGACTGTCTCCGGTGCATCGATCGAGGACGAGTTGCCGCCGGCCGACCTGGTGGTGCTGGACGTGTCCCTGTCGATGCGCCGTTCGTCGACTTGGTCGGAGGCGCTTGACGTCGTGCGGGACCTGCGAGGCAATGATCCCCGGGGCGAAGGGCGCCTCGTCCTGGCTAGCGACCGTCTGACCGCGGTGTCCGCGTTGGTCGATGCCGAGCCGGGCTGGTCGCGGCTCGATTTCGCGGGCCTCCCGCAGCGCATCGAGGCCGCGCTCGCCGCGTGGCCGACGCCGCCTGGGGGCTGGCGCATCCACATCGTGTCGGACTTCCAGGCCACCGCGGCCCCGGAGCGCTTCAATGCGCTGGTCGAGGGCATCCAGTGGCCAGTCGAACTGCACGTGGTGGGGGGCCACAGTGCCAACTGGGCCGTCGCCGCTGACACGATTCCCGCCGCGGCCGTTGGCCAGTCGGCGCAAACGGGGCCGGACGTGGCCCGGATCGAGGCCGTGGTGACGAGCTTTGCAGCGGATTCGCGCCAAATCGCATCGCCGGCGCGACGCCTGGCCGTCTCGCTGCATCGCGACGGCGAAGAAGTGGACCGGGCGGCGATCGCGGTCGCGGCGGGCGGCCGGACCCCGGTGGCGTTCGATGTGCCGGCCATGGCCGAGGAAACTGTTGCCTGGGAAGTCCGCATCGACGCCGACGACGCGTTGCCGGCGGACGATGTGGCGCGGGTTGTGCAGAGCGCCCGGGACGGAAGGCGAGTGGCGGTTCTTGCGCCGCGCGCCGAGGACAGCGGGATGCGCTTCCTCCTGGCCGCGCTCGATGCCAGCGGCTTCGCCAAGCCCACCCTATTGGACACGGACTCTGTCTGGCGACCCGCGGACGTCGATTGCCTCATTCTCGTGGACCCCGGCTCGTTGCCGACTAGCACCGAGCGGCGTCTCACGCGCTACACCGACGCCGGCGGCGGCGTGCTGACCATCGTCGGCCCGCGTACCCAGAGGGCGCGTTTGTTGCCGTTTGGCGGCGAGGTCGGGGCAAGTCCGTTCAGTGCCAGCCTGCAGGTCGTCGTGCGCGACGTTGGCCATCCGCTGGCGGCGGGGGGATGGGGCGGCGTAACGGTCGACCGGGCGCTGATCTTGCCAACCGGATACGGACAGACCATCCTGTCGCTGGTCCCTAGGGCTCGCGATGGTGCCGAGTTGGGCGGTGTGCCGATGTTGACCGAGCAACGTCTTGGCGCAGGGCGGATGGTGACCTTGTTGACGGCATTGGACCGACAGTGGAGTACGCTCGTGCTGCAACCAGCCTTCGTCGGCTTCGTCGCGAACGTCGTGGACTACCTGGCTGGCGAGTTCGCGCGCGCCGGCCATGCGGGGGAACCACTGCCCGTCACTTCGGGCAACGTGCAGCTTTTCGATGCGCAAGGGGTCCGTGTGCTTGCCCTTGGCGATACGACCGGCGGCTCGGGCAACGTGTTGCGGGTGGCTGAGCCGGGACTGTACTCGGTGCGTACGCCGGGTAAGGAGACATTGCTGGCCGTGAACGTCGATCCCCGCGAGTCGGATCTCGCGCCGATGTCGGCCGACCTGGTTGAGCGTTGGCGCAGCGCGGCGCAGCGCGGCGGATCCGCCTTGACGCGCCCGGCGGTAGAGGCCGCGACCGCCAAGGCAACCGGAACTCCCCTCGCTCCAATGCTGCTTGCGCTCGGCTTGGCCTTGCTGATCGTCGAATCGGCGGCGGCGAATGTCGGGCGCGTTCGGCCGCGCGCTTGGATGGGCCGCGCATGAACACGAGCGGGACCATTGCGGCGTACGTCGAGCGGTTGCGGCGTCGCTCAACGTGGCTCGCCCGCATTCAGTTGGCCTCACTCGGTGTCTTGGCAGCCGTACTGACCACGGTCGTATTCGCCGTGGTGGCGGCCTACGTCGTACCGTCCCAGGGTGCGGTGGTCGCGGCTCGCGTGGCGCTCTACGCGCTGATCGCGGCGACGCTGATTGCCTGCGTGCGCTTGAGCGTCGGCGCGCTCCGCGCGGTGCGGCGAGCCGAGCGACGCGTTCCGGTCTTTGACGGACGCCTGCGCACATGGTTCGACGCGTCCCGGCGCATGCCGCCGCCAGCGTTGCTGGGACAGCTCGGCGCAGAAGCCGCGGATGTGGCCAAAGCCCATCCGCCGCACCGGGCGTTTCCCGCGCGGTTGGTCGCGGCGCCCGCGGCACTGGCGGTGGTCGCCCTTGGGCTCCTGGCTTGGTTCCAGACCGCCGCGCCGCAGCACATGCGTCTGCCCGCCGAGCGCCTCTTGCTGGGCGACGCCTTCGCCGACACCCGGCCGCGGATCATCGTCGAGCCCGGCGACACGGTTGTCTCCCGCGGTACCGACATTCTTCTAAGGGCCGAGGCCCGCGGCTTCGCGACCGATGCGCTGCGACTCCATGCGACGTTCGCGGGGGCAGACTGGGAGCTGGCAGACATGCTCCCTGGCGCGCGTTCGCTCCACGAGTTCGTCCTGGTGGCGGTCACCGAGCCGGTCGACTACTTCGTCAGCGCGGGCAGCGTGAGGTCGGACCGTTTCCGCATCGAGGTCGCGGATCTGCCGGTGGTCGACGCGGTCGATGTCGTCTTGGCGTATCCCGCTTGGACGCGCCTCGAGGCGCATCGCCAGGACCACGGCGACGTGGCCGGGGTGCGCGGCACGCAGGTGGCCGTGACGGTGGGCGCAACAGCGCCCATGGCCGACGCCAAGCTGGTGATGGACGACCGGGCCGTCGCCTTGGACGCCACGAACGCGGCGACGTTCGCCATCGAAGACGATGGCACGTGGCACGTCGCGGCGACCCATCGCGGCGAACTCGTGCGGATCAGCGAGTCGTTCCTGATCGAGGCACTGGAGGACTTGCCGCCCGAGGTGGAATTCGCGTTTCCCGGCCGCGACCGTTCGGCGAGCGCGATCGAGGAGGTCGCGCTACGGTTTCGCGCACGCGATGATTTCGGCGTGGAGGCCCTCGACCTCCACTACGCGGTCAACGGCGGTGCGTGGGCAGTAGCATCGGCCGCCGTCGAAGCTGGCGAACGCGACGCCCTGTCCAGCCACCTGCTCTCATTCGAGAACCTTGAGGCGGGCGATGGCCGGGCTATCCGACCGGGAGACGTGGTGTCGTTCTTCGCCGAGGCCCGGGACCACGGCCACTCGACGCGCAGCGCGCTCTACTTCGTGGATGTGCGCCCCTTCGACAAGCGCTATCGGCAGCGCGCGGATGGCGGGGGTGGCGGCGGAGGTGCCGGCGGCGGCAGCGGCGGGCTCGAGCTCTCTGCGCGGCAGCGCGACATCACCGCGGCAACCTGGAACCTGATCCGCGAGCGCGACGCCGGAACCCGGGCCGGAACCGACCTCGACGACCAGATCGACGTCCTGGGCATCCTGCAGACCACGCTCAAGGACCAGGTGGACACCATGATCGTGCGTTCCGAGGGACGCCGGCTGTCCTTCGACGAGGAGGTCGGCGTATTCGTCGAGGAACTGAAGGCCGCCTCGGTCGCCATGGAGACGGCCGCCGCGACGCTCGCCGCGAGGAATCTCGACGGCGCGGTCGCACCCGAGCAGCGCGCGCTGCAGCATCTGCTGACGGCGGAGGCGAGCCTGCGCGACATCGACGTCACCCTCACGCGCAGCGACTCGCCGGGGGATGCAGTCAGCCGCTCGCTTTCCGAGTTGGCGGATCTAGAACTCGACCCGACGCGCAACCGCTACGAGACGGCGGACACGCCCCGTTTCGGGCCCGCGGAGGAGGCCGACGACGAGGACGAATGGGAACGGCTGACGGAACTTGCGCGCCGCCACGAGGAGCTTGCGCGGCGACGGGAGCGCGGCGAGACCCAGGAGGAGCCGCTGTCGCGCTGGCAGCTCGAACGCCTGAAGCGGGAACTGGAAACCTTGCGCGAGCGGCTCGCCGACGCCGAGAGCGGCGAATCGCCTGCCAACCGTACCGGCCAGGCGTCGGGAGGGGCCGAGATTGCCAACGCCATCGCGCGGCTGGAGCGCGCCATGGATGATTCGAACCCGGATCAGCGCGAGGCGGAAGCCGAGGCGTTCCGGCAAGGCGCTGCGGCCTTGCGCGGCAGCGCCGAGCGGCTCCGTCAGCGGGGGGTCGATGACTTGGCCGGGCGTTTGCGCAAGGCGGAAGAGGAGGCCGGCGACTTGCTGAGCGACCACCGCCGCATCGGTGAGCGCCTCGAGGAGTTGCAGCAGGAGTTGCTGCGCGCGACCCGCGCCGGGGAACGGCGACGCTACCGCGACTACGGGTTCGAACGCGAGGCGCAGACGAAGCGGCGCATGCAGGACGACCTGACGCGCATCGCGGCGGACCTCGCCGACATTCGGCAACGCCTCGAACGCGTGCCGGAGTCGGGCGAGGCGGTGGCGCGGCAGATCGACAGGGCCTTGGACGAACTGGCTGAGTCGCGCATCAACGAGCGCCTCGGCCTCGGCGCCGAGTACTTCGAGATGGGCAATCCCCTGTTCGTCATCGCGCAGGAAACCCGTATCGGGGGCGCGCTCGAGGACCTGCGCGAACGCCTCGACCGGGCGGCGGAGCGGATGGAGGGCGCGCGGGCCGGCTCCGGGGCCAGCCCGACCGTGGACGACCTCCAGCGTCTGCGACGCCGATTGCAGGACATCGGCGTGGGCGGGCCCCTGCGCGACTTGGAAGACGTCGCGAGCGCCGCGCGTCGCCTAGGGCGACAGCTTCAGGACGGCGTAATGGATCTGGAGGCGATGCGTGCCCGTTACCGGGGCCTCGGGGCGTCGGAGGACAACCGGGAACGCCTGTACCGGTTGACGCTGGACGAACTGGACCGGTTGGAGGTCGCCCTGGGCAAGGTAGAGGCGGGCAGCGTGCGCGCCACGCCGCCGCGTGATATCGGCTACGAGTCGGCAGCGGTCGCCCGGTACTTCCGGCAACTGAGTTGCGACGACTGCTGACCGGTCGAGCGGACGAGCCCGTACGCATTCCGTTGGTGCCGGGCATGGACCGGACGACAGAACCAGTCTGGGCGCTTGAAACGGAGCCCGGCTAGGCGGCGACGGACTCGATGTCCGTGCAGTGCAACAGTCGCCTGTCAGCGGTCGCCAAAGTCAGACCGTACACTTTCGCGGTCGCCGCAATGAACCGATCTGCGGGGTCACGGTGCGGCAGGTCGATCTTGCGGCTCTCTACGGCCACCTGAAAAGTCACGGGCGCCTCGACGACGGGGCTCGACGCGAGCGCAGCCCGTGTCCAGGATGCGGCTTCCTCATCGACCGCAATGCGTCCATTCTCGATAAGGATCATGGTTTCCCACACACTGACCGGCGATAGGTGATGCTGCGCGCCGGGCGTCTCGATGGCCTTGAGCGCATCGCGTGACAGCCGCTCGGGTTCGAGTAGGCTCCACAGCCAAACATGCGTGTCGAGCAGCATCAACGATCTGCTGCCCGGCCATCGCGATCAGTCAGGACCTCCCAGTCCTCCAACGAGCCAATCGGCTCGACGAGATCGCCTTTGATCGTGCCCCTGTCACGCATGGCGCCGAGCCAGTCGGCCGCACTGCGTGGCGGCGGCACGATCTGTGCGACGGGCTTGCCCAGACGTGTCACCAAGACCGGACGACCGGTTTCTCCGACACGTGAGAGAACCGCGAGACAGGTCGCCTTGAACTCTGAGATCTTGATCTCATCCATATCCACAACTGTACCATGGTCAACGACCATGGTCAGCGCGTGTTCGCGTAGGTGAGCGTGTCGGCCAAGGCCCTCTCGAATCTCCCGAACATCTCGTCGATCTCCTTGTCGTTGATGACCAGCGGCGGGCAGAACGCCACGCTGTCGCCCAGCGCGCGGACGATGAGCCCGTGGTCGAGCGCTCGGTTCATGCATTCGATGCCGATCTTGACCGCTGCGGGGAAGCGCTCGCGGGTCGCCTTGTTGGCTACGAGTTCCACGGCCCCGATCAAACCGACGCCGCGCACGTCACCGACCAGGGGATGGTCGGCGAGGGTGTGCAGACGCGCCTGGAAGGTCTCGGCGACGGTGGCGGCATGGGCGAAGATGTCGCGTTCCTCCATGAGTTCGAGACAGCGCAACGCCACCGCGGCGCAGACCGGGTGACCCGAATACGTGAATCCGTGACCGAATGTGCCGACCTCGCCGCTGGCCTCGACGAACGGCTCGTACATGAATTCCGGGATCAGCACGGCACTGATCGGCAGGTACGCGGACGACAGCGCCTTGGCCACGGTCATGGTGGTGGGCTCGATGCCGAGAGCCTGGGCGCCGAACGGCTGCCCGGTGCGTCCGAAACCGCAGATCACTTCGTCGTCGATGAAGAACACCCGGTGCCGACGCAGCACCTCCTGGATCTTCGCGTAGTAGCCGTCGGGGGGCACGACCACGCCAGCCACGCCCATCACGGGTTCGGCGATGAACGCGGCGATCGTCTCCGGGCCCTCGGCGCGGATCAGGTCGTCGAGTTCGTTGGCGAGGCGCGTGGTGAAATCGTCCTCGCTCTCGCCCTCGTGGGCCTCGCGGTAGTAGTACGGCGCGCTGGTGTGCAGCACGCCGGGAATCGGCAGGTCGAAGTGCGCATGGAACGGGGCGAGACCGGTGAGGCTGCCGCTCGCGACCGTGACGCCGTGATAGCCGGAACGGCGCGAGATGATCTTCTTGCGTTCCGGCTTGCCGACTACGTTGTGGTAGTACCACATGAGCTTCATCTGCGTATCGTTGGCGTCGGAACCCGACAGGCCGAAGAACACGCGACCGGCGTCGAACGGCATCATGGCCTTGAGCTTCTCCGCAAGAAGCACGCCCGGCTCGTGGGTCTTGCCGGCGAACAGTTGCGAATAGGAGAGCTTGCGAAGCTGCTGCTCCGCGGCTCGCACCAACTCTTCCTCGCCGTAGCCGAGGGCTGTGCACCAAAGGCCGGCCATCCCTTCGATGTACTGCCTGCCCTTGCTGTCCCACAGGTACACGCCTTCGGCACGTTGGTGCACGGCCGGCCCGTTGCGGTGGTGGTCGGCCAGGTTGGTGGCCGGATGCAGCATGTGCGCCAGGTCCTTGGCCTCGATGGAACCCGGGGCGAACTCGTTGTGGAGCGGGTCGCTCAAGATGGTCTCCGGCGTACGGGCAAAGGCCGGGGATTTTAGATCATGCGGGTTCCGCTTACGCGGGTTTGTCGCCGGGCGCTTCCCGGGTCTTACTTCACCCCGTCAAGAACATCCCCGAGCGTTTCAGTGATGGTCTCAATGTGCTCGGGTGTTGCGATCAAGGGCGGCGCTAAGGCGATCACATCGGCCGTCGTTCGGATCAGCAGGCCGCGCTCGTAGGCAGCGGCGAACGCGGCACTGGCCCGGGCGCCGGGCTCGCCGGCGCGCGGCTCGAATTCCACCGCGCCGGCCAGACCGATGTTGCGGATGTCCTTGACATGTGGCTTGTCGGCGAGCCGATGCAGGGCGTCCTCGAACAACGGCGCGAGCTTCCGCGAACGCTCGAACAATTGCTCGTCCTCGTAGACATCGAGTGTTGCCATCGCGGCAGCCGAGGCCAAGGGATGGCCGGAGTAGGTGTAGCCATGGAAGAACTCGATGGCGTCGGGCGCGTTGTCGATGATGGCCGCCCGGATGGATTCGCGCGCGAGCACCGCGCCCATGGGCACCGTACCGCTCGTGATGCCCTTGGCGCAGGTGATCATGTCGGGCACGACGTCGAAGCGCGTCGCCGCGAAGCTCGCGCCGAGGCGCCCGAACGCGGTGATGACTTCGTCGAAGATGAGCAGGATGCCGTAATGGGCGGTGATCTCGCGTAGGCGCTCAAGGTAGCCCACCGGCGGCACGAGCACGCCTGCGGATCCGGCGAAGGGTTCGACGATGACAGCGGCGATCGTGGACGGATGATTGACCGCCACGATGCGTTCGAGTTCGTCGGCGAGGTGGGCGCCCCATTCGGGCTGGCCGCGGCTGAACGCCTGGTGTTCATGGTCGTAGGTCGTCGGCAGGTGCAGCACGCCGGGGAGCAAAGGCCCGAAGCTCTTGCGGTTGTTGCCGATGCCGCCGACGCTCAAGCCGCCGAAGCCGACGCCGTGGTAGCCCCGTTCGCGTCCGACCAGGCGGGTGCGGGACGCCTCGCCCCGGGCTTGGTGGTAGGCCAGCGCGATCTTCAGCGCCGTGTCCACCGACTCCGACCCGGAGTTGGTGAAGAACACGGCATCGAGGTCGTCGGGTGCCATCCCGGCGATGCGTTCAGCGAGGCGGAAGACGGTCGGGTGCCCGACCTGGAATGCCGTCGTGTAGTCGAGCGTCCTCGCTTGCTCGGCGATCGCTGCGGCTATGTGCGGATGGCAGTGTCCAGCGTTGCAGCACCACAGGCCCGAAATCGCGTCGAGCACTTCGCGTCCGTCGTCGGTCCGGCACATCATGCCAGACGCCGACTCGATCAGTCGCGGTTCGGACTTGAAGGCGCGATTCGCCGTGAACGGCATCCAATAGGCGTTGAGGTCGAGCTCGTTGTGTAGTCGTGTGTTCATACGACGCCGTTACAGGCCCCCGGGGCCGCAGTCGTTGGCGAGGAAGTCCGTCATGGCGGTGAAGAAATCGAGCTGGTGATCGTAGAACAGCGTGTTGGAGAAGTGATCGGCACCCTCGAGTTCGAGGTACTTGTAGGTCTTGTCGTGTTCATCGAGCCGTTTCAGGTATTTCTTGGCGTGATCCGGCGGGACGCGCTGGTCGACGCTGCCATGCACGATGAGCATGGGCACGTTGACTTTCTCGGCCTCGTCGAGAGGGGAGACGCTGTCGTCCCACATGCGGAGCTGCTCTTCGCGCTGGGCCCCGCGCATGGCAAATCGGTAATAGTTCACCTGCATGTTCGGATCCGACACGGCGGCACCCGCCACGACGCACTGGTAGATCTGAGGCGTACGGGATGCGGCTACCAGGGCCGCGTATCCGCCGTACGACCAGCCGAACATGGCGATCCGATCGCGGCTTGCGAGTCCTCCCTTCACGAGGTGCAGGGCGCCGTCGTCCTTGTCGTCCTGCATCTTGAAGCCGCCTTGGCCGCCTTCGACGAAGGCGGCCTGGTAAAACTCGAGACCGTAGTTCTGGGACCCGCGATATTGCGGTTGCAGGATCAGGTAGCCCTGGTTGGCGAGTAGCTGCGCCCACTTGTCGAAACCGACGATCTCGGGGACGAACGGGCCGCCGTGTGGCATCACAATCAGAGGAAAGGGTGGTTCACCATGCGGCACGGTCAGGTAGGCCGGGATGGTGCGACCGTCCCGAGCCTTATAGGTGATGTACTCGACATCGGCGAGATCCTCGCTCTTGAACAGCGGTTGTCGGCTGCCGATCGTCTGGATCCGGCCATCCTTGAGCAGGTAGTAGGTGCCCGGATCGCGCGGTCCCGAGTTGCGGACGGTCAGCGTCGCGCCGTCGCGCGACCGGCTCGTGATCCTGACGCGATGGGCGTGTGGCACGATACCTTCGAGTTGCGCGTAGGTTGCAGCCTCGGCATCGTCGAAGAATTCGCGGTGCAACTTGTCCTTCCCGTACGAGACGCCGGTGACGGTGTCGGGGTGCATCCACGAGTTCGAATGCTCGAAGACGTTCCCGACGTCCACGTCCGACCGGCGGTACAAGGCAGTCAGTTCCTGGGTGTCGACATTGAAGGACCAGAGCCCCCGCGTGTCGTGACCGTTGTTCGCGACCACGTAGAGTTCGTCCGGATTGTCGACGTCGAAACCGACGACACCGAAGGACTCGAAACTGTCCTCGTGGTGACGGTAAACATCCTTCCAACCGGAGGTGCCGGGTTTGCGGTGGTAGGCGATGTACTCGCGGCTGCCTTCGTCGAAGCCGCGAGCGAGCCACGGGTTGCCTTCGCCGTCGAAGTTGACTTGGCCGAGGGAGAGCTTGCCCCGGATGATGAGTTTCCGGCTACCCCGCCTCAGGTCGAACTCGTAGTACGCAAGTGGGCGGTACGCGGCCCGCACGCGGGCGGCAGGACCGTCGTCGCCACCTTCCTGGACGGCCACGATCACCTTGTTGGGCTCGCTGGGCAGGATGTTGACCACGGTTGCCCGTTCGCCGGCGAACGACCGCATCTTCTTCGCGCCGACGTCTAGCACGGCGAGACGGGAATCGTAGACGCCTTGGTTGAATCCGTCGATCTTGTCGCGGACCTGCTGGCGCAACGTGAACAGGATGTCGCGGTCGCTGGCCCAATAGAAGCCCGTGATCTCCATCGGATCCGCGTCTAGGCGGAAAGGCTCCTTCGTCAGGTCGGCGGCGTCGTAGATCTCGATGATCGGGTTGCCGTCCTTCGAGGGAATCTTCATCAGCGCCAGGTGCTTGCCGTCCGGCGAGACGGCGACATTGCTGATGACGGCACGCATCGCCCAATACTCCAAGGGATACGGTTCGAAGCCAGGCTTGTCTGCCTCGTCGGGGGCCTGGGCAACGACGGTCGACGCAGCAAGAAGGCAAGCGGGAAGGCAGAGCCCGCGGCCGAAGATTCTCATCATGGGTACTCCTAACTACGACGACAGCAGCCGGGCACGACTATCGCGCATACCCGGCGTGCTGTCACACGGTGTGGCGGTCTCCGCCTAGCCCGAGCCTCCAAGCTTGAAGGTCACACCGAGCCAGACGACCCGTCCGAGGATGTCGTATCCCGCGCCAAGTGGCGTATTGTTCGTGCTCGAGACCTCGGTGCCGTCTACCTGCGGGGGCGGCTCGTCGAAGACGTTTCGCGCCCCAAGCTGCACTGTCCACGTGTCTCCTTCGTAGGTTCCGGACACGTTGTGCAGCCAGTAGTTGCCGATTTCCCCGACGTCGCGGCACAGCACGTCGTCCGGTGGACCGAGACAGGTGTCGCTCGCCGGGTCGCTGTCGATATGGCCCCACGCGTCCACCGCGTCCACGTCCTGCTGGATGCGACCGTGGAACCGGGAGCGCCACGACAGGCGCCAGCGGTCGTAGATGACTCGCATGCCCATCGACGCCTTGAGTTCGGGGAAGTAGATCTCGCGGTGGAAGAAGTTGAGATCCTCTACGCCCTCGTCATTCGTGAACAACGTCGAGAATTCGATCTGGCGGTGGAAGACCGTGTCGAACTCGACGTCTACGGGGCGATCGAGCACCGTCAGGGTCGAGGCGAAGTTCACGTTGACGTCGACGCCGCGCACTGTCTGGCGGTCGCGGTTGATGAAGCCCCGGTCGATGTAGTTGATGAACGGCATCACCGGGTCGGCATCCCGCTGGATTCGATCGCAAAACGCACTCATCCCGGTTAGGGAGTTGTAGCAGTCGTACACGATGAAGCCGGCGGACGGCTCGATGATAGTGTTCTCGATGTCGATCTCGTAATAGTACCCGCTGACCTGCAGGTCGAAGGCCGTCGTGAACGGCTGCTCCCAGGCGAATCCCGCCGAGATGGACTCGGAGGTCTCCTCGTCGAGACCGAGCTGGCCACCGGCCGCCACCTCGACGCTGAAGCTGTTGAAGCCGTTGTTGTTGGCGATGGTCGGATCCACTCCGTTTGCGCGGCAGTTCCTAAGCACGTGCTCTTCGCGCTGGTCCAGCGTGGGGTCGTACTCGCCCGTGAGGTCGTTGATCGCTTCGCCGGGCAGCAGGCAGGGATCGAACACAGTGGTGAACCCGGTCTGTGCCTGCAGGAACAACTCGCGCAGGTTCGGCGCCCGGTACGATGTGCCCCAGGTTGCGCGCACCAGCAGCGAATCCCAGGGACTCCAGCCGATCTTGGTCGCGCCGGTCCATGCACCACCGTAGAACTCGTCATCGGTCCACCGAGCGGAGAGGTTGACGCTGAGCGGTGTTTGGCCCAGAAGCAACGGGAGTTCCACTTCCCCGAAGGCTTCTTGGGTGTACTTGTCGCCCACCGCCCCGCCGTCGGCGAAGAATCCGAAGAACAAGCCGTCGCGCGCGACGTTGTCGGGAATTGACTGAATGTCGTCGACGCGGTACTCGACCCCGGCTCCGGCCGAGATCGGCCCGCCAGGCAGTTCGAAAAGGTTGCCCGTCACGAACGCCGTGAAGGTCGTCTGCGTGTACTCGGTATCGAAGTCCCTGCTGTCGAACAGGTAGTTGCGTTCGGCGGGTGTGGCGAAGTCACCGATCACGCCCCTGTACAGCGACGGGGCGAACATGTTGACCGCAACGCAACCGGGTGCCACGTCGCTGTCCAGGACCTCGCCGGTGTCGTTCTCGCAAGGCGTATTCGTGCTCGAAAACGCGCCGACCGATAGGTTGTAGCGGTCTTCACGGATCCCCATGCGTTGCGCTTCGCCCGACGACATGGAGTGCGTCACGGATAGGTCGAACGTCCAATCGTAGAGACTGCCGACGGTGAGCCCGGGAAGGTCGCCGCTGACTCCGGCAACGTAGCGCCATTGTGAGACCTCGGTCTGCGTCATATTGCGGTCTCCGCGCACGGCTACGATCGGCAACGTCGGGATCGGGCCGGATGGTCCGCCCAACAGGCCGAAGACGGCGGGCGTGCAGCTTGAAAGCGGAATCCCGAATTGGGCGCACAGGCCGCCCCATCGATTCGCGAATTGGGGCAGGAAGTTGGGGTTCGTGAAGAACGCGTCCTGTGCGAGCCCGCAGTCCACGCCCGCGCCTTCCGGGTTGCACAGGTTGTAGGGGTTGCGGGCCGGCACGTTCGGGAAGAACTGCGCGGCACCGAAGTTCGCATCGTAGTCCCGCATGGTGTAGAGGACCTCGAAGTAGGGCGTCAGGTTCATCTCCCCTTCGAGCGTGTATTCGCCGTACGCCATCGTGTTGATCAACGTTCGCGGTCCCCGGATGAAGGCGAACTGTTCGCGACCGTTGAGGTCGTAGTCCCTGAAGTTGATGTCGGTCTGGCCGTCGCCGTCGCCGTCGACGCCGAAGCCGTAGATGGACGACTCAGAGAAGTTACCCCATCCGCCGTTGCTGTAGCCTTCGGTGTAGTAGATGGAGCCCACGCTTGTCCCGGGAATGAAGACGCGGCCGGCCAGCGATCCGACGATGCAGTCGTCCATCTCCATGCCGTAGTTGACCTCGTACCAGAGGTCCTTGCTGCGGATGTTCCCGCCTTCGTCTACTTCCCAGTGTCGCGCGCAGCCCTCGGTCCAGGGGCGATCTCTACGGGTGACCGCCTCCAAGTCCGAATACTGCGCGCCAACTCCGATGAATCCGCGGTCGAAGTTCATCCCCCAGCGACCGCTGATGATGTTCTCCCGACCAGCGCCGTGTTCGGAGAAGCGCGGGAACACCTCGACTTCGAGGCCGTCGAAGTCCTTGCGCAGGATGGCGTTGACGACCCCGGCCACGGCGTCGGAACCGTAGATCGAGGATGCGCCGTCGAGAAGCTGGTCGTAGGTCTGCACCAGCATGCCCGGAATCACGTCCAGGCTGGGTGAACTGGGCGCGCCTTCCACGCCGGCTGGCGCCACCCGCCGCCCGTTGATCATCACCAGGGTCCGCGCGGAGCCCAGGCCCCGCAAGTTGGCGGTCACCGAACCGGGACCGTCGTCGAGGACGAAGCCGTGGAACGTCAGGTCGATCTGCTGCCCGGCTGAGGCTGGCGACTCCTGAATGATGTCGCCCGCGTCGACGAGTCCCGCCTCGCGCGCCACTTCGGCGGTGATGATTTGCAGTGGCGCTACGCTGGTATAGGTGCTGCGCTTGAGCCGGGAACCGGTGACGATGACAACTTCGGTTTCCTGGTCGGCGACCTCATCGGCCTCGTCGGCTTCGTCGGTTTCCTGCGCCAACACAACGGGCGTCATTGCGACGGCCAAGGCGGCGATCAGGGCTGGAAAGACGGCTTTTCGGCCGCGTGCCAACCGTTCGTGTTGGAACGGCAGAGTGAGCAGGGACAGTGCATCTCGCATCTCTGCACCCCGTCTGGTTGAGATGGCGGCATCGTACACCAAAGCACCTGATTGGGCGCACGATTTCGGTGCATCGGCCGGGCCTCCGGCGCAACTGACTGCTTCGCGCGCAAGCGTCTTGCTGCGCCTCCTACAAGGTAAGCGCGGCCTGCATTTCCGGCGCTTGGTGGCGCCGCGATGGCTTGTGTTGGCTCGCTTCTGCCGAGTAGCCTCGGCGCAAGGACGGATGCGAAGCGGGATGGGTGACGATGCGTGAGATTTCCCCGGTCGAGCTGAAGCGCCTGCTCCTCGGCCAGTCCGAGCTGGCGCTGGTCGATGTGCGCGAGCAGGGCGCTTTCGCCGAGGTGCACATGCTGTTCGCCATTTGCGTGCCGCTCAGTTCCATGGAGCTGCTGATCGCTGACCTCGTGCCGCGCAACGACACACCCGTCGTGGTCGTCGCGGAGTCGGCTGACGACGATCTGGGGCTGCGAGGCGTGGAACGACTCGGCAAGCTTGGCTACACCGACGTGCATGTGCTCGCAGGCGGTGTCGCGGCCTGGCGGGCTCGTGGTTTCGAAGTCTTCTCCGGTGTGAACGTGCCGAGCAAGGCGTTCGGAGAGTTCGTCGAAGAGACCTACGGCACGCCCCGCGTCACCGCGCGCGAGGTCAAGGGCATGCTGGATGAAGGACGGGACGTCGTGGTTGTCGACTCGCGACCGTACGACGAGTATCACCGGATGAACATTCCGTCGTCGACGGACATGCCGGGTGCCGAGCTCGTGCTGCGAATTCACGACGTGGCACCCGACCCGGGAACCTTCGTCGTGGTCAACTGCGCAGGCCGGACGCGTTCCATCATCGGCGCGCAGAGCCTGATCAACGCCGGAATCGAGAACCGCGTGGCAGCTCTCAAGGACGGGACGATGGGCTGGCACCTAGCCGGGTTCGAGCTGGAGCACGCGGCGACGCGCGTGGCGTCCCTGCCTGGCGACACCGGCCTGGCGAAGGCCTCAGCGGCGGCCGAGCGCGTAGCCGAGCGTTTCGGTGTGCGAACGGTGCAATGGGCCACGGTCGAGAAGTGGCAGCAAGCGCCGGGCCGAACAACGTACCTGCTCGACGTGCGCTCGCCCGACGAATACGTGACGGGCCATCTGCCCGGCTTTCGGAACGCGCCAGGCGGTCAGCTCGTGCAGGCAACGGACGAGTATGTCGCCGTGCGCAACGCGCGGTTGGTGCTGGCGGACGACGAGGGCGTGCGTGCGAGGATGACGGCATCCTGGCTGATCCAGATGGGCTGGGAGGACGTGTTCGTCCTCGAAGGCGGTGTCGGGTCGGGATCCTCCGTCGCCGGCGCGTGGCAGCCGACCTTGCGGGGCACGCTGGCTGACGCAAACGTCACCACCGACGAGCTTGCCGCGTGCCTCGACGCGGTGACCGTGATCGACCTGGGACCGAGTCCTGCCTACGAGCAAGGTCACATCCCGGGAGCGCTGTGGTGCGTCCGCGCTCGATTGGGAACGGCTCTGGCCGAGATTCCGGCAGCCGACCCCGTGGTGCTCACATCGCCGGATGGCACGCTGGCGCGGCTGGCACTCGACGAGGCCCGATTAATCGGGGCCCGAGAACTCGGCCACGAGGTCCAGGCGCTCGAGGGCGGCACGGAACGATGGCTAGCCGAAGGGCGGGCGGCGGAGACGGGGCTCGCGGGCGCCATCGGTGCGACGGACGACGTCTGGTACAAGCCTTACGAGCATCGGGGTGCGCAGGAGAGGTTCATGCGCGACTACCTGACTTGGGAAGTGGCGCTCCCCGAGCAGATCGCTCGCGACGGGACGGCCCGCTTCCGGAGGTACTGAGGGTTGCTTACAACCTGGCTGTAAGCTAGACGGCGGTAACGCAAGCTTACCGGAGAGACCGGCATGGCGTATTCCCTGGACGATTTCTGTGGCGACGTCCGAGAGATCCTGAGCGAGAGGGACGACCACGACGGTCGGCAAGAGGTCAGGCGGAAGCTCGAAGTGCTGCTGGGCGACCCGGGCTTCCGGGCCGCCTACCTCGACTCAGACGAGGACGGCATGGCGCAGATCTACGAGGATCCTGACCTCCGATTCTGCGTCTTGACCTACAACATGGCGGCAGCGCATAGCTCGCCACCTCACGACCACGGCGAATCGTGGGCCGTCTATGGCCAAGCCCTCGGCCACACGGATATGACCATCTGGTCGCAGCCGGACGACGGCAAGCGCATCGCGCCCACGCGGACCTTCCGCCTGGAGGCGGGACAGGCGGGCCTCTTCGACGTTCGCGAGATCCACTCGATCAGCTATTGCCATGGGGCCAAGTTCGTTCGGGTGACCGGCGTGGACATGAGAGCCCTCAGCCGGGGAGCGCGAGGGGCTCGCCCCTCGCAAGGAAGTGACGAGCCGAGGCGCGTCTTCGACCCCGAGACCGGGGAGGTGCATGAGGTCGCGAGCGTCGGCACGAGCCGGAAGTAGTCGAACATAAGGAGGTGGCTCCCTTGCGCAACCCTCTTCATAACCACTCACCATTTGGCCCTGGAGAATAAGCGCGGCGACTTGTGTACGGTGCTCAGCAGTGAAGGAGGTCATGTGGCTCAACCGCATCAACTCGAGAGCAGACGGCTTGGCGCCCAATGGACGCGCGGCTTTGCGGTACACCTGTCCCTGCTGGTCTTTGTTGCCGTGTTCGGCATCGGCGCAGCACCGGCCGAGTTCGACGATGAGGAGGGCGACGATGACGTGGAGCGAGTGGTCGTTGGATCAGGTCGGGTTGGGACTCCCCAGAGTGGCGGCAGCGAAAGCGAGACTCGCCAAAAGGTGACCATTGAGCTCCCCGATCGGGACGCGAACGCCTGCCGCAGTGATCCGACGAGGGGTCCGGAGATGGTCGTCATCGAGGGCGGTCATTTCTGGAGGGGCTCGCTCTACGGTGACAGTGACGAGAAGCCGGTGCACAAGGTTGCGGTGCAGCCGTTTGCCCTAGGCCGCTGCGAAGTCACGGTGGCGGAGTTCTCCGTTTTCGTCGAGGACACGGGATATGTCGCGACGGCTGATAGCGGGGACTGTCGTGCGGTAAACGAAGAGGGCACCACTTTTGTCGACGGCGTGAACGCATCCTGGCGGGATCCACGCTACCCCGAAGTAGCCCAAGTCGCGGCGATGCCGGTCGTCTGCGTGTCCTTCGACGATGCGTTGGCCTACACCCAATGGCTCGCTGCGCGCTCCGGTCGGCCTTACCGGCTCCCGACGGAGGCCGAGTGGGAATATGCCGCCCGGGGTGGCACGACCACCGCACGCTATTGGGAGGTCTACCGGCGCGCAAGCCAGTGCGACTTCGCCAACGGCGCCGATCAGGACGCGAAGTCCAGGTTCACCGAGCGGTCGAGCGTAGAGTGTGCCGACGGTCATGTGGTCTCGGCCCCGGTAGGGACTTATCGACCGAACGCGTATGGCCTTTACGACATGATGGGCAATGTCTGGGAGTGGACGGCGGACTGCTGGCATGGGGCGTACGACGAAGCCGCGCCGGAAGAGGGCGACTGTTCGCAGCGTGTGGTTCGCGGCGGCTCTTGGTTCTACGGCCCAATGGGCCTGCGGTCTGCCAAGCGAAGCAAGGACGACCCGGCAAGGACGTACAACAGCGTTGGATTTCGCGTTGCCAGGACGCACTGACCCCATGCGCTTTTCGCTTTGCCCCGTTGCTATGTGTCTTCGCTTGGTGTTTCGCAGTGCGGGCGCCCCGTGGTGGCTGGCTGGGGCGCTGCTCATCGTGCTCCTGGCCGCCAGCGGCTGCGCTGCGCCTGCTGACCAAGATGGTGAGGACAACCATCCGCCCGGAACAGACGCCGGCACGTACTCCATGAAGCGCGACGTGGAGGGCGAGCGCTTCATCCTCGAGGCTGGCGCGGAGCTCTACAGCGAGCACTGCGCGGTCTGCCACGGCGAGCGCTTGGAGGGGGCGCCCCAGGGCACGCCGCTGATCGGGGGACCGCTCGCCCACGGCGCGTCCACCGACGAGCTGGTGGCAAGCATCAGCAACGGCTTCTCGGCGCGCGGCATGCCGGCCTGGTCCGCCACCATGAGTGCTGAGCAGATCAAAACCTTGGCAATCTGGATCGTCGAGACTCGGGAAGGGTTGCTCTACTCCGATTTCAACTTCACAGACGAGCTCACCTTTCCGGCCGGCACGATCCGAACCCGGGCGTACGACCTCAAGATCGATGTGGTGACACCTGGTCTCGACCCACTGCCATACTCCCTCGCGGTGCTGCCGGACGGTCATGTGCTGGTCACGGAGAAGATGAGCGGCCTTCGGCTCATAACGCCGGCGGGAGAGCTCTCGGCGCTCATCGAAGGCACGCCGGCGGTCTACGACGACGGCCAGATCAGCTTGGGTGGGGTCGAGGAGGGCCTCGGCTGGCTGCTGGATGTCGCCCCCCACCCGCGCTACCGGGAGAACGGTTGGATCTACCTCGCCTACACCGAGCGCTGCTACGGCTGCAACGAGGCCAGTCGAGTCTCGGGGCGCCCGGTTTCCATGGTCAAGCTCGTCCGGGGCCGCATTGAGAACGCCCGCTGGGTTGACGAGCAAGTGATCTGGCAGCCGCCGCTTGAATCCTACTCGGTCTCAAGCGACATGATAGCCGGCGGTCGAATCGCTTTCGACCCGGACGGGTACGTGTTCCTCAGCGTGGGCTACAAGAGCGACGACGGGATTCAGGACCTCGCCTCGCCGCACGGCAAGATCCACCGGATCGGGGACGATGGCGGAGTCCCTGCGGACAATCCCTTCGTCGATGTGCCCGGCGCGTTGCAGAGCACCTGGAGCTATGGCCACAGGACTCCGCAGGGCCTCGAGTTCGATGCGCGCACCCGTCGCCTGTGGGGAACCGAGCACGGACCCCGGGGCGGCGACGAGGTGAATCTGCTGCTGCCCGGACGTAACTACGGCTGGCCTCTCTTCTCGAAAGGCCAGAACTACGATGGCACACCGGTCAACGGGGATGGGCGCCACGGCACCGGGGTGTCGCTCGAGGACATCGAGCAACCCGTGGTCGATTTCACGCCGTCGGTGGCCGTGTCGGCATTCGTGGTCTATGACGGTGACGCTTTTGCCGCCTGGCGCGGGGACCTGCTGGTCGGCTCGCTCAAGGCAGCGGACCTCATTCGGCTCCGAATCGAGGATGGCAAGCTCGTCGAACGGGAGATCCTGATCGAGAACCTGACCCGGATCAGAGACGTCGAGATCGGCCTAGCGGGCGAGCTCTACCTGCTGCTCGAGCACGCCTCCGGCGGTCAGATCGTTCGGGTCACTCGCGTCGACCGAGACGCTCTCGGGTTGCGCCGTCAGCCCCGTTGATCAGACCCGCACGAATTGACGGAATGCGGACGTCCACGAACGGGTACTCCCGTTCGCGTTCGCCATTCCGGCCTGGTACGAGTTTCATTGCGGGCCAGGAGGCCCGCGCACCTTGATGGGGCGGAGCCCCGCTAGATAGGCTCTAGCCCACGGACGTGCGGGTGTTGAGGTAGGTAGCGAGGGCCCCAATGGGGCCCTCGCTTGAGCGACGGGCTACAGCGAAACCGTGAGTCTTGCGTATAGCTGGCGCATGAAGGGGTTGTGAACTCGGAGCACATACCCTTCGAACCTATGGAACGGAGGTTCTTTGTCGAATATGTTGATCCCGCCCAGTGCGATGTTGTATCGCTGCGCATCGCCGAAGGTGTACTGGTACTGCAAATCCACCTCCGTGTGGGCATCGACAACGCGAACGTTCGCGCTGCGGTCGCCGAAGACGTCGTCTTTCATCTCGCTGATGTAGCGAATCGCGCCGTTCACCGAGTGGTTACCCATGTTCACATGGCCGAACAAGTTGGAGCGTGTCTTCGGTACAGGGCTCCCCGCGTTGCCGTCGTTGGTGTAACCAACGCCGTCCATGACGGCACTGGTCGGGGTACTGCGGATGTCGTAGTCGAGCATCATCGAAGTCTGGCTGCGTATCGTCACGTTGGTCTCGCCGATATCGAAGGAGTACTTCGCTTTGAAGTCGACTCCGGATATTACAACTCCACCCGAGTTCTGGTACGACTGTTTGACGATCAGGACGTTACCCACAGGACCCGAGCCGCAGTTCCCGGTCGGGTCGTTTTCGAGCAACGGGTTGGGGATCAAGTTGACGGTGTCTCGAACAACACTCGGTCCGCACGGATCTTCAGTGACGACCTGGCTTGACGGCTTGATCTGAATGCGATTCTCGAAATCGAACGTGAAGTAGTCGAGGTCCACCTGCAGTGAGTGATTGCCGTCACCCCAAGGCAACTCGGGTAGGAACGAGAAACCGAAGTTGTAGTTGTCCGACTCCTCGGGCTCGAGATCAGGGTTCTTCCCGAGCAAGATCGTTCTAAACGTGCCGGTGTTGCTGTAGAACTCGACCGGATCGATCGGGTCCCGGATCTCTTCCACCCAACCTTCGCTGTCGGTGCCGACAGCAAACCTCAGCGACGGCGCTTTGAACGACGTTGAGTAGCTGCCGCGCAGCGATAGCCAGTCCGTCGGGCTCCATTTCATACCGGCTTTCGGGTCGGTGCTTTTGAGCCCCCCGCTGTACTCCTCGCGACGCACCGCAAACTGGACGTCTAAGGTGTCGTGCACCGGCATACTGAGCTCAGCAAAGACAGCGTCCACGGAGCGGCGACCTTCACCCCCGCGTTGCGGCGGTAAAAAGCCTTGATTCAACGACTCCTGAAACGCCGTATCGAAGCGTTCGAACTCATCGCGACGATGCTGGAAGCCAACCGCGAGCCCGGCGTTGCCGGCCGGCAGCGCGAATATGTCACCGGCAGCGACAGCTTCCCCGACGAACAGCTCACGCTCGTTGAAGCTCTCGGAGTCCGCGATGAACCATTCGATGACATCATAGGTTTCTGCGCCGGGCGCTTTCACGACATTGCCATCACTGTCCACCCGAAATGCCGACGCATGGCCGGAGTTCGAATCGAACGTGTCGAGGTAGATGTCTGCAGCAAACGGGCTCCAGTAGTAACAGTTACCCGTCCCCGGAGCGGTACCGGGTCCGGGTCCGTCGAAGCGGACATCGCAATTGCTTCCACCGTAGCCTTGCAGCGCGTACTGCAGCCGCAGCAGATGGGTGTCGCGGTCGCGCTCCGTTATGCGGTCCCACGAGTACTGTCCCGAGACGAACATGCTCCATGTCGAGAGCATCTCCCCTGCCAGATACTGGCCGAAGTCGAGGTTGTAGGTGACGGCGAAGCGATGTGACTGAAAATCGTCCTCCTGACGGGCGTCGACAGGTGAGTATCGGTACGCATTGCCGAGCGGGCGCCCTGTCCAGGGGATGTCCTGATTAAAGGGATTGAGCGGGTTGCTTGCCGGAACGACCGGACGGCCGTTGGTCATCGGTACGCTAGGCGTGTACTCCGCGGCCTGCTCCGTCCATCTCATACTGTATTCGAGCTCGATGTCCTGACCGGGGGCGATGTCGAGTCCCCAGTTGGTGTAGGCCACCACAATGTCTTCCTCAGGTGTGATCGAGTTGCTCGGCTGAAAGGAGTATAGACAGCTGCCTACGCCCCAAGGCGCACCGCCAAACGCCGGGCTGAACTGCCCGCCCCCGGGGACGACGGCACCGAGTCGGCCTGTCGTGGGTGGTGAGGAACCGTCGGCATTCCACTCCATAACACGTCCGCCTGGAAAGTCCTCCACGATACCGGGAATACAGTGCGGATCGGCGACCCGAAGGCTGGTGACCGGCGCCTGCCCCGCAAACGGCCCGGACGCGATGCGCCCGTCCGCGTCGAGGTTCGACGTGTCGGTGGCTTGATCCCACAACTGGGTGTAGTTAATGACGCGCTCGCTATTGTTGATCACGAGATCGCTAACGCCGTCGTCGGCGAGCGGTCGCTCGTGCAGCGTATACGTGCCGGGACTGCCGTTGCCGGAGGTATTGTTGATTAGCCGAAACGATCGCTCGTGGTTTCTCAGCGGATCCTGATGGGTAAAACCGATCGCGGCCATCCCGCGCACCCGGTCGCCTCCGACCCCCGCGATCATCTGGAACTCGACCTGGCCGGAACCTTCGATACTCTTGCTGCCGGCGCGCATTTCGAACCCTTCGAAGTTTTTGCGCGGTATGATATTCACAACTCCCGCAATGGCATCGGATCCGTATATCGCCGCGGCGCCGTCGAGCAGCGTTTCCATACGATCGATCGCGATTACCGGCATTAGCGCCTTGATGTTGGTCATATCGTCGTTGATCGAACCCTGGCCGTTTGATGCGACACGTTTGCCGTTCTGCAGGACTAACGTCGATCCCGAGCCAAGCCCTCTGAGCTCAATACCTCGCTCCGCGCCGCAGCAAGTGGACAGCAGTCCGGTGCGCCCGCTAGAGCTGGTATTGAACGTAAAGGTTTCGGCGATGTCTTCGATGCTGGACCAGCCGTTGGCGGCGATGTCCTCCATGCCAACCACGTCGATTGGCGATGGCACGTCGGCTTGGTTTGTCCGCTTGATGTGGCTGCCGGTCACTATGATTTCCTCGATTTCGCTTTCTTGTTCTTGCGCGAGAGCGAAACCGGGAAACAGAAGTGACATGCAGGCGATCAAGCAAAACCCAAAGATGCGTATTTCCATTTCTTCCTCTCTATTTCTGAACTAAAGGCAAGCGAGTACGCCGGATGTTGCGGCGCTCTCCCCAATTGAAACCAAGCGGGGCATACTTCTGCCCTTCATGAATCTCTCCTCGGGTCCGATTTCAGGGTTCACTGAGGTGAAGCACGGGCACTTCGTCCGGCGGCACCCGAAGAACGGTAAGCCCGCGTGCTTTCCTCGACTCCCGGTTCACGTAGCCCTTGCGCACGAGCTGATTGACCTGGTCACGGACGCTCGGGCCCGATATCCCGAGGATGTCCGCGAGTTCCTTGAGCGTTGGGGGAAACCCGCCGGTTGATGAAGTGGCGCAGCTCGCTAAGCGTGCGCCGCGGAGCGGTGATTCCCCGATGGGTGGTCTTCCTCGCCTGGCTGCTCATGGCAGAGCCTCTCCGGAGAAAGCTGCATCGTCGACCGGAGAGAAGCCCGGTTGCGTGTAATCGAGACCAATATACGCCCCGATCAGATGATAGGTCAAATGTCAAACAAAATGATGAGAGGCCGCAAAGGTCGGCGAGCCAGCGGGCCAATTGACGGGAGGGGGGGAACGGGGCGTGCTGTCTTCCCGATCCCGGCGGGCCGGCTCCTCGCGGAGACGGAGACGGCGCTTGCCGACGAATCGAGCGGCCCCGGCGGCCACCTGATACCGGTCCCGAACACGCCGGACGAGGGGGAGGACGACGACACCGAAGGCGACGACGCGCTGGCCGGGCTGCGGGCCGACGTTGCGAATCTCCGCGGACGCGTGGCGCTTGTCGAGACCACTTCTGCCGGATGGGGCGAAGGCCACGACGCAGGCCCAGGGGTCGGCAATTCGGACTGGCGGCCGCAGCGGATCGGCGCGCATCCGCCCAAGGCGCTGGTGTCCTTGCGCAGCGATGCCGCTACTGCGGTCCTGAGCGCGTGCGGCGTGCCGGTGGAGCTAGTGGCCGGGGGGGCGGAACTTCGCTGAGGGAGGCGTACAGGCGCTTCCTGCACGCCACGGTCGCGCCGCTCGGGGAGCTGGTGCAGGACGAACTGCGCGACAAGCTCGACGCCCCGGCGCTATCCCTGAACTTCGACCGGCTGTTCGCGGCGGACCTGTCTGGCCGGGCGCGGGCTTTCCAATCGCTGGTGAGCGGCGGCATGGATGTGGAGCGGGCCGCAACGCTGGCCGGGCTAATGGAGGTCTAGGCGGCGACCGGACACCGCGCTGACGGTCAACACTTCTGGAGCAGTCTGCGGAGAGTCGAGGACCATACGGGGTGCAGGACGTCACCCGGCTGGAGGTCTCAACTCGAACCAACGACTGAAGAGGAAGTTCTCAAGCGTATCTTCCAGGACGGCTCGAAGCCGGACAGGCTCTTCCAAATTCAGACGACGCACCAGGCCCTGCAACGGGGCGATGTCGAAGCGGACCTCTACAGTCTCCCCAGGCCGAGCGTTTGACGCCCGACGCTACCGTCCGGACTGTTTCCCCGCGACAGACCGAGTATGTCCAGGAAAGCCGGAGTGATGCAGCAATAGCCTGGCACTTCCAGGGAGAGGGACTCTACGATCAAATCGCGCCGACCGTCGTTGACGGCAGTCAAGGTGAGGGCACTGGGGTTCGCCCCCATCGGAATATCGAAAACCCATCCGTAGGACACGAACACGCTCGGCTTGTCGGCCCGCCACCCGCGGAGGGCGGTCCACGTGGCCAAGCCAGCCCCGTAGATCGCGACTACGGGCGTCAGCACTAGCGTCACGAACTGAAACGTGTCCATTACAGATGTAGCCCACGCGCTGACATAGTGCTGGCACGTCTTCTCTCCGGAAGGGGCGTCTTGCTCACAACCAATTGTTTTGATTGGCTCCGCCTGCTGGGCTCGAACCAGCGACCCGCTGATTAACAGTCAGCTGCTCTACCAACTGAGCTAAGGCGGAACGGAGGCGCGTAGTGTACCCGCCAGCGCTGGCCAGGCAAGTGGAGTTTGGCCGTACCAGTGAAGGCGAGGGTCGTCACGCGGTGCGCCGGATACCACCTTCGGGTTTGGGAGTTGGGGACGCGCGCGTTCCCGTCCTATAGAGCCGCGGTTCTAGGCGTCCTGCCCGTTTCGGAGGCGCTCGACCAGTTCCTCGCCCGTCGCGCAGTCGATGATCCATTCGCCGACGCGGCGGAGACCTTCGGCGCCGCCGATCTCCGCCAGCAGGTCGGCCGTGCGGGCCGCCGTGCCGGGGCCGAACTTCCTCGCCACCAGGCTGGCAAGCAGATCCCGGGTGTCGGCTAGCGCTCGCTGTTCGCCTCGCTCCATGCCCCTTTGGATGCCTTGCTCGATGCCGCGTTGCACGCTAACCCGGCGCTCGCGCCTGATTCGCCGCTGCAGCCGCTCCTCCAATACCGTCACCGCCATGGGTTCCTCCTCGAAAGCCGCCCCGGTGAACTGTTCGACCATCGCCACCGCCTCACTGCCCGGGAACAGTGTCGGCATCGTCGTCGCCAGCCACTCGGCATACGCCGCCCTGACCGGCTCCAGGAAAGCGCCCAGACCCGGCAGCCACCCGCCGAGCTGCTCCAAAGGCGCCGCCGTGTCGTCGACGTCCTTGATGCCGTTGAGTTCGAACAGCGTCGAAACCAGGTTGCGTGGCGGCAGATGTTCCCGACGCAGTCGGCGCGCGTCAAGCGCCGCGTAGGGTTCCGACATGCACGCCAGCACCTCGCCGTCCGCCGAGACCTGCACTCGTCCAGCAACGCCGGGCGCAGTCCAGGTCCGTGCGCCGGCATGGATGACGATGCACAAGGACCGGAGCTTGAGGTCGCCGTCTAGAACGCCGTTCCGCCGTGCCCGCTCGTAGGCCATGCCGACGCTGCGGAGCACGCGCCTCGCCATGCCGGAGTCGACAGTCGACTGGAACTCCAGGAAGACCATCAGCGACCGGGCGCACCGTTGTCCAATGAGATTGTGAGGGTGAAACGGGCCGATCCGTGAAGCGACCGGCGTTGGATGTCCATCTGGCGATGGCGAGGATGTTCG
>JAPOYV010000065.1 GCA_026706385.1 Gammaproteobacteria bacterium
GCTGAACAGCAAGTGGCCGTCGTCGGCACCGCCGACCCAGACCGGTCCCTCGATGAACGCGAAACCGTCGGCAACCCGCTCGACGGTGGCGTCCGCGGCCAGCAGTGCATCGAGCCGCGCGTCGAGGCGGTCGACGCTCTGTTCCGTGCTCGCGGGCGAGGACGGCTCCGGTGTGTCCTCGACCGAGCCGCTCCGGTCGCAGGCCACGCCCGTCACCAGGATGAGGCAAGCACCGAGTCCAGCAACTTCACGCATGTCAACACTCCCTGCAATTCGCCGGCCATTATAGATAGGCGTTCTGCCAAGGGGCTTCCAACTTCCGATCCCGCGGTTGTGCCTCGCCGCGGGATCGCACTATGCTGGCCCCTTCGCCCACGAAAAGAGGTTCACATGGCTCCGATTCCCAAGGGCGGCACCGTCGCCGTCACCGGTAGCGCTGGATTCATCGGCGGCTGGGTCGTCCGTCGCCTGCTCGACAAGGGCTACCGGGTCCGCGCCTGCGTGCGGGACGCCAACAACGCCGCGCGCACGGACTTCCTGAAAGCCATGCCCGGCTACGCGTCCGGCCGGCTGACGCTGCATTCCGCGGATCTCGACAATCCCGGGTCGTTCGACGACATCTTCGCGGGCTGCCACGGCGTGGCCCACGTCGCGCACGTCAGCGACTACAGCGACCACGAGTACGTGCGCATGGTCTGCGACCACCTGATCGCGAGCGTCAACAAGGCGCAAAGCGTCAGCCGCGTCGTCGTCACGTCGAGCATCGCCGCGGTCATTTCCGAGTCCGACATGAACGAGTTCGTGAGGCGCCCGGTACTCTACGAGGACCGCTACCCGGACGAGCACAATCCGAAGCGCACGCCCGACCGGCAGGGCTATTCGATGGCCAAGATCATCGCCCAGCGGGCGTTCTCGGACGCCGCCGAGCAGAGCGGGGACTGGGACGCCGTCACCTGCTGCCCCGCCGACAACGTCGGGCCCATTCAGTCGGCCCACCAGAAGAACATGGGGCCTTGGCAGCACAACATCGAGATGATGCTGCTCGGCGAGTACTTCCAGAACGGTGCCTATCGCCCGTGGATGACCGTCGACGTGCGCGACGACGCCGACTGCCACATCGGTCTGCTCGAAAGCGTTCACGTCAAGAACGGCGAGCGCTACATCGCCTGGTCGACCGATACGCCGAAGGTCGAGGAAATCTGCGCCAGCATCGACCGGCTATTGCCCGAACTCGGCCACGATACGCCGGAGGTGACGGACAACTTCCCCGACTACATCAAGGAACGGGAGGCCAAGTACCGCGGCATCTGGGCCGGTTGCGTGCTGCGCAACGACCGCATGCGGGCCGTGACCGGGATCGAGTTCCGAGACTTCGACGAGTCGTTGCGCGACTGCGTCGAGTCGCTGCTCAGCGTCGCGAAGGTGAAGCCGAAGCTGCGCGACGGGTTCGCGCTTCGCGCTTAGGTTCGCTTGCCGTCGCGACCACTCCTCGGCTTGCGTGCGCAGACCGAACGGACTAGCGTGCTGCTTCTGTACAAGAGGATCGCAACACGCATGGCGATCAAGCGGAGCTACTACGTCAAGGCTCTCTGGGACGACGAAGCCCAAGTGTTTTGGTCGGAGAGCGACATCAAAGGTCTCCACATTGAGGCGGGGACGCTCGCGGAGTTCGAGAACCTGGTTGGGGAACTCGCCCCGGACCTCATTTTTGACAATCACCTGCGGCAAGACGAGCTTGGCGCAACGGCGCTGAAGGATCTCATTCCGTCAGTTGTGGTGCATGCGCCCGAGCTGGCCGTGAGCGGCACATGACGTGGCCGCAGGGTACTACCGCGTTGTAGCCGAGGAACTCGCGGCTTGGATTCAGGCGCGTCAAAGGCGGCAAAGGCTCGCATGAGAAGTGGCGACTCGGTAACTCCCTGAGCGTGATCGTGCCGCGCAGTCTGAAAAGTCGGCACACGGCCAATGCAATTCTCCGAGACGCCGGAAGCGCCGTCAGGGTCTGACTGCGCTTCCCCTGTAGCCCCTCAATGGCGAGATCTGTCCGCTGGTTGAAGCGTCGAATCCGATCCTCATTCCCTACGCTCCAGATCCTCGGTCGAGACGTCCTCTAGCGGTTCGCCGGGGATGCGGTTGCGCTCGTCGACCCAGTCGCCGAAGTCGATCAGCCGGCAGCGTTCCGAACAGAACGGCCGGTGCTTGTTCGCCGCGGACCACTGGACCGGCTTGCGGCAGTTAGGGCACGGCAGGATTCGGGTGGGTTCGGACATGCGGGTACCTAGGTCGCAACGAGCATAACCCAAGCGCTCCGAGGGCCGTTCGTGATTCAATCCGCCGCTTGACCCAAGGTCCGAGCGCACCATGCCCAAACCCAACGTCCTCGTTTTCTTCACCGACGACCAACGTTTCGACACCATCAGTGCGCTTGGGAGCACCGCCGTCCACACGCCGAACATCGACCGCCTCGTGGCGCGGGGAACGACGTTCACCCACGCCCACATCCCCTGCGGCACTCACGGCGCGATCTGCATGCCGAGCCGGGCGATGCTGCACACGGGACGGACACTCTTCCATCTCCACGATTCCGGCAGCAGCATCCCGGCCGAGCACACGATGCTCGGCGAAGCGCTGCGTGCCGAGGGCTATCACACCTGGGGCGCGGGCAAGTGGCACAACGGCCGCGAGTCGTTCAACCGTGGGTTCGAGGATGGCGACGAGATCTACTTCGGCGGCATGGCCGACCACTGGAACGTGCCCGCCTACCACTACGATCGAAGCGGTCGCTACGACAAGCGACTGGCCTACATCCCCGACCCGCCGAACTTCGGCAACAACGACATCGCGTGGCGGGACTGCGACCACATCCATGCGGGGGTGCATTCCAGCGAGTTCCTCTGCGACGCCTTGATCGACCACTTGGCGAGTCGCGACGGCAAGCAGCCGTTCTTCGCCTATGTCGCGCTCCTGGCGCCGCACGATCCGCGCACCATGCCGAAGCGCTTTCTCGACATGTACCCGTTCGACGACGTCGAGCTGCCGCCGAACTTCCTCGGTGGCCATCCGTTCGACAACGGCTCGCTGCGCATCCGCGACGAAATGCTCGCCCGCTTCCCACGCACGCCCGAGAAAGTCCGTCGGCACATTGCCGAGTACTACGCGATGATCACGCACCTCGACAACGAGTTCGGCCGGGTGCTCGATGCCCTCGAAGCCCAGGGGCTCACCGACGACACGCTCATCGTCTTCGCCGGCGACAACGGCCTCGCGGTCGGGCAGCACGGGCTGATGGGCAAGCAGAACTGCTACGAGCACAGCGTGCGCGTGCCGTTGATCTTCGCGGGCCCCGGGGTTCCGCAAGGGTTGCGGAGCGATGCGTACGTCTACCTGCTCGACATCTTCCGCACGGTATGTGAACTCACGGGGACGTCGGTACCGGCTAGCGTCGAGGGCGAGAGCCTTGTGGCGGCCATGCACGATCCTCGTTGTACGATCCGCGACAGCCTCTACTTCGCCTACGTGGCGTCCCAGCGCGCCGTGAAGAACCGCTCGCACAAGCTGATCGAATACGCGGTTCGCGACTGTGATCGGCAAACCCAGCTTTTCGACATCGAGAACGACCCGTGGGAGACGCGGAACCTCTTCGGCTCCCCGGGCACGGAGTCCATCGTGGCCGATCTGCGCGCGGAAATGCTGCGCTACCGGGATTCGTGGGAGGGGGGCCATGTCGGCCGCGGCGCGCGCTTCTGGGAGCGCTATGCCGCCTGACGCGGCCGAGGCGGTCGTGCTGCCGGGCGGCACGTTCCTCATGGGTTCGGACGACCCGGACGCTCGCCCCGAAGACGGCGAAGGACCTGTTCGGGAGGTCACCGTGGACGGCTTCCGCATCGATCGGACCACGGTGACCAACGCCCAGTTCCAAGCCTTCGTCGACGCCACGGGCTACCGGACGCAAGCCGAGTCCTTCGGCTGGTGTTACGTATTCAAGGGGCTGCTCCCGAAGGCCAGGCAACGT
Source organism: Gammaproteobacteria bacterium (assembly GCA_026706385.1). GTDB lineage: Bacteria > Pseudomonadota > Gammaproteobacteria > Pseudomonadales > Azotimanducaceae > VXYL01. The sequence goes on from JAPOYV010000065.1 coordinate 4,013, forward strand.
CGGCTGGCTCAGACACACGATGTCAAGGCCGTGCCGTGGTGGCTCGCCGTGGACGGCGCCTACTGGAAGAAGCCGGAGGGTGCCGGCTCCAACCTACGCGGACGACTGCACCATCCCGTCGTCCATGTGTCCTGGCACGACGCCGCCGCGTACGCCGACTGGGCCGGCAAGCGACTGCCCACCGAAGCAGAGTGGGAATACGCCGCCCGTGGCGGGCTCGCTGGCAGGCGATTCCCGTGGGGCGATGACCTGCTGCTTGCAGGCCAGCATCGCTGCAACATCTGGCAGGGGCGCTTCCCCAACTCCAACACCCTGGCCGACGGCCACTACGGCACGGCGCCGGCCAAGTCGTTCGTACCCAATGCCTTCGGCCTCTACAACATGGCCGGCAACATATGGGAGTGGTGCGCAGACTGGTTCAGCCCCGACTGGCACCGGTCGCACTCGACCGTCAACCCGGCCGGGCCACCGACCGGCGACAACAAGGTGCTAAAGGGTGGCTCCTACCTTTGCCACGACAGCTACTGCAATCGTTACCGGGTCGCCGCGCGCTACGCCAATACCCCGGATTCGGCCACGGGCAACGCCGGATTCCGCTGCGTGGCGTTGTGACCAAGAGCCCGAACATCCTGCTGTTCTTCCCCGACCAGCATCGAGGCGACTGGACTGGCTACCGAGGTGGGCCGGTGAGAACGCCAAATCTCGACGCGCTTGCCGCACGCGGCCAAGTGTTCTCCAACGCCTTGACGCCCTCACCGCTATGTTCGCCCGCACGGGCCTGCTTGGCAGCGGCCAAGGCCTACGACGCGCAAGCCGTGCGCCACAACCAGCACGACGTGGATCCGGCCGAGCCCAACATCTATCAAGCCCTGCGCAACGCCGGCTACGCGGTGCTCGGCTGCGGCAAGTTCGACCTGTTGAAGGGTGCCATGGACTGGGGGGAGGACGGTCGCCACGACGGCGCCTTGAGCGACCTCGGCTTCACCGACGGCGTCGACAGCGCCGGCAAGCACGATTTCGTCACCGCCCACGGACGCGGGCGGGCGGAACCGTTCCAGGCGTTCCTCGACGAGCATGGCCTGCTCGATGCACATCTCGTCGACTACGCCGATCGCACGGGCGCCGACAACCGCATGTACACCAATACCGGGCCCACACCGCTGCCGGAACATGCTTACTGCGACAACTGGATCGCGGGCAATGGACTGGCATTGCTCGACCAGGCCGGCGGCCAACCGTGGTTCCTACAGGTGAACTTCAACGGTCCGCACGAGCCGATGGACATCACGGCCACCATGCACGAGCGCATGAAAGGCCGCGCCTTCCCCGCGCCGCACGCCAGCGACCAGTACACGCCGGACGCCCATCAGGCCATTCGCGCCTGCTATGCGGCGATGATCGAGAACATCGACGGCCACCTCGGACGTTACGTGGACGCCCTGGCGCAGCGAGGCGAACTGGACGAGACGATCATCGTCTACGCGTCCGACCACGGCGAGATGCTCGGCGACCACGAGCGTTGGGGCAAGGTCGTGCCGTACCAGCCGTCGGTGCACATTCCGCTGGTCATGGCCGGGCCGGGCATCGAAGCCAAACCCGCGGGCGGCGACTGGGTCGACCTGGTCGACCTCGCGGCGACGCTCGTGGATTTCGCCGGTGCCGAGCGGCCCACCGGAAGCACGGGCCGCAACCTGACAACGGACCGGCTCGACGGGCACAAGTCCACCGGACTCGGCACCTGGCGGGCCGTCTTCGACGGCAGCATGAAGTACGTGCACAACTTCTCGCCAGAGGCCAAAGGCGGGGGAGTCGCCGGTTCTTTCGACCCCGACCCCGACGCACCGCGCCTGCTGTTCGACCTGGCCGAAGACCCGTGGGAACGTCGGGACATCGCGGGGTCGGACCGTGCCCGCGCCCGGCGCATGCGCGACGCGCTGATGGCGGAAGTCGAGCCCCGTCGCGCGGGCTAGTCGTCGTCGGTTTTTCTCTGGGTCGACAGCGCGGCGGCGATCAAGCCAGCAGGAGCCGCTATGATCCCCACCGAGAGCAGCAGGACGACCGAAGCGAATACCTTCCCGCCGGCCGTCTCGGGGTAGATGTCCCCGTAGCCCACCGTGGTCAGCGACACCACGGCCCACCAGAGGCATTCGCCGAACGTCGAGAAGTGTTCGGGCTGCGCCTCGTGTTCGAAGTACCGGATCCCGAACGCCGCCAGGCAGAGCACGGTCGCGGCGACGCCCGCCAGCAGCGCGAACTCCTCGCGAACCGAGTGCAGTGCGCGCCCGAGCCTGGCCGCCGCGCCACCGTAGCGGCCGATCTTCAACAGCGACACCAAGCGGAAGACACGGAGCGTCCGCAGCACCAGCAGGTCGTGGCCGCCGCCGAGCACCAGCATGCCGGGCAGACCGGCCAGGAAATCGACGAAACCGAAAAAGCTGAACGCGTAGCGCCGGCCGCCAAGGCAGAGCCGGGTGATGTACTCGGCGGTGAACGCGACGGACAGGCCGGTTTCGAAGTGGTCGAGGTACTCAACCCAAGGCGACGCTGCGTCAATCTCCGTGCTGAATGCCAGGGAAACGACGGACAGGAGGATCAACGGCGCGGACACGATGTCCAGTCGACGGAGGATTCTTGCGCGGGATTCGACGACCGTGACGCTCGCGGGTCTCCGCGCCATCCGTGCACGCCGGCGCTCCCTCGGCATGCGACCTCCCGAAACGGCCAACTCCGCAGGAAGCGTACCACCGAGGTGCCACTGCGCTTCGGTAGCTTGGTTGTCCGGCGCGCTTTAACCATAATCCCGGAAAAAAAGGGACAACACCAGCACGTGGCCGGAGCGACGCACACGGAGACTTCGCCGAAACGGGTTGCGATCATCGGAGCGGGAGTCTCCGGGCTGGGGGCGGCATGGGCGCTGCATCGGCATCCGGACCGCTTCGACTTCCGGGTGTACGAGGCGGAGGATCGGATCGGCGGCAACGCGGTGACGGCCGACATGCCGCAGGACGACGGCACCTCGATCCCGTTCGACATTTCCGTCACGGCGTGCATCCCGTCCGTGTACCACCACGTGCTGCTGTTCATGGCGGAGCATGGGATCGACCTGGTCGACACCCGGTTCAGCTACAGCGTCCGGTATCGAGGCGGGACCTACGCACACGATTTCGACTCCGACATCCGACGGCAGTTGGGTCCGGAGATCGAGAAGTTCCAAAGGCTCCTCAAGCGCCTGAAACGGTTTGGTCGGCTCACCCGCTCCCGCTCCCGACTGCTCAACGCCGTGAACCCGTTCAACTACGTGAGCATGGGCACGGTCCTCAACTACGGCCGGTTCTCGGGCGACTTCCGCTACAAGGTCCTGAAACCGATGTTCGTGAACTTCCTGATGGCCACGAACGTCTTCGACATGCCGGCGTCGCTGTTCTGCCGCTACCTCGAGTTCTTCGATATCCAGTCCGCCACCCCGATGCAGACCTGGGACGGGGGCACGCGCCGCCTCTACGAGGCCATGACCGCGGCCTTCCGGGACCGGATCGACCTCAACCGTCGGGTTCGCAAGGTGTTTCGGTCTCGGGACGGCGTCGTCGTGGAGGACGAAGCCGGCGAAAAGGAGGCGTTCGACGACGTCGTGTTCGCGTGCAACGCGAACCAGACGCTGATGATCCTCGACCGACCGACGTTCCTCGAGAACTGGCTACTCGCATCGGTGCGCTACGAGAGCGAACTGCACAACCACACGGTCGTTCACTCGGACGCCTCGGTCCTTCCGGAGGACGAGGTCGAAGCGCTCGCCACGCGGAGCAACCACATCGAGCAATACGGCGCTCGTCCGGACAACTACGAGATCACCTACATCATGCACAACCAGCAGCCGTGGGCGAACGGCTCGGACAGGCCGTGCCTCGTGACCTACAACGCGACGAGCGCCATCGACCCGGACAAGATCATCGAGAAGCGGTGGTTCCAGCACGTCGTCCACGACGTGCGCCACGTGGCCCTGCTGATCCATGTGTTCCGCTTCCTTCAGGGCCGGCGGAGAAGCTGGTACTGCGGCGCGCACACCCTGGTGAACAGCCAGGAGACCTGCTTCGTGACGGGACTCGCCGTGGCGAGGCAACTCGGAGCGGACTATCCGTTCGACGATTCCGAGGCGAGGAAGTGGTTCAACTTCTACGGACGCACCTTGCACGGGTGGCGCTTCAGGAAGGCGTGAGGCGTTCATAGAACTCTGGATTCCGATCACCATCGCTGCGGCGTTCCTGCAGAACCTGCGCTCGGCGCTGCAAAAGCGCCTGCTCGTGAGGCTGTCCGTCAACGGCGCGACCTATTGCCGGTTCATCTATGCCGCGCCGTTTGCGCTCGCCTACCCCTTGTTGCTCACTCTGGGGCCCGAGACCGGTTTGCCGATGCCCAATACGCGCTTCGTGCTGTTCGCGGCGGCCGGCGGCGTGTCCCAAGCGGTCGGCACCGCGCTCCTGGTGTACCTGTTTTCGCGCCGGAACTTCGCGACCGGCATCGCCTATTCGAAAACCGAGGTCGTGCAGACGGCCGTATTCAGCCTGGTCATCCTGGGCGAAATGGTGACCACCACCGGGGCCGTCGCGATCGTGGTGAGCCTTGTCGGCGTCGTGCTGATCTCCCTCGTGCAGGACGCCTCGCGGCCCGCCTGGACGGGCCGCGCCGCGCTGGTCGGACTCGCGAGCGGCGGCCTCCTGGGTTTGAGCGCGGTCTGCTACCGGGCCGGGGCGCTCGCCCTCACCGATGGCGGCGTGCTGATGCGCGCTGCCTTCACGCTCGCATTCACGGTGATCCTACAAACGGTCGGCATGGGCCTGTGGATTCGCGCACGCGAGTCCGGCGAACTCGCGCGCGTCCTGAAGTGCTGGCGTGGCGCCTGGCCCGTCGGACTGGTGGGGATGCTCGGATCCGCCGGCTGGTTCACCGCGATGACGCTGGAGAACGCCGCGTACGTGCGGGCTGTCGGTCAGATCGAACTGGTCTTCGCGTTCGCTGCCTCGGTGCTGTTCTTTCGCGAACGACCGACGCCGGCGGAGTCGCTCGGCATCGCGCTGATCATGATCGGGGTGGTGGTGCTAGTGTTGGCGTAGAGCGCCGTCTGGGCCCACACGACCTCTTTCGATCGAGCTTTGCAGATTTATAAGAATAGGATAAAGTTCCTAACTCTGCTATAAACGGCACTGCAGGATGGACGCCGTCAAGAACCCCTATGCGCCCGGCGCCGGTACACAGCCCCCGGAACTAGCTGGCCGGGACGACATTCGAAGTCGCATCCGAATTGCGTTGGCGCGGATTCGGCTTGGCAGGCCAGCGAAAAGCGTCCTCATCGTTGGCCTCCGGGGTGTCGGGAAGACCGTGCTCCTGTATCGCGTGTGCGACGAAGCGGATGCCGAAGGGCACAGGTCGGTTCTCATGGAGGCACCGGAGTCGCGCTCGTTGCCGGCCGTCCTTGCGCCTCGACTGCGGGAAGCGTTGCTCAGGTTGAGTACCAACGAACGGGCGAGGGACTACGCACGCCGGGCTCTGAGAGGTCTGGCCGGCTTCGCCAAGGCACTGAAGTTCAAGTACGACGACATTGAGGTCGGCTTCGACTTCGATCCGGAGCCGGGCCTTGCTGACAACGGCGACCTTGAACAGGACCTCAGTTCGCTGCTCGAGGTGGTCGGCAAAGCTGCGCAGCAGGCGGAAACGGCGCTATGCCTTTTCGTCGACGAACTGCAGTACGTCGCCGAGGCGGATCTGGCGGCACTCGTCATGGCACTGCACAGAGCCGCGCAACGCAAATTGCCTGTCACTCTTATCGGAGCTGGCCTCCCGCAACTGCGGGCGCAGATGGGCCGCGCGAAATCCTACGCGGAGCGCCTGTTCGATATCGTGGAGGTCGGCGCGCTCGACGCTGATGCCGCCCGAAGGGCTGTTGAAGTGCCAGCAAAGGTGGAGGGGGTACAGTACATGGACGAAGCCCTTGAGAGCATCGTGGAGGCGACCGAAGGTTATCCGTACTTTCTCCAGGAGTGGGGCAAGCATGCTTGGGATGTCGCGGTGGCGTCGCCGATCAGCCGCGAGGATGTCCGAACGGCCTCTCGCCTGGCCACGGCGGCGCTTGACGAAGGATTTTTCCGCGTCCGTTTGGAGCGCGTCACACCGCGCCAGCGGCAGTACCTGCGGGCGATGGCGGAACTCGGTTCCGGTCCGCATCGGTCGGGCGACATCGCGCGTGTATTGGGCACCGGGTCGCCCTCACTGGCACCGATCCGCAGTCAGTTGATCGGCAAAGGGATGGTGTGGAGCCCCGGCCACGGGGACACAGCCTTCACGGTTCCTCTGTTCGATAGGTTCATGCGGCGGACCTTGCCGGATCCGGACTGGCGCAACTGATCTCCGCGCACCGAAACCACTGACATTAGGTACTTTGACCGCCCGAGCACGCTCCCACGCAGCTCAAGTCCTTTAAGCGCCCGAGCCGCGAACAACACCCAGTCAAGCGGTGCCCCAGTCCTTCCATCGATCCGGATCGGCCCAGCGTTGACCGACGTCGATGAAGCCGCGCGGGCCCCGCTTGCCGTACTCGAAGGGATCGCCGGTCGCTTCCATCCAGCGGTGCAGGCGGGCTTCCATCTCCTCCACCGCGCCTCGCGCTTCCGCGAGGTCGACGATGTTGCGCGTCTCCAGGGGATCCTCCTCGCGATCGAAGAGCCACGGTCCGCGCTCGTTGTCGAACCAGCGCGCGTAGGTATACCGTTCGGTCCGGACGCCGCGCCACCGCCCGACCCAGGCATGGCGGTTCGGCCAGCCGTTGCCCATGTTCATCAGGTAGACCGATTCGTTGGCGCCTTGGGTCGAGTCGGTCTCGTCCGGCAAAGGCCCGCCGCGCCACACCCCTGAAAGGTCCCGGCCCTGCAGACCGTTCGGCAGCGGCACGCCGCACGCACCCAAGAGGCTCGGCACCATGTCGATCGCGCCCATGAAGGCAGCACTCCGGGAGCCTGGGCTGATGGCGCCGGGCCAACGGACCAGGAAGGGAATGTGCGCGGACTCGTCGTAGGGTGTCGCCTTCGAGGCGCGCATCGAGGGGTGCATCCAGCCATCCATGGGCTTGCCATAGCCGTGGCTGGAGAGGTGGTCGCCGTGATCGGAGGAATAGCAGACGATCGTGTCCTCAGCGAGATCCAAGCGGTCCAGGGTGTCGAGCAACCGGCCCATCTGGGCATCCAAGCCCGTGCAGCAGGCGTAGTAGTCGGCGATCTCGCGACGCGCGAAGTCCGCCATCTGCGGGGGCACGTTGGCCGGCAGGTCCACGTCGGCCGGATCGTAGATCCCGTACTCGTCCGGGTATTGCGGGTACGGCCAATGGGGCGGTCGCCATGAGACGAAAAGGGCGAACGGGTCGTGCTGTCGCTCCGCCGTGTGCTTCTCGAGGAAGCGGATGGCGAAGTCGGTCTCCACCACGGGAGACCAACCGGCTTGGCGCGTCGGACCTTGTTCGTTCTCGAAATAGCGCTGATCGAAGTAGTTCCCGCCAACGCCCTCGACCGCGGCCAGGTAGTCGAGCCCGTAGCGATCCTCGGCTGGATACGGGCTCGCGCCGAGGTGCCAGACTCCGATGTGGCCAGTGTGGTACCCAGCGGATTGGAGCACGCCCGGGAGCGTCGGAATGTCCCGGAAGGGCTCGTACTCGTTGTCGATCACGCCGTTGCGCCAGCCGTAGCGGCCGGTCAGCAGGATCGCGCGAAACGGCGAGCACAGCGGGTGGTTCGAGAACATGTTCTCGGCGACCAAACCTTGTGCCCCCATGCGGTCGAGGTTCGGCGTGCGGACCACCGGATTGCCGTTCGCTCCCAGCGCCGTGTAGCGCTGCTGGTCGGAGAATACGAAGAGCAGGTTCACCGTAGCCTAACGCGCGCTATTCCAGCCACGGCATGTCGACGGCTTCGTGAGGCCAGAGGAACTCGAAACCCGCCGCTTCCGCCGGCTTCTTGTCGAGGTCCTCGCGATCGCCGATGTGATAGTAGACCGACGCTTCGAACTGGCTCTTGACGTCCGGCAGCATGTGCTTCGAAACGGCGAAGTCGACCGGGATGCCGTGGCGTTCCCACATCGCGCGCTGGGCGCTGATGGGACGGTCCGAACAACTGCCGACCAGGAAGCCCTGCGCCTTGACCTCGCGGACCAGGTCCATGGTGAGGATGCCGGGCGGATCGCCTTCGGTGAGGGTGCCGTCGATGTCGAAGCTGATCAGTTTCATGCCAAGCCCCGTCTAATCCGGTGAAGCGCTCCAGACGGTGAAGTGTCCGCCGAGGGGCATTGGACCGCCCGACACCGCGACCTCAGGTTTCACGCCGGTGACCTGTCGCGCGCCGGCCCGTTGCTGCAACTGCTGGATGCAGTCGGTATGCATCCAGAACCGGCTGCGCCCGCAGCCGATGTTGCCGCCGCTCGGCAGGATGGGATTGGGACCGGAGATGCTGATGTCGCCCTGGTAGAAGTCGAGCGCTTCGCCGAACTTCATGCCGCGGTAGCCCAGGCCTTCGATGTGGAACTGGTGGAACTGCGGGAAGCCGTCGTACATGTTCTCGAACGACAGGTCGTCGGCGGTGATGCCGGCCCCCTCGTAGATCTTGCGCGCGGTACGCGCCGTCTCCTCTTCGACCTCGTCAAGCGTCGGTGTGAGACTGCGCGGTCGGCCCCGGCTGCAGGCGTGGTTGAGGATGTAGACGGGCTTCTGATCCATGTCCCGCGCCCGCTCGGCGGTGGTGTAGAGGTAGGCGGCCGAGACCATGATCGGCAGGTCGTTGTCGAAGAGGTTGGCGGGCTTGGCGATCCACCGCGCGGCCTTGTAGTCCTCGGCGGTGATCTGCTCCGGCCGGTGCTCCGCCCAGTAGCCTTCCGGGAACTTGAGCCCGTTGTTGCGCGAGTTCTCGATGAACGGCGCCATCATGTCGTGCGTCTTGCCGTACTTGCGGCAGTACTCGGCGAATTGCAGCGCCGTGCCGAAGCACGCCGGCGTCCCCCACAGCGCCCGGATCGCTGCGGATCCCGACAAGGCGTCGCCTGCGTTGGCGCCGCCCTGGTAGTAGCGGCCCTCGTAGTTGTGCCAGCTCTTGAGCACCAGGCACGTTTTGGCGAGCCCGTCGCCCACCGCCTGGGCGGCGACGCAAATGGCGTTCGACATGCAGCCCGGCCCGTACATCGTGAACGTCACGTTGGTGAGTTCGGGCATGTTCGCAAGGATCCACTCGGCACTTAGCTTGGCCACGCCGTCGAGCGGATCGTCCGTTGCGTTGTAGGCATTCAGCACTTCGGGCGGAACCGGTTTGCCGGGAGGCCAGTACGCGCCCGTGGTTGTAGTCGCGTCGAGGACGAGGCCATCGATCTCGGCGGGCGATACGCCAGCATCGGCGATGGCCCGGCGCAGCGCGATCAGGCTGATCGCCCCCACGGAGGTCTCCGGCCTGCCGTCCCAGCGCCGCGCAGTCGGCGAGTGGCCGACGCCGACGGCGGCCACCTTGCCGCGGTGTTCCCATAGGCCCGCCCCAACATCGGGGCGGTACATCGAGGCCGGCGCAGTCGGCGTACTCATCGGTCACCAGACACGACGCGCCATTCCGGCACTTTCTGGCCGTTGGCCGTTTCCTCGAACACCACCTCAACGGCTGCGTGGACCGGGACTTCGTCCACGGGTGTCCCGGGCAGATGGGAGTACATCTGGATACCCGGGTCTTCGTCGAGCATGACCACGGCGACGTTGAAGGGCTGGTCGTCCTGGAGCAGGCGGATCGGGCAGTCGTGGACGACGCCGTAGTTGTAGATCCTGCCCCGGCCACTCACCTCCTTCCACTCGACCTCGTCCGAACCACAGCCGTGGCAGCGCGCCGCCGGCGGATGCTGCAAGCGGTTGCAAGCCGTGCAGCACTGGATCACCAGCCGGTTCTCGTTGGCCGCTTCCCAGAACGGGCGCGTCAAGTCGTCGGGTACAACACCTTGCTTGGCCAAGCCTTCCCCCCTCGAGAACTCATGGCAAGCGGCGGATTGAACGCGTTGCGCGCGCCGAGGTCAACCGCCGACGCGGCCGCCGCCGATCTTGGCGTCGGCCCCGGTGAGCAGCCGGGTCACGTCGGCCGCGTACTTCACCTCGGCGTCGTCCTCCGGTGCGTAGCCCAGGACGTTGCGCGCCGACTCCAGGGACCAGAACGCCCGCGTGTTGCCGGAGATGCCGTAGACGACCAGCCAGGGCACGCCGTCGGGGCGTTCGATATCGGGGGTCTCGATGGCGCGGACGAACAGTTGGCGCAGGTCCCGTGGACTTAAGAACGCGCCCAGGTCACGCTTGAAATTGCTCAATCCCGTGCCGCCGGTGTGCTGTTCAGACAGGTCGCTCTCGTAGTGCGACCCCGACACGTCGCGCGGCGCACCGATGCGGATCTGCACGACTTCGAGCTTGCGACCGAAGATGCCGCAGGCGTATGGAAAGCCGAGCAGCTCGTAGGAGGCCTTGGCCCAGCCGTAGAAGTTGTCCGACAAGGGCAGTTCGTCCGGGGACACCATCTCCTTCTTGCGCTCGTGAATGAGCGCGTGCTCGTAGAAGTCGGCGGCGTGGTTGGAACTCGCCATGACGACGCGTCGGACGCCCGCCTCGAAGGCGGCGCGGTACACGTTCCCCGCCATGCGTACGTTGTCGAGTTCCATGTCGAAGGCATCGAGGCCGCGTTCGCCCCCAAAGCCGCCCGAGCGCTTGTAGCCGAGGTGCACGACCGCATCGACGCCTGCGAAGAGAGCGGCGTACCGCGTTCGGTCGGGGTCGATCAGGTCCGCGACTTCGACCCCTGGCACCGGATCGCCGCCACGATCCTCGGCACGCACGTCGACCATGCGCAGGTCATAGCGCGCTTTCAGTTCGTCGCGCAATTGCGAGGCGATGTAACCGCTTGCACCGGTGAGTAGTACGGTCTTCGGCATAAGGTCTCCGGCTCGAACTCAGGTGTACGGCATTATCGCAGCCTTCCGAGCGCCGGGCCTCGTACACGTATGTTGGTGGTCGCAAGTCACTGTATTCGCTACCTTTCCGCACATCCTCAGGAATTCTGCGAGACCAGTCATGCGACCAGCGCGCCACAGCGTTGAGCAACATCAGCAGGCGGTCGACAGCGACCTCAGTGCCGACGAGACGGGTGCGTCCATCGTCCTCGACGACAGATCATCTACACGCGGCCCATCATGGCGCGCCCCCTCGGCCATGCCGTCGAAGTGGCAGCCGACGAGATCCCGGACGTCGTACTCGAAGTCGACCTTACGACCGATGTACGCCGCGGCAAGCTCAAGCTGTACGAGTCCTGGGGGTTCCCGGAGGTCTGGGTCGAGGTCCCCGAGGAACGCGCGCCGAGTCGACCGAAGCGGGAACCCGGGCTCACGATCCACCGCCTCGGCGTGGACGGCTACCGCGAGATCGACAAGAGTGTGGCGTTCCCGACGTGGATGGGCGCGGAAATCCACGTCGGCATGAACGAGTACCGGTACGGGCAGCCGATCTCCGAGACGACCGCCACCGTGCTGCGGCGCGTCGGGCGGCTGAGGGGGAGGCAGTCGGATCCGGGCCGGACAACGATCCGTTCCTGAGGGCCGAACGGGAGGAGAGTCGAGACGAGGGGCGCGCTCAGGGCCAGGCCGAGGGCCGCGTTCAGGGACGCATGGAGGGCCGTGTCCAAGGTCAGGCAGAGGGCCGCGCTCGAGGCCGCAGCGAGGGTCGTTTGGAGGTGCTGCGGGACGTCCTAGGGGCAGTTTTCGAGACCCGCGGCATTCGGCTGTCGCCACAGTTCGACGACGGGCTTGCCCATTGGGCTGAATGGCCTGCGAAGGAACTCCTAGACGCGGCTCGCATGTGCCACGACGAGGAGGATTTCTGGGTTCGATTGGCTCGCGCGCGATCGTGACCCTGATGCACTTCCCCACACCGCACCGGGTTCAAAAGCCTAGGGAACGTCCGCGTACCGACTGTCACCGTGTCTCTCGTACATTCATGCCGGTGGTTACAAGACGCTGTATCCGCTAGGCTTTCTCGTGTGAAGAGCGCATCCGTGGCTGAGGCTCATGAAACCGACAACGGACAACGTCCTCTGGCAGAACATCCAACGTCGGCTAGACAACTCGCCGTTGCCGTGGCGCGAGCGCATCGCAGGATTCGGCCAAATGGCAGCCAGAGATCGCCGAGCATCCGGTGAGACGTGGACTGACCAGGAGGTGTTCAAAGTGCTGGTGCTGGCCGTGCTCTCTAGCAACACGGACTGGTCCAAAGTCGAGAGCGTACTGCCGGAACCCTCCACGTTGTTCCACCGCTTCGACCCGGCCGACTACGCGACACTCTCCTACACGCAGGTCGAAACGGAGTTCGTACCTTGGTTCGTCGCGCGCAAGGCTGGCTCGATGGCCCTGAAACGTAACCTGATCTGCCTGATTCAAGCCGCGCGCAAGCTCGAAGGACACTCCCGGAAGCATGGCTCGGCAGACAGCTACTTCACGGCGATCGTGCATCGGTCGCAAAGCGATCCGAAGCGCGCCGCTCTCCTGCTGGGGAGCGACCCTGCGTACAAGCTACCGTCGATCGGCGTGCCTTTGGCGGCCGAGACGCTGCGCAACCTCGGATACGACGTTGCCAAACCCGATCGGCACATCATGCGTGCCGTTGGATGTTTCGGGCTTGCGGATTTCGGTGCCTGGTCAGCCGATGAAGCCCTGCGAGCCCGCACAAAAGCGCCAAACCCAAGTTGCGCGCGTCAGATGGCTGCGATGGTGGCCGTTGAAAACCTCGCCCAGAACGTACAAGAGCACGTCATCCTCGTTGACACCGCCATCTGGCTGCTGTGCGCAAAGAGCGGCCTGAATCTGAGCAACGCTGACTTGGCACAATTAGCCAGCACCACGACCGATGGACTGGTCGCACTGATTGAGTCCTGGATGCAGGAAGAGCCGACCGAGCAGCGCGAAACCTTCGAGCATCTCGTTCGTGGACTCAACGAGAACCGACGCGGCGGTCGCGAGGTGTTCCCTCAAGCGCTCAAAGGGAAGACCTGGTGAGTTGGACATCGATGTGATACTCGCAGCACAGGCCGACACAATCGGCGAGGACGACGTCGTTGTCGCGACCACGAACGCGGAGCACCTGTCCAGGTACGTAACTGCAGCGCACTGGTTGGACATACCCACGTAACGCCGCGCCCGTCGTGCGGTACTCCGACAGGTGCGACGCCGACACGTAGCTGCTGCCAACCGACCTCACGCTCACGGACGGAATCGAGACGGCGGCTATGGGGCGCTTAACACCCGAACCCGGTGGTTGTCCGTATCGCCTATGAACAGTCGCCCGCCCGGCGCGACGAACACCCCGTGCGGGCGGGCGAGCCCGCAGGCGAGCGGATCGCCATCCGCGCCGTCGAAGCGCTTGCCATTGCCGACGACGGTCGTGATCACGCCGGAGGCTCGGTCGATGCGGCGGATCGTGTGGCTCTCGGTGTCGGCGATATAGACGCCCGAGGTGTCGACCGAGATGCCCTTCGGCCCGGCGAGATCGGCGGCCCTAGCATCGCCGCCGTCGCCAGAGTAGCCCGGTTGGCCGGTGCCCGCGACGTGGTGGATGGTTCGGTTCCTCATGTCGATCCGGTAGACCGCGTTGCCTTCCCGCAACGTCAGGAACAGATCGCCTTCGGCATCGAAAGCCAGCGTGCGCGGACCGTTGAGCGGCGTCGCGAGAATGCCGGCCCCGTCGACGGTCGGCGCCGCTTCGCCGGTGCCCGCGAAAGTCCCGACAACGCCGGTCTCCGGGTCGATCCGGCGCAAACGGTGGTTGCCGATATCGGCGACGAAGATCGCGCCATCCGGCGCGATCTCGATGCTGTGCGGTTGGCGGAACAGGGCCTGTTTGGCTGGCCCGCCATCGCCGTCAAGGCCCGCCTCGCCCGTACCGGCAATGGTCTCGATGGTCCCCGTCGCCGCGTCGACGCGGCGGATCGCATGTCCCACCATGTCGACGATACACAGGTTGCCGACGGTATCGAAGCGCACCTCGTACGGTTGCTGCATCGTCGCCTCGCGGGCCGGGCCGCCATCGCCACGCATGCCCGCTTCACCGTTTCCCGCGAGGACCAAGAGCCGCTGCGAGGCCGGATCAACATGGCAGACGCGGTGATTGCCGAGGTCGCAGAAGACCAGGCCGCCGTCCGGGCCGAGGACTACGCCGAACGGCTCGGCGATCGGGGCGTCCGTGCCGGCCGTGCCCTCTTCCGCTCGGCCCGCGGTCCCGTTGCCGACTAAGGTCTCAATCACGGTCTTCAACCGTTCAGCCAGCGCAGTGAATCGGCGAAGATCGCACCGCCGTGGTTCAGGCTGTGCCCGCCTTCGCCGAACACGAACTGCGACTCGTAGCCCGCGTATTCGAGCGCGGCGGCCATCATCTTGTTGGCGAGCGGCCAGTTGCCGACGATGATGTTGGCGTCCCTGGCTCCGCTTGTAAGCACGACGCGGATCGGCTTGCGCGGCGTCGACTTCACCAGGTACGGATAGTTGTGGCCGCCGCGGATGTTGACGAACGAGCCGCAATGGCTGAGTACGCGCCCGAAGCACGTCGGATCGTGCCAAGCCGCGGTGAACGCACAGATGCCGCCGCTCGAAATGCCCACGATCATCCGCTCGGCCGGATTGGCCGAGAGCTTCTCCCCGATCTCCCGCTCGACGAACGGCAGCAGTTCGGACCTCGCGAACCGCACATAGTCGTCCGTCAGGCTGTCGTATTCGAGGCTGCGCTGCGGATTCGGCCCGGCAGGGTCAGTGCCCTTCATACGTCCTGGCATGACGAACACGCCCACCGTGGGAGGAATCTGGCCCGCGTGGATCAGGCTGTCGAGTACCAGCGGAGCCCGTACCGCACCGGTCACGTCGGCATAGGCAAGGCCGTCGTTGAACACGATCACGTTCGGTTCGCTGGCATTCGTCAGTTGGTTCGGGACATAGATCGAGACATCCCGAACTGTTCCCGGAAAGATGCCCGTTTGGTCCCAGCCGGGGAACTGACGGACCTCGCCACGGGGCACGTCATCGCCCGGGAACGCTTCCTCACAGGGGTTGTACTGGGCGTCCTCCGGGACGTTCAGCGCATCCATGATCTCCATGTTGCTGCGCCCGTTGACCTCCGTGTCGAACGCCTTGTCGGTGAACGGGCGATCCAGGCCCAGCCGACGGTAGTTCTCGACCTCCATTGCGGACGCGCAGCCGGCGAACAGCCCGGATGCGATGACGAAACGCCGCCTCGAGAAACCTGTACTCATGCGTCCTCCAGTTTCGTTGGCTCGTCTCGGTAGGCCGCTTCACGAATACGCGCCCACTCGGCACCCCGGAGCTCTGGCTGCAAACCGCGTCCGCCAACCGATGCGTCCCGCAAGATGAATCTCCGGCGCCTGCGCCGCGAATTCCAGTGCGTCACAAGACGTCTGAACACTGTTCAACAGCTCATTCACAACAACCAAGCGACCTTACCGCGTCCGACATTTTGGCGAAACGGTGACGGCTTATTGCGAATCGCAATGCGATACGATCCCCGAGACGACCAGAGGAGAGGGAACGATGGCAGAGCCAGCGGCAGTACTTGACGAGCTTGATCTCGATGCGGGTGCGACGCGACTGGATGTCCGTCCACTGAGCGGTGCCTTGGGCGCGGAAGTGCGCGGCATCGACGTGGCTTCGTTGGACGACGACGGTTTCGCCGTCGTTCACGCGTTGCTGATGCGCTACAGCGCCATCGCGCTGCACGGCCAGGAGCACCTGACGGATGCCGGGTTACGAGACTTCGGCCTGCGCTGGGGCAAGCTCGACATCCACGGCTACTCGCCCACGGTGCCGGGCTTCGACGACGTGCTGATGATCCGCTCCGATCCCGAGCGTCCGGGCACCGCCGAGGGATGGCACTCCGACGTGAGCTGGAAGGTGATTCCGCCCAAGATTTCCATGCTGCATGCGCGCAAGGTCCCGTCGGTCGGTGGCGACACGCTGTTCTGCTCCCAGTACCGGGCCTACGAGGACCTATCCGACGCCATGAAGGCGTTCCTCGAGCCGTTGGACGCGGAGCACGACGGTCGCAACTTCAACATCGAGGAGATCCGGCGGCCCGCGACCCATCCCGTGGTCATTCGTCACCCGGAGACCGGCCGCAAGGCGCTATACGTGAACCAGGGCTTCACACGGCGCATCGCCGGCCTGCCGCGCGGCGAAAGCAGCGCCATCATCGGGTTCCTCTCCGAGCACTGCACGCGCACGCGCTACCAGGCACGGGTGCGTTACGAACCCGGCACGCTCGCGATATGGGACAACCGCTGCGTGCAGCACTCGGCGGTGCCGGACTTCGGCAACGAGGTGCGCGAACTGCATCGCGTCGCGGTGCTCTGCGACGAGCGACCGTCGCGGTAGGGGTCAGGGCAGCGTGGCGCCTCCGTCGATGTCGATGCGACCGCCCGTCATGTAGTCGTTCTGCAGCGTGAACAGGATGGCGGCGGCGCACTCGTCCGCCGTCCCTGCCCGCTTGATCAGCATGTCCCGCGTGGCGCCGTCGAGGAACTGCTGGCGGGCATCGCCTTGGACCGCGAACATCGGCGTGTCGATGATGCCGGGAGAGACGACGTTGATGCGCCGCGGGGCGATCTCGGGGGCCAACGCTCGGACGAAGCCTTCCACGGCATTGCCGACCGTCGAGATGGCGAGCGACCCCGGCCTCGCCTTGCGCGCCGGGTAGCCGCTCACCAGGGTGATCGCCCCGTCCTCGGCCATGTGTTCGGTACCGAGCCTGACGCTGTTGGTGTATCCCCACAACTTGCGGAACGAGCCTTGGAAACCGTCGAGGTCCATCGCGAGGAACGGCCCCGAGGCGCGCTCGCCGCCCGTGGCCGCGTTCACCAGGATGTCGTAACCGTGGTGCTCTTCGAAGAGCGCGGTGAGCGCCTCCCGGTCGAGGACGTCGATCGTGCGAAAGGTGACGCCATCACCCGTCACGGCCTTAGCCTTGTCGACATTGGCCGTCGAGCGGCTGCCGGCGGTCACGGTGACGCCGGCGGCTTCGAGTTGTCGCGTCGTGGCAAGACCGATGCCCGACGTGCCGCCGAGGACGATCGCCCGTTTGCCCGCTAGATCCATGTTCTCTCCTTTAAGCTCGTCATTCCGCCACGGGTTCGGGCGTTCCGCCCGCATCCACAATCAACTGCTTGACCTCGGCGAGGACGGTGTCGAGTTCAGCCTCGTCGGTTCCCCGGAGTACGAGCGTCGTGCCGTAGCGATCAGCGCGCATGAACGGGTAGCTGCCGATGTCGATCGCCGGGTGCTCGGCCTGGATGGCCGTCAGTCCGGTCGCAACCTGGCTCTCGCCCAAGTACGCGGCCACCGAGCGCGAGCGGACGACCGCTCCGCCCTCGAAGGCAATCGTCGACAGCATCGCGCGCATGACCGACGGAATGCCGGCCATGACGTAGACGTTTCCCATCTGGAACCCCTGCGGGCCGCCGGTCGGGTTGTCGATCAACGTCGCGCCTTCGGGAACTCTCGCCATGAGCAGCCGGGACGCCATAACCTCCGCCGGCGCGGGACGGCCGCGGATGCGCACGGCGATCTCCTCGCTCATCACCAACGGAACGCCGAAGGCCTTGGCGATGCAGTCCGCCGTGATGTCGTCGTGGGTGGGACCGATGCCGCCGGTGGTCAGGACGTAGTCGAAGGCAGCGCGGACCTCGTTGACGGTGTCGATGATGACGTCCTCGACATCGGGGATGACGCGCGCCTCGCGCACGCGCACGCCGGCCTCGCCGAGCACGGTCGCCATGTGGTTCAGGTTGGCGTCCTGCGTGCGGCCGGACAGGATTTCGTTGCCGATGATCAGCACGCAGGCGGTGTAGATGCGTTCAGCCATGCTCAAGCAGGTCCCCGACGAAGCGGCGATGCTATCAGTTCCTCGAGATTGAACGCGGCGAAGGAGATCCGCGTCGAGCGGTCGCGCTCGAAGACAATGCCGACTCTCCCGTCGGGCAGAACGGCCATCGACGAGTACGCTGCGGACCCCGCATAGACCACCTTGGTCCGCTGCCACGTGGCGCCGTCGTCGGCGCTCGCGCGCACGGTCAGGCCCTCGCGGGCCGTCTCGGAGTCCGGATTCGAGAACAGGAGGTGGCCGGCCGGGCCGGCATCGCTGCGGATCATGCTGCCCTGGCAGACCGGTTCGACGAGCGCCTCGTGCAGTTGCGGCGCCGACCAGGTCGCACCGCCGTCCCGGCTCACCGAAAGCGCCCGGCGGTTCCGGCCCGCGTAGGAGCGCATGTTGAGCAGCAACGAGCCGTCGCCGAGTTCCGCGACCGCGGACTCGTTGGTGGCCGGACCGGCAACGCCGCCTAGGAACCACGACTCGCCGGCGTCGTCCGAACAGATGACGTGGGCCCGGTAGAAGTGGCCTTCGCCCGTCCGGTCCGAGTGGTTCGCCGGCGCCACGATTCGTCCCTTGTACTGGCCGTGGCCGATCTGGATAGCGTTGCCGGGGCCGGTGGCGTACCAGCCCCACTGCGGCTGTCGGAGCTCCGGCAATTCGCGTGCCTGCGCCCAGCTCACGCCGTCGTCGTCGCTCGCGGTGACGTACGCCCGCCGCGGTTCTCTGCTGCGGCCGGCGATGATGTCGCGCTCGAGGTCCCGGCCGTGGTTCCACGTCATCGGCAGGACAATGCGACCGGTCTCGGCATCCACGACGGGTGCGGGATTGCCGCACGTGTTCCGACCGTCGTCCCAGACCGTGGTCGAAGTGCTCCAGGTGCGACCGGCATCTGCACTGCGCCGCACGACGAGATCGATGTCGCCCGCATCGCCCGGGCCGTCGTGGCGCGCCTCCGCGAAGGCGAGCAGCGTCCCTTGCCGGGTTACCGCGAGCGCCGGGATCCGGTAGGTGTGAACGCCCGCGTGACCCGCGGTGTATACGTCGACAAGGCCCATCAAGCGCCGCGAAACACCGGCTTGCGCTTCTCGGCGAAGGCGCGCCGGCCCTCGCGGTAGTCGTCGGATTCGAAACACGCATCCACCATGGCCTGGACGTTCGCCAGATCATCGGTCGATGCGCCGTCCTCCCATGCGTCCACAGCCGCTTTCGCCGCCCGAACGGTGAGCGGCGCATTGGCCGCGACGCGTTGCGCGTATTCGGTCACCCGCCCGGCGATCGCCTCGCGCGGGACGATGAAGTTGATCAGCCCGATGGCGAGCGCTTCATCGGCATCGAGGAAGCGCGCGGAAATAAGGATGTCACGCGCCCGCGAAGGCCCGACCACGCGCGCGAGCTTCGCGAGGCCGCCGTACTGGTAGCCGAGACCGAGCTTCGCGGCCGGTATGCCGAAGGTCGAATCCGGTGTAGCGAAGCGGATGTCGGCGTTGAGGGCCGTGGCCAGGCCGCCGCCGATGCAGTAGCCGGTGATCTCGGCGATGAGAGGTTTGCGGAACGTCGCGAGCGCCCGGCCGCCGCGCGCGGAGATGCGGCCGTATTCGCGACGCTGCTCGGCGTTCGAGCGCTTGGCGTCGAATTCGCTGATGTCGGCGCCGGAGACGAACGACTTGCCCCCGGCACCGGACATCACGGCCACGCGCACGCCGTCGTCGGCCTCGAAGTGCTCGAGGATGTCGGCGACGCCTTGCCACATGTCGAGCGACAGCGCGTTGCGCTTAGTCGGGTTGTTAAACACCATGCGGCCGACGCCGTGTTCATCGACTTCGGCGAGCATGCGTGGTGTCGATATCTCGATTTTCATGTCTTGGACTCCTCGATCTGGCGCGCTCGCTCGAGTACGGCCCTCGCGCGGTTCAGGTGCGGCGCGTCGACCATCGCACCGTTAAAGGAAAACGCCATGCGACCCTCCGCCTGCGCCGCCTCGAACGCTTCGGTCAATGCCCTCGCCTCGGCGATCTGCTCGGCCGATGGCGCGAACGCGGCGTTGATGGGGTCGATCTGGTCCGGATGAATGGACATCTTGCCGGTGAAGCCCATAGCAGCACCATCTGCACAATCGCGAAGGAACCCTTCACTGTCGCGGAAGTTCGCATAGACCGTGTCGATCGGCTGGACGTCCGCGGCAACCGCGGTCAGCAGCGTTGTCACGCGAACCTGCTGGTAGGGCGGCAGGTAGTCGTTGTCCTCGTCGCGGTTGTGCGACGCGCCCAATGCGGTGGCCAGGTCCTCGGCTCCCCAAGTCATCGCCGCCAACCGGGGACACCGCGCCAGCGTCGGTATTTTCAGGGCGCCTAGTGGCGTTTCGCCCGCGATCGGGACGAGGCCGACCTTTCCGTCCGCGTGCCCGTATTCTCGCTCCAAGCGGCGAAGTTCGCCGTCGATCAGATTGACGCCGTCGAGCGTCTCAGGCTTCGGCACCAGGTAGACGTCCGGCGGGTTCGCCATCGTCTCTTCGAGGTCCGCGTAGCCCCAAGGCGTGTCCAGCGGATTCATGCGCACCGCCGTCTCCTTCGTCCCGAAATCGACCTCCGCAAGCCACCCGGAGACGACGCTGCGGACTTCGGCCTTGCGCGCCGGCGTCACGGCGTCCTCGAGATCGAGGATCAGGCAGTCCGCATCCGTGTCGAGCGACTTGGCGAGCATCCGCTCGTTGCCGCCGGGGACGAAGTGCAGCGAGCGACGCAGGAGGGTCACGAAGCCGTCTCGACCGCGGGGCGGCGCATCATCATGGCGCCGCGCCGACACGAACAGACGACCTCGCCGCGCTGGTTCGTGCCGACGTGCTCGAAGGTCACGATGCCCCGGTCGGCCTTGCTGCGGCTCTCGCGCCGGTCCACCACGGTGGAGGTGACGCGGATCGTGTCGCCGATGAACACCGGGTTGGGGAACGTGGTCTGGTCGAAGCCGAGGTTGCCGAGCGTGGTGCCGAGGGTCGTGTCCCCGACCGACAGGCCGACGACCAGGCCGAGCGTGAAGATGCTGTTCACCAGGATCTGGCCGTGGATGCTCTCCCGCGCGAACTCCGCGTCGAGGTGCAACGGCTGCGGATTCAGCGTGAGCGCGGTGAAGAGCAGGTTGTCGGTCTCGGTGACCGTCCGTCCCGGCTCGTGCGCAAACGTCCGCCCGAGAACAAGGTCCTCAAAGTAAAGGCCGGCCATCAAGTCCCTCCGGGGCGCCATGCTAACCTTATTGACCATGGACTTCGAAACGAACGACGAACACCAACTCATCCGCGACGCCATCGGCCGTGTGTGCGCGCAGTTCTCCGACGAATACTGGTCCGACTGCGACCGCGAGCATCGTTTTCCGTGGGATTTCTACGACGCGCTCGCCAAGGATGGCTGGATCGGCATCGCCATCCCCGAGGCCTATGGCGGCAGCGGCCGGGGGATCACCGAAGCCTCCATTCTTCTCGAGGAAGTGGCCGCGTCCGGCGCCGCGATGAACGGTGCGAGCAGCGTCCACCTGTCCATTTTCGGGATGCATCCCGTGGTACGCCACGGCTCCGAGGAAATGAAGCAGAAGTACCTTCCGCGGGTCGCCGCGGGCGATCTGCATGTCGCGTTCGGGGTCACCGAACCCGATGCCGGGACGGACACCACGTCCATCAAGACCGCGGCGCGCCGGGACGGCGACCATTACGTCGTTCGCGGGCGCAAGGTGTGGACGACCAAGGCGCTCGACTCCGAGCGCGTGCTCCTTCTGGTCCGTACCGAAGCGCGCGACAAGGTCGCCAAGCGTACGCAGGGCATGACGTTACTGTTCGCCGAACTGCAGCGCCCGGAAGTGACCATCTCCCCCATCGACAAGGTGGGCCGGAACGCCGTCGCCACCTGCGAAGTGGTCTACGACGACCTGCCGGTGCACGTCACCGACCGGGTCGGCGAGGAGGGCATGGGATTCCGCTACCTGCTCGATGGACTTAACGCCGAACGCGTCCTGGTCGCTTCCGAGGCCCTCGGCATCGGCAAGGCCGCCATGCGCCGCGCGGTGGACTACGCCAACGACCGCGTCGTCTTCAATCGACCGATCGGCATGAACCAGGGCGTGTCCTTCCCCTTGGGCGAAGCCAAGATGCGCCTCGACGCCGCGGAACTGATGATCCGCAAGGCGTCGTGGCTGCTCGACAACGGCCAGCCGTGCGGCGCCGAGGCGAACATGGCGAAGTGGCTCGCCGCCGACGCCTGCTTCCAGGCCGCCGACCAGGCCGTGCAGACCCACGGCGGCTTCGGCTACGCCCGGGAGTTCCACGTCGAGCGCTATTGGCGGGAGGCACGCCTGCAGCGCATCGCGCCGATCTCGCAGGAAATGGTGCTGAACTACGTGACCGAACACGTCCTAGGGCTGCCACGGTCCTACTGAGCGCCGCATGGCCACCGTCGTCCTGATCACCGGAGCACCCGCTTCGGGCAAGACCACGTTGGCCCGGACGCTTGCCGATGGCTTGGAACTGCCGATACTCGCCAAGGACCGCCTCAAGGAGACGCTGTTCGACGCGCTGCCCAACGAGGCGGTCGGGACGGACGCGTTGGGCATCGGGAGCTTCCGATTGTTGCTGCAACTCGTGGACGACTTCGCCCGTGGCCCCGGCGCGTTCATCGTCGAGAACGCCTTCCGCGCGGGCGACGGCCCCGCGCTTCAGCAACGCCTTGGCGGTGCCAATGTTCTGCACATCCACTGCGACGCGAGCCATGCCACGCTCGAAGCTCGCTTCGGTCAGCGCGTGGCCAGCGGCGAGCGGCACCCCAGCCACCGCCATGCGGATCTGGAAACTGCCCTCGAAACCTACGCGCCGCCTCAAGTCTGCAGCGACGTCCTGACCGTCCCCACGGACGACTTCGGCTCGGCGGCATACCGTGAAGCCGTCGCGGAGGCGGTCGCACGGGCCACCGTACTCACGCGTCGCGGATAGCAACGCGTTGCCGGTAGCGACGACCGACGCCCAAGGGCGACCGCGCGGCATGTTCGCCCCGCTAGCCGTCCGCGACTTCCGCCTGCTGTTTCTCGGGCTCCTGATCGGCCAAGCATTGAGCCCCTTCCAGTTCGTCGCCCAGATCATCTGGGTGCAGATGAGCGCCGCCGAAGACGTCCGCATCGTCCTGGTCGGGCTGATCGCCGCCGTGCGCGGTGTAGGCATGCTGGTCTTCGGCCTTTACGGCGGCGCGTTGGCGGACCGGTTCGACCGCCGCAAGTTGCTCATCGTCACGCAACTCGCGGCACTCGGATTCAACGTGGCCATCGGCTGCCTGATGATCTTCGGCACGGCCGAGGGCGGGCTGCTGCTCGTCTTCTACGCGCTCGTCTTCCTGTCCTCGGCACTGGCATCGATCGATCTGCCCACTCGCCAGGCCATCGTGCCGGACATCGTCGGACGGGACCTAACTACCGCCGGCATCGCCGTCAATGCCGCGGGCGGCCAGATTGCGCTTCCTGTGGCCTTGGTCGGCACGGGATTCGCCATCGACGCCCTCGGCCCCGGCGGCGCATACCTCATCGGTGCGCTCGGGCATGTCGCCGAAATCGTGGCCCTGCTCATGATGCGGCACAAGACGCCGCACCGAACCGGCGGGCACTTTGGGTTGGGCGTCGCGCTGCGCGACATTCGCGAGGGCCTCGCGTATACGCGCAGCGAACCGGTCATCCTCACCGTCGTTCTGCTACTCGTGGCCATGATGGGCCTCGGCTTCCCCGCCGTCGCCAATCTCGGCCCCACCTGGATCACCACCGTGGTTGGCGTTCCAGTACGCGACTTCGGCCTTGTCGCCGCGACCTGGGGAGTCGGCGCCCTGCTCGCGTCGGGAATGCTGGCGCGATTCGCGCACTTCGACCGCAAGGGCGTGATGGTCGCGCTCGCCAGCATCGGCTTCGGCGCATCGTTCCTCGTGTTCGGCGGCGGTCACACGGTGGCGAATGCGGCGATCGGCAACTTCGGGCTCGGCGTGTCCATGGCGGCGTCGCAAATCGCTGGCACGGCGTTGATTCAGTTGATCGCGCCCGGCAACTTCCGGGGCCGCGTGATGAGCGTCCTCAACCTGAACATGGGGATCGCGCAGATCGTCACCCTGCCGCTCGCCGCACTCGGTCAGTTGATCTCCCTCGAGGTGCTGTTTCCGGCGCTGGCGGTGGCGCTGCTACTCACGACGGCGGCGATCCTCGCGTCGCGGCGGGCGGTTTGGCGAAGCCGGGCGTAGCGGCCGTCGAGGGCGCGCCCTTCCGGCCGCTTAGTGGCCGATCTTCGTGCGCTTGTGCTGGACGTAGTCGACCAGGATGTACTCGCCGAGCTTTTCGGGTGAGGTGTAGAAGACGCGGCCGCCGTTGATCCGGGCAATGGCGTCCATGAAGGCTTTCAGGTGGTAGTCCGCGTCGAGCATGAACGTATTGATCGCGATCGATTTCTGCGTGCAGTGCTTGACGGCGCGGAAGGTCGCCCGATAGGTCTCCGCCGTTGGCGGATAGGCGAAGCGCGCGCGGCCGTTTTCGAGGTGTGCCGTGGGTTCGCCGTCGGAGATCATGATGATCTGCTTGGATCCCACCGAATGCTTGGCCAGCATGCGTTCGGCGAGTAGCAGGGCGTGCTGCATATTCGTGCCGAGCACGTACTCGTCCCATTGGAGGAACGGCAGGTCGTGGGCCTTGAGTTCCTTGGCGTAGGCCGCGAAGCCGATGATGTAGAACGAATCCTTCGGGAACTGCGAGGTGATCAGGTTGTGCAGGGCTAGCGCGACCTTCTTCGCCGCCTGGAACGAGCCGCGAAGGGCCATCGACCAGGACAGGTCCACGAGCATGGCCGTGGCCGTCGAGGTGATGAGTTCCGAGCGGTAGATCTCGAAATCGTCGTAGCGCAAGGCCACAGGTGTCTTCGGGCCGTCGCGATCGATGGCGTTGCGGATCGTGCGCGGCATGTGCAGGTGGAATGGGTCGCCGAACTCGTAGGCCTTGGTCTGCTCGAGGCGCTCGCCGAACCGGCCTTCCTCCGGCAGCGCATGATTGCCGAGGCTCTGGCGGCGCAACCGGGCATAGATCTCGCCGAGCGCCTTCAAGCCGATCATGCGCGAACCGCGGGGCGTCAACTCCCACTTGTCTCCATTGGGACGGATGTACCCGGCCTCGTCCAGCGCCTTGAGGAGCTTCTTGAGATCGTCGAGCGAGTCGCCCGCCTCGTCCCCGAGCAGTTCCTTGAGGAGATCCTCGTCGATCCGTTCCAGATCGCCACCCCGCTCGGCCGCCTGAACCTGGCTGATCAGCTCGTCGAGCTGGCGCATCTCCGCCATGAGGCGCATCGCGGCTTCGAGGTCGATGTCTTCCCGACCACCAAAGCGGTATCGCGATCCACGCGGATTGAACGACGACATAGCCTGAGCAAGGCGTTGCAGTTCGGACTCCAGTTCCGGATCGCCGAAACGATCCGAGAGCAGCGACTGCAATTGCTGGCGCTGGTCGGGATTCAACGAGTTGAACAGAGACTGGGCCGCCGCCATTTGCTGGCGCATCTGTTCCATGAGTTCGTCGAGATTCTTCGGCGGATTGTCGCCGAACATGTCACCGAACTTGTCCATGAAATTGTCGAAGTGTGACTGCAATGCGTCCGGATCGATTCCCTTCGACTTCTTCGACATGAGATCGTTGAGCGACCTGAGCATGTCCTTCATGCGTTCAATGTCGCCAGGGGACATGTTGTTGACCATACGCTCGATGTCCTTGAAGAACGTCTGCGTCATGGCCTCGCGAAGCTGGTTCAATAATTCAATGTATTTCTTTTGCGCTTCTGGATTGAGAAACTCGTACTTTTCCAACTGCTGCATCTTCCCCGCGGCGTTGTCGGGTAGCGAGTCGAGCTTCTCCTTGTTGCTCTCTGCGATTTGCCGGAGAACTTGGTTGGAAAAGTCGTCGTCTCTCTGGTCGAGAAGCTCGTCGATCGATCCGCGCTCCATGTCGAGAATCTCGTCCAGTTTCTTCTCTATATCCTTGAATATTCCAGAGAGATTGAATTGATCGAGGTTTTCTCGTTTGCGGTCGCGCAGATTACGCAACATCTCGCGCAAACCCTGCTTGTGTCCACCTTGTGGGATGTCCATGCCGCGCGACATGAGGTTGCGCATCGCCCAGCGCAGGTCGCCGTACTCCATCAGGTCGTCCACCATCGCGCCGAGTACGTCGTCCGCGGCAACGCCCAAGTCCTGCGTCCCGTCCCAAAGCGAGAATCGGTGCCGAGTCGGGAATAGGCGCATGGGTTTTCCTTAGGTCGTCTCGACCCTCATCCGGTGAACGTGGACCGCCCGCCGGCGCTCGCCTTGTTGAGCAGCTTGTGGAGGTGGAGGCCCTCGAGCACGAACTCCACGGCGGAGGCGACCGCCTGGGGTTGCTCGGCCAACTGTTCCACCGCCGCGCTGAGACCTTCGAGCTTCGTCATGATGGCCTCGTACGCCTCCGCGCTCACGCCCTCTCCGGTCTCGACGCTGACCCCCTCGTTGAAGGACACGACGACCGCTTCCAAATCGTTGACGTCAAGGCAGCGGTCGAAGACCGCCTTGACGCTTGCGCTAAGGATTCTGCCGGTGATGCGATCCTCCTGGCCTTCTTCCATCGCTTCGAACTCGACCTTGCCTTGCAGCGACGGGAGCATGAAAGGCAGGTCGGAGATGCGCGGCACGACATCCTTCTCGCCCAAGCGCAATGCGCG
>JAPOYV010000079.1 GCA_026706385.1 Gammaproteobacteria bacterium
ATCCTTGACCGTCTCGGCGATTGTCGCAGAATCGACTTGATCAGACCTTCCCTAGAGTTCGAACGTCAACGAACGCGTCGCGATCGCCTTGCCGAGTGCGGCTTCGAAGGCGTCGAGCGGCATGGTCGCCTGCTGTTTGACGCCGTAACGGCGCAGGGTGACCGTGCGGTCGGCAACTTCACGTTCGCCGACGATCAAAAGGTTGGGGATCTTGCGAGTCGTGCCGTCGCGGATCTTTTTCGCGACCGTATCGCTCTCCGATGCCAGTTCTGCGCGCACAAAGTTGGCGCGCAACCGGTCGACGATCTCGCGTGCATAGGCACTGAACTGGGCCGAGACGGTCAACACTTGGACCTGCACCGGTGCGAGCCAGGTCGGAAACGCGCCCCCGAAGTGCTCGATCAGGAAGGCCGTGAAGCGTTCGTGGGTCGAAAACGGCGCCCGGTGGACGCAGTACGGCGTGTGCTCGGCGCCGTCCGGGCCAATGTAGGTCAGGCCCAGGCGCGGCGGGACGGCGAAGTCCAATTGGACCGTGCTGACCGTCTCGTCGCGGCCCGTAACGGTGTGGAACTGGACGTCGATCTTCGGTCCGTAGAAGGCGGCTTCGCCGGGCGCGTCTTCATAGTCGATGCCCATTTCATCGAGCAGCTCGGTGATGATCCGCTCGCTGCGTCGCCAGGCCTCGGCGGCGTCGACGTACTTCTCGCGGCCTTTGGGATCGTCCGGATCCCAGCGTGACAGGCGAATGCCGTAGTCGTTAAGGCCAAGGATCCGGTACGCCTCGTCGTACTGCGAGATGACCTCGCGGAACACGTCCTTGATCTGGTCCTCGGTGCAATAGATGTGCGCATCGTTCATGGACATGCCGCGCACGCGGGCAAGGCCCGACACCGCACCGGAGGCTTCCCATCGGTAGACGTCGCCGTACTCGGCCAGGCGGAGCGGCAGGTCGCGGTAGCTGCGCAGCCTCGATGCATAGATCTTGTGGTGATGCGGGCAGTTCATGGGTCGTAGCATGTATGTCTCGCGAACGGATTCGCCGTCGGCGGATTCCTCGATCACCTCCATGGGCGGGTACATGCTGTCCTTGTAGTGGGCCAGGTGGCCGGTGCGGTCGTACAGGTCGGCCTTGGCGATGTGCGGCGTGGCGACGCGCTCGTAGCCGGCCTTGAACTCCAGTTCGACGGCGAGCTTCTCCAGTTCGTCGCGGATCACGGTGCCATTCGGCAGCCACAGCGGCAGGCCGCGACCGACATCGTCGTCGATCAGGAACAGATCGAGTTCCCGGCCGAGCTTCTTGTGGTCCCGTTCCTGGGCGAGCTCAAAAGCGCTTACCGCCGCGTCGAGGCTGGCCTTGTCGGCGAAGGCCCAAGCGTAGATTCGCGTCATCATCACGTTGTCGGCATCCCCGCGCCAGTACGCGCCGGCGACGCTGCGCAGCTTGAACGCATCGCGCGGGATGTCGCGGGTGGTGTCCACGTGCGGCCCTTCGCACATGTCGAGGAACGGCCCGTTGCGGTAGAACGACAGGCTCGGGAGGCCGTTCTTGTCCACGAGCTCGGCGGCGTATTCGCGCTTATAGGGCTCTTGCATTTCGTCCAAGCGCGTGAAGGCGTCTGCGACGGACAGGTCCTCGCGATAGAACCGCTGGCCCTTCTTGAGGATCCGCCGCATGCGCTGCTCGAGCTCCGGGAAGTCGTCCTCGGTGATGGGTTCCGTCAGGATGAAGTCGTAGTAGAAGCCGTCGGCTATGGGCGGTCCGAAACCCAGGGTCGATCCCGGACGCATGTCGAGCACCGCCTGCGCGAGCACGTGGGCGAGGCTATGGCGTGTTCGATACAGCGCGTCGTCGGCGCTCGAGTCTCTCGCGTTCATTGCTGGTCCTTTAGAGCCTCTAGAAAAAAACCCCGGTTGGCCACAAGCCTTCCGGGGTTCGAGAAGCTTCGGCCTTGCGCGAGGCCGTCAAGTCTTGCTCAGGCGATCATGACGGCACGCGACGCGGATCCGATCCGCGTCGTGGTCGTCGTCGTAGTCTGCCGTCGCATGTCCATGGGGCGCGCATCATAGGCCGCGCGCCGCGGAATGCAAGTGCACAGAGGCGCCGAGCGGGGATCACTGCCGCCGCCTTGAAACTCGACCGGGGTGTGGCTATATAGCCGGTAACTGGAACCGATTTTCTAAGGACTCGTTCTATGGCTGATCCAAGGGTTCTCGTCGCCGGCGCACCGTCGGCGATTGAAATCAACAAGGTCCTGCGCAGCACCTACGCGCTTCTCGCGATGACGTTGCTGTGGAGCGCGGTTACAGCTTCGGCCGCGGTGGCGCTGGGCGCGCCGCATCTGGGCTTCATCACGCTGCTGGTGTTCATCGGCCTGCTGTTCATGGTCCACAAGACGGCCAACAGCGTCTGGGGGCTCGTCTGGACCTTCGCATTGACGGGATTCCTCGGATTCTCGTTGGCACCCCTGTTGAGTGCCGTGCTGGGGATGGCGAACGGTGGGATGCTGGTGGCGCAGTCTCTGGGGATAACCGCGGTGGCGTTCTTCGGGCTGTCGATCTATACGGTGACGACCAAGCGGGACTTCAGCTTTCTGACCGGATTCCTCATCGTGGGCGCGATCGTGATCGTCGCGTCCTGGATCGTCTCGATTTTCTACTGGACGACGTTGATGTCGCAGGTGCTTGCCGGCATCTGCATTCTGTTCGGGGCCGCGCTCATCCTCTGGGAGACCAGCGCCGTCGTGCGCGGCGAGGAGACGAACTACATCCGCGCCACGGTCGGCATCTACGTCGGCCTCTACAACATCTTCTCGAGCGTACTCCTGTTGTTCGGACTCGGCGGCGACGACTGATTGGATCGCGTCCCCGCGTCTAGCCCCGCGTGAGCTGTCGGTACGCCTTCTGCAAGGCGTCCGGCAGTTCGGCGGTTTCGTCGATCACCATGTACCGGTGGTCGGGACACATCCGCCGCAGGTAGTCGTTGCCGGAGCGGTCCACGGTGACGCAAAACGTCTCGATGCCCTGACCCTGGGCCTCGATCAGCGCCCGCGCCGTGTCCTGAACCCCGTACTCGTGCTGGCCGCGGTCCGGCCCGTAGTCGTGGTCCTGGGGAAACCCGTCGCTGACGATCATCAGCACCTTCATGGCCGACCCGCTCGCTTCGAGCTTTGCGGCGGCATGCCGAACCGCTGGCCCCATGCGCGTCGACCGCTTCGGCTTCATCGCCGCGATCGCGTCGAGCACCTCGCCGTCGAACGGTTGATCCAACTCCTTGGCGACGTAGAACTCCACGCAGTCGTGGCCATAGCCCGAGAACCCGTACACGCCGTAGCGGTCGCCGAGCCCTTCGAGCGCGGTCGCCATGAGCAGCACGGACTCGCGCAGGATGTCGATGATGCGCCGTTTGGCGGCCTCGGCGGCCATGCGTTCGGCGAAATCGTAGTCGTGATCCTCGTCGAAGAAGGGGTCGCGGATATCCTGGCCCCGGCCATCGGAGACGTGTTCTTCCCGTTCCTCGGGAAGGACGTCGTCGGTGGATGCGGAGAGGTCGACCAGGAACGCGGCCGCGACATCGCGGCGTAGGCGCTCGCGGCGGCTGTAGACGCGCTCGTCGGGCGACATGCCCGAACGGATGTCGACGCGGGTATCGACTAGGGTGTCGATGTCCAATTCGTCGCCGTCCGGCGTCTTCTTGACCCGCTGGTAGCCGGCCGGCCGCACCTCCTCGAAACGACGTCGGACCGCGCGTGCGAATGGGCGGACGGTGTCGAGCAGCGCCTGCACATCCGCATCGCCGCCATGCAGGCGTTCCTCGTAGAGGCGACACCAGCCGCGCAGGTACGTGCCGCGGTGGAAGTCCCACTCGTCGTAGCGGTAGCTCGTCGCGCCCTCGTGGTCGCGATCTTCGCCGAGCGCACGGCGCACGGAAGAGCGCTCCATCTCGATGCGGCGCTTCAACTGGTCCCGCTCGACGATGAGGTCGGTGCCGACCTCGCGCAGGTCTCCGGCATCGGCTTCGGCATCGCCCGCACGCACCTGGTCCCCGCTCGCCATTTCAGCGAACTCGAGCGCGGCGATGTCGCCCTCGAGGTTCGCGAGTTCTTCGTCCCAATCCTCGAGCCTGGCCTCGCGCTGCAGCCATTCCAACGGCGGCCCGCCATCCGTGGCCGTGGTGGCCGCGCGCTCGGCTTCGGCCGGGAGTTGCAGGGCCTCGTGGCAGGCGAGGGTGGCCCTCGCCGAGGTGTAGACGTCGGCGTCCGGCGCCAAAACGCCGACGGTGAACGGAAAAAGGGCCGAGTCCGCGGCGGCCACGCCGTCGAGCGCTGCCTCGAGGCGTTCGATCTCGGCAGCGATGCCGACGTTGGGCGAAGGGAGGTAGACGGTGGCGAGATGGTCGACGAAGGCCTGCCGATAGCGCTTAGCACCCGGGTAGCGGCGCAGCACGGCGGCTTGGACGCGCGCCGTCTCGATTACCCGGAACAGCCCCCGCGCGACTTGCGGATGCTCGAATGAGCCGAAGAACACGCCGAAGTCCGATTCCCGGTCGCTTGCCGGTTTGGCCTGCGAAAGACCAGCCATAGTCTGCCGGGCGACGGCGATGTTGAAGCGATACGTGCCGAACTCCCGGAACCCGAGTTGATCCAGCACCGCGAGCCGGTACATGGCCCGGTTCAAGGCATCGTCGTCGAAGTCGTCGATCTCCTCGGCGAGGTAGATGCTGCGGGCATCGTGGCGGGGAACGCTCGCGAAGGCGGACCGCGCGCGCTCCGAAGCGTCCTCGCTGCGGGAATCCGCAGATTCGCGCTGGGGTTTGATGTGGTAGGGGCGCCCGGCAATGCCCTCGGCGAACAGCGCGAGGACACGGTCGATGTCCACGAGGCGCGCCAAGTCAGGGCCAGACGACGTCGACGATTCCTGCGACGGCGTCCTGCACGCTCGCGTCGTCGGATACCGCCTGCACGATGGCGAGTTCCGCGGCGCGCCGCGGGGCGATGCCGCGCTCCATCAGCTCGCCGGCGTAGATCAACAGGCGCGTGCTGACGCCTTCCCGGAAGCCGTGTTCGCGCAGGTTGCGGACCTTGACGCCGATGGTCGCCAGGCGCGCCGCGGTCTCTTCGCCCACGCCGCTTTCGTGCGCGATGATCTCCGCTTCCTGTTCCTCGGTGGGATAGTCGAACGTGAGGCTCACGAAGCGTTGCCGCGTGCTCGCCTTCAGATCCTTGAGCAGGCTTTGGTAGCCGGGGTTGTAGGAAATCACGAGGAGGAAGTCGTCGTGCGCGCGGACGAGTTCGCCCGTCTTGTCGATCGGCAGGACGCGGCGATGATCGGTCAAGGAGTGGATGAGAACCGTCGTGTCCTTGCGCGCCTCGACGATCTCGTCCAGGTAGCAGATCGATCCCGCGCGCACCGCCCGCGTCAGCGGTCCGTCCTGCCAGACGGTTTCATCGCCCTTGAGCAGGTAGCGGCCGACCAGGTCCGTGCCGGTGAGATCCTCGTGGCACGAGACCGTGATCAGCCGGCCATCGATTTCCTCGGCTGCCGCCAACTGGTAGATGCGCCACGTCATGTACTCCACGAACCGGGTCTTGCCGCAGCCCGTCGGGCCCTTCAGCAGCACGGGCAAGCGTGACGCGTACGCAGCCTCGAATTCCGCTACCTCGTCGGCCAGCGGCAGGTAATAGGGTTCCTCCACGCTAGGGCTTTAGGGGACGAAGGCGTCGCGTCCCTGCGTGTAGTTCATGAACGACTGCGCCGGATTGCGGTTGACCAGGAAGCGCTTGAACATCGGGTGCTTGAGGCTGCGCACCTCGTGCTCGATCTCGGTCAGCTCCGCGCCCGTGTTCGGGTCGACAATCGCCTGGAAGCGGTACTGGTGCTGGTCGGACTCCTCGGTGATGAGTCCGCGTTCTTCCAAGGCGGCGTGCGGCTTCGAGAAATTGGCCACGTAGATGGCGATGTGGTGGCCGTCGTACGCCGGGATCTCGTCCGCGGTCTCCTTGAAGATCAGCCGCTGGTTCCCGCCCATCGAAACCTCCGCGCACGTCGCGCCATTGCTCGTCGTCCGCGCCGGCGTGTCGAGCGTTTCGGCGTAGAACCGGGCAATGCCTTCGGCCGTCCCGGCGGGCACGTCGAGAACCGCGAACGGAATGCCGAGGCTGGTGCCGAAGCTCGGTCCGTAGGCGCGGATGTCGTTGCCCCACGGGCAGGTCAACGCGATGTGGTCGTCTTTCTCCTGGCGCGAGAATTCGGTGCCTTGCATCGGTCGGTCGATGAAGTCCAAACGCCGCTTCAACCCTTCGAGGTCCGGGACGACGACCCCGATATGGCCGCGGAACTTCTGCGCGTCGCGCTTCGGCAGATGGAATTGCTGCTCGCCCACATTGATCCACATGTTGAACGTGCCGAAGTCGATGTACGGGTCGCGCGTGAAACCCAAGCCGGTTACGTAGAACAGCGCGGCGACCTGCTGGTCGGGCACGGTCAGGTTGATGTGCTCCATGTTGAGGACGTTGCCGAAATCCTCCTCGGAGCGGTCGAAAGCCCGTTTTGCCATGGTTCCTCTCGTTGACTTGGACTGTGCCTGGGTGTCTTGAGGTTGCGTCGCGTCAGTAGGCCCGCACCCGAAGGTCGAGGATCGATGCGCCATTCGCGGCGCGTAGCGATGAGAGTAATACAAACGGCTGGTAGGGCCAAACTGCTACGATCCGCGGAGCGTCACGGTAAGCGTACGTTTTGTGTTGGGAGGATCGAGCTACGGAATGCCCGACGCGAGGGCGTCGCGGGCCGTCGCCGGCGGGTCGTATCCGGCAAACCTCGCACGAGCAGCCAGACGGATGCCAGGCGACTTGGGCTGTGTCGTGGCGCTGGGCCAGCTTCAAGGCCAAAAGGCGCGCCTACGGCAGCCTCTGGCGAACACGCACGCCCCGTGGCTCGGGCTGTCGGGCTCCTTTACCCTTGCGATCATGTTGACGCTCTTGGTTTTCGTCGGCGAAGGCGTGTGCGACGCCTTCGATCCGCGCCGGTCGGCCGCGCTCACGGCGCTGCCCGGTTGAAGGAAGCGCATGCGACGGTGCCACAGATGCCTGTTTGTGGGTTGGTCGATGTTCTTGGCCGCCGGCCTGCTGACGGGTTGCGGCGGCGAGCGCACTGCCACGCCCCCGCCGTCGCCCCCACCCGCGCCGGTATCAGGCGAGCCGGAACCGGTGCGCTTCGTGCTGGTCGCCACGTACGGCCTGGCCGGCGAAGTCGCCGTCCCGCATCGACTCAGTGGCGGCTTGGCCGCCGGCGACATCGACGGCGATGGCGACGTCGATTTCGTGAGCACGGCCAGCGACGCCGCGCGGCTCTACCGGAATCGCGGTGATGGCGCGTTTGACCTCCAGGCTCGGGCCCTGCGTCCGCTGGGTGGGCGCACCTTGGCAGGCCCAGCCTTAGGCGATGTGGACGGCGATGGGGATCTCGACCTCTTCGTCGGCGCAGCCGATGGTGCCCCGATCCACGTGTTCGAAAACCGCTTGCGCGAAGCCGAAGCTGCGTTTGTCGATCATGCCGCCGAGGTCATCGGCGCATTGACAGCGCCCCATACGCCCGCTGCAACTCTCTACGACTACGATCGCGACGGGTTCCTGGACCTGGTCTTGGCGCACTGGGGTGCCGAACGAAGACCGGGCGAAGACACCGAGACGCTTTGGCACAACGATGGTGACGGCACGTTCACCAGCCGCTCCCTCGACGCCGGAGTTGCCGGGCCGTTGGCGCCGCATGGTGTCGATTGGAGCCTGACACCGTCGTTCGCCGACATCGACAGCGACGGCGACGGTGATCTTCTGGTGGCGGCCGACTTCTGGGAGAGCCGCGTATTGATGAACGGCGGTGATGGCACGTTCACCGATGTGACCCGCGACGCCATCAGCGAACAGCGGGGTCGGGCCTCGGCATTGGGCGACTTTGACAACGATGGCGACATCGATTGGTACCTTGCGGCCGACCGAGGCCGCCTGTTCCGGAACGACGGCAGCGGCGGTTTCGTAGCGACCGCTACGGACATCTCGTCAGCGCCTGCATCGGCGGCCTGTGCAGCGGACTTCGATCGCGATGGCTGGTTGGACATCGCCCACGTGGGCGAAGGGGGCATTGGCCTGCTGCACAATGCGGGCGACGGGTTCCGGTTCCGGGAAACTACGCCAACGACTTCGCCTGGCCGCGCGCTAGCCTGCTTCGATGCGGACGGCGACTTCGACATTGACCTCGTTGTCGTGGGGCAGGATGGTGTCGTCGGGCAATACCGCAACGACAGCGAGCCCGGGAACCGAGGACTGATCGTGCGTTTGGATGGTGCCGACGGCAACCGTTTCGGCGTCGGTGCCCGGGTCACGGTCAGCACGGGCGCAGGAACGCAGTTGCGTGAATTGGGGGGCCAGAACAACCACGCATCCCACGATCCACCGGAAACCCACTTCGGGCTTGGCCCGGCGGCGCGCGCAGACGTGTCGGTGCGCTGGCCGGACGGTTCGGTCGTCAGCCGGGAGGACGTCGCCGCCGACCAGGTCGTGACCTTGTCGCAGCCGCGCGGTGCGGCGCTTCGCTTGAGCGTCGTCCAAGGCGTTGGCGACGGCACGTACGCCGTCGGGGAGGAGGTCGCCATCGAGGCGGCGCCAGCGGAGGAGCACTATCGTTTCAGCCACTGGTCGAGCAATCGCGGCGGTGCCTTCGCCGATGTGTTTGCGGCTACGACCACGTTCCGGATGCCCGCCCGGCCGACGACGCTGATCGCGAACTACACCCCCGGCGTCGCTCTGTCGGACCGCGTTTCTGTCGCCCGGCGATGGAATGAAGTCCTGCTCCAGGCCATCCGCAACGACTACGCGCGACCCACGGTGCACGCGCGCAACCTGTTCCACGTGTCGGCGGCGATGTACGACGCCTGGGCGGCCCATTCGCCCTCGGCCGCGCCTTACCTCGCAGACTGCACCGAGCCCGTTGCTGCGCTGGACGCGGCCGATGTCCGCGCGGCTCGCGAAGAGGCCATGAGTTTCGCGGCGTATCGGATCATCCGCCACCGGTTTCACCGCTCTCCGGGATCGGCGCGCATCGCCCGCGACGGCTTCGTGCTGATGGATGCGCTCGGCTACGACGTAGATGACACGCGGAGCGAGGCCGCGACGCTTGGCATCCGGATTGCGGACTGCTACATCGCCTTCGGGGCCAGCGACGGCGCGAACGAGGCCAACGACTACGCGAACGTCTCGTACCAGCCCGTCAATCCTGGTCTGGAGCCCGCGCTCCCCGGCAATCCCTCGCTCGTCGATCTCAACCGCTGGCAACCCCTGCTCCTCGAGTTGTTCATCGACCAAGCCGGCAATCCCATTGCCACCGCGCCCGAATTCCTAAGCCCTGAATGGGGCATCGTTACGCCCTTCGCGTTGTCCATGGACGACGCCGTCGACTACCACCGCGATGGTTTCACCTATCGTGTCTTTCACGATCCCGGACCGCCACCGACCATCGACGGCGACGCGGCGGATCTCTACAGGTGGGCGCATGCGCTGGTCGCCGTCTGGTCAGCAGACCTATCCCCTAAGGACGGGGAGACGATGGACATCTCGCCGGCGAGCCTAGGGAATGTCGCGGACTACCCCGCGAGTTTCGCCGCGCATCCCGAGTTCTACGGCAGTTTCGTGAGGCACAGCGGCAAGGGGTATGCCGCGAACCCCGTGACCGGCACCGCCTACGAGCCCCAGATCGTCCCGCGTGGCGACTATACGCGCGTCCTCGCGGAGTTCTGGGCCGATGGTCCGGACTCGGAAACACCGCCGGGGCACTGGTTCGTGATCGCCAACGAAGTCGCCGACCACCCTCTGCTCGAGAGGCGCTTCGCCGGCACGGGCGAGGAACTTGACCGGCTCGAATGGGACGCGAAGGCCTACTTCGCGTTGGGCGGCGCCATGCACGATGCCGCCATCGCCGCTTGGGGCATCAAGGGCTGGTACGACTACATCCGTCCGATCTCGTCGCTGCGCGCGATGGCGGACCGCGGGCAGAGCACCGATCCGGGCGGCCCCTCGTACCACGTCCACGGTTTGCCGCTGGTCCCGGGCCGGATCGAGGTGGTCGGGCCCGAGGACGATCTCGCCGGTGTCGCCGGGGAGCATGTCGGGAAGATCAAGGTCTTTGCATGGCGCGGGCCGGACTACATCGAGGATGCCGCCACGGACGAAGCCGGCGTCGGCTGGATCCTGGCGGAGAACTGGTGGCCCTACCAACGCCCGACGTTCGTGACGCCGCCGTTCGCGGGGTACGTCTCTGGACACTCCACCTACTCGCGCGCCGCGGCTGAGGTGCTCACCGCCCTCACCGGCGATCCGTACTTCCCGGGCGGAATGAGCGGTTTCGAGATCGAGGCGAACGAGTTCCTGGTCTTCGAGGACGGCCCGTCGGTGGACATGACGTTGCAGTGGGCGAGCTATCGAGACGCGGCCGATCAGTGCAGCCTGTCGCGCATCTGGGGCGGCATCCATCCACCTGTCGACGATATTCCCGGGCGGCTGATCGGTATCGAGGTTGGCCGCGACGCGTTCGCCTTGGCTGAGGCGTACTTCACGGGCTCCGTGCGGTGAGGGTGCTCTGTGCTAAGTTGCTGCGACCATGGGTGAAGCTTCGCCATTGCGGCGCAGACGGATGTTGCCGAGCCTTCGGGCCTCGGTTGCCGTTTGCGCGGCTCTTGCCGTGTTCTACGCGTCGGCCCAGTCGAGCGTCGGTGACCTGAACGGCGACGGTAACGCTGACGTCCTGCTCAGGAATACCGATGGCGTTTGGTACTACCACGCCATGGATGGCCGCCGCCAGATCGATGAGGCAAGCGGCGTCGTTGGACTACCGACAGACCCCGCCTATCGGCTCAAGGCGCTTGGCGACTTCGACGGCGACGGGGACGACGATGTCCTACTGCGTCACGCCGACACGAACCGCTGGTTTTACTACCCGATGGATGGGCGCAACATCGACGACGGCGGCGGTGAAGTACCGCTGACCCGCAACGCGGACTGGCGATTTCTTGGCGCAGGTGATTTGAACAACGACGGCCGGGACGATGTGCTCATCCGGCACCGCAAGACCAATCGCTGGTATTACTACCCATTGAACGGGCGGCGCGTCACGGCTGGCCGGGGTCAGGCGGGACTAACGGCTTCGAGGTCCTGGCGGTTCAAGGCGATCGCAGACCTCAACGGCGACGGCCATGACGACGTCATGGTTCGCAACGTCGACGGGCGTTGGTACTACTACCCCATGAACGGTCGCCGCGCCGTCGCCGGGCGGGGGTTCGCCGACCTGAGCGTCAATGTCGACTGGCGTTTCGCAGGTGCTGGCGACCTCGACGGGGACGGCAACGATGATGTCCTGCTGCGCCGCCCAGACGGCCGTTGGTACTACTATCCGATGGACGGTCGGCACCACAAGGCCGGACAACAGCGGGTCGCGAGCATCACGCCCAATCTGGACTGGCGCTTCGCGGGCATAGGCGACTTCAACGCCGACGGCACCGACGACGTATTGCTACGCCGCTTCGACGGGCATTGGCACTACTTCCCCATGCAGGGCCATAGCCGGATAGCTTCGCAAAGTGGCCGGGCGAATCTGCAACGCGACTTGGCGTATTCGTTGGCGCACCTGCCCATCGTGCGCACGAATCAATTCCTCGAGTCCGCGACTCCATCGGGCCTGTCTCGTCGTTGGGGCTATCCGCCGCGCACCGGGCGATTCAGCGGGACCTTCCCGCTGGAGTTCTCGGGAGGGGTCGCGGCGGGAGACTACGACAGCGACGGCGACATCGACCTGTACGTCGTGGGCGGTAGCGACGAGCCCAACCACTTGTTCCGCAATCGCGGGGACGGCACGTTTTACGACGCTGCGGCCCGTGTGGGTCTTGACATCACCCATCTGG
Source organism: Gammaproteobacteria bacterium (assembly GCA_026706385.1). GTDB lineage: Bacteria > Pseudomonadota > Gammaproteobacteria > Pseudomonadales > Azotimanducaceae > VXYL01. The sequence goes on from JAPOYV010000079.1 coordinate 11,942, forward strand.
GCAGCGGACCAGCGTTTGGCGACATCGACGGAGACGGCGACCTCGACCTGTTCGTTGGTGCGGTAGAGAACGACCCCTACTACCTGATGGAAAACCGCGACGGGGAATTCGTCGACGTCACCGTGACCTCGGGCATCGTGATCGACGCCGAGAACACCGTGTCCGCGACGTTTGCCGACTACGACAAGGACGACGACCTGGACTTGTTTCTCACCCACTGGGGATTCGCGGAGCAGGACGATACGCAGACACTCTGGCGCAATACCGGCGACGGCATCTTCGAGTCGGTGAGCGTGGAGTCCGGCATCGCCGAGTCGTTGATCATCGAGTCGCGGAACTACCAGACGGGCGAGATTGCCCACATCGACCGCACGTACACGGCGAACCTGAGCGACATCGACGGCGACGGGGACGGCGACCTGTTGATGGCGGCGGACTACGAAACCAGCCAGGTGTTCGCGAACAACGGCGACGGCACGTTCACGCGGACTACGGACCGCGACGTCATCGTCGACCAGTCCGGCATGGGGGCTTCGGTAGGGGACTACGACAACGACGGCGACATGGACTGGTTCGTGACGTCGATCTATCAATACCCCGACTTCTACGGCAACCGGCTGTACAGCAACGACGGGACCGGGGTGTTCCAGGACGTGACCGTTCGAGCAGGTGTCGCCGATGGCGGCTGGGGCTGGGCAAGCTGTTTCGCCGACATCGACAACGACGGCGACCTCGACATCGTGCACGTCAATGGCTGGCGCGGCGACACCGGATTCACCCCGGCGCTGGACTTTCTCGACGACCAGATGCGGTATTTCGAGAACAACGGCAACGGCACCTTCACGCGCCGGGACACGTTGAAGTGGCTGCGTGATCGTGGCCAGGGACGAGGACTCGCGTGTTTCGACGCGGAACGTGACGGCGACATCGACCTCGTGGTGACCAACAGCGACGACAAGCACTTGGTGTACTACCGCAACGAACTGGCCGACGCGCGCAAGAACCACTATCTCGGCATCCGGCTGGAACGCGACGTCGGCAATCGCCATGGCGTCGGTGCCTGGATCACCGTGACAACGGATTCGGGCACGCAGGTCCGCGAGGTCGGTGCCGGCAACAACTATGCGTCTCAGAATCCGTCGGAGGCTCATTTCGGACTTGGTCATCACATCGTTGCCGACATCGTGGTCCGCTGGCCCGACGGCACGGAGACCATCATGGACGATGTCTGGGCCGATCAGTGGTTGACTATCCGGTGACAGGCGAACGAGGAATGGAACTTGGCTAGCAACGACGACCTGCTCGACGCCATTAGCAGCGTCCTGCCGCCGATCCTCAATGCGCTCGATGTCCTGAACGAGGTCGGCCGCCACCTGCACCCGCCCAATCTCGGCTCGCTCAACGATGCGGTCGCCGAACGCGTCGGCCCGGTGCGCGATGGCTTGGTGCGTTTCCGCGAAACCGAGTTCCCGGAACATTTCAGCGGGTTCAAGGACTGCGTGGAAAGAGCCGGCGAACACGTCGTCGCTGCCTTCGAAGGTCTGGCCGCCGCCGCGGGCGATCCGAACGGGCCGATGCGTGCCTACCGCGCCATGCGCGAGCAAACGCGCGCGGTGGAAGCGCTCTACCCGGTGGCCAATATGCTGCCGCCGGTCAGCCGGTTCTTCCTGTCGCGGGGTCGCCGAGGCGATGACGATCTGCTCGCTAGGCTCGGCGACGCGGACGCCTCGAGAGACGAGGTCGGCGTAATGCATGCGTCAGCGGACGAGTGGGCCCAGATGCGGGGCACCGATGTCGAGGCGACCGGGGATAGCCGCCGTGGCGGATTTTCGCTTTACGTCCCCGAATACTACGAAGAGGCCCGTGCGCACCCGATGATCGTGGCCCTGCACGGCGGCTCCGGCAATGGCCGCGACTTCCTGTGGACCTGGCTGGTCGAGGCGCGCACGCGCGGGGCGATCCTACTCAGCCCGTCGTCCGTCGATCGCACCTGGTCGCTCATGGGGACCGACCTCGACAGTGCCAATCTGGCGGCCATGGTGACGCGCATTAGCCAACGCTGGAACATCGATCACGACAAGCTCTTGCTGACCGGGATGAGCGACGGCGGCACGTTCTGCTACGTTTCAGGCCTGCGCCCGGACTCGCCGTTCACGCACCTCGCGCCGAGTTCGGCGAGCTTCCACCCAATGCTGCTCGAAGGCACGTCGCGCGAACGACTCGCCGGCTTGCCGATCTACCTGATGCACGGCGTTCTCGACTGGATGTTCCCGGTGGACGTCGCGCGCACGGCGAACGCGGCGTTGTCAGCGGCCGGTGCCAAGGTCGTCTATCGCGAGATCGAGGACTTGTCGCACACCTGGCCGCGCGACGAGAACCCGAGGATCGTTGATTGGTTCTTGGGAGAGGCCTCAGCCGGAGGGTGAGTTGGCGGCCTTGGCCACCGCGAAGGCTGGCCGCTGGTGGTGCCGCTCGCGGTAGGCGTCAGCCGGCGCTGGCAGGTCGAAGCCGTAGTTCACTGCCCAGTCGAGGCAGGAGGTCATCAGGATGTCGACCCCCGTGAACGCGGTGCCGACCAGGTACTCGGCAGCCCCGAACCGTGGCAGTGCCCAGCGTAACTGCTTCTCGAACCCGGCACGAGCGGCGGCCATGGCGGCTGGCGCTTCGCCGTATAGGTACGCAAGGTCGCCGTGCTTGCGCATGACGTAAAGGGTGTGCGCGTCGAGTTCCATCAGGATGAAAGACAGCCACTCGCCGTAGCGCGCCCTGTCGGTGGTGCCAACGGCGGGGGTCAAGCCACCGTGCTTGTCGCCGAGATACGTGACGATGGCCGCGCTTTCGGTGAGGACGAGGTCGCCATCCACCAGGACCGGGATCTTCTCCTTGATGCTCAAGCCTCGCAACTCGGGCGACTGCGTCTCCCCGGTTCGGGGACCGATCGGCTTCGTTTCGTAGTCGACACCCAACTCCGCGAGCGCCCAATGGACGCGGATGGTGCGCCCGGTGCCGGCGCCCCAGACGGTGACTGTCATGGCTGATCTTCTTCCTTGACTGAAACGACCACCCACTATAGCCCCCGAGAGTCGCCGCGTGTGCCCCTGGCGTCCCAGTCGGCCCGATTGGACGATACGCCTTGATACTGGATAAATATCCAAGTAAATTGCGATGCCATGGACGAGAGAAGGGTCGTCAAGGGCCGTGGTGCGATCTCGAATCCCGCCGGGAGATTCGAGAGGACGCCCAGTGCCGAGGTCGCCGACGGCTGGGACCACTTCGAGGACGAAGCGTTTGCCGTGCCGGACCCGCGGACCACGTTCACACCGGACCAGACCCGCGACATCATCGCCACCAACAGCTCGCCGGACATCCCCTTCGGCCAGTCGGTCAACCCGTACAAGGGCTGCGAGCACGGCTGCGTCTACTGCTACGCGCGACCGACGCATGCGTTTCTCGACCTCTCCCCGGGCCTCGACTTCGAGACACGGATCTTCTACAAGACCGGGCCGGCGGAACGGCTCCGAGAGGCGTTCGACAGGCCCGGATACGAATGTCGGACCCTGGCGATCGGCACTAACACCGATCCCTACCAGCCGGGGGAGAAGGAATACCGGGTCACGCGACGCGTGCTCGAAACGCTGTTGGCGTATCGACACCCCGTCAGCATCGTCACCAAGGGCGCGTTGATTCTGCGCGACCTCGATCTCCTGGGTGACTTGGCGGCCGACGGCCTCGCCAGCGTCGCCATCAGTATCACCACCCTGGACAACGACCTGAAGACCAAGCTGGAGCCGCGCACGGCGTCGCCCTTAGCGAGGCTCCGGACCGTTCGGGCATTGGCAAAGGCTGGCGTCCCCGTGGGCGTCATGGTCGCGCCGGTGATCCCGTTCATCAACGACCATGAGATCGAAGAGATCGTTGCCCGCAGCGCAGATGCCGGGGCGGGCTCGGCGGGCTACATCATGCTGCGGCTGCCGTACGAGGTGAAGGACCTGTTCACCGAGTGGCTGGCCGAGCATTATCCGCAGAAGGCCGAGCGCGTCCTGAACCGGGTTCGCGACCTCCGTGGCGGCAAGGCCTACGACGCCCAGTGGGGGTTACGGATGCGCGGCAAGGGGATCTACGCGGACCTGATCGCAAGACGGTTCGAAGTGGCCCTGCGCAAGCATGGGCTCGCCAAGCCGCGCCGAACGGAACTGCGAACGGACCTGTTTCGAGCCCGGCAGAGCGTGCTGTTCTAGTGCGGGCGGGGCTGCTCGACCGATGTGCCAGGAAGCGGCAAGCAGGGGTGGACATGGCGATAACAAAGTAATATCTTAGTGATATCACATTGTAATCGACCCGAGGTTTGTCATGGTTCAGGAAATCCCACGCAAAGCAGCTGCAGGCGTACTCTTCCTGGTCGGATTGATTCTCGCCGTGTTGGCTGATGTCGCCCTCTTCATCGTCGCCATCGTTGCTGAGAGTGCCGCGCTCGGCATCCTCAGCGTTGTGGCGTTCCCGATCCTGCTTTTCCTGTTCTTCGGATTGTTCACCGTGAATCCGAACGAGGCCCGCGTCCTCCAACTCTTCGGCCGTTACGTGGGCACCGTGAGTGACCACGGCCTGCGCTGGGCCAATCCGCTCTACTCGAAGAAGGCGATCTCGCTTCGCGTGCGCAACTTCGAGACGGACCGCTCGAAGGTCAACGACGCCAACGGCAACCCGATCGAGATCGCCGCCGTCGTGGTCTGGAAGGTGGTGGACACAGCCGAAGCGACGTTCGAAGTCGACGACTTCGTCAACTTCATGCATGTGCAGAGCGAGTCGGCGGTGCGCAACTTGGCGACGCAGTACCCGTACGATACGCGCGACGAGGATCAGGTCTCGCTCCGCGGCAACACGGAAGGCATTGCCGAGCAACTGCAGACGGAGATCCAAGGGCGATTGCACAAGGCCGGCTTGGAGGTCCTCGAAGCACGGATCACTCACTTGGCCTACGCGCCCGAGATCGCGGCGTCCATGCTCCAGCGCCAGCAAGCCGGCGCGGTTGTCGAGGCCCGGGAGAAGATCGTGGAAGGTGCGGTCAGCATGGTGCAGATGGCGCTGGACGGCCTGTCGAGTCGCGGCATCGTCGATCTCGACGAGGAGCGCAAGGCCACGATGGTCAGCAACCTGCTCGTGGTGCTTTGCGGCGACAAGGGCACGCAGCCGGTCGTCAACACCGGTTCGCTCTACCAGTAGCTTAACGACTCGTGGCGACGCGCAAGCCGTTCCTGCTGCGCACGGACCCGGAGGTGCTCGCGGCGCTCAACCGCTGGGCCACGGACGAACTCCGCAGCGTCAACGCCCAGATCGACTTCCTGCTGCGTCGCGCGTTGCGGGAAGCCGGCCGCCTACCTCGGTCTGACGATCGCGACCATGCGTCCCGGGGCGTGGGAGTGGACTGACCCCACTGGTGGATTCACGCGAGCTGCGGTTCGATGATGCCCAGTTCGATGGAGGTCTCCACGACGTCGCGGATCGTCTCCTCGACTGGCCGGATGGTGGCGCCGAGAACGGACTTCGCTTTCTTGCAGTCGTTCAGCGTTCTGGTCTCGATGGTGATCGGCTCGCCACGGCTGGTGACGGTGGCCGGTTCGCCGAGCACGAATCGCGGGAAATGCGAGCGGATGACGTCGGCGACTTCCGTGCCGAAGCGCAGGGCCGAGCGGCCGCCGCTGCCGTGCATGATGTAGCGTGGCCCGCCCGTCGTGGTCTTGTGGTCGACCGTCGACTCCGCGGCCAGCCGGTGCGCCTTCACCAAGTCGCGCACGTCGATGATGTTGTAGTACATGTCGTAGCGCGATGGCCACGTCGGCTCGAGACCGCCCGCCAACCGCCCGATCTGTTCGATCCATTGGCCGACTTGGGCCTTGAAGAGGATGGGGCCGCATATCATGGCGGGGCACATGGTGATAGCGTCCCATTGGCCGCTTGAGTCCGCGGCATCGTTGATGAAACGCTCGGTGTCCACCTTGCTCCTCGCGTAGGCGTTGCGGGGGTGCTCCCAGCGTTCCTGGTCGACGCCGTCGGACGCCCAGTCCGTCTCCGTCCACTCGTAGCCCTTCGGCACGGTTGCGCCACGGGCGCCCGAAACGCCGGCCATCGAGCTGGTGTACACCAGTCGTTTCACGGATCCGCTTGCGTTGATCGCGTCCACCACGTTCCTCGTCCCGACGATGCCGCCGTCGTAGACGTCCTGCGAGACGTCCCCGCTGCCGAGCGGCTGCGACTTGCCGTCCGCCGAGTTGCCGAGTACGGCAGCGACCTGGAAGACGGCACTGCAGCCGTTGAAGGCCGCGTCGTACGATCCTGGCGTGAACAGGTCGCAGCCGTCGACGATCTCAACGTTGGGTAGCTGGCCCAAGTAGTCGACGCAGTCCTGGCCGCGCCAGGATGTCGCGTCACGAATGCAGGCTCGCACGGCGTAGCCGTGCAGCACCAGTTCGCGGACCATGTGGCCGCCGGTGAATCCGGAGCAGCCGGTGACGGCGACGGGGCCGTCTTTCGGAGAGATTGCGGGCATCGGGGTGGTGTCCTTGTGAATATTTTGAGGCGTCAGCCTGCCGCGGCTTCGAGCGCCTTCTGTTCGGCGACGATCTCGCGCATGCCGTCCCATTCCTTCCACATATCGATCATCGACTGCTTGGAGCGTTCCCACGGGTCGTTGCCTTCCTCGAAGGTCAGCCAGCCGCCGTCGAAGGCGCGGTCCGGGTGGTCGGTCAGGCCCGTGTTGTCGGGGACGATGTCGGGTTGCCGCTTCTTGTGGCGGATCCGGAAGATGATGTTCTTGCGCGACTCGGTGCCTTTCTCGTTGCGCGTTGCGGAATGGGGGATGTGGTACATCGTGATGCAGGCGTCCCCGGCTTCCATCAGCACTTGGGTCGGCCGCGGCCAGCGGCGCCCATCGGGCGTCGTTGCGGAGGTCTCGTCCACGAACGCGTCGAACACTTCGGGGGGCAGGTAGTGCATGCCGCATCGATTCGGGGTGTCGTGGTTCAGGCGCGGCCAATCGGGTCCCTCAGGGCCGAGATGGCCGTTGATGGCGTATTGGCGTTGGAAGAACTTCTCCATCAGGTGATGCGCGCCCGGAATCACCGCCGTTTGTCCCGAGCCTTCGACGGTTTGGTCGTTGAGCGCCACGAAGGCGAACGCGGTGAAGCTGCCCAGGCTCAAGGTCATTTCCCGATCCTGGAACAGCACGCCGAAGTTGTGGCCCCTGACCTGGGCGCTGCGCCCGATGTCGCCTTCCGGGCCAGCCGCGAAGTGACGCGCGTAGATCTCATCCGGCGACCCTAGCTGCTCCTCCTGCGGAGAGGCGATGGTGATGTTGCCATCCATGTGGATGCCCGCGGCGTAGTAAGGCACGTCGCGGTCGCGGTAGCCGAGGGGCGTGTAGTTGTCGCCGGGTTCGCGAACCGGGTTGATGGCGACCTGGCAGTTCACCGGGGGATCGAACGGTCCCATGACGTCGTGGATGATCGGTGTGAGGGAGGAGGCGGTCAGCAGGTCGATCATCTCCTTGCGTGGGCCGACGTACTCGCCCTTCTTGGCGTTGCGAATACAGCTTCGAGCGGCTTCGAGAAGCTCTTCCGAGACCACGTCCTTCAAGACGATGAAGCCGTCCCGGTAGAACTGGCGCTTCTGGTCGACCGTCATGGCCTGGGCGTGCATGGTCACGTCTCCCCCCTGTCGAAGTGACAAGCGCGGAAGCGTCGCGGTTTCGCGCTGTGCCGTCAAGGTGTCCGGTGCGCTGCGTCACGTCGAGCGGATTTCCTACAACGCGACGAGGCGTTTGGCTCTTTTCCCTAAGTGGCTTGCCGGCGCAAAGTGCCCGATTTACCGGAGATCGGCCGTGTTTCGAGTCGCCCTTGTTCTTGTTTGCAGCCTGTGCAGCCATCTATCCGCTGGGGAGGCACGTCATGACGTTGCCGTGTCGCTCGCCAACGTCTACCACGGCGACATCGACCTGTCGCGCTATTGGGTGAGCGAGAAGCTCGACGGCGTGCGCGCACGTTGGAACGGCGAGGCCCTCCATTCGCGTCGCGGCAACCGCTTCAATGCGCCGGCCTGGTTCGTCGACGACTTCCCGGCGGAAGCACTCGATGGCGAGTTGTGGATGGGCCGCGGTACCTTCGAGGCCCTGTCGGGCGCGGTGCGTCGGCAGACGCCGGACGCCGCTGCCTGGCGACGGATCCGCTACATGGTCTTCGACTTGCCGGATTCGAAGGCGCCGTTCGACGAACGACTGCAGCGGATGCGGCAGATGTTCGCGGATCCGCCGTCGTCGTACATCGCCCTTGTGGAGCAGTTCCGGGTCGCCAGCGAAACGGAGCTCATGGCCACCTTGGAAAGGGTCGTTGCCGACGGCGGCGAAGGGCTGATGCTTCGCGACGGGCGGTCGTTCCACCGCGCGGGTCGAAGCGACGATCTTCTGAAGTTGAAAACCTACGAGGACGCGGAAGCCGTCGTGGTCGCACACCTGCCGGGAAAGGGGAAGTACGCGGGAATGCTCGGCTCGCTGCTCGTCGAGATGCCCGACGGTCGTCGGTTCAGGCTGGGTACCGGGTTTTCCGACGCCCTGCGCCGCGATCCACCGCCGGTGGGCGCGACGGTGACCTACAAGTACACCGGGACCACGGTCAACGGCATTCCGCGTTTCGCCAGTTTCCTCCGCATCCGACACGTGCCGAACCCGCGTATGATCGAGCGCCCTACGCAACAGGAGCCCCGCAATGGCGGAACTGCCGCCGGACATCCCCGGTGAGAATCTCAAGGCTTGGCTGGATCGCAGGCCGGAAGAGGCGCTGGACCCGTCGCAGCCGATCATCGATCCCCACCATCACCTGTGGGATCGGCGTCCTCGGCCGGACCTCGGACCCGAGAACCGGCAACACCTGCGCTACCTCGGCGACGACTTGATCGAGGACATCCGCGGTGCCGGTCACAACGTCGTGGACACGGTCTTCGTCGAGTGCCGCTCGATGTACCGCGAAGGGAATCAGCCGGCCGGCGTGGTCGGCGAGACCGAGTTCGTGCAGGGCGTGGCCGCCATGGCGGCGTCGGGCCTCTACGGGGAGGGCGTGCGTTGCTGCGCCGCGATCGTCGGCTTCGCCAATCTCACTTGGGACGCCGGCGTTGTCGAGGATGTCCTGCGGGCGCACATGGCGGCGGGCCGGAACTTCCGCGGCATCCGCCACGCCCACGGCTGGCATGCCTCGCCCGACATGCCGCAGTCGCATCATCCGACCCGGGGCACGGAAGGCCTGCTCGGCCAAGCATCCTTTCAGAAGGGGTTCTCGGTGCTCGCCGAACTCGGACTCACCTTCGATTGCTGGGGCTACCACGGTCAACTCGGCGAGGTCGCGGCATTGGCGCGGGCTTACCCCGAGGTCACCATCATCCTCAACCACATCGGCGGTCCGATCGCGATGGGTCCGTATGCGAACGAACGCGAGCGGTTGTTCGAAGAGTGGCGTTCCGGCATCGACACGGTCGCGACGTGTTCGAACATCGTTGCGAAAGTCGGCGGTTGCGGCATGGTCACGTACGGGTTCGGCTTCGAGGGCCGCGACGACCCGCCGGACAGCGCGACGCTGGCCGCGGCGTGGACTCCGTACCTCGCCCACGTGATCGAGGCGTTCGGACCGTCGCGGTGCATGTTCGAATCGAACTTCCCGGTCGACAAGCTGTCGTGCTCCTACGGGAATCTCTGGAATGCGTTCAAGCGCATCGCCGCGGAACTTCCCCTGTCGCGCGTCGAGCGAAACGAGCTCTTCTACGGTACCGCGGCGCGGGCCTATTCGATCGAACTCGGTGCCGAGCTAAAGGCCGGACTCTCCGGTTAGAATCGACCGTCACGCAAATGGCAGTGCGCCGGGGAGGGTGAATGCCAAGGCTATTGGAGGTGCGCGACCTTCACGTGAGCTTCGGCGATACGCCAGCCGTACGCGGTGTGTCCTTCGACATCGACGCCGGCGAGACCCTCGCCCTGGTCGGCGAGTCGGGTTCCGGCAAGTCCGTGACGGCGTTGTCGGTACTGCAGTTGCTTCCCTATCCGCAGGCCCACCACCCGGGCGGCAGCGTCCTGGTCAACGGGGAGGAAATGCTCGGCGCCGACAAGGCGCGGTTGCTCGACGTACGAGGCGGCGTCGTCAGCATGATCTTCCAGGAGCCGATGACGTCGCTGAACCCCTTGCACACGATCGCTAAGCAGGTCGGCGAGGCGCTCGTCGTCCACAAGAAGCTCTCGCCGAAGGACGCTCGGGAACGGGTCCTCGAGTTGCTTGAACTCGTCGGCTTGCAGGAAGCACACAATAGGCTAGGCGCCTACCCGCACGAACTCTCCGGCGGCCAGCGCCAGCGGGTCATGATCGCGATGGCGCTCGCCAACGAACCGCAGTTGCTGATCGCCGACGAGCCGACGACGGCTCTCGACGTGACCATCCAGGCGCAGATCCTGAAACTCTTGAAGGATCTGCAGGGCCAGATGAACATGGCCATGCTGCTCATCACCCACGACCTCGGCATCGTCCGCAACATGGCCAAGCGCGTATGCGTGATGACCAACGGCGAGATCGTCGAGGCCGGCTCGAATCGACAGATCTTCTACGAGCCGCGGCATAGCTACACCAAGAAGCTGCTCGCCGCGGAACCCAAGGGCGAGCCCCCTCCCGCCAACAACCGCGCGCCGCTCGTTGCCACCGCCGACAAGCTGACGGTCAAGTACCCGGTCGGCAAGGGCTGGCTCGGTGGACGGCGCTACTTCACTGCGGTGGAGACCGTCGATGTCGAGGTGCGCGCGGGCCAGACCGTCGGGGTGGTGGGCGAGTCCGGTTCCGGCAAGACCACGTTGGGTCTCGCCATGCTTCGCCTGCTCGACAGCGAGGGTGCGATCCATTTCGACGGCCGGGAAATCAGCGATGTCCGCCGCAAGGGTCTTATCCCGCTGCGCAAGGACATGCAGGTCGTCTTCCAGGATCCTTACGGCAGCCTGTCGCCGCGACTGTCCGTACAGCAGATCGTCGAGGAGGGTTTGCGGATCCACGAGCCCCACGTGTCCAAGGACGAGCGTCGGCGGCGCGTTGCGGAAGTACTCGACGAGGTCGGCCTGGAGCCGGAACACATGGACCGCTATCCGCACGAGTTCTCCGGCGGCCAGCGCCAGCGCATCTCCATCGCCCGCGCCATGGTGCTCCGCCCCCGCTTCGTGGTCCTCGACGAGCCCACCTCCGCCCTCGACATGTCCGTCCAGGCGCAGATCGTCGATCTGCTACGCGACCTGCAGACGGCCCACGACCTCGGCTACCTGTTCGTGAGCCACGACCTCAAGGTGGTCCGTGCGCTCGCCAATTGGCTGATCGTGATGCGCGACGGCGTCATCGTCGAGCAGGGGCCGGCCCAGGATGTGTTCCACAATCCCACGAGCGACTACACCAAGGCGTTGTTCCACGCTGCACTCGACCTCGAAGCGGACGAGGACGTTGTCCGTCAGTAGACGGAGGTAGTCCGTCAATAGACGGGGTAGTCCGCCAGTAGCCGCCCGCCGGCTCAACCGTCTCCAGTGCCGATTGCCGTCCTGATCGCGTCTTCCGCCATGCCGGCTTCCTGTGCGGCGTCGAGCAGGGCTCGCCACGAGTTGTCGTCGATGGGAATGCCCTCGGCCGAGCGCTTCGCCATCGCCTCGCTTTCGGGTTCGCCCGGCACGCGCACGCGGTCGAAACCGTTGCGGGGCGCCGCGCCCTTGACGTAGTCCACCATCGCCAGCACTTCGCGCTGGAAACTCGCGTAGCCACCGAAGGCGTGCGGGTCGAGGACGAACATCAGCATGTTGTTGACGACCGTGCCGACCCGCTCGTGTCCGGGTTGCATGGTCCACTCGCCCGCCAAACCTCCCCCGAGGAGTTCGCACATCAGCGCGAGGCCGTAACCCTTGTAGGTGCCGAATGGCCCCAGCGCACCCATGGGGGCCTCGAACATCGTCCGCGGGTCGGTAGTCGGCATGCCCTCGTGATCGAGGAGCGCGCCGTCGGGCACGGCCTTGCCGCTCATGTAGGCGACGCGCACCTTGCCCATGGCGATCGCGCTCGTGGCCATGTCGAGGACGATGGGTGACTCGTCGTCGCGCGGCACGGCCACGCAGAACGGATTGGTTTGCAGACGACGTTCCGGGCTACCCCACGGGGAGACCAGCGGGTCGTGGCCGACGACGTTGACGAAGTGCACGGATACCAGGCCCGCGGCGGCGCAGCGTTCCGCGTAGGTGCCGATTCGACCCAGGTGATGTGCATTGCGCAGCCCGACGCAGACCAGCCCGGTCTCCCGCGACCGCGCGATGGCGAGGTCGGCGGCTTCCCGGCCGACCACTTGGCCGAAGCCGAAGCAGCCGTCCGCCAGCACGACGGAACCGGTGTCCCGGCGCACCGCCATGTGCGCACCCGGGTCGAGGTTCCCGCGCGCGATATTGCCAACGTAGGTGGGCACCATGCCGACGCCGTGGGAGTCGTGGCCCTTGAGGTTCGCGAGTACCAGGTGATCGGCGGTCTCCTTGGCTGCGGCATGGGCCGCGCCCGCGGACAGGAAGATCTCTGTGACGAAGCGACAGAGCGGTTCTGCATTGATTAACATCGTGGCCGTTGCTCGCGAAAAACCGCGCAGTTTTGCGGCAACAGTCGTGCATGGCAAGCGGCGCGCACTGGATGGGAGAGGTTGAGTGGAGAGACTGGCACACGGCTACGGCCTCATCGAGGGACCCGTGTGGGTCACCGGCCGTGGACTCCTGTTCAGCGACGTTCACGGCGGCGGCGTGTACTGCCTGGATGCCGCGGGCGCGGTCGCAACAGTTTTTCCCCATCGACGCGGTATTGGCGGCATGGCCGTGCATGAGCGCAACGGGGTGGTCGTGGGCGGCAGGAATATCGCGTACAAGTCGTTCGAAGGTGGGGAAACCGTCGTCTTGCTCGACCGGAACCCCGACGGCGGCAACGTCGGCTACAACGATCTGACCACGGACGCGGCGGGACGCGTGTATGCGGGCTCGCTGGGCAGCCCTGTTTTCGAAGGCACCGAGCAGAAGCCCGGCGACCTCTACCTGATCGACTTGGACGGGACCGGGCGGATCGTCGCGCGGGACGTGCAGCTCACGAACGGCCTCGGCTTTTCCCCGGACGGGCGGATCTTGTACCACTCCGACTCCCGTCGTCAGACGGTCTTCTGCTACGCGGTAGGCGACGATGGCGACCTCGGCCCCAAGGAGGCGTTCGCGCGCACACAAGGCGGCGCGCCGGACGGCTTGGCGGTCGCGGAGGACGGTTCGGTGTGGGTCGCCGTTGCGGGCGGAAGCGGCGTCGACGTGTTCGAACCGGGTGGGGGGCTTCGCGATCACATCGGGATTCCGATGCCCATGTGCACCAGTGTCTGCTTCGGCGGCGACGACTTGCGAGATCTCTACATCGTCACCGGGTCGGGTGGCGTTGCGGGCGAGCGCGAAGGCAGCGTGTTCCGGGTCCGTACGGATGTTGCCGGCTTGCCGGTGCCCGAGGCCCGGGTGCCGATCGGTTGACCAATCATCTGTTTAAAGGAGTTGGGCTTGTCTCTGAATATCTACCTGACCTTCGGCGGCAACTGCCGCGAGGCGTTCGAGTTCTACCGGTCCGTTTTCGGCGGCGATTTCCAGGCCTTCCAGACGTTCGCGGACGGCCCTGACGACATGCCCGTCGCGGAGGAGGACAAGGACAAGGTCATGCACGTCTCGCTGCCGTTTGGGGACAGCGTGCTCATGGGCAGCGACAGCAGTTCGTTCGGACCGCCGCTGACCGTAGGCAACAACTTCTCGGTTTCGATCATGGGGCGGAGCAGGGAACACTGCGACGAGGTGTTCGCCAAGTTGTCGGCGGGCGGGTCGGTGACCATGCCGCTGCAGGAGACATTCTGGGGTTCCTACTACGGCATGTGGACCGACAGGTTCGGCATCAATTGGATGGTGAACTACGCCCTGCCGACCGGTTGAGGTGGGCAGACGTCCGCATTCGTGGCGAATGCTTGACCAAAGCGCACTTGGGGAGACAGGATGAAAATTGCAGGCATCAAGACGTTCTGCTTCCGCGACGAGCCGGGCGCGGGGCGGAAGTACTTCATCGTCAAGGTGGAAACCGACGCGGGAATCTCGGGCTTAGGCGAGGTCGGCATCGGCAACTGGGGCGGCGCGATCGACCAGGCCGTCAAGCACTTGGGCGACATCCTGATCGGTGAGGATCCGTTCGCCATCGAGCGGCATTGGCAACGCATGTTCCGCGCTGGATTCTTCCCGGCCGACAAGGTCTACGGGTGCGCCATCAGCGCCATCGACATCGCCCTTTGGGACATCAAGGGCAAGGCGCTCGATCTGCCGGTCTACCGGCTTCTGGGCGGTCCGGTCCGGGACAAGGTCGTCTGCTATCCCCACGCCCAGGGGCGCAATATCGACGAACTCGTCGCCAACTGCCGGGCCCACGTTGCCGATGGCTGGAAGTTCCTGCGTTGGCACCTGCCCACGCGGGATGAGACCGAGGACAACGTCCTCGACCCCACGCAGGTCGTTGGCGAAGCGGTTCAACACATGGCGGCGGTGCGCGAAGCCGTCGGTGAAGCACCGCAGCTATGCCTGGATGTCCACACCCGCCTGGATACGGCCCACACGGTCGATCTGTGCCGCCGTCTGGAGCCCTACCATCCGTTCTTCATCGAGGATCCGCTTCGGTCGGAAAACCCGGCGAGCTACCGAACGCTGGCTCGGCACGTCAGCGTGCCGATCGCGGCCGGCGAGCAGTGGACGTCGAAGTGGGCGTTCCGGGAGGTGGTGGAGGAGGAACTCATCAGCTATGCGCGGATCGATCTGTGTATCGTCGGCGGCTTGACCGAGGCGTTGAAGATCGCGCATTGGTGCGAGACCCACTACATCGACATCGTGCCGCACAATCCGCTGGGTCCGGTGAGCGCCGCCGCCGGGGTCGCACTTTGCATGGCGACGACGAATGTCGGTGTGCAGGAGATGCCCCGTGCGCCAGGCACGTTCGCCACAGACTTATTCCCGCAACAGATCTTGTGGGAGGACGGGTACGCCCGATGCCGCGACGTGCCGGGCTTGGGTGTCGAACTCGACGAGGCGCTTGCCGAGTCGCAGCCCGCGCCGTTGAACGGCTGGCCGCCGCAATTGCGACGTCCGGACGGCGCGTTCACCAATTGGTGAGTCGCTCTACGGTCGAACCGCCCGTTTCGGCCTTTGGGCGAGCTTGGCAAGCATCGGCTGGGCGAGCTTCACGAATCGACATGCCAACTGCCGGGTGTCGCGAGGGTCGATGAGGTCCACGACGTCGCCCTTGTAGGCCGCTCGGAACGGCGAGCGCAGGCTCAGCAGACGCTCCTCGATCTCCGCCCGGCGCTTGTCCGGATCGGGCGCGTTTTCGATCTCGCGCCGATACGCCGCCGCCACGCCGCCTTCTATGGGAATCCCGCCCCACTCGCCGGCCGGCCAGCCGAAGCGCAGGTTGAGACCGTGCGGGTGGCCGAGGCTGTGCGGGGCGTCCGCGGCGACGCCGTAGGCCTTGCGCACGTTGAATTCGATCTTCGGCACCTGGGCTTCGGCGCTAGCGATCAAGGCGCGAATGCCCCGGCGCATGGTCGCTTTGCGCTCGGCGTGGGAGCCGAGCATGAAGCCCGGCATGTCGAGAAAGATGACGACCGGCAGGTTGAAGGCATCGCACAGGTCGACGAAGTGGGCGTACTTGTCCGCGGCCGGCCCGTCCATGGCGCCGCCGAGCTTGTAGGGGTCCGAGCCGATCACGCCCACGCTGTAGCCGTCGAGCCGCGCGAACCCGGTGATCAGCGCGGCCGCCCAGTGGCGGCGCATCTCGAAGAACTCGCCGTTGTCGACGACGAGTTGGATGAGCTTGCGTGGGTTGTAGCCGTGGCGCCGATTGGGCGGGATGATGTTCAGCAGTTCTTCCGGCCGTCGGTCCGGCGGGTCGCCGGTCTCGATGCGCGGGGCGACATCGCTGGTGGTGTTCGGCAGGTACGAGATGAACCGTTTGATCTGCTCGAAGGCTTCCTCTTCGGAGTCCGCCTCGTTGTCGACCTGGCCGCTCTCGTGGACGTGCATGGCGGCGCCGCCCAGGGCTTCCTTGTCGAGTTTCTCGCCGATCGCGCGCTGCACCACGGGTGGGCCGGACGGGAAGATCTGCGACTGGCCCTTGACCATGACGGTGAAGTGCGACATGAGCGCGAACGCTGCGGGCGCGCCGGCTACCGAGCCCATGATGCCGGCCGCGACGGGGACCTTGGTCAGCAACTCGACGCCCTTCCACCACAGTTCCCCGGAGGGCAGGCCCATGTGGCCGGCCGCCTCGTCCGACTTGGAGCTGTGGCCGACGCCTTCGACCAATTGGATGTAGGGGATGCCGTACTGGATCGCCAGCGGTTGCGTGAACTGCCGCTGGTGCTTGTGCACGTTGTGCGGGCTGCCACCGGAGATGGTGAAGTCGTCGCCGCCGATCGCCACCGAACGACCGTCGATCTCGGCGAGACCCATTACGTAGGCGCCGGGCAGGAACTCGCGCAGGTTGCCATGCTCGTCGAACTCGGTCGCGCCCACCAAGGGGCCCGCTTCCATGAAGCTCCCCGGGTCCACCATCTTGTCGATTCGTTCCCGGATCGTGTAGCGACCGCCCTTGTGCTGGCGCTCGACGCGCTCGGGACCGCCCATTTCAGCCGCCAGCGACTTGACGTAGGCGATGTCGTCGATCGCCTTCTCCCAGGGCATCCCGGGTTTCCAGCTTTCGTGTTTGGGATCGATGGGCATGGCGGCCTCCGTCGCAGTGGTTGAGTGAGGACTGACTCTCGCCTACGTCAGGCAGGGGTGAGCTTGAAGCTGACGGTCACGAATCGGCTTTTCTCATCGTGTTCGATCTCCGGTTCCGTGCCGTTGAACTCCTGCATCGCGCGGCGCATCACGAGCCAGCCCCGACCGCGCCGCTCCATGTAGTGCCGATCGAGCATGTAGTTGGCCATCTGCTCGTTGCGGGTTCGTGTCCGGCCCCCTGTACGCACTGCTGCGACAGTCATGTGGTTCGGCAACGCACCGGGGCTCGTCACCTGCGCGCGGTCGAAGAACACCTCGAACAAGATCTTGGAGCCGGTGATGGCGTAGTCGCGATGGACAACCGCGTTGACCAACGCCTCCCGGATCGCCGGGAGCGGCAGGAGCAGCGTGTCCTTCCGCCGGACCTCGCCGTGTTGCTCGAATCGCCCGAGCCCGCGTGCCCATCCAAGCGCTCGATCCAACTGCTCGTCTAGGCGGCCTTTGGCCTCGCTGACAAGGATGACTTCGGCCGCTTGGTCGCTGCCGGCGTAGGCCACGCACTCGATCCAGAAACTCCCCGTTTGGGGCGCGAGTTGCGGCTGCTTCCCAAACGCGAGCAGGCCGTAGAGCGTCGGGTGAAGTGAACCGTCGAACTCGGCCAAGACCCCGCGGTCGCGTAGGTCGTCCTCGACCGCAGGTTGCGGTTCGGTGACCACGTCGAAACCTTGCCTCGTCAGGTAAGACCGGAAGGCTGGCAAGTCGATGTCCGAAACGTTGGCCCCGGCGATGGTCTGCTCCTCGGTGAGGATGTAGCCGAAGGCGTTGTAGAGTTCCTGAAGCTCCGTTGGCGACGGCTCCACGGTCGAGCGTTCGCGACGCACCCACACGCGACCGTTCTGGCGCAGCGGCTCGAAGCCGCGCTGGGGCGGGACCTCAAGCCAATAGACATGCTTGTCGCGACAGGGATGACGGGAGATGCTCGCTCGAACCGGCGCGCTGCATCCGTTCTGCAGGAGGCTGGTCAGCCGTTCTTCCACGGAGTGCGGGTCGCCGGCGATCCCGGCGATCCCTCCGGCGTCGTCCACGCCGAGAATGACGACGCCCCCTCGCGCATTGGCGAAGCCGCAGATGGCCCTGCCAACCTGGCGCATTTCAAGCGTCCGCTTGAACTCGGTCGAACCGTCCTCGCCGTGCTGGATGCGGGCCTTTGCTTCAGACCAATCCATCGGCTCCGGTCAGCTTGCCGTCGCTTGATCGCCGTCGTCACCGCCTTGAACGGACGCCAGCCGGCTCAACGACTCCATCAGGTTCACCGGCAGCGGGAAGACGATGGTGGAGGATTTCTCGCCGGCGATCTCGGTCAACGTCTGCAGGTATCGGAGCTGCATGGAGCCGGATTCGCTCGCCATCCGTTGCGCCGCCTCGACCAGTCGCTCCGCCGCTTCGAACTCGCCGTCCGCGTGGATGATCTTGGCGCGCCGCTCGCGTTCGGCTTCGGCTTGCTTGGCGATGGCGCGGATCATGCTCTCGTCGATGTCGACGTGCTTGATCTCGACGCTCGCCACCTTGATGCCCCATTGGTCGGTCTGTTGATCGAGGATGGTCTGGATGTTGTTGTTCAGGCGTTCCCGCTCGGCCAGGAGCTCGT
>JAPOYV010000017.1:0-11446 GCA_026706385.1 Gammaproteobacteria bacterium
GCTGTAGCCACCGCGACTGCGGCCGATGGTCCGAGGGCGGCCACGCCGACACCAGCAAGGGTGACCGTTCCACTAGTTGCGCCGGCGACTGTGTTCGACCGAGCGGCAGTAGCCTTGACCTGCTCGACGTGTGCGGTGAATCCGTCCGCCTCCGCGCGGAAGTCGGCCACGGTCTTTTCGAACTCCTTGGGTGAGCCGGCCAGTGCGCTAACGTAAGCCTCGACTAACACCACCACAACGCGCGCTGCGCGTTCGCGGCGCTCGAAGAGCACCAAACTTGCTTTCGCGACTCGTTCGCGTAGCGCGTCGTGACGCGCGACGGCCTGTTCCAGCGCCTCGATCGCCTCGGCGCGCTGCAAAGTTGAGCATTCCTTGAACTGTCGACCCAGTTCGTCCCTGCACCTCAATCGTACACGAGCCGACGAGAAACGCGTGCTACCGTTCGCGCCTCGCATGCAAGACGAGGAGCACCCTAAGAATGCACGCCCATCAGATCCAATTCTTGGAACTCCTAAACGGCCAGGTCCAGTACGTCGTCCCCCGCTGGCAACGCCGCTATAGCTGGGGCCAACGCGAGATCGAGCGGCTGGTCGAGGATCTCATGACGGTGGCCACCGCGGGAACCGATGCGGGTCACTACGGCGGCACGCTTCTTACGTTTCCGGAGCCTGGGGCGGCCGGAGTGGTGACCACCATCCGCGTCGTGGACGGCCAGCAGCGTCTCACCACGGTGAGCATCCTCCTCGCGGCGATTGCGGAACGGCTTGGTCCGGAAGGCGAATGCGACGGTTGGACGGCGGAGGTCATTCGCGCCGACCGCCTCACGAACCGGGGAAAGTCTCCCGGCAAGGTGCGTAAGCTCCGGCTTCAAGGCGGCGACGAGGACGAATACCGCGATGTGCTCGCGGGCAATGGCGGCGGCCCGGGTGCGGTTGCTCAAGCGTGGCGGACGATTCGTCGACTGGTCGCTCAGAGTGACGTAGGCACCCTGCTACGTGGACTGCAACGACTCCGCGTCGTCAGTATCGGGCTGGATTCAAACGAAGACCCGCAAGATCTTCGAGAGCCTGAACGCGACGGGTCGTCCGTTGACGGAGAGCGAGAAGGTCAAGAACTGGCTTCTGATGGGGCTGCCGGACGCTCAGCAGCAAGAGCTACACGACGAAGTCTGGCTCGCGATCGAGGCGGCGCTGGGGGCTGAGCACGCGACCGCACCAGTTGACGAGTTTCTGCGTGATCTCCTCCGTTGGAGGACTGGCCGGGTCCAGGGTATCGACGCCGTTTACGACGGATTGCGCCGCTGGGCGGTCCGCGGTGGGTATGCCGGTGACCGCCCTGGCCTTTGTCGTGAACTTGCGAAGCTAGCCAAGCACTACGGTCTGTTGACCGGGGCGGTGGGGGGCCACCCGGATCGCCGGGTCGAACGTGAGTTGCGCCACCTGCGCGCTATGGGTGTCGATGTCCACCGGCCGCTAACTATGCGCTTCCTGCACGATGCGGAAGAACGGCAAGCATCGAATGCGGAACTCGCAGATGCCTTGGGTCTGGTTGGCGCATGGATTACCCGCATGTGGCTTGCGGATCGCCCGCTGGCTGGCTTGAACAAGGCAGTCGCCGAACTTGCGTACGGAGCCGGACCTCGGGAAGACGAGGATCTTCCCGACCATTGGCGCGGACGCATCGATCGGCTGCGCAATGGCCGCGCTGGCGTCCCTCATGACGACGCGGTGAACGAGGGCATTCGGAATCGGAAGGCCTACGGTGGGGGTGCGACTCGGACCGCGTTCGCTGTGCTTTGCGCGATGATGGAAGCCGAGAGTCGCGAAGAGTCACCCGCGCGGTACCGCCTGACCATGGAGCACGTGATGCCGCAGAAGCTGACGCCTGAGTGGCGACGCGCTCTAGGCGAGACCGCCGAGGAGGTCCACGGCGCGTACCGGGATCGCCTCGCCAACCTGACGTTGAGCGGGGATGCCACGAATGCTGGCCTAGGTACGAGGGCCTTCGCGCAGAAGGCGGAGGTTTACCGCAACAGCCCGATCGGGATGACGCGGCGGGTGGCTGGCGAGGCCGAATGGAACCAGGAGGCGCTGGAACGTCGGGCCGAGCAACTCGCCAGCGAGGCGTTGAGCCTGTGGCCGTGGGAGACGGCAGGGCAGACGGCTCCCGAGGAGGCCCCGTTCAAATGGCGAATCGACGGGGGAGAGTGGCATTCGGAGGATGCCGGCAGCAGTCTGGTTCTGAACGTCGCCGGCGCGCTCGTGGCCCACGACCCGGGCAACGTGGAGAGGCTCTCGGGCGATACGATCAGTCGGGATCTGCAGCCGGCTAGCCGCATCCCGCCGGACTCGAAATCCGGGACACTCACGCTTCGCGCCGTGCCCGGCCGAGAGGATCTCGTGATCTATCCGTACGGGGGCAACTACCCGGAGAGCGCCGAGCGTTGTCGGCAGATGGGTGCGCGGTGCGGCGCCGACGTGGAAGTGCTGTTCAAGGACGGGAACCGAATTGCAGCGTTCTGGCGGTTGCTGAAGGAACGCACGGGAGGCGTCCCCGGCCAACGGGACAGGTGGCGAGGGCCCTCGCAGTGGACCAGCACGTTGAATCCCGACGGCGACCGTGTGGGGATCTATGTGGGCAATCCGGATCTCCTGTGGCTCTACATCCGATCGGGATGGGGTGCCGACCGCACGTCGGAACGCGCCGCGCGCATGCGGCGGTACTCGTGGACGATCCAGCAGACGATTGGGGACCAGCAGCTCGGCGAGAACCTGGAGCGGAACGCGGACGACGGTGTGAGCATCTCGGTTCAACGTCCCTGGGTCCGCGATGACGAGGGCGAATGGCCGGAGGTGGCCGTGTGGATCAAGGAGCAGCAGGAGAGGCTGGCGGCAGTGTTGGCGGACACTTGACTACGGCCGGACTACGCGGGCGGGAAGTGCGGGTCACCAGTGACTAACACGTTGGGTAGGGTCCGCGAACGCACATTTTGATTTCGTAAAATGACGAAATCCGATATGCCAGTTGAGCGATGTGTGCGTTGAATGCAACTCGCGCGAGGGACTTGATAGTGGAATTTCCCGCGCGCGGGCAATACCACTTCACGTCTTCGGAGTTCCGCTCGGCACTGGACGTTTTCGGCTGCGGCCGCGAACCAGGCGCTGTGGCGGCTGGCGAAGCGCGGCGAGATCGCAAGCCCCGGTCGCGGATTCTCCGTCGTCGTACCTCCCGAGTACCGCGCGCTCGGGTGCCTCGCCTCGACGGTGGAGGCCACAACGGTCCCGCGTGGGTTTTCAGCGCTCGAAAAGGACCTCGTCGTCGTGACCAGAGATCACAAGCATTTCTCCCGGCTTGGCGTTCGTCATCTGAACCGTTCGAAGGACACGATTGACTCGGCAGGGCGTGGGCCGACCGACGTGGCCCCGTAGACCAAACGAGATTCACATGCGTGGGTGAGCAGCCGGCCATCGCCGGAGAGACCGGCGAGCAAGTGCTCTACGGCCATGGCAGCGAGAGGAACTGCTTCCACGCGGCGTCGTGGCTTCTCCGCGGGTCGCCCCGCCACATCGATGCTCGGCGCGATTGCAGCAGCGGTGCGCGCTAGCTGTTGGGTTCGAGGCCGAAAGTGGACATTGCCCGGCGTCGTGTAGGACATCGGCGCATTGTGGCGTGCGAGATCTGCCCGTAGATGCGCCTTCGCAGTTGGGTCGTGTCATCGTTTCCGGCTTGTCCCAAAAGGGGTCGCTCGACGAGTGGGGCTATCACCTGAATCCATTTGATGTAGTAACAAAAAAGAGCAACAATGGACGTCGAATTCGATGCGGCGAAACGGGCGGCGACGCTTGATGCGAGCGGACTGGACATGGCACGCGCCGATG
The DNA here is from genome assembly GCA_026706385.1 of Gammaproteobacteria bacterium. Lineage (GTDB taxonomy): Bacteria > Pseudomonadota > Gammaproteobacteria > Pseudomonadales > Azotimanducaceae > VXYL01. The sequence continues at coordinate 3,879 of JAPOYV010000017.1, forward strand.
AGGTCTTCCGAGGCGCGACGCTGACCATTGCGGACGACCGGCGCGACTACGGTGAGCGCCGTTCACCACCATCGGGTTCCTGGATTGCACGATGGTGGTCTTGGTCTCGACACCGCGGCCGAAGGCGTACCGGATCATCAGCATGAGGAAGGCCAATGAACGAGAACGCAGGCTCTACCAGCCGAGGTTTTGATGCAGATACCGCTCCGGACGTTTCGGCAGCGCCGTGGCCGGAGAAGTTCGACAAGGCTGCGGTCCGTCGGGGCCGTCCGCGCGTTGCCAAGCCCAAAGTGTTGACGACGATTCGGCTGTCGCAGGATGTGATCGATCACTTCAAGGCCGGTGGACGTGGTTGGCAGACACGGATCAACGACGCACTCCGCGAATGGATCGACCGACACGACGCCGCCTAGAGGCGTACCTAAAGCCCAAGCGGCCGGTAGACCAGACGGGATCGAGATGCGTGCTACTCACCTCCTGCTAATCGCGACCTTCCCCCTGTCGACAACGGCCGCGGAACTCCCCCAACGCACGCTCCTCGACGACTACGTCGACCGTCCCGACGGCAGCTACACCTGGCAGATCGCTGCGACAAGAGAGCTCGAAGACTCCCGCCTGGTCGTCGTCGACATGGTGTCCCAGCGCTGGCTCACCGAAGACGAAGTCGATCGCCCGGCATGGCGCCACTGGCTGCGGCTGTCCATCCCCGCCACGCTCACCAGCGACGTCGCCTTTCTCTACCTCGACGGCGGCACCTACACCGAAGCCGCCCCTGAGGAGGCTGATCCCAACATGGTCGCCATCGCCAGTGCGACCGGTGCCGTGGTGGCGCAACTCGGCGCGGTGCCGTTCCAGCCACTCGCCTTCGACGGCGACGGCGTGGGGCGTTGGGAGGACGACCTCGTTGGCTACAACTGGGCGCGATTCGTGAAGGGCGACGGCCCGATGCGAATCGTCCTCGAGGCCATGACCAAGAGCGCGGTGCGCGCCATGGACACCGTGACCGCGATCATGGCGACGCCCGAATGGGGCGAACGGCGGATCGAGCGGTTCGTGGTGTCCGGCATCTCGAAACGTGGCTGGACAAGCTGGCTTACCGCCGCCGTGGACGACCGGGTCGTCGGCATTGCGCCGATCGTCTTCGACGCGCTCAACATGGAGGCGTCGATCCGCCATCACTTCGCGGCGTACGGGCACTTCTCGCAGGCCGTTAGCGAGTTCACCCTGCACGGCATCCTGCCGAATCTCGGGAAGCCGAAGGTCGATCAGCTGCTGCAGGTGGCCGACCCGTACCAGTACCGGCATCGCGTTACGGTTCCTAAGCTGATCCTGAACGCCACCGGGGACGAGTTCTTCCTGCCCGATTCGTCGCGTTTCTACTGGGACGAACTGCGCGGCGAGAACTACCTGCGGTACGTCCCTAACGCCAACCACAGCATGTGGGGCACGGATGTGTTCGACACGGTGGCCGCCTTCCAGTGGCTGATGGCCAACGACCGGCGCCCGCCGCAGTTCTCCTGGCAACGTCAACGGGACGGCACGTTGGAGGTGCTGCCGTCGGATCAGCCGCAGAGCGTGCTGCTCTGGCAGGCGACCAACTCCGAGGCACGCGACTTCCGCCTCGCCATCCTAGGCCCCGCCTTTGTCAGCACGCCGATCGAGGCTGGCCAAAGTGGCATGTATACGGCCCGGGTTCCGCCACCCGAACGCGGCTGGACCGCCTGGTTCCTGGAACTGACCTACGACGTTGGTGCGCCCAAGCCGCTGAAGCTCACCACGGACGTCGTTGTCACGCCGGATTGGCTGCCGTTCGCCGACAAGCCGCTGCACCTGGCGACCTCGATCACCGGGGTCTGCAGGGCGGACGTACCGACCGCCCTGCGGGATGCCGTCGCTGGCGCACCCAAGGAAGAGTTGGACACCTACAAGCTCACCACGGAGATCCTCGGCGACCGGCTCTACCTCAACTGGACGCCCGGCGGCGACATCCGCGCCAGTGCCGCTGCCGTTAGCCAGTTCGTCGTGGCGGAAGGTTGCCGCAACGGGTACCTCCAGCTCGAATCCGGCGAAGGCATGACCTTGCCGCCGGGGCGTGACGGCTGAACCTGGCACCGCCAGCGTCGCTAGCGCCGCACGTCGCTGGCAACATCGAACTCCCCAAAGTCTGTTCCGAGCGCTCGGTCGGCGAAGCGAAAAGCGCGTACGACCTCCGGAGCAGCCGAGCGCCCAAGCTCGATCCTTTCCGGTTCAAGCACGAACCGTACGAATCCGCCGACTGGGCCCGGGCCGGCCTGCAGAGTGCCGTGGGGCTCTTCCCCGGGTAAGCACTCGCGATACTCGTCGCCGTCCCGTAACACATCGAACATGCGGTTCTCCGCGACTCGGAGCGCGGTCACGGACCAGCCCATGCACGTACGGTGGGTGTCCGCGGATGCAACGACAGTCTGTTCCAGCAGGTCTGGCCGGTAGTCGAGTCGCTCGCCCGCGGTGACGGCAAGGCATAACGGGGTCAGTGGTAAGTCGTTGCCTTGGGCCAGTGGCCGCCCCATGGCCCCGCCTGCCCGCGCGTTCAGTTCGGTGGGGAGGTAGCCGTCCTCGGCGAGGATCCCGTCGATCCCGAACGGTCCCCGGTAATCCACTGCCTCGCGGAGGGCTACGCCTACATGGTAGGCGAGGGCGCGCATCGTCTTACGGTCATCGGGGAGAGGATCGAACGCCGTCGCGCAACCCGCATAGTGCAGGCGGTCGCCAGCCTTGGGACGGAGTACCACCATCTCGACGGGCCGGAACACCGCCACCGCGTCCGGAAACACGATGCCGTGGATGCTTGCCGGCACGCCTTCCAGGAACGGCATGACGCGTATCCGGTCCGCCATTCGGCGCAGCGACGCGAAGGACTCGCGTCCGTCGTCGGCGTGTCGTACCCAGCGCAGACCCATGCCGCCGCCGTGGGTACCGTCTCGGGCGTCGGCTGCCCAAACCGTGCCAAGCCCGCGGTCCAACTCGTCCGTGGCGGATCGGAGCGCGTCGTAGTCGGCGGCCACGATCCGAGACGGCGCACGACGCACACCGACGGCGTCCCAGAAGGAGTCGATCAGGACCTTGTCCTCCAACGCCGCCCAGGTGGGGTGTCGGCCCGCATACGCTTTGCGGCCCGCCACATCGACTGAGTCCGCCAAAGGGCTCGCAAAGATGAAGCGCGCCGTGCCCGCAGGGTCCCAAGCGTCGAGGTCGCGACGCACATCGGGCGGCAGATTCAGGAGCGTGTGACGGAGGCTCCGAAAATCTTCGAGGACGTCCGTGCTTTGGATGCCAAGCACCCGAAGTTCGGCCTCTTCGGGTGTTGGCAACGCGCCGGTGCCCTCGCTCCCGGCGAGAAGGAACGGTCGCTCGGCGCCAAGCCGCGTCAGTTGCCGCGCAAGCCCGCCCAAACCCACGGCCGCGGCGATTTGGGCGGCGATCAGGAACTTCCGACCGGCGAAAACTGGACGCAGCAAGTCTTGGTAGTAGGCATTCGCCTGTTCGGCGAACGGTGAGACGTTGTCGTTCATGTTCGATTCCTGCGGGACACCGGCCCGGAGGAACCGTCGACAAGGACACCTTCTCCGGGAGCGGAGAGGTCCTTCGATTTCAGTGGGTTGTCAGGTTGTGGGCAACCACCCGATCGGTCGAACCTCGCCAGCGCCGCGCTGCAGCACGGCGTTGCACGTCCAAGTGTGGATGTGGTGGGCGGGATTCATGGCGGCGCACCGTAGCGACCGACGACTTGCGGGTCAAGGCGAACTGGGCCTTCAACCGGGGCGCAGCCAGCGGGGGCGGCGAGCCTACAGGCGTTGTCGCGCGCAGGATCTACGTGCGAGAGCAACGCAGAATCTACTTGCTAGCCTCCGGGATTCGTGCCTAAGCACCCAAGCCCTCGGGCCTGCGGTCAGTTCGACCCGCTAGGAGGCTCGATGCCGCAGCCGCCTAGCTCCTACGTCGTCCACGTAGAGGTCGTAGACCGCGCGGTAGACGTTACCCGGCCCAGGCGGGGTGACCGGGCGAGACGTCGGATCCGCGAGGCCAGCGCATCCGATACCGCTAGAGACATCGATGCCGCATTGGTAGACGCGCACGTAGTCGACGCTAAGTACGCCCGGCAGCGCGCTGGCCACGGGCGCACCCGGCAAATTGCCACCGACCGCGAGGTTCAACAGCACGTGGAACGGGCGGTCGAACGGCGCAGACTCGCCACCGGATACGTGGGCGTTCGTGTCGGTGTCCTTGTAGTAGCTCCAGTACGTGCTTCTCCGGACCGTGTAGAAGTGGGTGCCGTCCACGAACCAGCGGATCTCCTCCGCGTTCCACTCCGCCGCGTAGACGTGGAAGCCGTCCGCCGGATCGACAGCCGCATACTTGGCGTAGACGTGCGTATTGAGCGGCCACGCCATCCCGTAGTGCAACGCGGCCTGGGCGAAGGGCTCCGGGTCGCGCGAGAACACCTCGACGATGTCGATCTCGCCGCCCGCGGCCCAGGTGCCATGGGCGGAGTCTGTGGGCAGCATCCAGAAGGCGGACCAGAGGCCTTGGCCGGGGGGCGCCTGGATGCTCGCCTCGATGCGGCCATAGGTGATGTCCAGCTTGCCGGCCGTGTTGATGCGCCCGGACGTGTACGCATGGCCGTCGCCAGCGTCCTCCTCGCGGGCCGTGATGACGAGCACGCCGTCGGCCACGGCGATGTTGGGGGCTCGGTAGCTCTGCAGTTCGTTGTTGCCCCAGCCGGGGATGCCTTCGGCCGTGCCGTCGCCGGTCTGGACGTTCCACTTGGCAGCATCCAGCGCCGCGCCGTCGAACTCGTCGGACCAGACAAGCTGCCAACCTTGGGGCGCGTGCGTGTCGCTGGGCCTGTCGCAGGCGGCCAAAGGCAGCGCGGCCAGTAGTACCCATCTCATTGGCTAGGTTGGCGGCGCCTGGTCAACGTAGGAGCGATAGGCCGTCAGCATGTCTTCAACGCTCGAAAACGGCCGCAGCACGACGCGCATCGGCAGCTTGTACCGTTTGTCCCGGGACTGGCGAGGGGATGATCCAGAAGAAATCCCACGCCGGGCCACCAAAGGCCGGAGCGAGCGGATTGACGACGAAACGGACGTACTGGCGGTGTGACGCCGGGAAGAATGTCGCGTAGGCCAGTCCGTCGACCGTACCGAAGAAGAACGGTTCATCAAAGCGAACGGACGAGTCGGCGTAGTAGTAGGTCTCCGGTGGCGGGTCGGGACGACGCAGTTCCGGGTTCGACAGGCCGCTCGGTTGCACCACGCGGCCAGGGGTCTCGGCGTACCCGTTGAAATGAACCCACGAGTCGGCACTTTGATGCCTTAAGCCGTCGTAGCCACGGAGGGTCACGCCCGCATACGCCGGCGCCTTGACGATCGTCGCGAAGAAGAGCGCGAGCGCCCCGAACGGCCACGAGCGGCGCGACGTCATCACGTCGATCTCGACGTCGACGGCATCCGGCGGCTCGATCGCATCCCTTCCCTTGGCGCGAGGCAGCGGAGCGGCACCTGTAAAGCCACTAGCGGATGATAGGATCACCGCATTCCCGACTTTCCTTCGACTCCCTCTAGGAGACTCCATGCGTTTGCCTGCCTTGTTGGCCTCTGTGTGCCTTGCCCTGCCGGGGATCGCCATTGCGGCCGATACGCCTGCCGGTCGATGCGCCGATCTCTACCGGTTGTCCGACATGGACAATGCGGTGGAGGCGGGCGTGCTGGTGTCGGCCTCGGACGCTGCGCCGGCGCACTGCCGGGTGCGCGGCACGATCGACGCGACGATCCGTTTCGAGGTACGCATGCCGGTCGAAGGCTGGACGGGACGGTTCATGTTCCATGCCCCGGGGGGCCTCGCCGGCGTGATCGGCGATACGAGCAGCCTGCTCGGCGACGGCTTCGCCATGGCCACGACCGACACCGGCCATGAGGCGGCGAACGAGCCGACGTTCTACCGGGACGATCACGCGAAACTGAACTTCGCCTTCCGCGCCAATCACCTGACCACCGTGCTGGCCAAGCGGATCGTCGCGGCGTTCTACGGCCAGCCCGTGCAATACGCGTACCTGTGGGGCTGCTCGAACGGCGGGCGCGCGGCGCTTGTGGAGGCCCTGCGCTACCCGGACGATTACGACGGCATCATCGCTGGCGCTCCGGCGATCGAGTACTCGCAACTGCTCGCGTGGGCGTTCGAGACGAGCCGGCACCAGGCACGCGGCCCGCTGGGGGCCGAGTCGGTGGCGTTGCTGGATGCGAACACCAGGCGAGCGTGCGACCTGCTTGACGGCGTTGCCGACGGGGTCGTCGGCGATCCGCGCACATGCACGGTCGAGATGCTCGAGCTCGATGTGCTCGCGTGCGAGGACAGTCCCGCCTCCGATTGCCTGACGACGGGCCAGATCGAGACGGCGCGCTACATCTACACCGGGATCACCGACGAGTCCGGGGCCGTGGTGGTGCCGGGCGTCTATCCCGGCGGGGAACTGGGCGGTGACTTCGACCTCTGGGTGACCGGTCCCGTGCCGTTCCTCGAGGGCACGGCCTCCGACGTCACGGTCGACGTGATCGAGGCCGTGATGCACCGCGAGCCGGATTTCGACATCGCGAGCTTCGACCCGGTCAGGAATCTGCCGCGGCTGAGAGAGGTCATGTACTCGGTCGAGGTGCCGATGCCCGACTTCAGCGCGTTCCAGGAGAGCGGCGGCAAGCTCATCATCTACAACGGCTGGCATGACCAGCCTTGCCGCGCCAAGACCCTCGAGCTGTATCTCGCGGACGCCGAGGAACTGAACGGTGCGGATGCACTCGACGAGTTCCTGCGAACCTACATGATCCCGGGCATGGTCCACTGCGCGGGTGGCCCCGGCGCCTGGGCCGCCGACTTCGTCCAGCCCATCGTGGACTGGGTCGAAGACGACGTGGCGCCCGACAGGATCATTGCGGAACACCCCGGGGACTTCACGTTCATGGACGCCCAGACCGCGATTGCAGGGCGGACTGTGAACTGGAGTGGTGCCATCCTCGAAGCCGGCAAAGCGCAGGAGGACGCCCGACGCTTTTCCCGTCCGCTGTGCCCCTATCCGCAGTACGCGCGATACACCGGCTCGGGCGACACCGATGACGCGGCGAACTACGCCTGTGTCGAAGACTAAAAGGCCGTCCGCGATGACCCACGTTCGGACACGGCTCGGCACCGTGCGAGGTCTTGACGGCGACGGCGTATCCGTCTTCCTGGGCCTGCCTTACGCAGCGCCGCCGACCGGCAGCCTACGCTGGCGCTCGCCCCGGCCAGCGCTGCCCTGGAGCGGAACGCTAGCGGCGACGCGTCACCCCAACCGTTGCTTCCAGCCGCCCTATCCGGGTGTGCTCGCTGGACCCGACATCCCCGGTAAGCAGTCCGAGGACTGCCTGTACCTGAACGTGCACACCCCGGCCGCGGACGGCGCCGGACGGCCGGTGATCTGCTGGATCCACGGCGGCGGCTACCTGCAGGGCTCCGCCAACGAGTACGACGGCAGCGTGCTCGCCCGCGAGCAGGATTGC
>JAPOYV010000017.1:11534-125622 GCA_026706385.1 Gammaproteobacteria bacterium
GACGCCTACGCGGGCAGCGTCAGCCGGGGCTTCGAGGACCAGATCGCGGCGCTCGGCTGGATCCGCGACAACATCGCCGACTACGGCGGCGATCCGGATTGCGTGAGCATCTGGGGCGAAAGCGGCGGCGCCGGCTCCGTGCTCGCCCTCCAAGGCGCGCCGGCGGCCGAAGGGCTGTATCACCGCGCGGTCGCATTCAGCCCCGGCGACATCGACATCGGCATCACGCCCGTGCCGGATGCGGCTGGCACGCTTGCCTGCCATCTCGGGATCGAGAGCGACCTCGAAGCGCGGCTCTTGGCGATCCCGGCGAGCGAACTCTTCGCACTCTACCAGCAGGGCGCGGCAACGACGGCGCAGACCGTGGACGGCACGGTGATCACGCGGCCAACCGCGGAGGCGATCGCCCGCAAGGGGGCCGATGGGCCGCCGCTCATCATCGGAAGCAACCGGGACGAGGGAACACTTCTCGCCGATCTCGGCGGGCCAGCGCCGGTCGGGATCGACGTCGTCCTGGCCATGTTCCTGCCGCTCATCAACCCGCACCGCCCCGACGACTACGTCGCGCACTTCGACCGATTGCTTCCCGGTGCCGACGAGGTGGCCAAGGTGGCGCAGGTCTGGGCCGATCTCTTCCGTTCCGCGACGCTGCGCAATGGCGAAGCGGCGACGCAGGCGGGCGCTGGGGGCTGGGTCTACAACTTCGAGGTTCCCACCGAGCACCCTCTCGGCGTCACCCACGGGAGCGACATCGCCTTCACCTTCAATCAGTTCGCGATGGCGGAGCCCGGCACGGTGGCATTCCACGAGAACACCGACGAGAACCGCGCGCTCGCTAGGCTCTGGGCCGCGGCGCTGGTGCAGTTCGCGCGAACGGGCAACCCGAACGGCGCCGGCCTGCCGCAGTGGCCGTGCTACGACGCCGCGACCCGCGCCTGCCTGGTCTTCGATCGCGAACCGCGCGTCGTGGCCGATCCCGATGGCGATGACGTACGAAAGGCCTACGGGCTGAAACCCGTGTAGGCGCCCCGCCCAATCCCAAGGAAGCAACCCATGAAAGCTCTGCGCACTCCCGACGAACGCTTCGCGAATCTGCCGGGTTTTCCCTACGAGCCGCACTACACCGATGTTCCGGACGGGGAGGGTGGCACGCTGCGCATCCACCATGTCGACGCCGGTCCAAGCGGCGGGCCCATCGTGCTCTGCATGCACGGGCAGCCGACGTGGAGCTATCTCTACCGCAAGATGATCCCGGTTCTCGTGGCCGGCGGGCTGCGCGTGCTCGCGCCGGACCTGGTCGGCTTCGGCCGCTCGGACAAGCCGGCGCGGCGCGAGGACTACAGCTACAACCGCCAGGTCGAATGGCTCACTGCGTGGCTCATGGCCAACGACGTGCGCGACGCAACCCTTGTCGGCCAGGATTGGGGCGGATTGATCGGCCTGCGCATGTCCGCCGAGAACCCCGACCGCTTCGCGGCGATCGTGGCGGCGAACACCGGCCTGCCGCTGGCGCTCGACATGCCGGAAGACCGACTCCGCGCGGTCCAGGAATTTCTGAGCCCCGCGACGCCGACGCCGACCATGCAGGAGATGGCCGCCGCGCTCGGGTCCATTGAGCCCGAGGCGCGCGAGCGCAAGTTCGCCTATTGGCAGAAGTGGACGTGGGAAACCGAGGATCTGCCGATCGGCATGCTCGTCGGCATGAGCGTCGCTGGCGGCGGTGGCGGCACACTGTCACCTGAGGAAGTCGCCGCCTACGACGCCCCGTTCCCGGATCCGTCCTACAAGATGGGGCCGCGGGCCATGCCTAGGCAGGTACCGCTCTTGCCCGACGCGCCGTGCGTTGCCGAGCAAGCGGCGGCCTGGGAGGTGTTCCGGCAGTGGCGCAAGCCGTTCCTGTGCGCGTTCACCGACAACGATCCCGTCACGGCGGGCGGCGATGCCGTCTTCCGCGAGCGCGTCCCAGGAGCCCAAGGACAGCGCCATCAGCGGATCGCCGGCGGTGGCCACTTCCTCCAGGAAGGTCGCGGCGAGAATCTCGCCCGCATCGTCTTCGACTTTGTTCGCGGGCTTTAGAGGGCGCTCATCCAGCGGACGCCGGGTCCATGCGGACGATCAGGCTGCCGCCCTCGTGCTCGAGGAGAAGGAAGATCCTGCCCGCCGGGCCGATTTCGATGTCCCGGATCCGGGCCAGGTCCTCGAGCACGGTCTCGCGCTCGGCGACCTCTACGTCCTGCATGGCGAAGCGGTAGATGTCGCTGCCCTTGAGGCTTCCCACGAGCATGTGTCCGCGCCATTCGGGGAACGCGTCGCCGTCGTAGAAGACGAAGCTCGACACCGCCACCGACGGGGTGAAGTCGACTACAGGCCCGACGAGGTCGGCCGGGTCGAACTCGACGCCCAAACCCCGGCCGTCGACCGACCGGCCGTTGTAGTGCACGCCGTGCGAGGTGAGCGGCCAGCCGTAGTTCTCGCCGGGCCGCAGCAGGTTGATCTCGTCGCCGCCGCGGGGGCCCATCTCCGTTCCCCACAGCGCGCCGGTGTTGAGGTCGACCTCGAGGCCGTGGACGCTGCGGTGTCCGTAGGTCCAGATGCTTGCGAGCTTGTCGGGGGTGTCGGCGTATGGATTGTCCGCGGGCACGCGTCCGTCGTCGTGCAAGCGGTGCACCTTGCCGTGCGGTACGCCGAGGTCCTGGATCCCCCCGTAACCGCCCTTCATGCCGAGGCTCAAGAAGACGTACCCCGCACCGTCGAACGCGATGCGGCCGCCTGCGGCCATGTCGCTGGCGGGGTTGTAGTGCTCCGGAGCGGCTTGGTAGATCGTCTCCTCGTCGGTCCAGGCACCGTCCTTCAGGCGCCCGCGGATGAGCTTGATCATGGATACCGGGCGGGCGCCGCAGTCGGTGCAGCGGTCGCCGAAGCTCAAGTAGATCCAGCCGGTCTCGGCGTAGTCCGGGTGCAGCGCTACGTCGAGGATCCAGCCGAGGCCGTAACTTAGCGGCCCCATCCGGACCGACTGGCGGTTGCCTTCCGGCGCGCCCGGGATCAGGTCCGACTGCGTACCGTCGGCGGATACGACGGTAAGCCCGCGCATCTTCTCGGTGAGCAGGATGCGGCCGTCCGGCAGCGGCGCGATGGAGTAAGGCAGGGGCTCGAGGCCGTCGATCACCTTCGTCAGGCGGTAGCGGTGGTGCGCGGTCTCGATGATCCCGTCGGGCAGTTCGAGGGGCGGGGCCATCCGAAAGTCGGAGAACGTAGCGTTGGCGCGTTCTTCGGCGATGAGGATGGCGAGGCTCCTGATCTGTCCTTCGGCGAAGGTCTCCGACCACGCGGGCATGCCGAGGTCCGGTGCGCCCTCGGCGATGCTCTTGGCGATGGCCTCCACGCCTTCACCCCTGATCAGCGGTGCGTTGACGAGGGGATTGCCCTGGGCCGTGCCCTGGAAGCGGTCGCCGTGGCAGACGGCGCAATGCTGCTGGTAGAGGCGTTCGAACGCCGGGGAGCGGCCTTGGCTCGCCGCGCTAGAAGCGGCAAGGCAGGCGAGCGCAACGAGGCAGATGACGACTGGCCGCATGGTGTGCTCCCGACGTGGTTCGCCGACGCTCGCACGATTGTGCGGTCGCCGCAAGCCGAGGTCCGCCTACTGACCCTTCAACGACTCACGGACCGCCGTGATCAGGCTGAGCGTGCGCGGGTCGTCGCTCGCCACGAGCTGCATCTGGTTCATCACATAGGCGAAGGCGATCTCCGCCTTCGGGTCGGCGAAGGCGAGCGACCCGCCGGCGCCGGAGTGCCCGAACGCGCCTTCCTGGCCGAGATGTCCGTGCGGCAGGTTGAGCTCGAATCCAAGCCCGAAGCGTGTCTGGATCTTAAGCACCTCGTCGCGGCCGTTGGACTGCTCGGTGGTGGCGCGCGCGACGGTCTCGTCGTTCAGCAGCCGTATGCCGTCGACGCCGTCGCCGATGAGAGAGGCGTACATGCGCGCGAGCGAGCGCGCGTCGGCGACGCCGTTCCCCGCCGGAAGCTCGGCGGCCCGGAACGCCCGGGTGTTCGAGTCCAGGGGCGTCGTGGTCGCTGGCCGGGCGAGCAGCGAATCGGGATCTCTGGACGCTGCGAGGAGATCACGCCGCCGCGGCGTCAGCGCTTGCTCGTCCATCGCGCCATCCGCCAGGTCAACCGCGATCACGGGAACGACGCGGCTCTCCTGGCTCTCGGGCAGGCCGATCCAGAAGTCGAGGCCCAAGGGGCCGGCGACCTCGTCGGCGAAGAACGTACCCAGGCTCTTGCCGCTGACCCGCCGCACCACCTCGCCTACGAGCCAGCCGTAGGTGCCGGCGTGGTAGCCGTGCGTGGTCCCGGGCTCCCACACCGGACGCTGGGCCGCGAGGGTCTTGACGGGGGGCTCCCACGCCAGGAACTCCTCGACGGTGATCGGCGCATCGAAGATCGGGAGACCGACCCGGTGGGATAGCAGCCAGCGCACCGGGATGTCCTGTTTGCCGGCGGCGGCGAACTCGGGCCAGTACTCGGCCACCGGGGCGTCGAGGTCGAGTTCCCCACGCTGGGCCAGCAGGTGGGCGCAGACCGCGGTCGCGCCTTTCGTGCTTGAGAACACCATGACGATGCTGTCCTCGGCCCACGGCCGACCGGTGTCCGGATCCGCCACGCCGCCCCAGAGGTCGACCACTTTGACGCCCCGGTGATACAGGCTGAACGCGGCCCCGACTTCGCCGTGGTTCTCGAAGTTGGCGGCGAACGCGTGCCTGACCCGCTCGAAGCCGGGAGCCACACTGCCGTTGATCTGAGCCGCGCGCGACTCGCCGCCAAGTGCTGCCCGCCCCGTGCCGGCAACGGCGCCACCGAGCGCGAGTATCGACAGCCGACCGAAGTCGCGACGGCTCAAGTTCGTTAGACGTGGTCCTGGCATGGAAGCCCCCATTCAGTTCTCGTGGAGCAGTTGCATCGCAAGGCTCAAGCCAGCGCCTGGTAGACCAGCCGGCGAAAGTCCTCCTGGTAGGTGTTGTTCGGCATCGTCCCGGCCGCCATGACCTGCGTCAGGCACACGGCGAGCAGGTCTTCGGCGGGATCGGCGAAGTACATCGTGCCGGCGGCGCCGTCCCAGCCATAGGTGCCGACGGAATGGATCGGTGGGGGGTTCCCGCCACCGTGGTACACGGACACACCCAAGCCCCAGTGATAGCCCGGGCCTGAGATGGGAATCACCATGTCGCCCGTGTGGTTGGCCGTCACGAGTGCCGCGGTCTTGCGCCCAAGCACCCGCACGCCGTCGAGTTCGCCGCCGTTTAGGAGCATCTGTCCGAAACGGGCGTAGTCGCCGGCCGTGGTCAGCACGCCGCCGAAGTCGCCGCCGGCGGCGAACTCCCGTCTCGGTCCTACGGTCTTCTCGCAGGTGGCCGCCTTTTCGATGGCCACCAGCCGCATCTCGCCGTCCACTTCCCGGGGGAAGTAGCAAGCCCCGAAACGCGGCAAGGCGTCGTCGGCCAGGTAGAACCCGGTGTCGTGCATGCCCAACGGTTCGAAAATGGCGTCTCGGAACAGTTCGTCCAGGCGCTGACCGCTCGCCTCCTCGAGTACGGCGCTGAGCAGGGGATAGCCGAAGTGGTACTCGAAGCGCTCGCCCGGATGCGCCATGAGCGGCAACTGCGCCTGCGCACGGACGCGCTCCCGGTTGCTGCTATCGGGCACGTTGAGCATGCCCGAGTGCGGGCCGATCCAGCCGATCTGGGTCAGGATCTCCTCGTACTGCTCTCGATAGAAGTGCGGCATCGACGACGGATCCTGGAGGCCCGTGGTATTGGTCAGGCAGTCGCGGATCGTGATGCCGCGCCTGGCGGGTTCGGTGGCCATGGGTTCGTCCGCTCGGCGGACCCGCTGGTCGGCGTACTCCGGCAGGAACCGGGCGATCGGGTCGTCCAGGTTGAGCAGGCCGCGCTCGTACAGGGTCAGCGTTGCGACGCCCGCGATGGGCTTGGTGTTCGACCACATGCGGAACAGCGTGTCGAGTCGGGCGGGCGCGTCGTCGTCCAGGTCGAGCACACCGCAGGCGTGCTGGTGGACGATATGGCCGCGCCGGGCCACGATGGTGACGAGGTTCGGTAAGCGGCCGTCGTCAACGAACGCCTGCATCGCGTCCTCGATGTTCGCGAGGCGTTGGGGATCGAAACCCAAGTCGGCGGGGTCGCCTTGAGGCAGTGGCAAGTCGGTCATTCTCGTTGGGGGCCGAAGTATTTTACGTGGCGTGCGAGCCGTATCGGAGACTATATGCGTTGAGGGCGCCCAATGTTGACTGACGAGTCAAGGTCCATCCCAGGTCGTTGCGGGTCGTTACGGACACGGCTGACGCGCTCTCTGACGCTGGGATTGCTGTTTTTCGCATCGGGCTGCGGGGGCGGTGGAGGCCGTGCTCCGCCCCCGCCGCCACCGCCGCCGACTGCCCCGACACCTCCGCCCACGGAAGAAGCCGAACCGATCTTCACGGACGTGACCGAACGTTCCGGGATCGCGTTCACGATCGGCTTCGCCGACGACATGCGCAACGTCGAGGTGCCGATCACCGTGCCGAGCGGGGCCGCCGCGGGAGACTACGATCGCGACGGCGACGTCGATCTCGTCATCGTCCGCGGTGATCTCGGGCCGAACCTGCTGTACCGGAACGACGGGGATCTTCGCTTCACCGATGTTGGGGCGGAGGCGGGCGTGGCCTATACCAAGCCCGGCAACCGGACCTATCGCCATGGCTCGCCGGCCTTGGCGGATCTTGACGGGGACGGTGACCTCGACCTGCTGCTGCCGGGGCTAGAAGGCGACCCCACGCTCCTCTACTCGAACGCCGGCGATGGGACGTTCACCGACGTGACCCCGGGGTCCGGGCTGGATCGTATGCAGGCCGCGTACTCCATGTCGCCGGCTCTGGGCGACTACGATCTCGACGGCGACCTCGACCTCGCTTTGGGGCACTGGGGCACGCCGAGGGACTACATCGGCGGGGTCGGCGACACCGAACACCTCTGGCGGAACGACAGCCTGGCCGGGCGCATCCGGTTCACCAGCGTGAGCGTGGAAGCCGGGATCGCGCCGTCCGTGGTCCTGAGCCCCGACCCGCGTATCAGCCTGCGCGAGTTCGATCCGACGTTCACGCCCACCTTCGCGCGGATCGACGCCGACGACTACCCGGACCTCCTCATGGTCGGCGACTACAACCACTCGCAGGTCTTTCTCAACAACCGCGATGGCACGTTCCGCAACGTCACCGACTTCGGGGTCATCGTCGACGGCAACGGCATGGGCTCCGCTGTCGGCGACTACGACGGCGACGGCGACCTCGACTGGTTCGTCAGCAGCATCCTCGCCCGCGGCGACGATGTGCCGTCCCACCTGTCGACGCTCGGCAACCGGCTGTATCGCAACGACGACGGCGTATTCGTGGACGCCACCGCATCCGCGGGGGTCGCCGACGGTGGCTGGGGGTGGGGCAGTTGCTTCATCGATTTCGAGAACGACGGCGACCTCGACATCTACCACACCAACGGCTGGCCGCAGTTCGACGAGTACGGCGACTTCGCAAGCGATGCTTCGCGGGCCTTCGTCTCCGATGGCGAAGGCGGCTTTCACGACAGCGCCGACAGCCTCGGCCTTGCCGACCGGGAGCAGGGCCGGGGGGTCGTCTGCGCCGACTTCGACGACGACGGGGATGTCGACATCCTGTTGCTGCACGACAACGCCGCCAACGCGGCAACCCTCTTCCGCAACGATGCAGACAGCAACTATCTCGGGATCCGATTGCAGGGCCGACACCCGAACTCGTCGGCCGTGGGCGCGCGGGTCGTCCTCGAAGCGGATGGCATCGAACATTTGCGCGAAGTGACCCTCGGCAGCAACTTCGCTTCACACAACCCGACTGCGCAGGTCTTTGGTCTGGGCGCGGCGTCGCTGGTCGACCGCCTCGTAGTGCACTGGCCCGACGGCGAGGAGACGTCCCTGGAGTCTCTGGCCGTGAACCAGTACGTGGACATCGAGCATCCTCGCTACGACCCCGACGAGAACGTCGGCACCCGATTGGTGGTCGTGCTGGGCGACGGCAGCGGCATCTACCGGATCGGAGACGAAGTGTCGATCAGGGCGGCGGAAGCGGAGGCCAACTATCACTTCTCCCACTGGGAAGTCACGGGCGGCGAGGTCGCTTCGCCGTCGTCGCCGGAAACCGTCGTCACGTTGCTCGAACGCGTGGTCCACGTCACGGCGCGGTACCTGCCGGGTGTCAGCGCGGCGCAGGATGCGAGCGTTGCCCGTCGGTGGAACGAGGTGCTGCTGCAGTCGATTCGAAACGACTACGCCCGGCCGACCGTGCACGCCCGGAACCTATTCCACGTCAGCGCCGCGATGTACGACGCTTGGTCCGCCGTGCAGGAAATCGGTAGCGCATGGCTACTCGGCCGGGAACCATCCGGCGTAGCCTGCTCTTTCCACAGCGTCGCGACCGCCGACGATCACGTGAGGGCGGCGGAGGCTGCGGTGAGCTTCGCGGCGTACCGGGTGATCCGCCACCGGTTCCGCGACTCGCCCGGTGTTGCAGACATCTACCGAGATGCGGCGACCCTGATGCAGGCCCTCGACCTCGACGCCAGTATCGACGCGGCCGCCTTCCGAGACGCCGCGCCCGAGGCGCTCGGCAACCACATCGCCGGCTGCTACATCCGCTTTGGTCTGGCCGATGGCGCCAATGAAGCGGACGACTACGCCAACCGGGCCTACCGCCCCGTGAACCCGCCGCTCGAGCCCGCGCTACCCGGCAATCCGAACATCCGGGACCTCAATCGTTGGCAGCCGCTTACCCTGGAGGAGTTCATCGACCAGGCGGGCAACCCCACCGACAGCACGCCGGACTTCCTTAGTCCGGAATGGGGCGCTGTCGTCCCCTTCGCGCTGTCAGCCGATGACATGACCGTCCATGAACGGGACGGATTCGAGTACCGGCTCTACCACGACCCCGGCGAGCCGCCTACCATCGACGGTCGTCCTTCGGGCGACTACAAGTGGGCGTTCTCGCTGGTGGCCGTTTGGGCGTCCCACCTGGACCCCGCCGACGGGGTGATGTGGGATATCTCGCCCGCCGCCATCGGCAACATCCCCTCGTACCCGGAGTCCGTCGCGGACTACCCGTCGTTCTACAACCGCGAGTCGGGTGGCGACCCGTCACCAGGCCACCTCAAGAATCCAAAGACCGATGCCGCCTACGCGCCACAGGTCGTACCCCGGGGCGACTACACGCGCGTTCTCGCGGAGTTCTGGGCGGACGGCCCCGAATCCGAGACGCCCCCCGGGCACTGGTTCGTCATCGCCAATACGGTGAACGACCACCCGCTGCTCGTGCGTCGATTCGCCGGTGCAGGCCCGGTTCTCGGACGGCTGGAATGGGACTTGAAGACCTACTTCGCGCTCGGCGGTGCGATGCACGACGCCGCGATCGGTGCCTGGGGCGCGAAAGGATGGTACGACTACATTCGGCCGATCTCGGCGCTGCGGGCGATGGCGGACTTGGGCCAGAGCAGCGACGTGAATCTGCCCTCGTACTATGGACACGGTATCCCGTTGGTCCCCGGTTTCATCGAACTCATCGACGACGACGATCCGTTGCGCGGCGAAGCGCTCGAACACGTGGGCAAGCCCAAGTTCTATACCTGGCGGGGACCTGATCATGTCCCCGATCCGGACGTCGATGTGGCGGGCGTCGGGTGGATCCGCGCCGAGGACTGGTGGCCCTATCAGCGGCCCACGTTCGTCACGCCGCCGTTCGCCGGCTACGTGTCAGGACACTCGACATACTCGCGCGCGGCGGCCGAGGTGCTCTCGGCGTTGACCGGCGACATCTACTTTCCAGGCGGCATGAGCGGGTTCCGGATTCCCGCGGAGACCTTCCTGCACTTCGAGGCAGGGCCGTCCGTCCATATGACGTTGCAGTGGGCGACCTACCAGGATGCCGCCGACCAGTGCAGCCTGTCGCGCATCTGGGGCGGCATCCACCCACCCATCGACGACATCCCCGGCCGGCTGATGGGCATCTAGATCGGCCGGGACGCGTTCGCGGAAGCTAGTCGCTACTTCGACGGCCTGGTGGATTGATCAGGGCGTCACGTCGCCTCGATCTCGTGGCGTGCCGCAGTGGCTAGGAAAGCTGAACGGGTCATCCGACGTTGCCTGGCCTCGTCGTCGATGGCTTCGAGCAGGCCGCGATCGAGGGAGATGTTGACCCGCCGCGTGGAGCCGCGGTCCAACAGGAGCGGGATCAGCACCAGGTCGGCCCCGCGCCGCCAGGGCTCAAGTTCCGGGTCGGCCTTGATTGCATCGATCGAGCGCGGTGTCGGAATCTCTTGGCCGTCCTCCGCTAGCCCCTCGACGTGGAAGGCCAGGGCCTTGCTGCCCTGGCGCACGGCTTCGTCGACCGTGTCTCCGACCGACACGCAGCCCGGAAAGTCGGGGAAGCTCAACCCGTAGCCGGCCTCGTCCCGGTGGATGAAGGATAGGTAGCGCATCGGTCCTGTCTCCTTAGGGGTTCCAGCCCGCCTGCCGGT
Organism: Gammaproteobacteria bacterium; assembly: GCA_026706385.1. Classification (GTDB taxonomy): domain Bacteria; phylum Pseudomonadota; class Gammaproteobacteria; order Pseudomonadales; family Azotimanducaceae; genus VXYL01. Next base: position 22,124 of record JAPOYV010000017.1, read on the forward strand.
AGATCGACGACACCGTCCCGTGCGGGATGTCCTTGTTCGGGTGCGGGATCGTGACCCGCCCAGGCTTAGCGGGATGCGTGAACTGCCAGTGGCTGCCCTTGGTGGCCGCGTGCACCCAGCCATCCCGCTTGAGCATACGGATCAGCTTGCCGCTGTTGCGTTCCACGTCCACTCCCGTTGTGTATCAATATACACAAACCTCTGTCTCGATCAACGGACCAGTCGGACGACTACGGATCGCTGCCCGATGACGAGTCGCCAGCCGTGTCACCGCTCCTTAGGCGGCCCGGTGGACTGGTCAGGCGACTTCGCAGACCGCTCGAGCCGTTTACCCCGTAGACGTGCGGACGAAAGCGACCACCACGGACACCGCCGCGGCCGTCATGATCCCCAACAGCCATTTGGTCTGTCGCGCTTCCATCTGGGCCATGAGGGTTTTGACACTCTCGATGTCGGCCACGGTGGCCATGTTCGTCTTGATGTTTGCCACCGTCTCATCGAGTCGTGCAAACCCGTCTTCGAGTCGTCCAAGCCTGTTGGGGATGGAATCCAGCGACTGCGGCGATGTGTTCGTGGCCATGCTTGGTCTCCTTGCGATTGCGCGTTCCCGACGCGCTGGGAGACTCCCTATGGTCAACCTACATTTCACCCATGTCAATGATTTCGCACACAAAAGTACGTCGTACAGGACTGTCGCGGAGAGCCGGCAACGATGGCCTGCTAAAGCGCCTTCAGAAACCCGAGCAGCGCCTCATTCACCGCACCCGGCGCCTCCTGCTGGGTCCAGTGGCCGACACCCGGCAGCACGACGACGTCGCGCAGATCCGTGACGACCGCGCGCATGCCTTGCTCGGCCTCGGCGCTGAACGGTACTACGTCCCGGTCGCCGGCGACGAAGAGCGCCGGCTGCTCGATCTTCATGCCGTCGAAGGCGGCGGTCAGCACCCAGTTGTGGTCGATGTTGCGGTACCAGTTGAGGCCGCCGCGGAACCCCGACTTGGTGAACGACTCGACGTAGGTGTCGACATCCTCCGCGGTCAGCCACGGCGGTAGGTCGTCGCCCGGGTCGGGCATGCGCGCCAGCATGTAGGAGGACGCGGGCGGTGCGCCTTCGGCGCCGAACGAACCGCCGGAGCGCTCGATCGCGCCGGATGCGCCGTAGAGCATCTTGCGCATGGTGACGGGGATGTCGTGCTGCAGTTCGTGCTCGGCGACGCCGGGCGTCTGGAAATAGATCTGGTAGAAGAAACGGTCGCCGAAGTACTGCCGCATGCCATGGATGGGCGGCCACGGCGCACGACCGGTGAACGGGACCGACAGGGACGCGACGGCACGGAACATGTCGGGGCGCATCTGGGCCAGCGCCCAGGCGACAGGAGACCCCCAATCGTGTCCGACGACGACCGCCTGGTCCTCGCCGAGCGCCTTCACCAGGCCGACGATGTCGCCGGTCAGATGCAGGATCGAGTAGGCGGCGATGTCCTCCGGGGCATCGCTCGTCCCGTAGCCCCGTTGATCGGGTGCGACGACGCGGAATCCGGCGTCGGCGAGCGCGGGAATTTGGTGGCGCCACGAATACCAGGACTCGGGAAATCCATGACACAGCACGACCAGCGGGCCCTCGCCGGCCTCGGCGATGTGCAGCTTGATGTTGTTGGTTTCGATGGTGCGATGGTTGATGTTGGTCATCCGGCCTCCCGGCGGCGAAAAGTGCGCATCCTAACGCGTCGGCCTCGATGCGTGGCATGCCGGCCTAGGTCCGTTCGCCGAACCCCCTTGACCCTGACGCGACGTTAGGCCCTACCATGCCTGCATGGGAGCCCGACGACTGCATACGGTGGGCGAGGTCGCCACGCTGGCCGGCGTCACGGTGCGCACGTTGCACTACTACGACCGGGTCGGGCTGCTCGTGCCGTCGGGTCGCTCGGAGGGCGGCTATAGGCTGTACGCCTACGGCGATCTCGAGCGGTTGCGCGAGATCCGGCTGCTGCGGGAGCTGGGTTTCAGCTTGGCGGCGATCGGTCGGTTGCTCGACGTCGCGGCGCACGACAAGCGGAGCGCGCTGAAGGCCCAGCGGGATCTGCTGGTGGAGCGGCTGGAACGGACCGAGAGGATCATTCGCGGGGTCGACCGAGCCCTAAACGCAACGGAAGAGGGACAGGAAATGGATGAGACGGAGATGTTCGAGGGCCTCGAGGAGTTCGACCACAAGCGCTACGAAGCCGAGGTCGAACAGCGCTGGGGCGACAGCGAGGCTTACAAGGAGTCGAAGCGGCGCACCAGCCGGTACGGCAAGGCCGACTGGGCACGGATCAAGAAAGAGGGCGATGCGGTCGTTCGGAGGCTCGCCGAGCTGTTGGCGCGCGGTGTCCGGGCGGACGACCGCGAGGCGATGGACCTGGCCGAGGAGCATCGGCGGCACATCGACCGCTGGTTCTACCCCTGCAGCCCGGGCATGCACCGCCAGGTCGCCGCGTTGTACACGGCCGATACGCGCTTCGAGGCGTACTTCGAGAAGCACGGTGCGGGGCTGGCCGGGTTCTTCCAGGCGGCCATCCGGGCCAACGAAGTCCGCTCGACCGGCTAGCGGGGCTCGCTCCACTATCGCCGCGCCCTGCTGCCGAGAGGGGAACCGGCCTCGACCGCGAACCTTCTCGCTCGCAGTGCCGCCTTGTGCGTAACGGTTGACCTTTCAGGACCACATCATGCAATTCGCCCGCCCCGCTGTCGTCGTCGGCGCGTTGTTCCTAGGAATCTTAAGCGCCGCCGACTCGGATGATCGCCGTCGCGGTCACGCCATGCCTCTGTCCCAGGCGCCCGTGCTGGATGGAAAGGTGATGGAAGACCCCGCTTGGGCCGGCCTTGCACCGTTCACGGGGTTCACGCAACTGCGGCCCGATAGCGGTGCACCGGCGTCGGAACGCACGGAGGTCTATTTCGGATTCACCGACGACACGCTTCATGTCGGCGTGATCTGCCATGTCCCCGACCCGGCGACCATCACCGTCTCCAACGACGGATTCCAGTCCGACTCGTTCACCATGGTTCTCGACACATTCGGTACCGGCCGTGCCGGCGTGGCGTTCGGGACTAACCCGGTTGGCGCGGAGTACGACGGCCAGGTCGCGGGCGAGTTCGTCGACTGGAACTGGAGCACGCTCTGGGAAGTCCGGGCGCGGACCCACGGCACCGGCTGGAGCGCCGAGTTCGCGATTCCCTTCCAGTCGCTGCGCTACGGGCGTGGCGACGTCCAGCACTGGCGCGTCAACTTCGCACGTGTGATCCGGCACGCCAGCGAGGTTTCGTACTGGTCGCCGGTACCTCGCCAATTCAGCATGTACCGGCTGTCCCTGGCGGGCCAGGTCGATGGCATCCGTGTCCCGCGGCGGCGGCACAACTTGGAGGTCACGCCGTATGTGGTCGGCAGTGCCGCTCGGGGTGGTGATCGAAGCGGCGTCCAGCGCCGTGACGATGCCGGATTCGACGTGAAGTATTCGATTACGCCGAGCCTCACGCTCGACCTGACCTACAACACCGACTTCGCGCAGGTGGAGTCGGACAAGCAGCAGGTCAACCTGGGACGCTTCAGCCTGTTCTTCCCGGAAACGCGGCCTTTCTTCCTGGAGAACGCGGGTTCCTTCGGCGTCGGCTTTCCCGGGACGCGACTGTTCCATTCCCGGCGCATTGGCATCGCCAAGGACGGTCGCCGCCTGCCGATCGATGGCGGTGTGCGCGTCTCGGGCAAGGTTGGCGCGGCGACCAATCTCGGTTTCCTGCACATGCGCGCCCAAGCGGCCGATGGCAGGGCGCGAGACGACTTCACGGTGACGCGGGCGAGCCGCGATCTCCCGAACCGGTCGGCGGTGGGGTTCATCGCCACCGACCGCCGCGACGGCAGCTCGAGCAGACAGACCTATGGCATCGACGGATCCCTCGGTATTGGGGCGAACGGGCAGATGTACGCGCTCGTCGGCCGGACCCGAACGCCTGGCGTCGGCAGCGATGACCACCTCGTGAATCTCTACGCCAGCTACAACTCCACCGATTGGGACGTCGACGGTGCCTACACGGAGATCGGCTCGGGTTTCGACCCGGCCGTGGGCTTCGTTACCCGTACCGGCTCTCGTAGGGTGGGCGCATTCGCGATGCGGAAGTTCGTCGACGAGGACACGTTGCGCGAGTGGCGCCCCTTCGTTTCCTACGCTGGCTTCTGGGATTTCGACGGCTACCACGAAAGCGGCGACCTCCACCTGGAGAGCTGGTGGATCTGGAAGAGCGGCGCGGATGTGTGGCCGGCGCTGAACTTCATCCACGAGGGCGTCAAGCGACCGTTCGCCATCGCCGGCGTCACCGTTCCGGCAGGGGAGTACCAAACCCGCACGTTCCAATTGGGCGCCGCATCGCCGCAAAACGCGACCTGGAGCGTCGGTACTCACCTGGTGACAGGTGGGTTCTACAACGGACAACGCCACGCCGTGTTCCCCATCGTGAACTACCGCCGGGACGAGACGCTCTCCGCGTGGGCGGGGTGGGACTACAACAGGATCGATCTCGAGTCTGAGGATGGCTCGTTCAGCGTCAACCTGGCGCGCGCCGGGTTCTCCTATTCGTTCTCACCGAAGATCAACCTGGCCGCGTTGGTTCAGTACAACGACGCGGATGAGGAGTTCTCGGCGAACGTCCGCTTCTCGTGGCTGCGCTCCGCGAACGCTGGCCTCTATCTGGTCTACAACGAGCTGGATGCTCGGTCGGGTCTCGGGCCGCCGCAGCGCGAACTCGTCCTGAAGTACAGCCGAATCTTCGACGTGCTGTAGGCCGCGGCCGCCTCACCCAAGATGGTTGCGAAGCCGCCATACTGCGGGAATCTCAAAGCTCGGACCATGCCATGAACGAAGACAGCGCCAAGCGGGGGATCGAGGTCGTCGAGGCCTTCATCCGCACTTTCAACGCCCAGGACCATGAACGTCACGCCGAAACGCTGAACTACCCGCACATCCGCCTCGCCAACGGAAAGTTCACCACCATCGACAACGCGGAGGCCTTCATCGCGGGCTCGCGGCGCGGCGAAGCGCGGTTGCAGGAGGAGGGTTGGCACCACACGGTCGTCGCGAGTCTCGAAGTGGTGCACGCCGGCGAGGACAAAGTGCACATCGCCATCCGCAACGACCGTTGCCGGGCGGACGGCAACGTCTACCACAGCTTCGACACCTTCTGGATCGCGACCCTCGTCGACGACCATTGGGGCATCCAGTTCCGATCGAGCTTCTTGCACGCGTCCTAGGTGCGCCGCTGACCGTAGTTTGACCCAAGGTAGAAAATACTCGCGTGTAAATTTGACCAACGTAAAAATTGCTCGTATTGTCCGGGGATGGCCGTTTCGCCGCGTTACCTCGCCCCGCAGGTGCGCGAAGACCTGAAGCGCAAGATGGTCTTCGTGGCCGGCCCGCGTCAGGTCGGCAAGACGACCTTGGCGCGCAACCTGCCGGATGCGGAAGCGGGTTATCTGAATTGGGACGCTGCGGAGGATCGGGAGCGTATCCTGCGCCGCGAACTGCCGGACGCCGATCTCTGGGTGTTCGGCGAGATTCACAAGTACCGCGGCTGGCGCAACTACCTTAAGGGGCTCTTTGACCAGCGCCGGGCGGGGCAGCACATCCTGGTCACTGGAAGTGGTCGGCTCGAGTTGTTCGGGTTCGGTGGCGACTCGCTGCAAGGTCGCTACAACCTACTGCGCTTGCACCCGTTCTCGGTTGCTGAGGCGGGAATCGACACCGCTGCTGGTTTGGACGACCTGCTGCGCCTTGGCGGCTTTCCCGAGCCTTTCCTGGGGGCCAGCGAAACCGAGGCCAAGCGCTGGTCGCGGCAATACAGGGTCCGTCTCATCGAAGACGACATCTCGTCGCTCACGGGCATTCGCGACTTGGGAAGGCTTGAGGAGATGATGTTGCGTCTGCCCGACTTGGTGGGCTCGCCGTTGTCGATCAACGCGCTTAGAACGGATCTCGAGGTTGCCCACAAGACGGTCGCGGCTTGGCTGGACGCGATCGAACGCCTGTACGCCGTATTCCGCATCGCCCCCTTCGGGGCACCACGCATTCGCGCGGTCAAACAGGAGCGCAAGCACTACCATTTCGACTGGTCGGTCGTGCCCGACCCGGGCGCACGGTTCGAGAACCTAGTGGCATGCCATCTGCTGAAGTGGGTGCATCACCGGCAGGACACCCAAGGCCGCGACCTTGAGCTGCGGTTCTTCCGCGATGTGGACCGCCGCGAGGTGGACTTCGTCATCTTGGAAGATCGTCAACCGGTCGTGCTCGTCGAGTGCAAGCGCGCGGACCGTGACATCGACCGCGGGTTGCGCTACCTGAAAACGCGTTTTCCGGGGGCGAATGCGTTCCAGCTCGCGATGTCCGGTGAGCGGGATTTCGTGACCCCGGATGGCATACGCGCGATGCCGGCGCTCGACTACCTGCGGCGGCTGGTCTGACCCGTCGACACAGCGGGACGATCACCGGCCTCGCCGTGACAGAATGTGCTTCGCTGCCCCACCCGCCGGACTTTGCCATGCCACGAATCGAAAGCGTCACCGCCGAACTGCTGCACGACCAGCCGCAGGTCAATGTGATCATCCGGGTACGCGATTCCGACGGCGTGGAGGGCGTCGGCGAGGCCTGGTGGGGCATCTACGACGCCAAGCAGCCGAGCCGGACGGGATCGCCGATCATCGCGGTCGTCAACGACATGCTTGCGCCGCGGCTCGTTGGCCGCGACGCGGATGCGATCGAGGGGCTTTGGTTCGAGCTCGTTGACTGGGGCTACCGGTACGCCGACCAGGGCATCTTCCTCATGGGCCTGTCCGGCGTGGACCTGGCGCTGTGGGACTTGAAGGGCGAGCGTCTGGGGGCTGGCGTCGCGACGCTTCTCGGCGGCCCGGTGAGCGACGGCATTCCCGGCTACGCGAGTTTCCCGCGCTACAGGAATGCACAGCGTCTCGCCGCCGAGACGGAGCGCGCCATGGAGGCTGGTTTCACCGCCATCAAGCTGCACGAGATCGACCTTGAGTTGATCGCGGGTCTGTGCGGCGAGTTCGCGGACGACGTCAAGATCATGGTCGACGTCAACGGCCACTTCGATCCGGTGGACGCCATCGCCTTCGGCAGTCGGCTCGGCGAGTTGGGGGTGACCTGGTTCGAGGAACCCGTGCGACCCATGCGGGACCTTGACGCGATTGCGCGCGTGGGTGCGTCCATCACCTGCGACCTGGCTGCCGGCGAGAACGAGTATTCCCTCCAGGACTTCGACCGGCTGCTCGCCACCGGTGCGCTCGCCTACGTGCAACCCGAGATCACGAAGATCGGCGGCCTCACCGCCGCGCGGCGCATCAGCACGCTCGCGGAGCTGTACAACGTCGCGCTGTGTCCGCACAATTTCCGCCTCGGCCCCTCCTTGTATGCGTCCATCCAGTGGGCCTTCACCTCGCCGGCGTCCCGGTGGGTGGAGATGCCCTGGATCCCGGCTGGTCAGGCGTCTTCCTTCGGGGTGCCGCTGCCCCCCATGCGCGACGGGCTGGTGCTGCCCCTCCAAGGTCCGGGGCTTGGCTGCGGTTGGGGTTGAGGAGACGCCATGACTTCAAGACTCTACGAAGGGGAGGCGGACCTCCCCGCCATGACGGCGTTCGCGGCCCACAACCTCGACGCTCGCCGGGGATGCTCCTATTGGCATCCTGGCGACATCGTCTGGATGATGTTCACGCACAGCCACATGGACCTCTTCGACCACCGCCGGGACATACGCCTGTGGCTGAACCCGGCGGGCGATTGCGTTGCGCTCGCCTGGTTCTACGGGCCGCGTTTCGCCCGATTCGACGTTCATCCCGACCATGTGGACCTAGGCGGCGACGTGCTCGCTTGGATCGAAGACCACGTCCCGATCATGAACCCCGACGAAGGCATCCGCCTGCGCATCGACGCGATGGACGACGACGAGGCGAAGTGCGAGCTGCTCGGGCGGGCGGGCTACCGGGCAGGACGACGTTTCGGCGAGGTGCTCTGCGCGGAACTGGATGGTTTCGTGCCCGAACAGGCCATCCCCGATGGCATGGTTGTCCGCGACTGCGTCGACGTCGACGAGCACGCACGCGCGCAATGCCATCGCGATGCGTGGAGCTCGCTCGACCACATCGGCCGACCCGACGCGGTCTCCCAGTTCCATGACCATGTCTACCACGCGCTGCGCGGTGCGATCCGCTACGACCCGGAACTGGATCTCGTGGTCGCCAAGGCGGACGGCGAGTTGGCCGCCTGCAGCATCGCATGGGCGGACGACGTGAGCCGCTTCGGCGTGTTCGAGCCGGTCGGTACCTGTCCCAGCTATCGCGGTCTGCGGTTGTCCGCGGTCCTGGTGGAGCAGTCGATGCTGCGGTTGCGCGAGCGCGGGATGAGGCACGCCTATGTCATGTCCTCGGAATCGAACAATCCCACCGCCTACAAGGCGTATCGGCGCTCATTCGACCCCATCGGAAAGCAACGCTTCCACTACAAGGATTTCCCATGAAGGCAACCAAGATCACCCGTGTGATCGGCGTCAGCGACATGAAGCGCGCTGTGCAGTTCTACCAAGACGCCTTGGGACTGGCCGTGCAGCAGACGTCGCCCTATTGGTCTGACCTGACGTGCGGCGACGGCAACCTGGCGCTGCAGAGCCACCGACCGGACCCCTCAGCGGAAGTCCACACGATGGTGATCTTCACGGTTGGCGATCTCGATTCGGCGATCGCCGACGCGGAAGCGGCCGGTGGCGTGCTGCTAAGTCGACGCGATGACGACCATGCCCCCGTGCTCATAGCCCACGTGCTCGACACAGAGAGGAACGTGATTCAGCTTGCCCAGCCGAGGTAGAGATGCGGACGAGGACGTAGCGGACCTACCGGTCCGCGCGTACCGCTTAGCCAGCCGGTTCGGAAAGAACCATCCAGTTGATGCCGAAACGGTCCGTGCACATGCCGAAATAGGCGCCCCAGAACTGCTGCTGCATCGGCATGGTCACCGTTCCTCCGTCGGACAGCCGCGCCAGCAGGTCGTCGCACTCGTCCGCGTCGTCCATGGTCACCGAGAGGGAGAAGTCGTCGCCGTGCTTCACGGGAGCGCGTTCGCTCGTGTCGCTGCCCATGAGGACCGTCGAACCGATGCCCAAGCTCACGTGCATGATCCGGTCCTTGACCGCTTCCGACGGCGTCATGTCGTCCGGACCGTCGCCGAAGGTGCTGAGCACGTGGAACTCGCCGCCGAAAACGCTGCGGTAGAACTCGAACGCTTCCCGGCAATTGCCGTCGAAGCTGAGATAGGGCAGGCAGGAACTCGCTGGCATTGACTTGGCCCAGTGGTGAGGAAGGCGGGGATTCTATGCGCGTGGCTCCGAAGCGTCATCGCAAGACGCGGATTCGCGCGACCGTGCTACGCCCTGGCGCGTGCGCATCTCCTTGCGCTCTTCGGTTCCCATTCGTTCGATGGCCCGCGTGTAGGCACCCCGTGCCAGCCGGCCGGCGTTGGCCTCGAGGTAGGCACGAACCTCGCCCGGGTAGGCGTGCCACATCTCGCGCAGCACCCAGCCGACCGCCTTCTGCATGGGCGGCCGCGTGTCGTCGGCGCAGCGATCCACCATCGGCAGGACCACCTCCGGTGGCAGGAATACCGCGTTCTTGCCCGTGTAGTGGATCAGCGACACGATTGATACGCGCTTGCGCCAGAGATCCTCGCTGGTGTTCCACCGCCGAAGCTGGGGCATGACCGAACCCGGATCGGCCTCGAGCAGGCGGGAATAGGTCCAACTCAGCACGTCCGAGTGCGCCCAGTTGTCCACCCGGTCGACCCAGTGACGCATGACCGGCCAGTAGATCGGCAGCACCCGGCGACGCACCAGGGGCCGGTAGTACTCCTCCGCGGCGAAGAGGACGTCACCCCATTCGCTGCCCATCCACAGGTCGTCCCAGACATCGAGGACTGCCTCGGGCTCTCGCTTGAGGAAGGTGAAACCTTCCCGAACCCGGCGCCGCAGCGCGGGAACGCGGATGCCCACGTACTTCATTGCGGAGCCGCGGTCCCGTGCCATGTGCTGGCCGAAGGACGGCTTGCCGAGCGCCTTCAGGGCGTCGAGCACCTCCTCGTGACACTCGGGGTACTTCACCCTGGCTGACCCGTGCGAAGTCAGTAAAGGTCCACCGCCGTCTCGCGGCGGGCGAAGCGCCTTGCAGTTCGCGTTGCGGAATCGCTGTTGTTGCTGCGCCGCGCGCCGGTGGTGAAACGGGCGAGACCGACCATGAGCTGGTGCGCGGCCGGATGCTCGCGGCACGCTTCGGCCTCGTCGTAGACCACGCGCAGGGTGTCGAGGATGTCCCAGCCGGTGTCGTGTTTCAGGAGCGCGAGCGCGATCTCGTCCAGCAGTTCGCCCGTCGGGTGCCCAGCGGCCAGATGTTTCCTGACCAAGGGGCCGACGTCGTTGACGCGGATCGACTCGATGGCGGCCACGATCGCCGTCCGTTCGTCGTCCGGGGCCGTCGTCGCGGCAACGGTGTCCAGCTTCGAACGCGACAGTGGCCGATTGGGGATGTTCAGCCATCGGTCGGAGTAGAACTGCCACGCGGCGTGGTACGCCGCCTTGGCCGCGAGGGCGTATCCGGCGTGCCGGTGAACACCCCGGATGGCGGACCCCGTCTGAATCTCCGCGGCGAGATCCCACCAGCCTGGGTTTAGGCTGACCGGCGTGCGCGCCATGCGGTCGGCCCCGAGCATGACCATGGCGTCGGCGATGCGGTTGACGTGGACGCCCGACTGCAGCGCCGCGGTGACGGCTCCGAACGCGGTGCCGAGTTCGCCCGAGAGCAGGGCTTCGCCGAAGGCGTCGTCGTCGAGGTCCACGGAACCGTCCGGTTCGGCGAGCTTTTCGAGGTCGTCTTGAAGGGCGGTGTATGCCTCGATGGCTTCCCGCCGGACGCCGTCCGGCGTTCCCCTATGACGGCCGAGCATCTTGGCGGCCAGGTTGCAGACCAGTTGCTCGGTGACTTCCCAGCCGAACTCGCCGAGCAACTCGGCCAGTCGCACGAGGTGCCGGAGGTGGAAGCCGAAACCGATGAAGTGCGGCGCGAGGACGCACTCGAAGGCGAGCGGGATGATGCGCTCGTCGCAGCCGCCGGTCGCCCGGGCCGTCACCAGGCACTTCTCGATGCCCTCCCAGTCGCGGTCGCGCGAGAACGTGCGCACCCAGTCGGCGAGCTTCTCCCAGGTCACCGGCGGCGGCAGCGGCTGCCGGTCAGGCCGGTCGCCGGCGCGGCCGGATGCACCCTTGGCGGCCATCATCAGGGGAATCAGGCGGTCGTCCGGCGGCAGGCGCCGTGCGACCTCGATGCCGTTGGCGACCTGCGCCAGCCGAAAACTGCCGTTGGCGTCGTGCTCCGTCGCGACGTGCTTGCCGAGGTGCGTAACCAGCAGGCGGAGGGTCTCGTCTTCGGAGACGCCTTGGGCGAGCATGATCGCCACGGCTTTGGACAGCACCCAGTTATCGCGCGAGAGCAACCCTTCCTTGAGTAGGAGGTAGTGGGCGCCGGTCCGTCGGGATGCGACGCCGGCGACCTTGACGTGGATGTCGTCGCCGCGGACCTCCACGGGGAACGTGTCGAGATCGTCGCAGCCGCCGGTGAAGCAGCCGCCGCCCGCCATCGCGTAGCTCCAGCCGTGCCAATCGCATTGGAGCACGCCGTTCCTGGCGCGCCCGCGGATCAGCGGGTAGCCCATGTGCGGGCACTGGTTGTCGGTGGCGTAGATCGTCCCTTCGTGGTTGAAGAGCGCCAGGCTGCGATCTTCGACGCGCACCGCGATCGCCTTGCCCGGGGGCACATCCGCCATCTCGGCGACGCGGACGAAACTGTCTTGCGTGGTCATCTCGCTCCTCCGCTATTCGAACATCTCGACGGTGGTCCGTCCCTCCGCGAAACGCATCGCGGTGACGGCCGCTGACCGGCCGTCGGAGTTGGATCGCACATCGGTGGCGTAGCGCGCTAGGCCCACCAGCAACTGCGCGCCCGCCGGATGCCCCGCGCCGAGGTCGGGGTCGGTTCCTTGCACGTTGCTCCACTCGTCGAACACCGTGCGCAGGGTCGGGAGGATCTCGTGGCCGGTGTCGTCCTGCAGGATGGTACGCCCCAGGTCGTGTAGCAGCCGGTCGCCGGAATAGCCCGCCTGTAGGTAGCCTGCAACGCGGTCGCCTGCGGCTTCGACATCGAGGGTCTGCATGGCGTCCAGGACGGCCGCGGCTGCCGCGTCCTCGTCGTCGCCCGGCGGCGGCTGGGCCGGCAACGGCTCGCTCAACGGCCGGTGGTCGATGTTGATCCACCGGTCGGCAAAGATGTGCCACGCGGCGTGGAACAGTCCCTTCGCGGCCACTTCGGCACCTCCGTGGGTCTTGAGCGCGCGCAGAGAGGATGCGAGGTTCAGTTCTCGTGTGAGGTTCGGCCAGCCGGCATCGACCGCAACCGGCGTTCGCGCCATCCGGTCCGCGGCGAGCAGCACGAAGGTCGTGATCAGGCGGTCGGACGAACCGTTAGCCAAGGCGCTTGCTAGGGCGTCGAACGAGCGGTGGATGTCCACGCTGGTGACCGCCGATGCCAGGGCATCCTCATCGAAGTCGCCGCCTGACGCGGCGTCGATGTCTACTTCCAGTTGGCGCATACGTGCCACGGCGTCGCGACGGAAGCGCTCCGGCTCCTGGCGCGGTTGACCGATCAGCTTGGCCCCGAGGTTGAAGATCAGTTCCCCCGCCTGCTCCCAGCCGAAGAGGTCCTGGAGTTCCGCCAGGTAGGCGAGCGAGACCAGGCTGTCCCCGAAGTCGAGGAAGTGCGGTTCGACGGCGCACTCGAGCAAGAGCGGCAGGATCTTCTCGCCGTCGCCTTCGGTCCAGGCCGTGTAGAGGCAACGTTCGATGCGGTTGCCCATGCGGTCGCGGGCGAAGTTGCGCACCCAGCGCGCCGTGCGTTCCCAGTCGTAGGGCGGCGGCATGGGCACGTTCTCGTTGCGCTCGGCCGCCGGTCCTGCCGCCGAGCGGGCGGCGATGGCCAGTGCGATCAGGCGGTCTTCGCCCTCGTAGCGTTGTCCCACCTTGAGCCCGTTGATGAGCCGCGACACGTCGTCGCCTGCGTCGAGGTCGTGGGAACTCGCGATGTGCCGGCCGACGTGGCGCATGATGAGTTCGACGATGTCCGCTTCGGGCACGCCGCCGTGGAGGAGTTGGGCGATCGCCTTCGACATCGTCCACCGGTCGTCGCCGAGCAGACCTTCCCAGAGCAGACGCAGACGCGCTTCGCGCCGGTCCCCCGGCTCCGCGTCGAAGCGGATCCACACGGCGTCGTCGCGAATCTCGGTCGCGAACACGCGTACGTCGTCGCATTGCGAATGGAAGCAGCCGCCGCCCGTCAGGTCGAAGCTGCGGCCGTGCCAGTCGCAGGTCACCATGCCGTTGCGGACCAGGCCCCGCACAAGCGGGAATCCCATGTGCGGGCACTGGTTGTCGGTGGCGTGGTAGGCGCCGTCGGTGAAGAACAGGGCGATCGTGCGCCCATCCGGCGCGGGTACTGCCAGCGCCTCGCCGTCGGCTAGGTCGCCGCACGCCGCCGCGCGGATCCAAGTCTCTCGATCCGTCATTTACTCTGCCCCCTTGTAAGGGCCAATCCTTACACAAAACAACGCGGTCATGTGCCGTACGCAGTGTCGTGTAGGCTTGGCGGCGGTCGAGACGAGGCACCCATGGCCAAGACGACATCTGTTGCACGCCGGATTCAGGCCAACCGTCGCCTTGAGAGGGATGGCGCGACGGCGGACGACGTGGACCGCGCGAAGGGTTGGCTCGGCGCCGTGTTCTCCGCCTACCCCGGAATCGTCGCGGAACGGAGCCGCGTTCAAGCGCAGGCGGACGGGTTCGTCGTGACCTGCGTCTTCGGCGCGAGCGATCTCGGACGTGCCGCCGCCTTGGCGGTCGATTTCATCGCTGGTCGCGTCGGGACGCGGGTGGCGACGGATGCTGACACCGCGCGGGTTCGATGCACCGCTACGCAGTTCGTCCGATTCCAGCAGGTCCTGTACTACGCCTCGGAGTTGCAGGTCGGACGGCGTCCGCAGGCCAAATTGTCCGATCCCCCGTTGCCGACGCTGCTCGGTCGGGCCTTGAGCGCGTTCGCGCATCACTACGACGCGGCGCGTGGCGAGGACCGAGCGATCCCCCAACTCGGGGCGTGGGCAAATGCCCTGCGCGTCGTCGGCCCGGATGGCATCGATCAACGTGAACTCGGTCGTCGAGCGGTGATCTCGAAGCGGCTGGCCGAGGTCGTCGTCAGCCGGCTCGAGAGGAGAGGCCGGGTTTCAGTCGATGCTGTGGCCGTCCCGGGCAAGCGCGGCAAGGCAAGGCGCGTGCAACTCACGGCGGACGGCACGGCCGCGCGAAACGCCGCGGCCCATCTCGTCGACACCGTGCAGGAAGATTGGCGGCAGCGATTTGGCAACGACGACATCGTCCGGCTGCGGGACGCCTTGGCGTCGGTCGTCGACCGGCTCCCGGTCGAGTTGCCGCACTACGTGACCGGCTACGGGGCCGCCGACTCGAGCGTGACGGGCGGGGACTACGTGGCGGAAGATCCCGGGCCGCCGAGGATTCCCGCGCACGGCCAGGACTGGCCCGTGGTCATGCGCAAACCGGATAGCTTTGCCGCGGACCTGCCGCTGCCGGCGTTGCTGTCACAGGTTCTCGCGGCGTTCGCCATCGACTACGAGCGCGAGCGCCTGGGGCACCTCCAGGACGTGTCGAACTTCCTGCGCTTCGTCGGCGACGAGGGTGTCCCGCTTGCGCGCGCGCAGGCCCTTGGCGGCGTCTCCGGCAACGGCAAGACCGCGCACGAGCGGCATGTCGATGTCGTCGTCGAGCCTGGGTCTGCGCGGGACGAGGGCCGACGGGTGTACCTGACGCCGAAAGGCCGCCGAATGCGCGACGCCTATCCGCATCTGGTCGCGGAAATCGAGCGCGGCTGGTGCGCGGATCATGGCGATGCTGTTCCGGCCATGCGTTCGCTGTTGGCGACGATGACGGAACAGTTCGGGGACGACCTTCCTGACCTGCCCGACTATCCCGACACGAACGGCTGGATCCACCGGCTCTGGTTCGACTGACAGGACCGCCGACCGCGTCCCTTGTCGATCACCCCAGTGTGGCGGCCAGAGCATCGTCCAACGCGTTCGCGCGGGTGAGGGCAGGGCGCTCGCCGAGCAGCCCGAGGTACCTGGCGAAGGCCGGGCGCCCCTCGATGGTGCGCATCATGTTCACGCCCCAGTTGAGGTTGGCGCCGACGTATACGTCCGCGGCCGAGAAGGCCTCCCCGGCGACGTACGTGTTGGCCTCGAGCACGCCTTCAAGCGCGTCGAGAACTCGCTCGAGCGTGCCGTAGCCGACCATGCCCTGCTGTTCGGGGGTGACCTCGACACCGATCATCTTGTTCACGGTTGCCGCCTCGAACGGGCCCGCGCCGAAGAACAGCCAGCGGTAGTAGGTGCCGCGGCTACGTACCGGCGGTGCCAGCCCGGCGTCCGGGAAGGCGTCGGCGAGATAGGCGCAGATGGCGGCGGCCTCGGTGACCACGACGTCGCCGTGCCGGATCGCCGGCACCTTGGCCATCGGATTGACCGCCCGGTACGCCGCTGAGCGAATGCTGTCGTCGAAGGTGAGCACCTCCACGTCGTACGAGGCGCCGGTCTCTTCGAGCATCCAGCGCGCGATCCGGCCGCGGGACATCGGGTTCGTGTAGAGCGTGAGTTCGTTGGGCATGTGTTCACATCCGACGTTGACGCTCGCGGAGCGTAGCAAACGCGCCGCAGGTTTGATGTAGTCTGCGCCTCCGCTGGATCGGACCTTGAGCGATGACAGAACTAGCAAAGACGACCACCGCGACCATCGTTCCCACGCTGCGCTACCGGGACGCGTTTGCTGCGATCGATTGGCTGGAGCGGGCCTTCGGATTCCAGCGGCATTTCGTCGTGGAGGATGGGGAGGGCGGCGTGGCGCACGCGCAGCTGACCTTCGGCAACGGCATGATCATGCTGTCGTCCGCGCACGACGACGAGTTCGGGCAGATGCAGCGGCCTCTTGAGTCCGCAGACGCCCCGGTGTCGCAGAGCCCGTACGTCATTGTCACGGACGTGGACGCGCACCACGCGCGGGCGCTCGCCGCCGGTGCGGTGGTCGTGATGGCGCCCGAGGACAAGGACTACGGCGGGCGCGGTTACGGCTGCCGCGATCTCGAAGGCAACCTGTGGAGCTTCGGGAGCTACGACCCGTGGCAGGACGAAGCCTGATCCGCTGAAGACCACCTCAGCGGGAGCGTCCGGCGCGCAGCGGCGGCCAACGGTGCTGCCCATCGGGAAAAAAGAGCCTTTGTGAACACCGTTGGTCATCCCGCTTGCTTCGCCAAGCGCTCGCGGGCGAACACACCGAACGAAGTGGTGCACGACAGGAGCCCACGGCGGAGTTCGGCTTCCGCCCGTTTCCAAAACGGCGGGGTCTAGTGACCAACGAGTTGATCGATCAACTGCGCGAGGAGACCGGAGACTGACGGTTGCGGGCGTTGTTCGACGTCAACGTCCTGATCGCGCTGTTGGATGCGGAACACGTGCACCACGAGACCGCACGAGCTTGGCTGCGTAGCCACATCGAACGGGGTTGGCAGTGGCCATACAGCGGCAAGGCCGATTCGTCACTTTCGATATCCGTGTCACCCCGAGCGCAGTCGCCCGTGCCCGAGACGAGCACTTGTGCGTCGTTTGACGCGATCAGCTTGCGCCGCAACGGTTCTATGGCCCATCGCAGACCCCGAGTTCAGGAGCCGCCAGTAGTCAATCTAGGCTCGCCTCGCCGCCCCGTTCGCGCAGGAAAGCCGCGAAGGTCTCGTTGCCCTGCCGGACGGCGATGTCGAGCGCGGTCTCGCCCTGCGCCGACAGCGCGTTGACGTCGGCGCCCCGGTCGAGCAGGAACGTCGCCTGGGTGATGAAGTGCCCGTTCCGCTCCGCGTCAGTCGGGGGTTTCGCCAGATCCTGCAGCGGCGTTCGGCCACCTTCGTTGCGCAGTTCGATGTCGGCGCCGTAGCGCAGCAGCACGTCGGCGGCGGCGTAGTGCCCGGTCGTCACCAGATGTCCTAACGGGGTCCGCCAGCCGGCGACCTCCGTGTCGACGCCCGCCCGCACCAGGGCGTCCGCGAACGATGCCGATGCGTCCTGCGGGAGCCCGGCTAGTGCACCGATCGGCGTCCCCGGAAGGAATCCGTTCTGGTCGGGCTTGCCGCCGGATGCGAGCAGGAACTCGAGCGCCTCCAACTGGTTGGTCGCGACCGCGGCGAACACGGGCAGTCTCCCGGTGACCGGCATGACCCGGTTGACGAATCCCGGATCGGCGCGCACCAACGCTCTCAGTTCGTTCATCATCCCCAAGCCGATCACGGCTTCGGGCGGCGCTTGTGCCCCGGCGTCGACGAGCATCCGTACGACGGGTGCCTGTCTCGGTCCGGTCACGACGTGCATCGGTCGTTCTCCAGCCACGTTCTCGGCGTCCACTTCCGCGCCACGCTCGATCAGGAGCGGCACCAGCGCGTCGCGCCCGGAGGCGATGGCCAGATGAAGCGGCGTCATACCGTCGGCGCGACGATGGTTCGCGAGACCGGGGTCGGCGTCGAGTAGCTGCGTCAACCGCCCGGCGTCGCCGGTGACCGCCGCCTCCAGAATGCCGACTCCGGCGCCGCCGGCGACGAGGGCATCGCGCATGGTGTCGGCTGCGTCGCCGCGCACGAGCTGGAGCGCCGTGCGCCCGTGACTGTCCGTCGCGTTGGGATCGGCTCCGCGCTCGAGGAGGAACGGCACCATCTCGGTCACGCGCTCGTTCACGGCCACGTGCAGGAGCGTCCCGGCGTCGCCGTCGAAGTGTCCGAAATCGACGCGCTCGTGGAGCCGGTGCGGTTCCTCGTCCAGTACGCCGGCCAAGCGGTCCTTGAGTCCCGCCTGCACCAAGTGGCGCGGTTCCACGGGCCAACCGGCTTCGATGATCGCCTCGACGATGTCGGGATGCCGATGTCCGGCGATGGTGGTGAGCGCGTCGAACCCCCAGTCGTCGGTGACGATGGTCGGGTCCGCGCCGTGCTGCAGCAGGAACTCGACCATGCGCAAGTTGCCGGCCCAGCCCGCCGCGCCGACCGGGGTTTCGCCGATGATGTCACCCCGGCCGCCGGAGGCGTTGACGTCCGCGCCGTGCTCGATGAGCGCTTGCGCCACGGCGATGTGCGCGTCGGTGGTTTGGTAGCGGTTCTCCCAGGGTGCGCCGCGCGGCGCGTTGGCGTCCGCTCGGTGCAGCAGCGTATCGCCGAGGGGGTTGTCGACGTCCCAGATTCTTGCGGCGGCGAGGTGCGGATGGGCCGCAAGCATCTCCCGAACCGCATCCGGGTCCGGTCGTTCAACCGCGGCCACTAGGTCGTGGAGCGCGCCGTCCGGCGGCAGCGCGCCGCCCGCCGCGATGTGACGCGTCAGGTGGATCCAGTTGTTGAAGCCGACCTCGCGCGCGACGGCGCGGTTCGAGAACCACTGGGCGGACTCCATCGGGAAGGCGTCGTCGGGGACGAGCTGCATGTCCGGGTGGGTGGCCCGGATCCGCGCCATGGCGTCGGCGTCGCCGCTAACCAGGCCGGTCTTCAAGGCGGCGACCCGCCTCCGAGCCATTTCCAGTTGGGGTGGTGGCATGTTGACTCCCGAGGTCTCAGTTCGTTCGGCCGCATTCGTGGCCGGAACGGGCGGTTCCGTGTGCCCGGACTCGCTAGACGCGCACGAGACCGCCAGACAGAGCGGCATCGCGGCAGTCAACGCGCGCCTTCGTCTCATCGCGCTCTTGGCCGCTCAAACGCCACCATGGCGCCGCAGTGCCTCGGCGCACTGTGCATGCACCGCGACCTGCAGCGGGGTGTGGCCCGCGTCGTCGAGCGCGTGGACGTCCGCGCCGGAGGCGACGAGGAGGTCGATCATCGCTACCGCGCCTTCGACCGGAATCTCCGGGCGGTTCGCGACCGTGTGCAGCAAAGAGTCCTTCTGCCAGATGGTGATCTTGCGGTTGACGTCCGCGCCCCTCGCGATCAGAAGTTGCGCCTTGTCGAGGTCGGCCTCGATCACGGTGGCGTACATCGGCGTTATGCCGCCCCAAGGGGATGCCCAGTCCACGTCTGCACCGGCATCGAGCAGCATCTCGGCCACTTTGACGCGCTCGCCGCGAGAGCGCGTCGTGCCGTGCAGCGGCGTCCACGCCTGCCAGGCGGTCCCGGTCGACATCACGTCCGCACCGCTTGCGATCAAGAGCGCCACGGCTTCGGCGGCGCCGGCCCGGGCGGCGGAGTAGAGGGGCGAGATGCCGCGGTCCATCTTCGCCTCGATTTCCGCACCCGCATCGAGCAGCAGCCGGATTGCGTCCACCTGGTTTCCGCTGGCGGCGGCGTGCAGCGGCGTGGCCGACGATTGGCTGCGCTCGCCCACCCGGTTGGGATCCTCCTCCAGCAGGCTTTGCAGGCGCGGCACGTCACCGGTGAGGGCCGCATTGTGGATGGCGCCGCCGCCCTTGCGCGCCAGCCAGTGGTTGTGGTCGAAGATTGCGTCGTAGGCGCTTTGTCCCTTGCCCCAGATGTTCTTCCAGTACACGTCGGCACCGTTTTCGAGCAGCATCTCCACCGTGTTCTCGTGACGGCCCCAGTACGCCGCGTAGATCAGTGGTGGCATGCCTTGGCGGTCGACGGCATCGACGTCGGCGCCGCGCTCCAGGAGCGTCCGGGTCGCGTCGGCGTGTCCGGCCCACGCGGCGTAGTGCAGGGGCGTCGAGTCGAATCGATTGGTTGCGCGGGCGAGACCCGTGTCGGCATCGAGGAGGGCCGAAAGCGCCGCGGTGTCGCCGAGTGCCGCGGCGGCGAATACGTCCACCTCGGCACCACGCCGGCGCAGCAGTTCAATCACCGCGGTGCGATCCGTCTGGGCGGGCATGTCATGTCCCGGCGCGAGCGCGGCCAGCGCCAACGGCGTCTCGCCGAAGTCGTTCCCGTCGTCGATGGCAAGGCCCCGGTCCAGCAGCAAAGAGACCGTGTCGGCACCGCCGTACATCGCTGCCCAGTGCAGCGGCGACGCGCCGTAGTGGTCCACCGCCCCAAGCTCGTCGTCTGAGCTGGCCGAGAGCCGCCCCAAGTCGTCGATCACCGCGGCCGTGAACACGTCGAAGATCGCGCCGCGTTCAATGAGCAGACGCGCCGTGGCCTCGTAACCGCGCCTGGCAGCCATGTGCAGCGGCGTGAGGCCGGCTTCGCGCCCTTCTTCACCCGGCCCCGTGCGCGCCTCCAGGAGTTGATCAGCGCCGAGGTCCAGCACGAACGCCGTCATCTCAGGACTGGCCAGCGCCATGTGCAGCACCGTCGTGTTGGTGCTTTGGTGATGATTCGCGACCATTTCCAGGTTCACGTCATAGAAGTCCACGTGTTCCCGTGCCCGCTGCAGGTTGCTCCAGGCAGCGAAGCCAGGGCGGAACTCGACGTAGCGCATGAACGCGGTGTCCGCCTGCCGTCGCGCTTCCGGCGGGCTGACGGCGCCATGTTCAAGGAGCCAGGCGATCGCTTCCTTGCCGCCCGCGCGGGCGAGCGCGTTCCAACCGCGGCGGTCCAGCGCGTTGACGAGCAGGGGGTGCGCTGTCGACAGGCTCTCGAGGCTGTCAACATCGTTGGCCCGGGCGGATTGGATGAATTGGTCGATCAACGTCCAGCGTGGCATGGCACTACTCGTCGGTGGGCTCGAGCCCCAACAGCTCACGCACCGCGTCCGACCGGTCGGTCGTGACCGCCACCTCTTTCGGCGTCATGCCGTTCGCATCCACCAGGTTCGGATCCGCCCCGCGTTCGAGCAGCCACTTGACCACGTCCGGGAAGTCGTCGCGCACCGCCCTGTGCAGCAGGCTCGTCGGTTCGGCGCCGTACACGGGGAAGAGGTCGTTGATCCGGTCGCCCAACTCCCTCTCCAGCCGGCCGAGCAGCTTGAAGTGCGCGAGATGCAGGAGGTTGTACTCCGCGCCCCCATCCATCAGTACCGTCGCCGTTGCGGCCACCCGCACGCCCTGACCCGCGCTCCATTCGAGCGGCGGTCGGTCCCTTGCCAGCGCATTGGGGTCCGCGCCGGCTTCGAGCAGCAGCCGGGCCACACCCGCGTTGTCGTGGTTGGCCGCGATGTGCAGAGGGCGGCCGCCCGACGACCACGCGTAGCCGCCGAAGCCCTCGATGTCCGCGCCATTCTCGATCAAGAGCCGGGTTATCTCTAAGTTGTCGGCGCGCAGCTCGGGCGTCCACTGCACCCAAGGGTCCATGTTGCGCGTGAGGAACGAGGCACCGGTGTCTCGCGAGTCTTCCGTGTGATAGCGGACCTTGGCGAGCGCCGGGTTGGCCTCGAGCATCGCCTTCACCGTCGGCAGGTCGACGCGGTCGATCGCCATCAGGAGCGCCAAACGCTCGGAGACCGTCTCCGCTTGGAACGACTCGTACTCCTCGCCGCCGCCCAGCGTGAACCCGGCGAGCTCGACGTTGGCGAGCGCTGCCTTGAGGGCTACGCCGTCGGCACCGTACGGCGGGTAGTACTCCGCCAGGAACGGCGTGATGGCGAGGTCGCGGTACGCCTCGCGGATGACTCGGGTGCGGTCGTGGCCCGCGCCCCGGATCGCGATGTTGGAAATCAGCGCGAGGGGCTCGGCGTAGACGCCAGGGTCGAGGTGGATGGTGTCGCCGTCATTGGCGCTGTCGAGCGCCGCCTGGATCGTCGAGTGTTCCCGGTTCGGTCCGACGCGGTGGTCGGAGCCCGAGTCCGCGATGGCGAAGTCGTGAACCACGTCGCCGTCGACCGCGACCTCGGCAACTTGGGCCTCGTATCCCTTGCGCGTCACATCCAAGACGTAATCGCCGGGATGCACGTTCGCTGCGTAGCGACCGTCCGCGTCGGTGATCACGACGTAGGTGATGCCGTCGCGCTGCAGCGCGACGTGGGCGTAGTTGACTGGCGTTCCCGTTTCCGCGTCCGTGACCGTACCTGCGAGCCGGCGGATCGGGCCCGTGCCGTTGATCGCCGCCTGGCGTGGGACGAGGCTCCCCGGGTTGATGTCGCGCGGGAGCGCGTCGGACTCGATCACGAGCGAGCGCAGCCGGCCGGCGCCGGCGTCGAACGGCGTGCCGTCGGCGGACTCCGTCCACAGCGCCATCGCGGTCAGCGTGCGGCCCGGGCCGATGTCCTTGATGACGTTCGGCTTCACGGCAAGCGTCCCGTTGACGTCCGGGTGCATGGTGCCGTCGGTGCGCTGGCCGGCGGCGGCGATGAAACTGCTGCCCGCCGACGCCGTGTAAAGCTGGAAGACATCGCCACGCCGCACCAGGGTGATCGTCTCCGCCGTTCCGGTGACGTCCCGCAGATCCACGTAGTAGGTCCAGTATCCCTGGCCGACCAGGGCGAAGGGGCGGTTGCCCGGTTGCGGGTCTCCGATGATGCCGTCGAATCCAACGATGAGATACGCGCCGCCATGCACCTGACCCCGGTCGAACTGCAGGTAGACGCCGAAACGCTGCCCCGAGCGGTTCGTGTGAGACCGAAGCCGCGTGCTCTCGGGATCGAGCGTAAGCGCCAAGGTGAAATCGTTGGCGCCGATGGCCTCGACGATGTCGGGATGGATGTCGTCGTCGAGTTCCGGGAAGAAGTCGGGCCACGTGTCGCTGTAGCCCGTCGGCCCGATGCTGTGGTCGGCGAAGTCCTTATAGGGGTCGTCGCCGTTGACGATCTGGAAGCCGTTGTCGTGGAGGACGATCGTGTCGCGGCGGAACCCGGCGTTGATCGGCTCCGCGTCTTTCGCGCCGGTGAAAACGGCACGACCGGCCTCGGCGGAACTGCACGAGATGGCCAGGCAAAGTCCCGTCGCGACGATTCTTGCGTTGCTGTTCATTCCAGCCGCGTCTCCGCTCGCTCGAGACCCAACAACTCGCGCACTGCGTCCGACCGGTCCGCCGTGACCGCCACTTGCTTCGGCGTCAGGCCGTTGCCGTCCACGAGGTTCGGGTCCGCGCCGCGTTCGAGCAGCCACGCGACGACGTCCGGGTAGTCGTTGCGTACCGCCATGTGCAGCAGGGTCGTCGGCTCGGCGTCATGCACGGGGAAGAGGTCGTTGATCCGACCGCCCATCTCCTCGGCCAGCCGGTCGAGCAGCTTGAAACGGACGAGATGCAGCAGCGTGTACTCCGCACCCCCGTCCATCAGTACGGTCGCCGTCGCGGTCACCCGCACGCCTTGCCCGGCGCTCCACTCCAGCGGCGGCCGGTCCCCGGACAGCGCATTGGGGTCGGCGCCGGCTTCCAGCAGAAGGCGGGCCGCCCCCACGTTGTCGTGGTTGGCCGCGAGGTGAAGGGGCCGACCGCCCGAAGACCACGCATAACCGCCGGGCTCCTCGATGTCGGCCCCGTTTTCGATCAAGAGCCGCGTGATCTCGACGTTGTCGGCGCGAAGCCCGGGCGTCCATTCCACCCAGGGGTTCATGTTGCGCGTAAGGAAGGTGGCGCCTTTGCCGGGGGTGTCTTCGGTGTAGTAGCGGACTTTCGCAAGCGCGGGATTGGCCTCGAGCATCGTCTTGACCGTCGTTAGATCGACACGATCGATCGCCATCAGGAGGGCTAGGCGCTCGGAGACCGTCTCCGCCTGCAGGGATTCGTACTCCTCGCCGCCGTCGAGCGTGAATCCCGCGAGTTCGACATCCGTAAGCCCCGCCTTGAAGACCGCCTCGCCGCCGTAAGGGGGGTGGTACTCCGCTAGGAACGGTCTGATGGCGAGATCCCGGTAGGCCTTGCCAGCCACCCGGGTTCGGTCGTGGCCGGCGCCCCGGATCGCGATGTTGGATGTGAGCGCGAGGGGCTCGGCGTAGACGCCGGGATCGAGGTGGATCGTGTCGCCGTGGTTGGCTACGGCGAACGCGGCCGCGATGGTCTTGAGTCCGCGGTCCGCCCCGACATGAAGGTCGTGACCGTAGTCCGCAATGGCGAAGTCCCGCACGGTGTCCGCATCGACGGCGACTTCGGCAAGGAGCGGCTCGTAGCCCCTGTGCGTCACCTCGAGAACGTAGTCCCCCGGATGCACGTCCGCCGCGTAGCGACCGTGCCCGTCGGCGATCACGAGGTAGGTGGCGCCGTCGCGCTGCAGTGCGACCAGGGCGGCGTCGATCCCCGTCCCGGTCTCGGTGTCCGCGACATTACCCGCTAGCCGGTGGATCGGGCCCGTCCCGGGAAGGGCCGCCCGACGCGGGACATGGCTCCCCGGGTTGATGTCCCGTGGGAGCGCCTCGGACTCAATGACGAGCGAGCGCAGGCGGGCGGCGCCGGCATCGAACGGCGTGCCGTCGGCGGACTCCGTCCAGAACGCCATCGCGGTCAGCGTCGCGCCGGGTCCGAACCGGTTGATGTCGGGATGCACCGTCTCGTCGGCGCGTTGGCCTGCGGCGGCGATGAAGCTGCTTCCCCGTGACGACGTGTAGACCTGAAAGACGCCGCCGCGGCGCACCAGGGTGATCGTCTCCGCCGTTCCCGTGACGTCGCGCGGGTCGATGTGGTAGGTCCAGTATCCGGATCCAACCACCACGAAGGGCCGGTTCCCTGCCTCCATTGGGCCGCCAAGGCTGTCGAATCCCAAGAGGATGTAGTTACCGCCGAACACTTGTTCGTCGAATTGGAGGTAGATGCCGAGACGCTGCCCCGAGGTGTTCGTGTGGGGGTGGAGGCGCGTGCTCTCGGGATCGAGCGTCAGCTGCAAGGTGAAGTCCCCGGCGCCGATCGCGTCGACGATCTCGGGGTGGATGTCGCCTTCGAGCTCCGGGAAGAAATTTGGCCATGTCCCGGCCCCCGGGCCCGTGGCGTGGTCGGCGTAGTCCCGGTAGGGGTTGTCGCCGTTGACGACCTGGAAGCCGGTGTCGTAGAGGACGATCGTGTCGCGGCGGAATCCGGCGTTGATCGGCTCGGCGTCGTTCGCGCCGGTGAACACGGCGCGACCGGCGTCGGCGGACATGAAAGGGATGGCCAGGCACAACCCCACTGCGACGGTTCTTGCGTCGGCGCTCAATCCGAACCCGTGTCCGCTATTCTCTCAAAACCACTCTCACACATTCGGTCCGCGACCGCCAGCCGAGCACCTGCCTAGGAAGTGATCCGATGCCACGCCCCTTCTACACCGCGCCCAGTCCGCAAGCCGTCCGCGACGAGGTCAAGCGGCTCGCCGCGAGCCAGGCCACCTGGCCCGACGACACCGTCGCGCTGATCCGCAACCTCGACGAGTTCTCGGAGAGTTCGGCGAGCCAAATCCGCGGGAGCCGCGTCTCCCGGGCCAGGATCCAGCACGCGCTGGCCTTGGAATACGAGGCATCCGACTGGCAGGACCTGATCTTCCTGTGCGAGACGATGGAGCACGACGACTTCGCGCAGATCCGCAACCGCGCCAAGTTCCTTCTCGAGGATCACGCGGCGCGCTACCCGGTTGCGGCGGTGCGACTCCGGAAGGCAGTGCCAGCGCTCGGGGAGATGTCGGACGACGACATCTTCGATGCGACGATCACGCTCGCGGATGCGCAACGGACGATCGCCCGGGAGTACGGGTTCGGCTCGTGGCGGGCATTGCGCGCCTTCGTGGGCAGCCACCCCGCCACTGATGGGTTCTTGGCCACGCCGGGTGCCGTGCCGCCGGACGTCGCCGCGGTGGTCGGGGCCGTCGATGCGGGTGACGCCGCGAAGCTCGAAGCGCTGCTCGACGCCAATCCGTCGCTGGTCCACGCCCGGGTGGCCAGCGACATCACCTGCGGCGACACGCTGCTGCACCGCGCGGATCCACGGGCCACCAACGGTGCGCGGATGACGAAAGGCCATCTTGACGTCGCCCAACTGCTCATCGACAGCGGCATCGACATCAACGCCATGGGCGGCTGTGGCGACTCGTGCTTCACGCCGCCCATCGACGCGTCGTCCTGGATCGGCAATCAGCGCATGGCGGCGCTCTTGCTGGACAACGGCGCCGATCCCAACCGCGCCTACTGGACGATGACGAGGCCGGTCCGGACGGCGGCGAATCACAAGGGCAAAGCGATCTTTAGGATGCTGCTGAAGGCCGGGGCCGACTACACCTTGTACGAGACGGTCTCACTCGGGTTCCTCAAGTTGACGCGCGAACTGCTCGACCAAGACGCGGACACTGTCGACGCGCTTGACGACGGTGCCTTGCCGATCGTCCAGGCCGCGCGGGACGTGAAGATGACGCGCCTCCTGCTGCGCTACGGCGCGGATCCCAACGCGAGCGACGCCCGCGGCGTGACCGCGCTCATGGAAGCGTCGCAGGCGGGCGCAAGGGACGTCGTCGAGGCGCTGCTCGGGTGCGGCGCCGAGCCGGACATCTTCTTCGCCATCGCCTCGCGGGACCGGGAGGCGGTCGATCGGATGCTTGCGGCCGACCCGGATTGCCACAAATCCGAGGCCGTGACCCCGGTGATCTTGGCGGCGGCCTCGGGGGAGCGCGCGATTGTCGAGAGCCTGCTCAGGGCGGGTGCGGACCCGAACGAGGCGCAGCACAGGTGGATGCAGGACTCGCCGCTGGTCACGGCGGTGTCGCACCGCCACGAGCACCTTGTTCCGCTCCTCTTGGATCACGGCGCGGACGTCAACCCGCCCAAGGCGTTCAAGTGGAACATTCCATTGACGGCGGCGGTGCGCTGGGGGAACTACGCCGGCGTGGAGATGCTGCTGGCCGCTGGTGCGAATCCGAGTGTCGCGAGCGACTCCGGCGGAATCGGCAATCCGCTCGGCTGGACCGCCTTCGTCGGGGACCTGCGATGCGCCAAGATGCTCGTGGACGCGGGCGCGGACAAGACGGCGCGCAGCCACGCGCTGATCGGGGCCGCACACCACGGGCGGCTGTCGATCGTCGAGTTGCTCGGGACGCTCAACACCGACCTGCACCATCCGCACCCCGGGGGTGATGCGATGCACCGTGCGCGGGCGAACAAGCATGCCGAGTGCTCGAAGCTCCTCGTCGATTTGGACGAGATCCACCAACTGCCCGAGGAGGAGCGCGACGACATCCTCGGGCCTCGCGCGGAGTTCATGCACGCGCTGTGCAGCGACGACGGCGAGGGGCTCGATGCGCTGATCGGAAAGCACCCGGAGTTGGTCGACCGGGATCTCGTTCGCAACGAACTGTTCCACCATGCGACCGGCAACCACCAGGGCAAGGTGGACCGGAAGCCCTGGCTCGCCGCAGTGGAGGTGCTGGTGAAACACGGCGTGCCATGGACGATCCACGCGGCCGTCGCCTGCGACCGCCTCGGAGAGATCGAACGACTGGCGAACGGACCCGGCGCGCTCAAGGCCGGGCTGCACACGGCCGCCAAGTTCAACAACGTACGAGCGATGGAGTTCCTGCTCAATGCGGGTGCAGACATTGACGCCAAGGAGGCGTCGGGTACGGCGCTGCACGAAGCCGTGCGCTACCGATGCTTGGAGGCCGTCCAATGCCTGATCGAGCGAGGTGCCAGCGTCAACGCCATCGACCAGTACGGGAACTCGCCGCGGTCGTTTTGCCGTCCTGGAACGGAACAGAGCGATGCCCTATGCGATCTGCTCGACGCGCATGGCGCGACGTCCTTGGGCCATGGCTGACGAGGGTCAGTTGAACCAGTAGATGAACTCGTCGTCGGGGGCGTCGGGGTCGAGCAGCGTCTTGTCGATGTTGATCGGCGACGTGATGGCCGACGGCCAGAGCGGCTCCGCTTGGGCGGCGTTGTGTTCGTCGAGAAGCTTCAGCAGGGAAGCGACGCGCTTGGGCTCGGCATCGGCTAGGTTGCGCTGCTCGGTCGGGTCTTCTTCGAGGTGGAAGAGCCAGGTCTTACCACCCGGCTCGTTGGTCTGCAGCTTGTAGCCGTCGGCGATGACGACCTGGTAGTCGCCCGTGCGCCAGAACAGCTTCTCGTGCGGTACGCCCTCGGCAACGCCTTCGACGTAAGGAACGAGGTCGACGCCGTCGATCGTCCGGTCGCTCGGCAACTCGACGCCCGCCGCCGCCGCGGCGGTGGCGAAGATGTCGAAGCCGTGCACGGGGGCATCAAAGGTCTGACCTCCGGTTAGGCGCGCCGGCCATTTGAGGAAGAAGGGCACGTGGATGCCGCCCTCGAAGAAGCTGATCTTCCAGCCGCGGAACGGCGCGTTGACGCGCGGCAGGCCGATGTACCCCGGTGCGCCGTTGTCCGACGTGAAGAAGACGAGCGTGTTCTCCTCGAGGCCGTTTTCGCGCAGCGCATCGAGTACCCGGCCGACGCTGCGGTCGAGGGAGCGGACCATCGCGGCGTAGACGCGCAGGCGATGCTCCTCGATGTGCGACAGGGCGTCGTAGTCGGCCTTCAGCGCCTGCAACGGCGTATGCACGGCCCAGTGCGCGAGGTAGAGGAAGAACGGTCGATCCCGGTTGGCCTCGATGACCCGGACGGCCTGGTCGGTGTAGTAGTCGGTCAGGTAGCCGCCCGGCGCGAATGGCGGCCCGCCGTTGAACGATGCCGCGAAGTTCATGGCGCGCCACAGGAAGCGGTCGATGCCGTCGAAGTCCTGCTTCGAGTTGACGACCTCCGGGTGGTCTTCGGGGAGATAGAGGCCGCTTGCCATCAAGAGGCTCTCGTCGAAGCCCTGGGCGCGGGGCCCCATGTCGCCGCTTAGGCCCAGATGCCACTTGCCTATGTGCACGTTGTGGTAGCCCGCCGGTTTCAGCAACTCGGCGAGGGTGATCTCGGAGGCGGGCATGCCCATGTCGTTGTAGGGGATCGACGGCCCCACGTCGCGGACGATGTTCCTGCGGAGAGTCCCTGGCCTCGTGTCGGCAAGTTGCGGAACCATCGTGCTGAAGCCGGCCGGGGTCGGCGTGAACTCGAAGCCGAAGCGCGTGCTGTAGCGCCCGGTCATGAGGGCGGCGCGCGACGGCGCACAGGTGCCGTTGGCCGCGTAGCCGTTCGCGAAGTGAACGCCGTCCTGCGCCAACGCGTCGATTTGCGGCGTCGGCACGGTGCCGCCAGCGACGCCACCGCCGAGCCAGCTCAGGTCGTTCCAGCCGAGATCGTCCGCGAGGATAACCACGATGTTGGGCGGCCGTTGTGCTTCGGTCCGGCCGGCAGGAGCTGCACCTGACTGCCATTCGATCGCCTGTGTCGGCGCGACGTCCATGCGCCGGCTGATCTCGACGACCTCGAGGAGGATTTCCAGCCGGAAGACCCAGGCGATGCCGATGGCCGCCACGATCGCGGCCACGATACCGATGGCCACAACGGCTGCACGGCTCATTGAGACCTCCTTGCGGTTCGACCCTAAGCGTTAAAGCGGCAGATAGACGCGCGTTTCGCACTCCTCCGGCGCCACTTCGCCTGGATCGTTGGTGTACACGTCCCAACCGAATTGGGCGTCGGAGCCGAGTTCGCGGGCGCGTTGCATGACCTGGCCCCAGACCGCGCCAACGTCTTCGTAGGCACCGACGTGCAGGGCCGTGAGCGCTCGGCCACCAGGTAGGACGTGCTGCTCGATGTCGCCCGCGCCGTCGATGGGTTCCAGGACGGGCATGCCCGCAGCGATGTCGCAGGCGACGCCGTCCATGCTGAAGTAGCGCACGAACGGCATGCCGGCTGGCTGCTGCCCGGCACCCGCGATGTGCTGGAAGACCCGCGGCAGGATGTCGGCCAACGCTTCGCCGAAATCGGTCAGGGCGATCTTACGCCGGACGACCAGGGCGGATTGGGGCTCGAGGTCCACGGTTTCTATGGCGACTTCGGTCATGGGGATCACTTGCGCGGACTATCAGCGGCGCACCTTGCCGCAGCGGACAAATGCGCGTCAAGACGCGACCGCAAGCGGCGTCGCTGTCGACCGCAAGCGGTCGCTGTCGACCGCAGGCGGTCGCGCGAGAATTCACTGCGCGAATTCTCCCTACGGCGAGGCGAGTCCGCCCGCGAGGCAACAAGACACAGGTTTGTTTCGTGCAAGAACGGTCAGGCCGGGCGACAGTTGTCGCACAGCCCGCTGATCTCGACGACGGCGTTGTCCGGCTGGAATCCATGCTGATCGGCGATTGTGGACAGCAAGGTCTCGAGCCGACTCGATTCCACCTCGTCCACGTGGCCGCACGAGGAGCAAAGCAGGAACTGGCTCTCGTGGGGATGGTCGGGATGGTCGCACGGCAGGTAGGTCTGGGCGGATTGCAGGCGGTGAACGAGGCCGACGCGCATGAGGAAGTCGAGGTGTCGGTAGACGGTCAGCGGCGCGATCTTCCGCTCCTGGCGCTGCTCCAGCAGGGCGATGAGTTCGTAGGCGGAGAGCGGTCGGTCGCTTTGCAGCATCTCCGCGTAGACCGCTAATCGCGCCGGCGTCAACCGTGCGCCTTTCTCGGCGCAGCGGGCCTCGGCGAGCTTGCGCCACTTCGCCGCGAGACGCGGTGCCTTGCCCGAGCTAGCCAAAGCG
Organism: Gammaproteobacteria bacterium; assembly: GCA_026706385.1. Taxonomy (GTDB): domain Bacteria; phylum Pseudomonadota; class Gammaproteobacteria; order Pseudomonadales; family Azotimanducaceae; genus VXYL01. Next base: position 52,749 of record JAPOYV010000017.1, read on the forward strand.
ATGACGCTGTGGGTCCGGTTGGGGACGATCGCCGCCAGCCGGTTGGTTTGGGATATGGCCCTGGCCACGTTGCCGCGTCCAGTGCCAAAGGTGCGCAGACCCCAGCAACACGCCGCCGGTGACGGTAATCGGTTCTTCGTACGCCGATGCGGCCTCGACGAACGCCCCTACCAGCAGTAGAGCCAAGCCCGTCGATGCCGCGGCCACGAAGAGCCCACCGCCGCCGGCGGGCAGGGCCTTCCACATGACGCGCAGGCTCACGGGAACCGCCATGGCGGCCAGGATGCGATGCAAAAGCTCACTCTCGGTCGCCTGCGCAACCAATGGCAGCAGGCTCACCAGCAGGGGCAGGGCGAGGCAGTGGATCAGGCACAGCGTCGAGAGCCCCGCCGCACACAGATCCAGCCGCGCAGTGCCGACGTTCGGCGGATGGAGTTGGCCGCTGGCCTGGTTCATGGATTGGCTGACCCTTGGGCGTACCCGCGTACCGAAGGTTGATATGTTATAACGTACTTGCGTCGGACGACAATCGCGATCGCACGTTGCGGGCCGCTTCGAACTCCCGAAGCCGGGTGCCCAGAACACGATCCGAGAAGCGAAACGCCTTGACCTGGAGCGTGGCCGACGGTAGCCCAATCTGGAACCGTACGAACCCGCCGACCGGACCCGGCCTGCGAGGCGACGTCGGGTTCTTCCGCTTTGAATGCCGGGCGGGGGTCATCGGCGCGCAATTTTGGGCCACCGTGGTCGGTCAGGGAGAACCATCACCTTGCGTCGGAACAGATGTCAGACTAGAGATCCGAGTCGACGTCAACGGTCCCAGGGTGGCGGTAGAAGCGCGATGCCCATCGATAAGCGGATAGTCGCCACGGCGATCGCCCGAATAGGGATCGGTGGTCGGCCCGTGATGGCGCATAGCAGCCTGAAGGCGCTCGGCGTGGTCGTCGGTGGCGCGTCCGCCGTGGTCGGGGCATTGCTGGATCGCCGCCGAACCGTCCTCGTGCCCGCTTTCTCGTCCGGGTTCGGTGTCCCGATGCCGTCCGACCGTGCGCCGCTGCAGCGAAACGGCGTCGACCCGGGTTTCGAAGGGCCGACAGTCGGCGTGCGGCGGGTGTACACCCCGGCGTGTGGCGAGATCGACCGGGACATGGGCGCGGTGGCGGCGGCGATCGTCGGGATGCCAGACGGGGCCCGGGGCATGCATCCCCTCAACTCTTTCGCCGCTGCAGGACCCGACGCGCGAAAACTCGTCGCCGGTCAGACCGGGATGGACGTCTATGCGCCAATCCGCGAACTGGCCGACCGCGGTGGCTACGTCGTCCTGATGGGCGTCGGGCTCGAGTCCATGACGGCCCTTCACCTTGCCGAGCAGATGGCGGGTCGGCGACTTTTTCGGCGGTGGGCGAATGGACCCGACGGTGAGGCCATGGAGTTGTCCGTCGGCGGATGTTCAAGGGGCTTCGGCGCGCTGGATCCCGTGCTGTCCAAGGTCGAACGGACACAACGCGTGGGCAACGGCCTTTGCCGGGCGTTTCCGCTGCGCGAGCTTCTTACTCTCGCGTCCGCGGCGATCGCGTCACGACCAGAGGTGACGCGCTGCACGCGGGCGGATTGCGTCCGATGCGCGGACGCGGTTGCGGGCGGTCCCGTCCAGGCACCGCCGATCCGGCTGCGGGGCCGGCGCACTGGAATCCAGATGCAAAGCGAGTGATGGTGCGTGGAATCGGTTGGAACGGGCCGTTGCGTGGTTCCAGAGAGGCGTTGCTAGTGTCCGCCGTCTGCGTGACGGGCTTAGTCGGTTGCGATGCGGTGCAACCACCGGAACCTCCGGAAGGGCTGACGCCGGACGCATACGCCGAGGACTTCGACGAAGCCTGGGCGTTCATACGCGACGCCTACGCATACTTTGATCAAGAGGCCGTCGACTGGGAGCGGGTACGCGTCGTTTTGCGACCCCGGGCCGCCGAGGTGCCCGACCACGCCGGATTCGTCGGCCTGCTCGAGGAGCTTCTCGAGCATCTGTGCGACCACCACGCGCACCTGGGCGTCAACACGTCGTCCTCGCCGCGTCTGGTGCCGAGCGGCGCCGACCTCTGGGCAGCGCATCGGCTGGGAAAGGCGGTGATCACGGCCGTGCGCGCCGGGTCCGGTGGCGAGAGGTCGGGGCTCCGCCCCGGGATGCAGATCGTGTCGATTGACGGATCGCCCGTGGCCGCAGCCGTGGACGAACGCTTGCCGCAGGCCGTCAAGCGCGACCACGCTGCCGCGCGCGATTGGGCGCTGCGAACTTTGTTGGCCGGGCGGCATGGCGCATCCGTTCGCCTAGAGGTCGAGACGGAGTCGGGACGTGTTGACGCCGCGTTCGAACCGGGAACCATGAATCGGCCGGACGCGCCGTTGACAGCCAGCCGCCTGGACGGCGAGGTCGGGTATGTCCGCCTTCATGACAGCCTGGGCCAGGACGCACTGGTCCCGGCCTGGGACGCGGCGCTGGCAAGCTTGCAGGACACCGGCGGACTCATCATCGACCTACGCGACACGCCAGGGGGCGGGGACGCGGTGGTCGCACGGCCGTTGATGGGGCGCCTCGTGGCCTCGGCGCTGCCGTATCAGCGCCACGTGCGGCCCGATCTGAGGCGACTCGGCACCCCGGGGCGGACATGGACAGCGAAGGTGAATCCGCGCGGCCCCTTCACGTACGACCGACCGGTGGCCGTGCTGGTTGGCCGCTGGACGGGGAGCATGGGCGAAGGTGTCGCCATCGGCCTGGACGGCATGCAGCGTGCGGACGTCTTCGGTTCGCCGATGGCCGGACTGCGGGGCGCGATCGAGACGCTCGCCCTCAAGCACACGAAAATTCCGGTGCGCGTGCCCGCGGAGCGGCTGTACCACGTGGACGGCACCCCGCGTGAAGCGTTCCGTCCGCCGTTCTCCGTCGAGGCGGGGCAGGGCGACACCCTACTCGAAGCCGCGGTCAAGCGGCTGCGGCGGGGGTAGGCTTTGCGTCGCAGCTGTCCTGAGGGGCTCGAATCTTCATGGGAGTGATACCGACATCGAAGACCCGTTTCACTGCATGTGTGAAAGCCTTCGACACCGACGCCGTGGAGGCCGGGCTAAAGGCACGGCCCGACCTCTTGCACCACGCCGATGAGCGCGGTCGGAACTGGCTGCACCTGTGCGCGAGCATTGACGCGCGCAAGCGTGGTCTGGACCCTGCAGACGCGCTGCCACTCGCACAAGCGCTTCTCGACTGGGGGATCGACGTCAACGCGGCGGCGTTCACGGAAGGCACCTGGGAGGCGACGCCATTGTGGTACGCGGTTGCCCGGGGCAACAACATCGACCTCGCGCGACACTTGCTGGCAGCGGGGTCGACCCCGGAACACTGCCTCTGGGCGGCCGTCTACAACGAGGATCTCGACATGATCGCGCTCCTCATCGAGGCGGGAGCGCGCCTCGATGCCGTCGCCGAACAGGAGACGCCGCTCCTTCACGCCATCAAGTACAGCAGGTTCCGAGGTGCCAAAGCGCTGCTCGAGGCGGGCGCAGATCCGAACTACCGCGACGTGCGCGGCATGACGGCCCTGCACTACATGTTGAAGAAGAACAGCGACATCCGGCACTTCCACATGTTCGCCGCACACGGTGCCAGGGGCGACATTCCCGGTCGCGACGGCAGGACGGCGGCCGCGATCCTCTTGCGCAAGCGCGACCCGGCGTTCCATGCCGTCGCATCCCGACTGACCAGCGAAGCCGTGCAGACACGATAAGCGACCGCGGTTGGCCCCACGCCCTTGCGCGACCCGAATCCTCCCAGTCGATTGTGGCCAACGCCGACCCCTGTCAGAGTTGGTCCCGGAGCGTGCAAGGTGGCGCGATGAACGGTTGGCCGTTGGCGATGCCAAGCGAGCGCCCCATGGGCGTGTCCGGGACCTCGCGTTCGCTCGGCACCGGCCTCGCCCCCGGCCCAAGGCCACGCCGACCTTCATGCAACAACCACCGGCGGTCGCTGCGCTTCCCTCTGGTGTTTGTCGCATGAAGGGGCAGAAGCGCGTGCTGCTCCTGGTCGCGTTCGCCGGTGCGGTCTGGGTGGGGCACCCGGCCGTGGCACTTCTCGCCGGTGCGGCCGGGAGCCTGATACTGGCGCCGGCTCTGCCACCGTACATCGAACGAGCCGGGAAGCTGTGCCTGCAGGCGGCGATCGTGCTGCTTGGCTTCACGTTGAACGTCCAGGCGCTATGGCAGACCAGCCGCGACTACGCGGGGACCATCCTGATTTTCGTCGCGGCGACCTTGGTTGCCGGGCTCGTGATCGGCAGGCTGGTCAGGGCGGATGAGGACCAGGCGCGGTTGCTGAGCACGGGGACTGCGATCTGCGGGGGGACCGCGATCGCGACGCTCGCGCCCATCATCCGCGCGCGGCCGGAGTCGGTGGCCATCGCCATCGGCATGGTGTTTCTGCTGAACGCCGTGGCCATCGTGCTGCTGCCGTGGCTCGGCCACGCCCTTGAAATGACCGAGGACCAGTTTGGCGTCTGGGTGGCGATGGCGATCCACGATACGAGCTCCGTGGTCGGGGCGGCGGCGATCTTCGGCGATCGTGCGCTCGAAGTCGCGACCACCGTGAAACTCTTGCGGACGCTCCTGCTCGTGCCGATCGCCCTGGCGGCGGGCATCCTGGTGCGTCAGAGCCACGCCAAGTTGCGGATACCGGGCTTCCTGGTGCTGTTCGTGGCGGCTTCGGCGGTTGGGAGCGTCCTGGAGCCGCCGGTAGCGTTCACGTCCGGGGTGAAGGCGGCGAGCCATTTCCTGCTCGTGGCCGCGTTGTTCGGCATCGGGATGGAGATTCGACGGACGACGGTCAAGTCCCTGAACGGCCGAGCGATCCTGCTGGGCGTCTTGTTGTGGCTGCTTGTGTTACCGACCACCTGGCTCGTCGCGATGTCCTGGTGAACGGAATATCGGTAGACGAAACGGTTATTTCATTGGCGCAGACCGTTCCGGTACGGTCGCGACATGGCTGTCGGAACCGTGTCCCTGGACTGGAAGAGCGTCGCCACCCTCGCGGTGGTCGCGGGCTTCTTCGTTCTGGCGATCGCCCTCTAGCGCTAACCCCCGCCTTGGTCCGGGACGACCCCGGCAAATCTCAATCCGGCTGACGTCGCCCGAGGCGTTCCTTGTGTCAAGGGGCGATGATCTCGGCGAGCCGGCGCCGGTAAGTCTGGGTTTCGAACGAGCCGGGATCGGTGTAGGCGATGAGCGCGCGGAGCAGGTCGGGGTCCCACGGCCAGCGACGGAGGCCGGCGCGCAGCGTCTCGAGGGCGGCATCGCGTTGGCCCAGCGAGTATTGGGCGACGCCGTAGGTGTAGACGAAGTACGCGGTCGAATCCGCGACCGTCGCCGCCCGTTCAAGTGGCGTAAGCGCCTCGGCATGGCGTCCGCGGCGGACCAGGTGCAGGCCGAACGCCGCGTTCGCCACCGCGCTATCCGGCACCACGGTCAACGCTCGCTGGAGCAGGGAGGCGGTTTGCGACTCGTCGCCGGCGCGGCGAAGGAAGTCGGCATAGTCCACCAGTGCGGGCACGAATCGGGGCTCGATGTCGAGCGCCTGGACGTAGGCGCGCCGGGCCGCTTCGCGGCGGCCAAGGGAGTCCTCGAAGCGGGCCAGCGCGTTCTGCGTGGCCGCGAGGTCGGCGCTGGCGTCGAGGAATTGCCGGTGCTCCGCGAACACCGTGGCAACCCTCGTTTGCACGGCGGGGGGTAACGCACTGGCCACTTCGGAAAGCGCAATGCCCATCTCGAAGCGAACGCTCGCCGCTGCGTCGTCCAACCGGGTTCGCAGGAGGTCCCAGCGTACCGCGGGTGGCTGGCCGCGCGTTCCGGCGACGGCGCCGCGACGCACCAGCGGATGGGGATCGTCTAGGGCGCGAGCGAGTAGGGCGCGCACGATATGCGCCGGCAATGCGGCCGACTCGGCGAGCAGAGTCGCCTTGACCATCACCGGCGCGTCGCCATCGACCAAAGCAGCCAACGTCGCGACCGAACCGGGGTCGCGCCGCAACAGCCGATCGTGGACTCGCGCCCAGTGGTCCCGTTCGGGCACACCCCACGCTGCGAGCCGTTCTCCGGCCCAGGCGATCGACCGCTCCGCGTGACAGCCCGTGCAGGCGTTGGGGACGCCGAGTTCCGCGGACAGCGCGGGCCGCGGGATCGTGAAGGCGTGGTCGCGGCGGTCGTCGACGCCCATGTACGTCCGGGCGGGCATATGGCAGTCCACGCACGCGCTGCCCGGTTCGCCGGGCCGGTGCCGATGGTGAGCCGCGACGTCGTACACGCTGGGCTGATGGCAGCGGGCGCAGACCGCGTTGCCCTCCGCGAACGGCGCACCGCTGTGGGGGTCGTGGCAGTCGCTGCAGGTCACGCCGCGGGCGTGCATCCGGCTCTGCAGGAACGAGCCGAGAACGAAGGTCTCCTCAAGGATCTGGCCATCGACGAAGTAGAGGCCATCGCGAGCCAGTTCGAGCCGGTAGGCGTCGTGGAAACCTTGGCCCATCGGCTTGTCGGTGAGCGCCGTTCGCAGGGCGTGGCAGCCGCCGCACATGTCGATTTCCCGCGCATTCCCGGGGCGGTCCGGGACCGCGATCGGCTCCCCGGGCGGAAGCCGCCAGACGACGCTGGGCGTCGGCCCGTTCGGAAAGCCAGCGTGGGGCACTGTTTCGGGCGAGCCGGCGCGAACGAGTCGGAGGTGGTCGCCGCCGGCACCGTGGCATGCCTCGCAGGCCACGTTCACTTCGCTGTAGGTCGCCGTCGCGACACCAGCGCTCGCCACTTTGGCCACGTTCGTGGAATGACACGCGGCGCATTGGCTTGCCCAGTTGAGCGCATGGCCGGTCCAGTGGAAGGGGTGGTCCGGCTCGATGTCCTCGCCCGGTTGCAGGTGGAACCAGCGCTGCCCGCCTTGGTCCGCAGGGCGCGTATCCCACGCGATCCCGAACGCCTGCAACCGTCCGTGGCCCGCGTCGACTAGGTACTGCTGCAGGGGCCAATCGCCGAACGTGTAGCGAACGGGAAAGCGGTCGCGCTCTCCGGAGCCATCCACGGTATCGACGTGGAAGGTGCTGGCGCCTGGACTCAGGAAACGCGTCTCGACATCGTGGAAGGTGACGGCCGCGCCCGCAAAGTCACCAAGAACCGTCGCATCGGTCGCGATGCGCATCGACCGGTAGTGGTCGGACTGCGTCCAGAGCGCGTACTCGTCGGCGTGGCACGAGCGGCACGCGTCTGATCCGACGAACGTGTCCGCGGAGTTCTGTGCCGGCGCGGCCAGCGAGCCGCAGGTCAGGTTGACGGCCACGGTAACGGTCCATAGGCGTGGGAAGGCCTGTGCGTGCCCGCGCTTCGCCGCGGCGGACATCTACACCGCCATCTGCCGTCCGACGAGGCGGCTGTAGAGGCCGCCGCGGGCGAGCAACTCGTCGTGGTTGCCGACTTCCGTCGTGCGCCCGGCGTCTAACACGACGATCCGGTCGGCGTTGCGCACCGTGGAGAGCCGGTGCGCGATGACGATGGTCGTGCGTTTGGTCATCAGCTCCTCGAGAGCATGGCGCACGGCCTGTTCGTTGACCGCGTCGAGATGCGAGGTCGCCTCGTCGAGGATCAGTACCTGGGCATCCTTCAGGAACGCCCGTGCGATGGCGACACGTTGCCGCTGTCCGCCGGAAAGGCGAACGCCCCGCTCGCCGACACGGGTCTCCAGACCGTCCGGGAGGGCGTCCACGAACGGGTCCAGGGAGGCCCGGCGCACCGCTTCGTCGAGTTCCGCCGCCGTCGCATCCGGTTTCGCGATGAGGATGTTGGCCCGGAGCGTCTCGTTGAAGAGGTACGTGTCCTGGGTGACCAGCGCCACCCGTTCGCGCAGTTCGTCGAGCCGGTACTCGCGCAAGTTCCGGCCGTCGAAGCGGATGACGCCCGAGCCCGGATCCCAGAACCGCATCAAGAGGTGCGCGGCGGTGGTCTTGCCGGCCCCCGAAGGGCCGACCAGCGCCAACGTCTTGCCCGCGGGCACAGTGAAGGTTGCGCCGTCGAGCGCGAGCCGCTGGTTGCCGAGATAGGAAAAGCTGACGTCGCGGACTTCGATCTCGACTCCACCCGAGGGCGAGGGCGCGCCCACGCCAGGGCCGTCGGTCACCACCTCGACCTCGTTGTGGACCGCGTAGAGCCGTCGCGTCGCCCCGAGCGTGTCGGCGAGCTGGCGGCCGATGTGGGCGATCTCGGACACGGGCAGGAACGCGGCCATCGCGAGCAAGGTCAGCATGGGCAGGATCGCAGGGTCCAGCGCGCCAGTGCCGACCAGGTGCGTGCCCGTCGCCACCACGACGAGTCCGCCGAGACCGGTGACGGCCTCGAGGATCGCTGTTTGCCTGGTCAGGTCGGCGTAGAACGGCAGCCGCAGCGCCGTATGCCGCTCGATGCGGGCGACGAAATCGGCGCCGCGAGCCTTCGCGCGCTGGAACGCGAGGATCTCCGCGAGCCCCTGGATGGTGTCGACTGCATGCGCGTTCATGTCGCCGAAGGCCTCACGCGCCCGCGAGCCCAGCGCGTCGATGCGCCGCCGTGCCAGAACCGGGCTGATCGCCACCGCGGCGAGGAACGGCGCAAGAGCGAGCGCCATGGGCCAGCCGAACCACGCGAGTGTGCCGACGACGGCCGCGGGCACCAGCACGGCGACGAGGAACGGCGCCACGGTGTGCGCGAAGAAGTACTCCACGAGTTCGACGTCGTGGGTCGCCATGCCCACCAGGTCGCCGGTCCGACGGCGGACGAGGTAGGCCGGTGCGAGCCGGTCGAGCTTCTCATACAGGGCGATGCGCATCTCGGCGAGCATGCGGAAGGCCATGTCGTGCGCGAACCACGACTCGAGCCAGTGCAGCAGGCCGCTCAAGGGTGCGACGATCGCGAGGACGCCGAGGTACGGCATGAACGGCTCACCGCGTTTCACCGCGGCGACGGCGAGCGCGCTGGCAACGCCCACGCCGATCAGGGACGCGACCCGTGCGATTCCCAAGGTCAGGACGAGCGAGAACTTCGCCTTCCATGGCACGACGTGGCGCAACAGTTCGCGAAAGACGCCGGTCCAGCCCATGCCTTCGGCACGCAGGATCGCATCGGTGGGTTCGGCGTGGGCGCGGGCGTCGTCGACAAGAACATCCTCGAGTGGAACCTCCTGCGGCTTCCCGTGGCCGTCGGCCGAGACCAGGGATGGGCCGGGGCGCGCACCTTCCCCGGCCTGAGCTTCCATGAGCCGGAAGTACGCGCCCCCTGCCCGCATCAGCGAGTCGTGGTCGCCCACCTCCACGATCGCGCCCTGGTCGAGCACCAGGATGCGGTCGGCACCGATCACACTCGACAGCCGGTGCGCGAAGATCAGCGTGGTGCGGCCTTGCATGAGCCGGTCCAGCGCAGACTGGATGACCGCCTCGTTTTCCGCGTCCACCGCGGAGAGCGCCTCGTCCAGGACGAGGATCGGCGCGTCGCGCAGCAGGGCGCGGGCGATGGCGAGGCGTTGCCGCTGCCCGCCGGAGAGCTTGATGCCGCGCTCGCCAACGACCGTGGCGTAGCCGTGCGGCAACCGCGTGATGAACCCGTGCGCATTCGCCGCGCGTGCCGCCGCCTCGATCTCTTCCGGCGTTGCGTCGGGATTGCCGAAGCGCACGTTGTCCTCGACGGTGCCGTGGAAGAGATACGTGTCCTGATTCACCACCGCGACGTTGGGGTAGACGTCGTCCGTGCCGAGGTCCCGCAGATCGTGCCCACCGATGCGCACGACGCCGGCATCCGGATCGTAGAAGCGCAACAGCAGCCGCACGATGGTGGACTTGCCCGCGCCGCTCTCGCCCACGAAGCCGACCCGTTCGCCGGCTTCGACGCGAAACGAGAGCCCCCGGTGCGCCGCGCGCCGTCCGCCCGGGTAGGCGAACGAGACGTCGTCGAACTCGACGACCGGGGCGATCGGGCCATCGACGGCCACGGGCGTCAACGGCGGTTCGACTCTCGGCCGCGCATCGAGCAGCGCGAAGATGTCGTTGGCCGCGGCACGGCTCATCATGCCGTTGTGCAGGAGCGCGCGAAGATCGCGCTGCGGCCGGAACACCTCGATGCCCATCATCAGCACGACGAGGAGGATCTCGAGGCTCATCTCACCTTGGGAGACCCGCCAGGCGCCGAGGCCAAGCACTGCGGCCGTGCCAACGGCGACGCCCAAGTCGGTGAGCCCCCGGTTGCCCGCGTTGGTCGCGAGCACCCACATCGTGCTCCGGAACACCTCGTGCGCGCGCATCGCCAGGAGTCGCCCACGGGCCGTGCTCTGACCGAAGGCCTTGAGGGTGGCAAGCCCCTGGATCGCATCGAGGAACTCCGCCGCGAAGGCGCGGTAGGCCTGGGACCGGCGCATGCTGCTCTTCGCCTCGAAGCGCTGGAACGAAGCCGGCACCAACAGGGTGAACATGGCGAAGGCGAACATCAGGGCGGCAACGGGCAGGTCGTAGAACGCCAGCAGGGCGAAGACGACGAGCGGCGTGATCACGGAGACCAGCAGTTGCGGCAGGTACTGGCCGAAGTAGGTCTCGAGCTGCTCGACCCCGTCGATCATCGAGATCATCACCGCGCCAGTCCGCGTGAGGCCGAAGTGAGCCGGGCCCAGCGCGACCGCTTTGTCGTACAACTGTTTACGCAGCGCCAACTGCACGCGGATCGCCGTGCGGTGCGCCACCATCGCGCGCGCATGCTCGATCCAGCCGCGCAGCACCATCACCGCCGCCACGGCGGCCAAGGGCGCGATCAAGTCGGCGAACGTCTCGCCGGTGAAGACGCGTGCGAGAAGCCATCCGAGCAGCCCCAGCCGGCCGATCCCGACGAGGGACGAGGCGATCCCCATCGCCACGGTGGCGGCGATCCGCAGACGCACGCCGCGCGTGAACTGCCAAAGGCGGGTGTCGAAGAGCATGAAGCGCGCGCGACCCTTAAGCGCATCGTCAACCGCCCGATAGTAGCGGCTTGGACTTCGGAGCGGACGCGTGATGTGCCAGACTGTGGACCCGACCCGGGGCTACAGCGTGATGATCGACCGCACCGACCCCAACCGCAGCGCATGCCGGATCGCCCGGTGACGCTCCCGGCGCACCACAATGGGAGCTTCTGGTTCGACTCGCTGGACGACCTCCCGGAACCCAGTCCGCCTGCCACGCTGCCGTCGCGAACGGATGTCGCTATCGTCGGCGGCGGCTTCACCGGGCTGTGGACCGCTTACTATCTGCGCCGACACCGACCGGACCTGGGCATCGCGGTATTCGAAGCCGAGACCGTTGGCTTCGGCGCGAGCGGACGCAACGGCGGCTGGTGCATGGGCATGGCCATGGGGATCGACGAGCGTCTCGCGGATCCCGATCCGTCGGCGGGGCTCGCCCTGTTGCACGCGATGCAGGACACCGTGGATGAAGTCGGTCGGGTCTGCCAGGCCGAGAACATCGACTGCCACTTCGCCAAGGGCGGCACGTTGACCGTCGCGACGACAGCCAAGCAGGCGGATGCGCTTCGCAAACATGTCGCGCGGCGGCACGCGCTGGGCTTTACCGAAGACGATTTCCGGTGGCTTCCACCGGACGAGGCCGCTGGTCGCATCGGGTTGCAGCCCAATCTCGGGGCCGCCTACACGAGCCACTGCGCCGCGATCCACCCGGCGCGCCTCGTGCGCGGACTGGCCAAGACCGTGCGCCGAACCGGGGTGGCCGTCCATGAGCGCACTCCGGTGCTGGGGATCGACGCGGGCCGGGTCGAGACCACCCGTGGCGAGGTGCGAGCGCCCGTCATCCTGCGCGCCACCGAGGCGTACACCGGCACCATCCGCGGCCACGCGCGAAGCCTGCTGCCCCTCTACAGCATGATGGTGGCGACCGAGCCGCTGTCCGAGGCGACCTGGCGCGAGGTCGGTCTCACAAACCGCGAGACCTTCGGCGATGCCCGGCGCGTCACCACCTACGGCCAGCGCACCCTGGGCGGGCGACTGGCCTTCGGCTGCCGGGTCGGCTATCGGTACGGATCACGGATCCTGCGCCGCATCGAGCCGCCCGATTCTGCCCTTGCCGCCGTCGAAGCGACGCTGCGAACCATGTTGCCGGCAATCGGCGATGCGCGAATCACGCACGGTTGGGGCGGCGTGCTGGGCGCGGCGCGTCACGGCCGGCCGTTCGTCACGTTCGACCGTGACAGCGGGCTCGGGGCCGCCGGCGGCTACATCGGCGAAGGCGTCGCTGCGTCCAACCTCGCGGGCCGGATCCTCGCGGACCTGGTCTTTGAGCGCTCGACGCCGCTCGTTCGTCTCGCCTGGGTCGACGATGTGCCACGGAAGTGGCCCGTGGAGCCGTTCCGCTGGCTGGGCACCAAGACGATGTTCGCCCTCGCGCGGCTGGCCGATCATCGGGAGATGAGGCGATGACGCCGTTCAAGTCCACCGCCGAGTTCTACAGTCGCTTCCGCGTGCCCTATCCAGAGAGCTTGGTCGCGGGCCTCAAGGCCGACGCGGGCTTGGGCTACGACGCCCGGGTCCTGGACTTGGCGACGGGCCCAGGCCGTCTGGCATTGGCTCTCGCGCCTTCTTTGTGCCAAGTCGTCGCCGTGGATGTCGAAATCGAGATGCTGGAGGAGGGGAAGTGCGTGGCCCGCCGCAAAGGCGTCGCCAATATTCGATGGGTCCATTCCCGGGCGGAAGACCTCACAGTTGCGCCGGGAACCGTGGACCTCGTCACGATCGGCGAGGCGTTCCACAGGCTCGACCAGGACGTCGTGCTGCGGCGCATTCGCCAATGGCTCAGGGCCGGCGCCTGCGTGGCGATCGTGGGTTGCTTCGGGGTCCTGGATGGGGGCTACGCCTGGCAGGAGTCGCTGCGTCGCGCGGTCTCCGATTGGACGAAGGAACGACCGGCCGTCCCGTCAGGGCCGCCCAGGGGGAAGGTCCACGACGCCCGACGGCTTGTTGAGGCCGGCTTCGCCGACGTGATGAACAGGGAATTCGTCGAATCGCATACCTGGACTCGCGAGAGCGTTCTCGGCCACCTGCATTCGACTTCCCGATTCTCCTTGGCGGCGTTGGGCGATGAACTCGACGACTTTGACAGGGTTGTTCTCGCGGCCTTGGGTCCAGACGGACCCGACCGCTTTCCGCAAGAGGTGTCGTCGGGCTACACGATCGGTTGGAATGCTGGGGTGTGAAATCGATGGACGCTTCGGCCGACTACGATCCCTTCGCGCGGGTGTACAACCTGCATTGGGGCTCCTTTGCCGGACTGGTCATTCCGATCCTCGAGCACCTCGTCCTGCGGCATCTCCCGGACCACGCGTCCGTGCTGGATCTGTGTTGCGGCACCGGTCAACTGGCGGCGCGACTTACCGGCGACGGCTACGAGGTCACCGGGGTCGATGTCTCCGGGTCGATGATAGAAATCGCCAAGGCGACGGCGCCCGGCGCTCATTTCCACGTTCACGACGTTCGTCAGCCACTGCCAGTGAAGGGCTTTGCCGCCGCGTTCTCGACGTTCGACAGTCTCAACCACATGATGACGCTCGAGGATCTGACGCGCGCATTCCAAAACGTCCGCAATGTGCTGGGCACGAACGCGTATTTCGCCTTCGATCTGAACATGGCCGCGGCCTACGAGGCGCGATGGCGAGGAACCTTCGCCTACGTCGAGGACGACCACGTGTGCGCGGTCCGGTCCTCGCACGACCTGGCGACGCGAACGGGCCGGATGGACCTGACCATCTTCGAGTTAGCCCGCGGCGCGTGGACCCGGGCGGACTTGAGCCTGGTGCAGCGCTGGTATGCCGAGGACGAAGTCCTCGCCGCTCTCCGGGCCGCAGGTTTCTCTGACAGCCGTTCATTCCCGGCCGATGAACCGATTGCCGAAGGGTGCCCAGCATTGCCTGGCCGCATGTTCTTTGTCGCCAGGCCGCCGCGTTGAAACACATTCGGGAACACTGGTTGGCTGAAGGACTTCGCCGAGATCGCTCGTGGGCGTGACGCGATGCTGACGGGGAGCTGTCTGTGCGGAGACGTCGTGTTCGCAATCGACGGGCCGGTGGCGATGGTCGGCCACTGCCACTGCGCCATGTGCCGCAAGTCGCATGGCAGCGCGTTCGCAACCTTCGCGACGGTGTCGACCGACGACTTCCGATGGGTGCAAGGCGAGGACCGGGTCGTTGCGTACCAATCGTCGGCTCAGCGCTTCCGGCGCTTCTGCGCACGTTGCGGCTCCGCTGTCCTTGCCGACGGCGACGGCGAGCGGGACGTGCTGGTGCCGTTGGGCAATGTCGCCGGAGACCCCGGAGTACGGCCGCGCCTGCATGCCTTCACGGCCTCAATGGCGCCTTGGCACACCATTGTCGACGACCTGCCGCGGCATGGTGCGCATCCGCAGGCGCTCATGCCCCGGGCGTCGGTCGTTGTCCGCCCGGGCGTGCCGAGAACGTCTGGCGCCGTCGTCGGAAGCTGCCTGTGCGGCGCGGTCGCATACGAGTTCGACCCGCCGCCACTGCGGATGTACAACTGCCATTGCTCGCGATGCCGACGGACCGTGAGCGCGGCGTACCAGACCGTCCTGCGCGTCGACCGCAGCGGATTCCGCTGGCTTGCCGGTGCCGGCAACGTGGCCGACTACCGCTTGCCGGGAACTTGGTTCCAATGCGCCTTCTGCCGGACCTGCGGTTCGCGAACCCCGTGGACGCGCGACGAGCAGGTTTGCGTTCCCGCAGGCTCCCTTGACTGTGATCCGGGCGAGAGACCCCATGAGAGCATCTTCACCGACTCCCGGGCGGTATGGGCCGTGCTTGACGAGAGGCTCGAGAGCTGGCCCGCCGGGCTGACCCCTACGCCGGACCCCTAGGTGCCACCTGGCCGCGCACGGTCACCCGCGCGGCTTCAGTCCGGCGACCCTGACCAGGATGCCGGGAATGAAGTCATTGACTTCGACATCAACGAACCCGGCGTTCTCGAAGTAGGACGCGCATTCGGATCGGGTGTGGGCCATGCCGGTGCTGTTGGCGAAGACCTCGTACAGCCCCCAGATCGCGGCGTCCAAGGGACCGGCGCGATCGTCGTCGAGCATTTCGCCGATCAGGTGCATCTCGCCGCCCGGTTCGAGTGCCTGGAACGCCTTGGTGACGATGGCTTGGACGATTTCACGATTGTACTGGGGCAGGTTGCTGGCCATGATGGCGACGTCGCAACCCTCGGGTAGGTCGTCCTTCGTGAAGTCGCCGCCCATGGCGGACACTCTGTCCCCGACGCCGTGCTCGGCGATGAACTCCTGGGTGACTTCCACGACGGGAGGAAGATCGAAGACAACGGCCGTCAGGCCCGGGTTCTCCTGCACGGCGACGATCGAATAGGCGCCGGAACCACCGCCGAGATCCATGATTTTCTTTCGGTTGGCGAGATCGACGTGCCTCGAAAACCGGCGTCCGGATCCGAAGCCAACGCTCGCGGTGGCCTCGTGGTACCGGCGCGCCGAGTCCACTGTCATCGCTGCATCGAAGCTGCCGATGACCGTTGGCGGCTCCTGGCGCCCGAGGCTTTCGGTCAGCTCGCCCCAGCGTTTCCACGCGGGCCGCACAAAGGTCATCCAGGGGCCCGCGTAGCTCGCCTTGCCTTTCACCAGGTAGCGTTCGACGTCTTCGGCGTTCTCGACGTGGTCGCCGCGGTAGCGGATCAGGCCCGCTGCGGCACACATGGCCATCAGGCGGTCGGCGTTGACTTCGGCGATGCCGGCCCGTTTGGCGAACCGTTGGATCGTGTTGTCGCCCGCGGCAATCGCCGTGAACAGTTCGAGGTCGATAGCCGCAAAGAGGCTGGCGGACGTGATGAATGCCCGGGACAGGCCTTGCAGCCGGACCGTATCGACCTTTCTTGAGTTGCTCATCGTCTTTCTCCTTGGCGAATGTCGGTCCACGACGCGCCTCAGTGATCCACGCGTATCGTGACGATCTCCGTGTCGTGGTATTGCTGATGCTGTACGGACGTGGCGTAGTGCCGCAGCAGCCGCAGGGGTGTCTCCGCTTCGTTCGGCATCTCGGTCACGCCCTCGCTCAGCATGGCGAGCTGGTCCTCGAGGTTGAGGTCCTTGACGCTTGCGATGAACTCGATTCCCGTTGATCGACTTTCCGGCCGTGCGACGACGAGCAGTTCGCGATCCACATCCGGTGATCCCTTCGCCTCGGAGCCGAGAAGCGCGTGCACGGTTTCCTCCGCCACGGCGCGCAGCCGCTCGGTTAGCGGCTCATCGTAACCCTTGGTCTTGGCGAAGCCGCGCAGGAAGGTGTCGATCTCGGCCAGCGCGTCGATGGCCAGCGCGGTGCGCAGTCGCTTCGGTCTGCTCGCGGTGAGGTCGAGGAAGCCCGAGAGCAGGATCACGGTGATCCCGCCCGCCGTCATGCCGTTGCCGAGAAACTGGCCCCAGGCACCCTCGCGGAGCATCGGATAGACGAGGTCGAACTGGAACGCGAGGCCCACCCAGAACGCGAACCCGACGATCAGGCTCTTGCGGTAGTCGAGGCCGTCGTTGGTCAGGATCTTCACGCCGAACACGAACAATAGGCCCACGATCACCGCGAGATAGCCACCGGCAACGGGCCCGGGCAGCGCGACGATCATGGCGACGAGCTTGGGGAAGAACGCCAGCGCGATGAACAGGCAGCCGACGCAGACGCCCACGGATCGAGCGCAGACGCCGGTGAGTTCGGCGATCGCGACGCCGCTGCCGTAGGTGGTATTGGGCACGGTTCCACCCACACCCGAGAGCAGGTTGCCAAGCCCGTCGGCGTTGATCGCGCCCTGGATGGAGCGGAAGTCGATGGCCCGCGGCTTGCGCCACGATGCCCGCTGAATGGCGATGGCATCGCCGAGCGTGTCCATGGCACCGACCAGGGTGACGATGAGGAAGCCGGGCAATAGCGCCCAGAAGGTGTTGTCGAAGCTCAAGTCCAGGCCGGGATAGCCGGCGATGTCGGGCATCCCGATCCAAGGGGCGGCCGCCACGCGCTCGAGGTCGTAGATGCCGAAGCCGAGTCCGGCGATTGCGCCAGCGGCTAGGCCGATGCCGGGAGCCCAGACGCGCCACGCCCCGGAGAGCCGTAGGGCCACGAGCACGGTTGCGCCAAGCGTCACCAGGGCCGTGATCGGCGCGGCGGCCTCTGGCGTCCCGTCGGGTACGGCCGTGAGCTGTCGGAAGATGATCGGTGCGACGCTCACGGGAATGAGCATCAGTACAGTCCCTGCGACGGTGGGCGTGAACACGCGACGCAGCAAGGCCATTTTCGCGCCGAGAACGAACTGGGCGAGGGACGACATCACGATCAGGGTGGCCAACAGTCCCGGGCCACCCTCGGCGAGGGCCGTCACGCTCATGGGCAAGAACGCGGCCGTGCTGCCCATCACGAGGATGTAGCCGGCGCCAAGCCGGCCGATGCGAACCGCCTGGACGACGGTGGCCACGCCGCTTACGGCGAGCGCCGCGAACACCGCCCAGTTCAAGTACGCCTCGCTGCCGCCGGCGGTGCTGATGAGGATCGCCGGGGTCAGCACGACGGTGGCGACCGCGAGAACGGTGTACTGGATGCCGAGGCCGAGGGTCAGGGCCGGCGGCGGACGTTCGTCGGCCTCGTAACGTACGTCGTGGTTGGTCTGCGGCATTGCCTTCCCGGGCGCAGTCGTGAGGCGCGGAGTCTAAGCACCTTGCCGGCAAGCGGCCAATCCGCCTCCTCGTGGTCGCGGGTCTCGTTCCGCTCCCCTTTGCCGACTAGCCGGGGCGAGGCCAGTGGGTGTGGTGGTCGTCGATCACGAACCGGTGGGCATGACGCGTAGCGCGATGGCGGTGCTTATGACTGTGCGGCTCGTCCGCGCCCCGAGCTTCGTGGTCGTGGTGGTCGTCCGGCCCGTGGCCGTGCAAGTGGTCGTGGACCAGCTCGGCGTGGGTATGAGGCAGTACCTCCGGGTCGTGTTTCGGCCAAAGGCTGGTTGCGAGGGCAGCGAAAACCAGGACGCCGAAACCGAGCGCGAGCGCCGTGGCTGGCACCCCGAGGTGGGTACCGAGCTGGCCGGCCACCGGATACGAAACGAGCCAGCAGGCGTGTGAGAGCGCGAACTGGGCCGAGAAGTACGCCGGTCGATCCGCTGGTGCCGACGACCGGTTCACGACGCGGCCTGCAGGAGTCTGTACCAGGGACCAGCCGAATCCGATGAGGAACCAGACGGGCCACACCCAGGGGTGGGCGGGACCGGTGGCCAGCAAGCCGAGGCCGGCGGCCATGACCAGGGCGCCGGAAAGCATCACGGGCCGGTCATCGATGCGGTCCAGCACCTTCGGCAACCCGATCGCCGCAACCATCGAGCCGCCCCCCGATGCGGCGAGGGCGATCGCGACGTCGGACTCGGTGCCGCCGAGATAGTCGCGGACGTAATTCACGGTGTTGACGATGATCATCGCACTGGCGCTGGCGACGCCCATGTAGAGGGCGAGGAGGCCGCGCAGCCGTGGCGTCTTCAGGTATGAGCGAATGCCGAAACTGATCTCGTCGGCGATGGCGCCCGGTCTCGAAACCGGCCGCGTGGTTGGCAGCAGCGTCGCGAGAATCAGTGCGGCGGACACGAGGAACGCCACGGCGTTGCCAACGAAAAGGCCCGTGTAGCTCACGTAGAGGAGGGCAATCGCTGCGAGTGTGGGGCTCAGCACGTTCTCGAGGTCGTAGGCCAGGCGGGACATGGCAAGCGCCCGGGTGTAGCGGCGCTCTTCGGGGAGGATGTCCGGGATGGTCGCCGCGTAGACGGGTTTGAAGCCCGCCGAAAAGACGCTCAGCAGGAAGATCAGCAGGTAGAGGTGCCAGGCTTCGGTCGCGAAGGGCATGGCCAGTACCAGCACCGCACGAACCAGGTCCATGGCGACGAGGAAGCCCTTGCGTCGAAAGCGGTGGGAAAGCCCGCCGGCGATGGGCGCGAACACGACATAGGCGACCATCTTGCAGGCCAGCGCGGTCCCCAGCACCGCGGCGGCGTTGCCGGCGGCCAGGTCGTAGGCCAGCAAGGTCATCGCCACGGTGGCGAGCCCGGAACCGATCAGTGCCACGACTTGTGCCGCAAACAGCTTGCGGAAGCTTGCGTCGTGCAATGGACCGAGCCGTTCCACCCGCCGATTATCGTGCAAAGCAGGCCCGGCCGCCCGTCCCATGTCGTTGTTGGCGTCGGGTACCTGGCCCGATTTGACGAAGCTGCCGCAAGCCCCTACTTTGGGTCGGATGCG
Organism: Gammaproteobacteria bacterium; assembly: GCA_026706385.1. Classification (GTDB taxonomy): domain Bacteria; phylum Pseudomonadota; class Gammaproteobacteria; order Pseudomonadales; family Azotimanducaceae; genus VXYL01. The sequence continues at coordinate 72,089 of JAPOYV010000017.1, forward strand.
ATCCGTCGTCAGCCTGACGTTTGCCGCGTTGCTCGCTTGCCCTGTCCAAGCCGACGAGGTCCGGCCGGGCGTACTGCGGACGCCGGATTCGCGATTCGCGGATCTCGAGGATTTCCCCTATGCGCCGAACTACCTGCAAGTCGGCGACATCCGTCTGCACTACGTGGACGAAGGCCCGCGCGACGGTCAGACCCTGCTCCTGATCCACGGTGAGCCGACCTGGAGCTACCTCTTCCGCAAGATGATCCCGGTGTTCACAGACGCGGGTTACCGGGTGGTGGCACCGGATCTCGTCGGCTTCGGGCGGTCCGACAAGTTCGTGGACGAAGAGGCCTACAGCTACCCCATGCAGGTCGAGTACATGCAGGCGCTGGTAGGCACGCTCGATCTGTCGGACGTGACGTTCTTCGGCCAGGACTGGGGCGGTCTCGTCGGGTTGCGCGTGGTGGCCGCGGAGCCCGAGCGCTTCGCGCGCGTGGTGGTGTCCAACACCGGGCTCCCCGCCGCAGACGGCGTCCAGGGGTGGGTCGGCTATACGATGTTCAAGCTCGCGGTCTGGTGGGAAGGCGCATTGACGCTGGAGCAACTCCGGGCCGAGGTCACGTTCCCGCGCTGGGTGGCGTACAGCTACCACGTCGAGGATCTGCCCATCGGCCGCCTCATGTCCTTCATGGGGGCAAACGAGCGCGTCGTCTCGGCGTACGAGGCGCCGTTCCCGGACCGCTCCTACAAAGCCGCCGCGCAGATCATGCCGTACCTGGTGCCGTCCCAACTGCGCGAGAACGAGGCCGCCTGGGCCGTGTTCGAGAACTGGGACAAGCCTTTCCTCGTCGCCTTCACGGACTCCGATCCGATCACCCGGGGCGGCGAGGCCGCCTTCCTGTCGCGCATCGCCGTAGCGCAGAACGTCACGATCCGAGGTGCGGGGCATTTCGTCCAGGAGGACGCCGGCCGGGCGCTCGCCGAGCTCATGGTCGACTTCATGGCGGGACGCGAACTGCCAGCCGAGATCCTCGCCGATAGCCCGGCACCCGACGAAGCCGGGTCATCGGATGGCTGATGGAACTGTGCTCAGGCGTCGGGTTTCTTAAGCCGGACCGCCAGCACGTCGAAAGCCTCGTCGTGCAGCACCGCGTTCGACGTCGAGCCCATGAAGAACTCGAAACCGCGCCGCCGATGCGTCCCGATTACCACGAGGTCGACGGCGAGGTCCTTCGCGAGCCGACGGATCTCTGACGAAGCCGAGCCGCCCCCGAGGTGGCAGTTCGCGTCCGGTACGTCGTAGGCCCGCGTGGCTTCCTTAAGACGCGTCCGCGCCTGGTCCTGGAGGCTGGTCTGGATGTCCCGCACCGCGCTCGGGAACTCGCCGCCGTAAGCGAGAGGCAGCGGCTCGACGATGTGTGCAACATGCAGTTCGGCGCCCAATGCGCTCGCGAGCGTCGCCGCGTAGTCGATGACCCGCCCACCGTCGTCGCGCAGGTCTGCCGCGGCCAGTATCCGCGTGTAGATCGGCATAGGTGCTGCCCCAACGCCCTAGTTGGTGGGATTACATCACATGGAACAAGCGCCGAAGGGAGCGATACCCGTCAACGCCAGCCTAGCCGCCATGCTTGAAATTCCGTAGGCCGCAGGCGGTAACGCGCGATGTTGCCTTCGTGGAGGCTCATGATCTCGGTCTCTACGACTTCGATGAACCGCGCCTGGTCCGCCGGCGGAACCTGCTCCGCCGCACGTTGCCGCGTCAGGGCAATCGCAGCGTTCTTGTCCATTCCCGTGCGCACCACGGCGGCGACCAACTCGGCGACCAGCGACCGGTAGCGCAAGCGGAACGGGTCCGGCTCACCCAACGACTGGCGCACGGCCGAGTATCGTGCGCTGGCGCGCTCATAGGCCCAGACGAACACGTCACGCAGGAGTTCCACGCGATTCAGCTCGTAGACGGCCAAGACGCCGTCGATGTATGCCCGCTCCGGCACGTCGACGAAGGAAAGGGGGCAGAGATTGCCGCGGATCAGCGGGATATTCGCGGCGAGGCGGGAGACCCGCTTGTTGACGTCCTCGAAACCCTGCAGGTAGGCGAGGTGCACGTGGGCGAAGAAGGCCTGCTCGAAGGGGTCCGTAATCGCGGTCGCGGTGTCCAGAATCTGATCGAAGCATTCCTCGATGAGCTGCGGCACTTCGAGCGGATGGTAGACCGTGCCGTCGACGCCGAACGGGATGTGCCGCAGGCGGCCGGTGGCCTGCGGGTCGGCAAGCAGGTTGTCCGCGAGCAGCGCGTGCAGATTCAGGATGGTGTACCGATTGAAGCCGACCTCGTCGGCCTGGTCGACGAGCAGTTCAATGGCCGCCTTGTGGTTGAGGATCATCTGCGCTTCGCGCGCATCCTTGCCCTCGGCGGCCTCGCCCAGCTCAAGCAGACGCTCGGTTTCCAGCAAGGAGTACGTATTGCCTTCCAGACGGCTGGAGTTCCAGGACAGATCGATCAGCAGGCGGCCGTAGATCGTCCGGGCGTAGGTTCCCGCCGGACGCACGCGGCCGGGCGGGCGACCAATGTCCCTTAGGCGTTGGCGCGCTTCGGCCGGCAAGTAGTAGGTGACGTTCGGCTGGTAGCGATCGAGGAAGGAGCGCCGGTAGCCCACGGGCTGCCGTCTATGGATCGGCGCGCGAATCGCCTGCTTGATTGCCTCCGCCTCGGGCGAGGTCGGCACATAGACCTCGCCACGGGCCTCGGCGATCGTGGTACCTGTGACAGAACTGCCTTGGCCGGCGTTGGTGATGGGGCGATAGCGACGGCCCTTGCGTTGCCCTTCGGCGATCAGCCGCTTCTGTTCCACCAGCAAGGCGAGGCGGCGCTGCAGCATGCGTGGCGGCAGCTCGTAAGCCAGTCCCGCGCGGATGGCGCTGACCTGCACGCCTTCCGGGTGGGCCGCCACGACGGTGAGAATGGCGTCAAGCTCTTGTTCGGGAATCCGCTTCGGCATAGGGCGCATTATAGGTCGTTAAAGGCTCTTATACGACGAATAAACCCGACATATTGACGTAAAACACGTTTTTTGTCGTAAAAATAGGTCTTGTCGTCGCAAATGCATCTTTGTGGAAGGTGTGCCCTAGGGGCACGCGGCGACACCGCGTTGACACGCCTGCAGGAAGCCATGGCGGATCCCGGCGCGCGGAGCTTCGCCGCGATGAGCCGCGACTATCCGGAAGAACTCGGGGCGTTGACGGGTAGCACGATCCCGCTCGAGTCCCTGATGTACATGATGGCCCGCGACGTGGCCCTCGACCTGCCGGGCCTCGATCCGCGCAACGTCATGCTATCGGGCAACCGGGTGGTGGTCTGGTACGCGGCCGACGACGAGGATTGCCCGCCGTCGCCCGAGAAGTGGCTCTCGGAGCACTTCGGCGCGAGGACGCGGGTGTTCGAGGGGTATGGGCACCTCGGCGGCGCCCTGATCGACTACGCGGGGTTCCTTCGCGAGCTCACGGACTAGCGACTCGCCGAAGATGGTCACGCGACCGGGATCGCCCCCGAGGCCTCGGTTGTCGCGGACCTACTTGAGCGCGGTGATCCGCGGGACAAGGCCTGTGGTGCGTTGACACGCGCGAAGTGGCGGTTACTCTGCTAAGAGTCGTTACGGCGGAGATTCCCATGGACCGCATAAGGCTCTACCACAACCCCGGGTGAGGCAAATCGCGCGGCGCGCTGGACATCCTGCGCGAGCGAGACGTCGAGTTCGATGTCATTCCCTACCTCAAGAACCCACTGGACGAGGACGCGCTGCGAGAGATCGCCGCCATGGTCGACGTGGCGCCGGCCGACCTCGTGCGCAAGGACAAGCACTTCAAGGATCTCGGCCTTGATGCGGCGGACTACACCACGGTCGACGCCGTGGTGAAGCTGCTCGCCGAGCATCCGCGGCTGATGCAGCGCCCGATCGCCGTGCGCGGTGGGCGCGCGGTCGTTGGGCGGCCGTCGGAGAAGATCGAGGCGTTGCTCTAGCGGGCTCTGCCCCTGGAACCAGGAGGAGTGAGCATGGAGACAGCATCCGACGCGTACCGGGACGGCATCCATGAGGCGTGGCAGGGCGAGCTTTGGGGCCAGGCCTTCTTTGAGCGACTGGCGGCCGCGACGGACGATGCGGATCGGCGCGCCAAGTGGCTGGTGCTCGCGGAGCTCGAGGAGGCGACCGGAAACCGGCTGGCGCCGTTGATCGCCGATGCCGAGGAACCGCCGGCGCCGGACGCCTACCGCCCCCTGGAGTCCGCCGTGGCCGCCTACGGCGCGCTTCCCTGGCACGTGGCGATGGAGCGGATGATGACCATTCTGGATCCGGCCATCGTGCGCTTTCAGGAACTGCTGGCCCAGGCGCCGGCGGAGGAGCGCGACACGGTGCAGATCCTGGTCGACCACGAGGTTGCCCTGAAGCGGTTCGCGGAACGGGAACTGGCTGGGGAAGCGGACGCATCCCTTGACCCCGTCCGCGCCGTGATCGAGAGAGCACGTTAGGGAGTCGCCATGACAGCCATGACCCAAGGCCAAAAGGAGGCCTTCCTGGCCGGCGTGCATGTCGGCGTCTTGTCGATCGCACGCGAGGATCAGGGGCCGCTCGCGGCGCCGATCTGGTACGGGTACGTACCTGGCGGGGACGTGTGGGTGATGATCGGCCGCAACTCCCGGAAGGCCGGACTGCTCGCGTTGGGAACGCCGGTGTCCCTGTGCGCACAGCGGGAGACGTCGCCCTACGCCTATGTCACGGTCGAGGGTCCGGTGGTGCGGATCGAAGAAGGCACGGACCAGCACATCCGCGAACTGGCGACCCGCTACCTTGGATCCGACGAGGGCAGCGCCTACGCCGACAACATGCCGTCCGGGTCGCGCCTGACCGTGACGGTGCGCCCGGAGACCTGGCTGGCCGTGGACTACTCGCGCGCGTGAGCGCACCGGGGCAGCGGGCCAGCGACAATCTCGACCCGCGCCTCTTGGCGCGCGCCCGCGACTTCATGCTGGGCAATGCCCGCGTTCTCGACAGGCACCTGTTTGCCTACCTGTTCGACGAGTCCGCGGCGCAACCTGTACTCGATGCCCTGCGCGCCTACCGCAATCGCGACGGCGGCTTCGGCCACGCCCTCGAACCGGACAAGCGCTGCCCCGACAGCCAGCCGGTCGATGTCGAGGTCGCGCTGGGCATCCTGGACGTGATCGGGGCCGCCGCCGACCCCATGGTCCCGGCGGCGTGTGATTGGCTGGACAGCATTGCCGATGCATCCGGCGGCTTGCCATTCGCCCTCCCCACGGTGAACGCATACCCGCATGCGCCGTGGTGGCGAACGGCAGAGGCGAGACCTTGGATCAACCCCACCGGCTCGATCGTCGGGCTGCTGACCAAGTGGGGGGTCGACCATCCGTGGGTGGCTCGCGGGACAGCGTTCTGCTGGCATGTCTTGGAAACCCAACCGCCGACGGGTTTCCACGACCTGCGCTGTGCCCTGGCGTTCCTGGAACAGGCCCGCGACCGGGAACGCGCCGCGGCGTTCCTGGGCAGGGCTCGAAGCTACCTTAAGTCCTCCACGGAGATCGCGTTCGACTTAGACGCCTCTGGTTACGTGCATCCGCCCCTCCACTGGGCACCGACGCCGACAGGCTTCGCCTACGGCCTCTTCGAGCGCACGGATCTGGAGGCGGGCCTCGCCGCATTGGCAGACGCGCAACGAGAGGACGGCGGATGGCCCATCAGTTGGCAAGCCATCACGCCGGGCGTTGAACTCGAATGGCGTGGCCGGAAGACCATCGACGCGTTGCTCACGTTGAGCGCGTACGCGGAGTCGGGCTACGCCGTGGGGTGATGCGCGGGAGGCGGCGGAGCCGCGGAGCGTTGATTACCCAAACACCAGGCTCAGCACCAGCAGGACGGCGAGCGTTGCGCTCACGAGCTTCCAGAACAGCGTGGGGTTCTTTTCCAAGAGCGGCGCTGCTTCGGCCCTGCGAACCAGTTCCGGGTTCGGCCGGGCGAGGTCGATGACGAGTTCGGACAAGGCCTCGTAGCGGCTCTCAGGGTTCTGTGCAGTGGCCTTGGCCAGCGCCAGGTCCACCCAGCGCGGTACATCGTCGCGGCCGGCCTTGGCCAGCGGCGTATACGGTCGATTGAGGTACGCCTTGGCGTCGCGCGCGAGCGGCGGCTTGTAAGGCAGCGCGCCGGCAAGCATTTCGTATGCGACGACGCCAAGGGAGTAGATGTCGGCGGCGTGGGTTGCGGGCTGACCGATGAGGCATTCGGGTGCGACGTAGCCCACCGAGCCGACGGGATGGGTCTCGCGCACGGCCTGGTCGAGTTCGTCGAAGCCTTGTGCATAGGCGGTGCCGAAATCGACGATCTTAGGCCGGCCGTCGCGGTCGATCATGACGTTCTCCGGCTTGAGGTCGCGGTGCACGATCTGCAGCCGCTGAAAGGCGCGCAGCGCCTTGGCGATCTCACCGGTCAGGCGTCGCACCTCGTCGATGGCGGGCCGCGGGTTGTCGAGCATCCACTGGCGCAGGCTTAACCCCTCGACGTGCTCGGCGAGGAGGTACAGGAAACGGCTCTCCGGACGCGGCAGGATCCTCATCACGCCGGGATGATTGATCCGCTTGCCGATCCACTCTTCGCGGAGGAAACCGTCGAGATAGACCGGGTCTTCGGCGAACGACTCGGACGGCGCCTTCAGCGCCAGGCGGCGGCCGGATGGCTCTTCGACGAGGTAGAGGTGACTGCGCGTGCCGCTGGCGATCGTGCGCAACACCCGATAGCCGTCGATGCGGGCGTCGGCGCGCAATACGGGCGGAATGACCTGTTTCGTAAGACGGCGATGCGCTTCGTCGATGTCCTCGTCGGACGTCGCGTCGATGCGCACCAGGAGGCAACTGACGTTGTCGTCGGCGCCGCGCTTGAGAGCGGCGTCCACGATGGCACGGGAGATGCTCTCGAGCGCGGTGTGCTCCGCGAGCGCACAGCGCAATTGCTCGCGCAGGTGCTGCGCCGACAACGCGTCGTGAACGCCATCGGTGGTCAGCACGAAGACGTCGTTCACATCCAAGTCTTCGGCGAGATAGTCCACCTCGAGGTCCAGGTCCATGCCGAGGGCATTGGTCAGCATCGCCTGCTTTCGGTGGTCGCGCGTAAGCTGCTCGACGTCGCCGTGGCGGAACCGGTGCACGCGGCTGTCGCCCACGTGGAAGATGTGCGCCGTGCGGCCCTTGGCGATGACCGCGCTCACCGTGCAGGCCATCCCGTCGTGGTGGCAGAGCCAGCGGTTGAGGGCGTTGAGCACGCGCGCCGCCGATGCCTTGACGGTCCAGGTCTCCGGGGTCGCCAGGTACTCGTCGATGAACTCGGTGACCGTGGTCTGACTGGCCTTGTCCGCCTGTTCGCCGCTTGACACGCCATCGGCGATCACCGCGACCGCGCCCTTCAGCCGATCCGGCGGCGCTGCGGCGAACGCATCCTCGTTGACGGCGCGTATCCCCGCGAGGGATGCGCCGCCGTAGCTTATGCTGAGTTCGGCGCCGGGCACCGTTCGCCTTACGCCACCTCGATCAACTCGACGGTGCCGTCGTCGCGGACCTCGGCCATGTGTCCGCGCGGCTCCTCCATGAAGAACAGGGCGAGGAAGCCAATCACCGCCGACGCGCCGATGATCGCGAAGAAGGCTTCATAGCCGACCATCGAGAAGATCGTCAGATAGCACACGGCACCGATGTTGCCATAGGCGCCTGTCATGCCGGCGATCTGGCCGGTGAGCCGGCGCTTGATCAGGGGTACGACGGCGAAGACCGCGCCTTCGCCGGCCTGCACGAAGAAGGAACAGGCCATCGCCGTGATCACGGCGAGCACCAGCGGCCACGACGAGTCCACCAGCGCGAACGTGAAGTAGCCGATCGCGAGGCCCGCGATCAGGATCAGCAGCGTCGGTCGACGGCCGAAGATGTCGCTGATGAGGCCGCCCGCCGGGCGCGACATGAGGTTCATGAAGGCGTAGGACGACGCCAGCAGACCGGCCTGCACCATGCTGAGGCCGAAGACGTCCCTGAAGAACAGCGGCAGCATGGACACGACGGCGAGTTCGGAACCGAAGGTGGCGAAGTACAGGACGTTCAGCACCGCGACCTGCTTGAACTTGTAGCGGTGCAGTGCCGGCACGGGCTTCACGAAGACCGCCTTGTTGACCCGCCACGCTTGGGCGGCGTCGTAGATGTAGCCGATGAGCAGGGCGGTGTAGACCGTGGTCGCGCCCGTCGACGAGAGCAGGTCCACGCCGCTTGGGGAGAGCTTCCAGGCGAGCAGGGCGAGGGCGAGGAAGATCGGCGCCTTCATGACCAGGAGCAGGATGACGTCGCCTTTGCTGGTCACCTCGATCGCGCCGAGGTGCTTCGGCTTGAAGTACGTCGAGCCCTTGGGCGTATCGGAGACGTTGAAGTAGTAGAGGACGCCGAAGACGATCGCCAGCACGCCCGTCGTGCCGATGGCGTAGCGCCAGCCCTCGTCGCCGCCGAACAGCAGGGCGAGCGTCGGCAGCGCCATCGCCGCTGCGGCCGAGCCGAAGTTACCCCAGCCACCGTAGATGCCCTCGGCACGGCCGAGTTCGTTGGCCGGGAACCACTCGCTCACCATGCGGATGCCGACCACGAACCCGGCGCCGATGAAGCCGAGCAGGAACCGCGCGATCGCCGCCTGGACGAACGAGTCCGCCAGCGCGAAGGCGAAGCACGGCAGGCTGCCGACGACCAGCAGGATGGAATAGACGAGTCGCGGGCCGAACTTGTCGGTGAGCATGCCGATGATGATCCGCGCCGGGATCGCGAGCGCTACGTTCAGGGTGAGGAGGGTGGACACCTCCGCCTTGCTCAAGCCCAGCGTGTCCTGGATCGCTGCCATGAGCGGGGCGTGGTTGAACCAGACCACGAAGGTGACGAAGAACGCCATCCAGCTCATGTGCAGCACTTTCATCTTGCCGCGGAAGGCCAGCAGGTTGAACCCGCGAACGTCGTTCGTCACGAATGCTCCTTGCTGTGCGTCAGTGTCCGTTCGGCGCGACGCCGACGGCGGGGTTGTCGGCTAGCCCGATGTCCCGGGCATGCTCCTCGAAGCCCTTGTTCTTCCAGAAAAACGCCCCGGGCATGGTGGTCGGCACAACGACGACGTAGAAGAGCGCTCGGCCTACCGTGGTCGTCGCAACCGCGGCCAGCGCGGCCGCAAGCCAGGGCGCCGGATGGGTTACGCCGAGGACCGCGAGGCCGGCGACGAGGACCATGCTGCCGCCCAGGAGTGCATTGCGCAGCCGGTAGACGTAGCCGAAGGTCGTCGTCTGCACGTAGTGCGAGACGGCACCCTCATGCGCGGCGTCGCGCATGTCCCTGGCGTGGCCTACGAGGCCGATGGCGTCGAGTCCCAACCCGGTGAGGACCGCGGCGACGAGCAGCGGCGGCCAACCCGGGCCCAGGGCCAGGCCGATCCAGCCGCCGAGGGCAAGCGACGCGCCGATGAACGACGCGGCGGTGTGCCAGTGGTTCCAGAACGGACGTGCTGGGATAAGGTAGCAGCGGACCATGGTATAGAGCGTCGCGAGGCCGGCAACGACGGCAACGGCCCCGAAACCGAACGCGACGCGAGGCCAGGCGGCGAAATCGGCGATGGCGTAGGCACCGGCCGCCGCGCCGAAGCAGACCGTGGCGAGTGCCTCGCGGCTCAAGTTCGAGTGCCGCAGGTTGTTGAAGCCGCGGTAGAAGCGGAGTGTCTTGCCGAGGTGCGCGGTGGACGCGGCCATGCCGAGCCCGGTGAGGACCAGTGCGACGACGGCGAGCAGGCCGTTGCCGAAGCCCCCCACGAACGTTGCCGCGAACGTGCCGACCGCGGCTTGCACGGCGAGCGTGAACGCCACCAGCGGGTTCTCGCGCGACGACAGCCGGCGCCAGTTCCACTTCGGGTCGACGCCGTCCTTGGCATCGACCACCGGACGGAACGCAGCGCCGCGCTCTCGACGGTACTTGACCGGTGCGGAGTCGGTTCGCGTGACCTCGAGCGGCGCGGTCTTCAAATGCTGGAAGCGGATGTTCGCCTTGGTGATGTCGGGGTCGGGAAAGCCCGGTATGCGGGTCGTGGCCGCTTCCCGCCGTTCCGGGACGTTCTCGACGACGCCGAAGTCGAGGGCGTTGCCGACGCAGGCCGAGACGCACGCGGGCTTCAGTCCGACCTCCAGCCGGTCGACGCACATGTTGCACTTCTCGACCTGGCCTGCCACGGGGTCGAGTTGCGGTGCGTTGTAGGGACACACCCATGTGCAGTAGCCGCAGCCGAAGCAGATGTCGGGATCCTGGATCACCGCCCCGTACTCCGGATGCTTGGTATAGGCGCGCGTCGGGCAACCCTTGAGGCAGACCGGGTCGTCGCAGTGGTTGCACGCCATCGAGATGTGGATGCGCGTGTAGTCCGGGTAGGTGCCGCCCTCGACGTAGCCGACCGAGCGGAAGCTCAAATGGGGCGGCAGGTCGTTCTTCTCGCTGCAGGCGGCTTCGCAGGCGTGGCAGCCGATGCAGTTGTCGGCGGTGAAGTGGAAGGCGTGCTGGCGCGTCCTATTCGGGTTGTCGCCGATTCCCGCATCGCCGTTGATGGCCAGGCTCGTCCCGTTGTCGCCGTCCGGCAGCAACTGGATCGGGTTGCCGTACCGGTTGAGCGTATCGGCGGTCCGGTCGGCGAGCTTGGCGTAATCCGGTTCGTCGAGGCGTCGCGGGATCACTAGAAGTCCCTCGTAGCGGCGTCCCATCGGGCGGCGGTGCCCTGGTCGACCGATTCGATCCGCACGGCGCACTGCTTGAACGCGGGCTGCCGCGAGTGGGGATCGAGCAGGCCCAGCGTCAGCCTGTTGACGCAGTCGTGGAAGTGGAACGGAATGAACACCATATTGTTCGGCACGCGCTGCGTGCGTTGCACCATCACCACGGCGTCGCCGCGCCGCGACACCAGCCGCGCATAGCCCATGTGGTCAACGCCAAGTTCATCCGCCGCATCGGGGTTCATCTCCATGTACGGCATCGGCGAGTGTTTGTTGCAGTCGCCGACCTTGCCGGTCTTGGTGCGGGTGTGGAAATGCTCGACCACGCGGCCGCTGTTCAGCCAGAACGGGAACTCGTGATCGGGCCGTTCGTTGTTTTCGACGTACGTGAGTGCGAGCAGCCGGGCCTTGCCGTCGGGATGGGCGAAGGTGCCGTCGGCGTAGAGTCGCGGCGAACCGCGCTCCTCGCCCTCGCGCATCGGCCATTGGATGCCGCGTGCGGCCTCGATCTTGGCGTAGGTCATGCCGGAGATGTCGAGGTTGCGGCCCTGTCCCCTGGAGAGCTCTTTCATCTCCTCGAACGTCGCTTCCGGCGTTGCCGGCCAGTTCATCGCGCGCGCTTGGGTGAAACGCTTGGCTAGGGACGTGAAGATCCAGTGGTCGGGCTTCGAGTTCGCGAACGGCGCCGTCACGGCACGGGTGAGGTTGACGCGACGCTCCGTGTTGGTGAAGCAACCCTCCTTCTCGGCCCACAGCGACGCCGGCAGGTAGACGTGGGCGTAGTCCGCCGTCTCGACATCCTCGTAGGCGTCCTGGACGACGCAGAACTCGAGGTTCTCGAGCGTCTTGCGGATGCGCGGCGTGTTCGGCATGGACGTCATGGGGTTGGTGCCGATCACCCACAGCGCCTTGATCTGGCCGGTCTCGATGGCCGGGAAGATGTCGGTCTGGAACAGGCCGCGCGCTTTCGGGAAGAATGCCGGGTCGATGTTCCAGAACTCCGCGATCTCCTCCCGGTGCGCGGGGTTCTCGAGTTGCCGATAGCCCGGCAGACCGGAACACGAGGACCATTCTCGGGTGCCCATGGCGTTGCACTGGCCCGTGATCGACAGGCTCGTGCCGCCCGGCTTGCCGATATTGCCGGTGACGAGGTTCAGGTTGTTGATCGCGCAGACACCGTCGCTGCCGTGGGTGGACTGGTTGATGCCCATCGTCCAGATCGCCATCGCCGCGTCGGCCTTGCCGTAGAGGCGCGCCACTGTGCGGATGGTGTCCTCGTCGATGCCGCAGATTCGGGCCGCCGTCCTCGGATCGTAGTCGGCGACCGTGTCGGCGAAGGCCGCGAAACCGTCGGTGTGCGCGCGGATATAGGCCTCGTCGTGGAGGCCGTCCTCGAGGATGACGTGGCAGAGGCTGTTCAGCAGCACCAAGTCCGTGCCCGGCGTGATGGGCAGATGGATGTCGGCGAACTGGGCGAACATCGTCACCCGGGGATCGACGACGACGACCGGGAACTTGCGCTTCTCCAAGGCTTCCTTGAGTCGCCAGTAGATGATCGGGTGCTGTTCCGGGAGGTTCGAGCCGAACGCCAGCAGGCATTCGGTGTGGTCGAAGTCGGCGTAGCAGCCGGGCGGGCCATCGGACCCGAAGGACCGCTTGTAGCCGGCCACCGCCGATGCCATGCACAGGGTGGTGTTGCCATCGTAGTTGTTGGTGCCGAGGACACCGCGGACGAACTTGCCCAGGGTGTAGAACTCCTCGGTCATGATCTGGCCGGTGGACAGGACAGCCACCGCGTCGCGTCCGTGCTTGGCTTGGATGTTCTTGAACGTCTCTGCGACGCGGTCCAGCGCCGAAACCCAGTCGGTGTGCTGCCAGTCCTCGAAGGTGCGATCGCGCACCTTGGGCGTGCTACCGCGGCCGGGCGCCTCGAAGATCTGGGCCTGGGTCAATCCCTTGATGCAGAGCTTGCCGCGGTTGACGTCGGCACCGCCCACGCCGCGGGTGGTAACCGGCTTGCCGGTCGCGTCGACCCCCACCTCGATGGAGCAGCCGACCGAACAGTAGCCGCACGTGGCGTACTTCCACTCGGCAACGGGCTTGGTAGCGATGCGTACCGGATTCTTGTGTCGGCGTCCGAACAGCATGGTCCTAGGCGCTCACGACGGTTGCCGAACCTGGACGTGGCCGTCGACCAAGCGCACCGGAAACGTGCGCACGGCCACGGTTTCGTCCTCCAGGCACTGCCCGGTTCGAAGATTGAAGTGCTGCTTGTAGATCGGGGAGGCGACGACGAGTTGACCCTTGACGTCGCCGACAATGCCCCGCGACAGCACGGGCGCGTCGCTGAACGGGTCGAAGGCATCGATTGCGAAGACGCCATCCGCGCGCGAGAGCCGGAACACCGCCACCTGGGCATCGCCGACGAGCGCCCGGACGCCGACGTCGGGCAGCAGGGCGTCGAACTGGCATACGGTGGTCCAACCCGCTTGCATGGTCGCTAGGCCAGTTCGGCCGCGCGCGCTGGCCGCCGTTGGCCGCGTTCGCGGACGAAGACGAGGGAGTCGTCGGCCTGGTCGCTGTTGACGAACGTGCGGAAGCGCTTGAGCTTCTCCGGATCCTCGATCGTGGTCTTCCATTCGCACTCGTACGTGCCGACGACGTGCGCCATTTCGGCCTCGAGGTCGGCGGCGAGACCCAGGCCGTCGTCGATGATCACGGACTTCAGGTAGTCGAGGCCGCCCTCGAGGTTCTCCATCCAAACCGACGTGCGCTGCAACCGGTCGGCCGTGCGGATGTAGAACATGAGGAACCGGTCGATCAGCTTGACGAGGGTCGCGTCGTCGAGGCCGGTAGCGAAGAGATCGGCGTGGCGCGGCCGCATGCCGCCATTGCCGCAGAGGTAGAGATTCCAGCCGATCTCGGTGGCGATGACGCCGACGTCCTTGCTTTGCGCCTCCGCGCACTCGCGGGTGCAGCCGGACACGGCGAACTTGAGCTTATGCGGCGCCCGCAGTCCCTTGTAGCGGTTCTCGATGGCGATGGCCATGCCGACGCTGTCGAGCACGCCGTAGCGGCACCAGGTGCTGCCGACGCACGACTTCACGGTGCGCACCGCCTTGCCGTAGGCATGGCCGGTCTCGAAACCGGCGTCGATCAGTTCGCGCCAGATGAGCGGCAACTCGTGCACTTGCGCGCCGAACAGGTCGATGCGCTGGCCGCCGGTGACCTTCGTGTACAGGTCGTACTTCTTGGCGACTTCGCCGAGCGCGATCAGCTTCTCCGGCGTGATCTCGCCGGCCGGCACGCGCGGCACGATGGAGTACGTGCCGTCCTTCTGCATGTTGGCCAGGAAGTGGTCGTTGGTGTCTTGCAGGGGAGCGTGCGGGGCGGTGAGGACATGGTCGTTCCAGCACGCCGCGAGGATCGAGGCGACGGCCGGTTTGCAGATGTCGCAGCCACGGCCACGACCGTGCTTCTCGATCAGCGCATCGAAGGACTTTATGCCAAGGGCGCGCACGAGGTGGTAGAGCTCTTGGCGCGTGTGCGCGAAGTGCTCGCAGAGATCGGTGTTGACCGCAACACCGCGCGCCTCGAGTTCCGCGTTCAGCAACTGCGTGACCAGTGGCGCGCAGCCGCCGCACCCGGTGCTGGCCTTGGTGCAGCCGCGCACGGTACCGAGCGTCGTGGCGCCGTCGGCGACGGCCGCGACGATGGCGCCTTTCGAGACGTCGTGACACGAGCAGATCTGCGCGCTATCGGGCAATGCCCCCACGGCGCCGGCCGGCATGCCGCCACCATCCCGTTGGGGCAGGATCAAGGTGTCCGGATGCTTGGGCAGCGTCAGTTCGCTGCGCATGGTCTGCAGCAACATGCCGTAGTCGGCCGTGTCGCCGACCAGGACCGCGCCGAGCAGTTTCTTGCCCGTCTTGTTCACGACGATGCGTTTGTAGACGCTCATCCGCTGGTCGATGTACGTATAGGTGCTGGACCCCCGGGTCCGGCCGTGGGCGTCCCCGATGCTGGCGACGTCGACACCGAGGAGCTTCAGCCGGGTGCTCATGTCGGCACCGCGGAAGGTCGTGTCGCTGTTCCCTGCCAGGACGTCGGCGGCCACCTTGGCCATTTCGTAGCCAGGTGCCACCAAGCCGAAAATCCGCCCGTCGTAAAGCGCGCATTCGCCGATGGCGAAGATGGCCGGGTCCGACGTCCGGCAGCGTTCGTCGATGGCGATGCCGCCACGCTCGCCGGTGACCAGTCCGCAATCGCGGGCGAGTTCATCGCGGGGACGGATGCCGGCGGAGAACACGATGAGGTCGGTTTCCAAGCTGTCGCCGTCGGCAAACTCCATGCGATATCGAGCGGAGGCGCCGGGCACGATGCGCGAGGTGTTCTTGCCCGTGTGCACGGCAACGCCCAAGTCCTCGACCATGCCGCGCAGCATGGTGCCGCCGCCGTCGTCCAACTGCGTGCCCATGAGACCCGGCGCGAACTCCACCACGTGCGTGGCGAGCGCCATGTTTTTCAAGGCATTCGCCGCTTCGAGGCCGAGCAGGCCACCGCCGACGACGACGCCGGTTTCGGCCCCGGCCCCGGACACCTTGATCGCGTCGAGGTCTTCGATGGTGCGGTAGACGTGGCAGTGCGGCAGATCGCGACCGTCGATCGGCGGCACGAACGGATAGGAGCCGGTGGCGAGGACAAGCGTGTCGTAGCCGACCCGACGGCCGGCGTCGGTTCGCACCGTGCGCGACTCGCGTTCGATCTCGGTCACACGCTCGCCGACGTGCACCGTCGCTGTCGATGGGGCAGCCGAGAGCGCGAGGTCGTCCGCGCTGGTGCCGGCGAAATAGTCGCTTAGGTGGACGCGGTCGTAGGCCGTGCGCGGTTCTTCGCCGAGTACGGTGATCGCCACGCCCGGAACGGCGGCGGCGAGTTCCACGAAGCGGTGGCCGACCATGCCGTTGCCGACGACGAGGACTCGCCGGTCCGGGACGGCGCGGATGTGAGCGGTGGCGGTCATGCCGGGCCCTTGAGCAACATCCGTGCCAGTGGCGAAATGTCGCTTTAATCAGGCCATTATCTTCTCCGCCTGTGGCGGAACTGGTGCAACTGCCGCGTGTTGCCGCCCTGCGATGGCGCACGGCGAACGGCCGGTCGCCAGTCTCGAGGGGGCTGTGATAGGTTGCCGAACCCTACTCGTGGAGGAGGACAGGCATGGTCCGCCCGTCGCGGATCCCTTGAACCGGTTGGGCGTCTTCGTGCTGCTGGCACTGACCGCCGTGCCCTCGCCAATCTTGGCCGAGGAGCCCTGGCAACACGGCGTATCGACCTTTGACGAGTTCAGGTACGCCGCGGACTTCGAACACTTCGACTATGCCGATCCCGACGCGCCGAAAGGCGGTGCCCTGGTGCTCTCCACGGCCGTCGACTACACCAACTTCACGCCCTTCCTGCCGTTCGGAATGCCGGCTGTCGGCATGATCGCGCCGGGGATGCTCTACGACGGCCTATTCGTTCGAGCCAACGACGAAGCCTATAGCGTCTACGGCAACCTCGCCAAGCGCGTGCGCTTCGCCGACGACTTGAGCGAAGTGGCCGTACAACTCCAAGGCGATGCCTATTGGCACGACGGCGTCCCAATAACCGCGAGAGACGTGAAATTCACGTTCGACCACGTCCTGGCGAAAGCCCATCCCGGCATCCGTGCCGCCCTGTCGATCATCGACGCGGTGGAGATCCGAGGCGAGCTAGAAATCCTGTTTCGATTCAAACCGATCGGTGGGCTCAACAAGAACTCGTTCGCGAGTCCGGCGACCTACGTGGCCATCCTGCCGGAACACTATTGGCGGACGCGGGACTTGAGCGCGCTTTCTCTGGACGTGCCACTTGGTAGCGGTCCCTATCGGATTCGCGATTTCGAGCAGGGCCAGTTCATGCTCTGGGAACGGGTGGCCGACTACTGGGGCCGAGATTTGGCCGTCCACCGAGGCCGCCACAACTTCGACACCATCCGTTACGAGCTCTACCGCGACGCGACGGTGGCGAGGGAAGCCTTCCGCAAGGGACTGATCGACTACTGGGTCGAGGCGGATCCCTACCAATGGCGTACCGGATACGACATTCCAGCGACCGCGAAGGGTTGGCTGGTCAAGCGGCAGAACAACGCCAAGGTCCAGTCCGGGTTTCAGACGGCCCTGATCTTCAACACCCGGCGGGCCAAGCTGGCGGACGTCCGCGTGCGCGAGGCCTTGACGCTGGCCTTCGACTTCGCATGGACCAATCGCGCCATCTACGACGGCTTCTACGCTCGTGCGGACAGCTACTTCTCGGGCACCGAACTCGCCGCCCGGGGTTTGCCTCGCGGCGCCGAGCTGGCGCTCCTCGAGCCGTTCCGCGGACAGTTGCCAGCGCGCGTCTTCAACGAGCCGTTCGCGTTTCCCGAGGCCACCGGTGCCGATGGCCACCGGGACAATCTCCTCAAGGCGCGTGAGCTCTTGGCCCAAGCCGGTTGGACGGCGCGCGGGGGCGAGATGGTTGATGCCGAGGGGCGCCGATTCGAGATCGAGTTCCTGACCAATACGGCCACCGACAAGAGAACGCTGTTGCCGTACATGGACAATCTCGCGCTTCTCGGGATCACCGCGAACATTCGCCTCGTCGAGTCGGCGCAGTACATGCACCGGTTGCTCGAGTCCGACTATGACGCGTTGCTGCGCAGCCTTCCGTACGGGTTCCCGCCGGGCGTCGAGATTCGGGCGTACTTCAACTCAACGACGGCGAGTGCCCCGAATAGCGCGAACGTGGCGGGCATCAACAGCCCGGTCGTCGATGCGCTCGTCAGCGAGGTGCTCGGCGCGCGTCGCAGCGACGAACTGGTCGCCGCCAGTCGAGCCCTCGATCGAACGCTCCTTTGGGGCTACTACCTGATCCCGATCATCGGCAGGCCCGAACCGCGGGCCGTGCACTGGGACAAGTTCGGTCGCCCCGCCGTCGAAGCCGAGTACATCACCAGCTTCCCGGACACCTGGTGGTGGGATGAGGAGCGCGCATCCAGGATTGGACTCGGGAACGAGGAAGGGCGGTGAGCCTTAGGTCTTCGCCCAGTTCATCGTCTGCGCGATCTTGTCCATATGGGCCATGGTGCCTTCCTTGTTCAGGAAGTCCTCCCGGCCGAGCATGACGCGCATCTCGTAGGGCTTGTCTTCGAGCCAGTCTTCGCCGAGGAAGTCGTAGTTCTCGATGGGGCGCATCGCCAGGCGGCTGAAGGTGATGTGCAGCACGACGCGCTCGCCGCCGATGGTGCGCGTGCCGCCGCTGTGCCAGATCGAGCCGTTCCAGAACACGATGGTGCCCGCCGGACAGACCGTGGAGATGATGCCTTCCTCTGCCGCAACCTCCTCCGCGGTGGGGTGCCTGCGAAGCTTGTGGGAGTTGGGAACGACCCTGGTGGAGCCGCCTTCCGGGGTGTACTCGTCACAGGCCCAGCAGAACGTGGCGGTCTGGTTGTGCACCGGGAACAGCGCTGGCGTCCAGGTCTGGTCGGCATGCAGACCACCTTTGCGCGGCGCGTCCGCCTGTTTCGGTATCACGGTGGATGTCAACTGGGACAGGAGGGCGCCTTTTCCACAGAGAATCTCGACCATCGCGAGAATCTTGGGATTCAGGACCACTTCGGCGAAGACGGGGTCCTTGTTCAGCAGCATGTTCATGCCCCTGGGGCCGTCGGACTCGGGGGCGGTTCTCAAGATTGCCTCGCGCAGACGTTGGGTGAACGCGATCGGTGCCGGCTCGTAGATGTAGCCGTAGCCCTCGGCCTTGACGTGCTCGACACTGTCGACAAGGCCCAGTGCATCCACCTTGGCCTGCAGTTCATCCGTGAGGTCGAATGGTTGGCGCGTCTCGTGGATAAGCGACTGAGCCTTCGGCTGATCTGCGGCGGTTTCTTCGCTCATGCGTTCTCCGGTGTCCTTAGGCGAGGAGAGCGGACAAACATAGACGAATCGAGGGCGGCTCACCAAATGAACTTCTAGCGCAACGCTGGACGGCGACGGGCGGCAATCCGGGCAAGGCGCCACGCGGCCATAGCGCCAACGATGCCAAAGCCGGCGATGGCGAGGAAGTAGATGCCGTAGCCCCACCGGCCGGGAATTCCGTCCACGAGTGCGCCCCGAATTAGCGGCAGGTAGATGTCCGGTGCATAGCCGATTAGGGAGATTCCGCCGATGGCGAGCCCCTTGACTGCATCCGGCACGTCGCAACGCTCGAGCGTCGCCCAGTAGAGGCCCCGGACGGCGTACGTGACGAGTCCCACCACGAGGACGATCGCCAACAGGAGCGCCACCGCGGCACCGAGCGGGAGCAGCGCGAGGCCCGTAAGCAGCAAGGATCCCAGCACCAGGAGTACGCCTAGCGTCTTTTCGCGATCGAGATAGTCGCCGATGAAGCCGGCACCGATCGCACCGACGGGTCGCATCCACAGCTTGGCCACGGTGATGGCGCCGACGGCCACTGCGGTGAGCCCAAAGTTCTGTTGCATGTAGGCCGAGAACGCGTAGCGAAGAACAACTGGTAACCGGCCATGATGCAGAGCGCGGCCAGCCACACTTCCTGCTTCGCGAAGACGAGCTTGAAGGCGGCTAGCGTGCCGGTAAGCGAGGTCGACCGGTGGCGGTCGCGGCTCGACCGGCTGTCGTCGACCACGAGCAGCACGATCGGCGCCAGGACGAGCATGGTGCCGACATAGAGCCAAACGACTCGGCGCAACGCGGCGTCGGTCGGCTGGCCCGCGGCCAACCAAAACGCGAACGCGGCCACCGCGACCGTGGCCAGCAAAGCCTCGAAGAGCCCTCGGCCGCCATCGAGGATGCCGAAGAACCGGCCCTGCTCGTCGCCCCGGGCAAGCACCGCCACGGCCTTGATGTGGGCCGACCAGAAGGTGAGTCCGGTCGCGACGCCCCAGCCGGCGTAGATCAGCAGCAGCTCGGCGAACGACGGTCCGGCGGAGAACCAGGCACCGAGCAGACCCGCGCACAGCAGCGACAGCGACATCAGGTGGCGTGGCGCCACCCGGTCGGCCAGCCAGCCGCTCGGCAGGTAGGTGACGACGAACATCACGCCGAGGATGGCGTTGCACTGGCCGAGTTGCGTCGCGGTGATCTCGAAGGTCTCGAGCATCGAAATCTCGAAGTTCTGGCGCAGGTAAAGAAGCGGGTAGATGGCCCCGGCGGCCACCGTGATCACGGCGAGTTGGAGGTAGCGACGCACGGGCGAAGTGTAGGCGAGGCCGACTGTGCGGGTGCGTGTGATAGGGTGCGCGGCTTTCCGTACGGGCGACACGGCATGGTGGACATCAGCGGCAGTTGCGATGCGCGTTTCGCACGCGTTCGCGAGGCGTTTGAGCGCAACTTCACGGACCGCGGCGATGTGGGGGCCTCGTTCGCGATGACCATCGAGGGCGAGTTCGTCGTCGACCTCTGGGGTGGGCACCGCGACGCCGCGGCGACCGAGCCGTGGCTTGCCGACACCATCGTCAACGTCTATTCGAGCACGAAGACCATGACCGCGTTGTGCGCCCTGCTGCTCGCCGACCGCGGCGAACTGGACTTGTCGGCACCGGTGGCGAAGTACTGGCCGGAGTTCGCGGCCAACGGCAAGGAACGCATCGAGGTGCGGCACCTGCTCAGCCACAGCGCTGGCCTGTCCGGTCTCGACGACATGGACTCCCCGCACATCTGGTACGACTGGGATGGCGTGGCCGAACGTCTCGCGGCACAGGCGCCTTGGTGGGATCCGGGCACCGCGAGCGGCTACCACGCCATCACCCAGGGCAACCTCGTCGGCGAGGTCGTGCGGCGGATCACGGGTCGTTCGCTCGGCACCTTCCTGCGCGAGGAACTCGCAGAGCCGCTCAACGCGGACTTCCACGTCGGCGTCGACCCGCTGCACTTCCATCGCATCGCCGAACTGATCCCGCCCCCCGTCGAGCCGTCCGAAATGCTTGAGATGGAGCCCGGTTCGATCATGGAGCGCACCATCGGTCGCGGCATGGTCGACGTTGCCGACACCAAGACGGCTGCGTGGCGGCAGGCGGAGATGCCCGCGGCGAACGGGCACGGCAACGCCCGCAGCATCGTGCGCATCCAGACGCTCTTGGCGAACCACGGCACCGCCTTCGGCAAGACACTGATGTCGCCCGCTGGATGCATGGCGGTCATGGAGGAACAGACCAATGGCGTCGATCTCGTGTTGGGTGCGCCGGCCCGCTTCGGTCTCGGCTACGGGCTGCCCAACGAACTGATGCCGGCGACGCCGAACGAGAACGTCTGCTTCTGGGGAGGCTACGGGGGTTCCACCGTGGTCTGCGACCTCGACGCCCGTATCGCTTTCTCCTACGTCATGAACCGCATGGAGGCCGGCGTACTCGGTGACGAGCGTGGCTTCGGCCTTTGGCGGGCGGTCTACGAGTCGCTCGCCGACTCGTAGGGGCGCTTCCCGGCGAGGTCAGCGGTCGGGCCGGAGCCTGCGCAGGAAGTCGTCACGTGGACTGCGCGCACCCGGGCGCCCCGGGCATCGCGTTCCTGGAGGTCCGCAGTGCCGTACATCGCGATCGGTGTGCCGCGCATCTTGGCGATGTCCTGGACCAGTCCGACGAGGCGAACGGACGGATGCTCGTGACTGGGGCTTACGTCGCGCAGTACCCAGGCGGTTTCGGTCGCCGCCTCCCAGTATTCGTAGCGGCCCTCGTGGTTGGCGATCTCGTCGCACGACAACGGGACGGGTTCGCAGCCGCTCAGCCCGAACTCGGTCGGCTCGGGCGATTGCGCCAAGGCCCGGTTTGTGGCCATTCGGGCCTTCCGCAGCTCAGATCGAATAAGCCGAGCATACCGGGTGGTTGGTCCGATTCAAGCCGGAATCGGAAAAATATTAAGTAAAAACAACATAGTTAATACACAGATGTACGAGCCAAAGTGACGTGCCGTTGACAACGGCCAAGCCCGTCAAGAATGATTATTGGTTTGGAGGGAGAACGCCATGCGTTTGAGAACAGGCCTAACGGCCCTTGCCGCGCTCGCGACGATCACGGTCTACGGTGGCGAGATTCCCACCGCGGAGGCGGAATCCGTTGGCATGTCCACCGAACGGCTCGAGCGCATCGATACGGCGATGCAGCGGCACATCGACGCCGGTGACATCCAGGGCGCGGTCACCGCCGTGGCGCGGCGAGGCAAGGTCGTGCACTTCAAGGCCCATGGATTGATGGATGTCGAGGCCGAGCGGCCCATGGAGCGGGACGCCATCTTCATCATGATGTCGTCGACGAAGCCGATCCTCGGCGTCGCTGCGATGATGATGATCGAGGAAGGACTGATTCGGCCGAGCGACCCGGTGGAGAAGTACATCCCCGAGTTCGCCGACATGCAGGTGGCCGTGTTGGCGGAGCCGGCTGACGAGGACATCAGCCCGTTCCAGTTGGACCGCCAGAATCCTCCCGCGCACCGGCTCGTTCCGGCCGAGACGCCGATCACCATCCAGCACCTGTTGACGCACACCTCCGGGCTCGCCAGCGGCGGCCTCGGATCGGTCGCGTCCGGCCCGCAGATCGAGCGGGTGACGCTCGCGAGCTTCATCCCGACGCTCGGCGACATGGCGCTGGATTTCCAGCCCGGGTCGCGCTGGACCTACAGCGGCGGTGTCGGGCTCGACGTCGTCGCGCGCATCATCGAGATCGTCTCAGGCATCCCGTACGACGAGTTCGTGCAGACGCGGATTCTCGATCCCTTGGAGATGACCGATACGCACTACAACCTCCCGGCCGAGAAAGCCTCCCGGCGGGTCACCATCCACGGGCGGGATGTCTCGCGCTGGGTGAACAACGAAACCACCTACTTCTCCGGTTCGTTCGGCCTGTCGAGCACGGCGAAGGACTATCTGCACTTCGAGCAGATGCTGGCCAACGGCGGCGAACTCTTCGGCCGGCGCCTCCTCGGCTCGCGTTCGGTCGAGATGATGGGCAGCAACCACCTGGGCGATATGTACCGCGGCTTCACGCAGACGGCGAAGGGGCAGGGGTTCGGCTACACCGTGTCCGTGATCCTCGATCCGATCGCGGCGGGCAGTCGACGCAGTGCTGGTGCCTTCGGCTGGGGCGGTGCCTTCGGTACCAGGTCCTGGACCGACCCTGCCGAGGAACTAACCGGGGTCATCATGCTGCAACAGCCTTACGGTCCTGCGCACTACGACTTCGAGAACGCGGTACGGCAGGCGATCATCGACTGAACGGAGTCGCGGCGAGTGCAGCGGCCGCGGCGAGCTTGTGTTTTGCCTGCCAGGGCGGCCCGATCTCTCGTCCCATCGTCGCCAGCAGCACGTTGACGTCCTCTACGCCAAGCGCGGTGGCCGCGTCGCTGAAAGCCCGGTCCCGGTCGTACCAGGCCACCGACCAGCCGCGTTCCTCGGCGGCCGTCGCCAAGGCCTGGCGGTACATGACGGTGTCGGCAACGGTCTGTGCCCGGTTGTCCCTGATGCGCTCTTCGACCGTCGCGGGAAGCTCTGGACAGGTGCGGATGGCGATCCGCGCAATCGGGACAGGCACGTCCGCAGCTAGCGCCTCGAGGGCCTCGCGGGCGCCGCTGGCAGCGGCTTCGCGCACGCGTCCGACAAGATCGACCGCTTCGCCAAGCGTGATCTCACGCGCCCAGGGGCTGTTCCGGTAGCGACCGACGGCCCACGATCCTTCGTGATGGTGCGGGTGCGTCGGCAATCCGTGGGTGAGGTCGACCCGGCGGCGGTCGACGAGTGCACCATCCGACCGCACTGTGACCAGCACGGCGGAGTTGCCGTGTTCGGTGACCCCAACCGTTGCGGTGCACACGGTCAATCGACGATGGCCGAGTAGATGATGTTCTTGAGTTGGCCGCGGAAGTTGAAGGTCGCCGACGGCATGAGTTGGGTCATGAACACGACCGAGAGGTCTTCCACCGGGTCCACCCAGAAGATGGTCGATGCGGCGCCACCCCAGTAGTAGTCCCCGGCACCCAGCGTGCCCGCACCGACTTCAGAGAGGGTCATCGCGAACCCGAGACCGAAGCCGACGCCCTGGTAGGCCGTCTCCGAAAAGGCGCCTTCCGCCATGCCGGCGAGGTCGCCCCCACCGGCAAGGTGGTTTCGGGTCATGAGCTTTAGCGTCCGGGGGCCGAGAATGCGCGCGCCGTCGAGTTCGCCACCCCGACGGAGCATCTCGCAGAAGCGCAGGTAGTCGGCCGTCGTCCCGGTCAGCCCGCCGCCGCCGGAGAGAAAGGTCGGCTGGCTGAGGTACGTGCTCGCGCGCGGATCATCGATCAGCTTCAGCGTCTTGTCGGGGGCGCGTTGGTAGTTGGCCGCGAAACGGTCCACCTTCGCCGGCGCCACGCTGAACGCCGTGTCCACCATTCCGAGGGGTTTGAAGATGTGCTCGTCGAAGTAACGGTCGAGCGGCATGCCCGACATCGCCTCGACGAGGTGGCCGCAGACGTCGGTCGCGTAGGAGTACATCCAGCGCTCGCCGGGGTCGTAGTGCAGCGGTATCTCGGCGAGTTTGTCGACGAAGGTCTCGAGCGTCTCGCCGTCGCCGCGGCGCACACCGGCGGCCTGGTAGAGCTTGTCCACGGGGTGGTTCGTGCCGCCGTAGGAGAGGCCGGCCGTGTGGCCGAGGACATGCCGGAGCGTCATCGGCGCATCGGGCGGGCGCGTCTCGATCCGCTCTCCTTCGCCGCCGACGTACACCTCGTGGTCGCGCCACCGAGGGATCGCCCGGTGGACCGGGTCGTTGAGCTGGAACATGCCCCGCTCGTAGAGCTGCATGAGCGCCACAGACGTGATCGGCTTGGTCATCGAGTAGATGCGGAAGATGGTGTCGTCGGCCATCGGCAGACCGCGCTCGAGGTCGCGCATGCCCAGCGACGCCTGGTAGGCGAGATGCCCGTGGCGCGCCACGACGACTTGGCAACCGGCGATTTTCCCCGGTTCGATGTAGTGCTTCTCCAGGTGTCCCGTGATGCGGCCGAGCCGCGCTTCGTCGAACCCACTCGCTGCCATGTCACCGGCCCTCCGTCGCAGAGTCCGGGGATGTTAGCGGAACGCGCAGGTCTCAGAAGCGGCGCTCGAGGTGCAGCCCGAACTCGCTCGCATCGTTGCTCAAGATGCGCAGCACGTAGTCGCCGGTGTTGAGACGCGCGTTGTCGTAGCGGACGTCGACCGCGTTGCGGCCGTAGATCGCTATGGTCCAGGCGCTGTCGGCCGCGGTGTATCCGACGTGGAAGTTCACGAGGCCGCGGCTGCCGATCCGCGTGAGCCTCGCGGGATCGGAGCTCGGCTCGCCCCACATGGCGGCGCGGTAGGAGTAGTCGAGGCGTGCCGCCATTTCGGCTCCCGAGGCCAGCACCTGGCGGTACTCGGGGCTGATCGACGCCGTGAGTTTCGGCGTCAAGGGCGCGACCGGCCGTACGCCCTGCTGTGGATCGACGGCGACGTCGATTCCGCCGAGGGCGAATTGCAGTCGGAACGCATCGGTCATGTAGAGCGCGCCTTCGAGTTCCAGTCCCGTCGAGTGCTGCGTAACGATCAGGTTGACCGTGGTGAAGCCCGCGCCCGCCGTCGTGCTGACCTGGTAGGGAAGGTCGTCGTATCGCGTGCGGAACACGGCGACGCCGAGTTCCACCCGGTCGCGGGGCTGTCCCTTGAGGCCGACCTCGTAGTTCAGGGCCGTGACGTTGTCGCCGGCGCCGAAACAGCCCGGGTCGCTGAACAGGCAGTAGGGGCGGGCGGGGAACTCGCCGGACTGGTAGCCGCTCTGCACGGTGGCGTAGGCGGACAGGTAATCGCTGACCGCGCGGTGGACAGCCACGTCCCAACTCGTCTCCCGCCAGGAGCGAGCGGCGTGAACGCGGCCGGTGCCGACATCCGTGGTGGCCCGCTTCTCATCGCGCGTCGTGCGCACGCCGGCGGTCAGCCGCCACTGATCGGCGATCCCTCGGCTCACGCTTGCGAAGAGCGCCGTGCTGTCGAGGGCCTGTGTCAATTGAAAGGCGCCCTTGAAGCCGAGGAACACGGTGGGATCCTGCACGTTGTAGCCGTCTTCACTGAAACGGTAGGCGCCCGCGACGAAGTCCACGCCGCCGAAGTCGCCGAGAAGCTGCACCTCGATTGAGGTCTGGTCGGCTTCGCCGTCCTCGGGGAAGCTCAAAAAGTCATCGAAGAATCCGTCGTCGTCCAGGCCGGCCTCGTACTCGGAGGACCTGGCGCTGCCGATGGTTCTCACTCTCAGTTGGTCGGTGAGTTCCCACGCCGCGGTCAACGAAAGCCCACGTGCGGCATTGGACGTCCGCACCTGTCCGGCCTGGCCGGTGTTGTTGTCGTAGGGGTCGCGCGCGACATCGGCATTGCGGTAGCCGGCGGCGAAGACCGCTCCGCTCGGCACCTCGTCGATCAGCGTGGTGTAAGGGTTCAGGCCGTTGTCGCCGTCGTTGGCGTCCGCGGCCAGCGTCAGCGAGAACGTCGGTGTCGGCCGCCAGCCCACGGCGACACGGGCGGACAGTTCACGGGTTTCGCCCACTTCGGTTCCGACATCGGGCAGATTGCGAAACTGCCCCAGTCCGCCGCGTCGCCTGAGCCCGGCCGAGATCGTTGTCGCCAGCGTGTCGGACAGGTTCGCATCGAGCAGTAGCGAGGCATCGGTGCGCCCGCGGGAACCGACGCGAGCACTCAAACGCCGGACCGGATCCGACCCGGGCGCGGCGGTGACGATGTTGACGGCGCCGCCGATGGAGTTGCGCCCGTATAGCGTGCCCTGGGGCCCGCGTAACACCTCGACGCGCTCGATGTTCGTCAGGTTCCAGTGCTGGCCGACCTGGCGGCCGAGGTAGACGCCGTCCACGTAGACGCCCACGCCCGGGTCGGTCGTGATGAGGTGGTCCTGGGTGCCGATGCCGCGGATGAACGGATTGGCCGAGGAGGTGTGGCCTGCGGAGAACGTCGTGACGTTCAGGTTCGGCACGAACTTGCCGACATCCACCAGGTCGGCGATGCCGCGTTCCGCCAAGGTGCCACCGTCGAAAACGCTCAAGGCTGCGGGCACGTCGTAGATGCCTTGTTCGCGCTTGGCGGCGGTGACCACGATTTCCTCGATGACCCGGGGTTCCTCCGCGTCGGCTGCGGCGATGGGTGTGGCGAGCAGTCCGGCGACGAGCACAGGAAACCGACGCGCATGGGATAGATTGGCCATGGAACCTCCTAGACAGGGCGCGTCGCTGGGCACGTCCGTTGCCGAGCCGTATCCTACCCGGAGTACCCGGAGACATAGCTATGACCGAGTTCGCCCGTACGCCGGAGGAGAATTTCGACGGCCTGTCCGATTTCCGCTACGAGCCGAGCTACCACGCTTGGCAGGACCTGCGGCTGCACTACGTAGACGTGGGCCCGCGCGACGCCCCGGTCATGCTGCTCCTGCATGGCATGCCCACCTGGGCGTACCTGTACCGGGACATGATCCCGCCCTTGGTCGCGGCGGGTTACCGCTGCATCGCGCCCGACCACATGGGTTTCGGTCGCTCGGACAAGCCCACCGACATCCACTGGTACACGATCGCGAGGCACACTGAGATCCTGACCTCGTTGATCGTCGCGCTCGATCTCGACCGCGTCACCGTGGTCTGCCAGGACTGGGGTGGCCCGATCGGGCTCGCCCAGGCGGCGATAATGCCCGAGCGTTTCGAACACCTCGTGATCATGAACACGTGGCTGCACCACCCGGGCTACGAGTACTCGGAGGCTATCCGCAACTGGAACCGGAACTGGCACGAAGGCGGGTTGTTCGACCGTCCCGAGCCGGACGTCGCCATGCTTCTCGTCCTCGCCGATGGCCTTGCCGACCGTAGGACCGTGTTCGGCGCCATCGCTGGCGGCCAGGATGCGGGCCTGACCGGCAAGGCCGCCGAGATCTACTGGGGATACTCCGCACCGTACCGGGGCTTGCCGGACGCCGGCTACAACGGCATGCGCCGCTTCCCTCTTTCAATCCCGGTCAGCAGTCCCGACAACGGCAACGCGGCGGCCCAGGCGCTGCACTACCGCACGCTGCTTGGCTGGCAGAAGGGAGCCCACTTCATCTGGGGCTGCGTCGACGACGTCTTCACCGAGGCCTGGGGGCGGACTTGGGCTGAGCGGATGGGCGCCCGGTTCGACGGCATCCCGGACGCTGACCACTTCCTGCAGAGCAGTCACGGGGCGCGGATCGTGGAACTGATCATCGACGGAAAGCGCGGCTGACGGCGATGGCGTGCCTTGGGGTGCGCGGACGTCCCCGTCCGCATTTTGCAGACCAGGGCTCAAGCGTGGCGCTCGTCCGTCGCCGGTTGTTCGCCACGCAGCCGAGCCCAGAAGTCGGCCTCGGTCCCACTCAGTTGTGCCGCACGGAGTAACGCTTCCGACGATATCGCCGTTGCCGCAAGACGCCGGTCGAAGTTCTCGGACAAAGGGATGCCCCGCAGTCGCAAGGCCTCGGTCGCCGCGTATGCGAGAGACTCGCGCCGTGCTTTTGCTTGACCTTGCTCCAAGCCGAGCGCGAACCCCGCCGTGTGGCCGACGTCGTGCGAGCGGCGCATGTAGCCTGCGATCTGTACGTCGTCCATCGGCCCGGTGCCCTCGCGGTCGCCGAGAGACCGACCGACCCGCACCAGGCACTCGATCGTATCCGCCGATACGGGTGCCTCGTTCAGGGCTGCGTGAATCTCATGCGCCCCCCAGGTGGGCAGGGCCACGCTCTCGGCGCTTATCCGGTATTCGCCCTGGTCGAGGACGTAGATCGTGAGCGCGGGTACGACCCGGCGCGGGCGGCTCGGCGTCGGCTCGTCGGGCGT
Source organism: Gammaproteobacteria bacterium (assembly GCA_026706385.1). GTDB lineage: Bacteria > Pseudomonadota > Gammaproteobacteria > Pseudomonadales > Azotimanducaceae > VXYL01. Next base: position 100,786 of record JAPOYV010000017.1, read on the forward strand.
CTCCACCCAGACCTCGGGAAACCCCCAGCGTGCGTAGACCCCAAGCTTGTGGCGGCGCACGTCCGTCGTGTTGTCGACTTCGAGGACCACGTCCGGTCGCGGATCCCGACGGATGACCGTCCGGCGCCCGCTCGGTATCCACACACCAGGGCGCAAGTACACCGATTGATCCGGGTGCATCCCCTCGGCCGTTTGCCCGGTCGCGTCCAAGGTGACCATCTTCAAGGCTCCGCAACAAAAAATCGGCGAGCCACGCTCCTGCTCGACGCGCGTGAGGAGGCCCGGCAACCTGCCGCCTGGGACTTCGTGCGCCGGCGAGCCATCGCGACAGATCAACGCGGTGCAGCGCTCTGCGCTCCAATACTCGACGCCGCCCTCGTAGTTATCGAATTGCTCGCGCGTCATCGGAATGGGGACGCAGCCCGGGTAGTCCGGGTCTTCCGGGCCGTCGTAGTCCTCGACGAATGCCCGCACACGATCCTCGTCGAATCGACCATCGGTGGTCTCGTAGCTGGGTCGATCCGTTGCGCTCGTCAATGCAGTTTCCGCCATTTCTAACTCCCTTGGCTTCCGCCACGACGGGCCGGTGAGACACGCAAAAAGCATAGCAGAGTCAGTAGCTTAGGGGTAACGCACACCACTGTACGCGGACTCATGGCCAAGCCGCTGATCCCGCTCGCGTTCTCGACGGTGCGCAACGGCACAGGCGCGAGAACGCGGAGCGTTCTCGGTCGAATCGCCGCCAGGCGATTCGCCTAGTCCTTCACGGTACCGCGGACCGCGCCTTTGAGCCGGTCCGCCTCGAAGAGCAGGTCGTCCCCGAACCGTTTCCGGCCCTGGGCCGCCGGGCCGACCACGTCGATCTGCCCCCTGCCGATCACCGCCTCGCGCGAACCGTCGCGTGCGGGGTCGGCGTACCTTGCGAAGAACTCATCGAGCCTAGCTTGCAGAGCCTTGTGCATCTGCCTGTGTTCGTCTCGATCGATGAGGTTGTATTCCTCATCCGGGTCGTTGCCGAGATCGTAGAGTTCGTGGTCCCCGTAGGGATAGCGATGCACATATTTCCAGTCCACCGTGCGGACCATGCGGGTCGGGCCGTACTCGTCGAACACGACCACGTAGTCGTCGCCGTCCAACTCCGCGCCTTCGAGCACGTCCCGGAAGCTGCGCCCCGGCAACGAGTCCGCCTCGGGGTTCTCGACGCCGACATACTCGAGCATCGTGGGCATCAGGTCGTAGTGGCTATGGAGCGTGGCGACAACCTGGCCCTCGGGAATATGCCCGGGCCGAGACATCAGCATCGGGACTTTGACCGACGTGTCGAACATGTTCGGCGGGAAGGTGCCGTTGCCCTTGCCGTAGATGCCGTGGTGGCCCATGTTCATGCCGTTGTCGCTGCTGAACACCACGAGCGTGTTCTCGCGCTCCCCGTTCCTCTCGAGCCAGTCGAGCAGGCGTCCCACGTTCTCATCCATTTTCGTCACTGCGGCGAAGTAGCCGCTCAAGGCCTCTTTCCTGCCGTCCGCCGTGAAGCCGAGCGAGCCGGACGGCCCCTCCTTGGCCAGTTGATGCGGGTGCATGGGAAGGTCCGGCGTGGACTGGAATGGGCAGTTGGCAAAGTAGTCGTCCCACAACTCCGCCGGGTGATGTTCCCGCTGCCAGGGCGCATGAGGCGCCGTGAAGTGGACATTCAGGCAGAACGGTCGCCCGCTGTCCTTGTGCTGCTCCAGGAACCGCAAGGCGTTGTCGGTAAACAGATCGCTCGCGTACTGGCTCGTCTGGTAGGTCTTGCCATCGCGAATCATCGACGGCGCGAAGTACGCCCCGGCGCCGTAAGCGTGCACGTCCCAGAACGCGAAGCTCTTCTGCGGCTTCTCGGAGAAGCCCATGTGCCACTTGCCGCTCAAGGCGCACGTATAGCCGGCCGCCGTGAGAAGGTCGGTGTAGGCGTTAAGGCCCGCAAGGTATTCGATCGCCTCGTCTCCCGGTTTCGCGCCCGCACCGAAGGCCAGGTTCGTGTTGCCCGCGCGCAGGAAGTCATGGATGCCGTGCTGCGACGGAATCCGCCCGGTGAGGATCGACGCCCGCGCGGGCGAGCAGACCGGGGAGGTGCAGAAAAAGCTGGTGAAACGCAATCCGCTGGCGGCCAGCCGGTCGAGATTCGGCGTGCGGATCTCCTCGTTGCCGGCGCATCCCATGGCCCAATAGCCTTGGTCGTCCGTCAGGATGAACAGGATGTTCGGTTGCTCGGTCATGGCCATGGTCCTCGCTTCAAGACGCCGCAGGTTCTCGCTGTAGCCCGGCGTGCCGCGGTAGACCGTCTTCGAGCTGCCTCACCCACGACAATTGCGCGTCGACCATGTGGTGTTCCTGGGGCACAACGGCTTCCGGATGGTCGAAGGTTCCAACCGTCAGCCAGATTTCCTCGCCCCGGCGCCAGCTTAGCCAGCTTCCGCAGCGGGCACAGAATCCACGGCTCGCTTCAGGGGACGACTGGTACCACGTCGGCTCGCCTCGCTCCCACTGCACCGCGGCCAGCGGGAAGGCCGCTGCGGTGATGAACGCCGCGCCCGAGCTGCGTCGGCACATTTCACAGTGGCAGTGCACCACCCGCGTGGGGGCACAGCTGGCACGCCAGCGCACGGCTGTACATAAACACCCGCCTTCGAAGGTCGCTTCAGTGGTCATTGGCGCTTCCTTGTGAGGTGCTACACATCGAGACCGATCCGGTCCTTGAGGAGCTTACGCGTGACCCGATCGAAGGTCTCGGGCCAAGGCGCATCGAGCTTCTCCGCCAACGCGCGCGCCCGCGGGAAGAACTGCTCGGCGATCGCACTCGTCCGCGCGAAGATCGACGGCCATGTCGCGTCGAGCGGTGGCAGGTCCAACAACACGGCCACCTGGTCCGGGGTCAGGTCGCGCCGCAGGGCGAGCACGCCGCGACGCGGCTGCGGAGCGTTCTCCATGGCCATCGTCCGTATCAACATGTCGCGCAGCAGATTCGTCCCCGTCTGTGCGACGACCACGTCCTCGCGCCCCTTGACGACCATGGACAGTCCCAGGACGCGGATGAACTCGTTGGCGATCTCGAGGAGGGCATCGGTGGTCGGTTCGATCGCGCTCCGGGCCGCGGCCGTCGCGTCGGCGAGTCCCAGCCGGTCGAAGAGCGGCTTCACGGCACCGCCAGCGATGAAGGCCAGTTCGATCCCGCTCACCACGGTGAGATCGAAGCGCAACCAATCCACCGTGATGCAGTTGATGGTGCGTGCGTTGGGCAGAACCTTCGAGTACAGGATCGGCGTGATCTCGTCGACGGAGTCTTCCAGGCGCCTTAGCAGGTTTGGGATGTCGTCCGCTTCGGCAGCGACCACGTAGATGTCGACATCGCTGTACGCGTCGGCTTCGTCCCGACCATGGCTGCCGCCGAGGAACGCGCTGCCGAGTCCGGGGACTCGCTCAAGAACGTGGGTGACTCGATCGATGAGTGCGGCCTGATCCATGTTGACGGCGGGTCAGCCTTGAGGCTTCTCCTCCGCGATCTGGATCAAGTTGCCGCACGTGTCGTCGAACACCGCCGTGATAACAGTCCCCACGTCTGTCGGCGGCTGTACGAATCGAACGCCTTTGGCAACGAGTCGCTCGTGCTCGGCTTCAACGTCGTCTGAAGCGAAGGAGGCACAGGGGATGCCGTCCTTCACGAGTGCCGCCTTGTACGGGCGGACCGCGGGGTGTTCGTCAGGCTCGAGCAACAACTCCATCCCCTCCGGAGCTTCCTCCGATACAACGGTGATCCAGGCGAAACGTCCTACGGGAACGTTGTGCTTGAGCTTGAAGCCAAGCGTTTCCGTGTAAAAGCGCAGCGCCTTGTCTTGGTCGTCTACGAAGACGCCGGTCAGGTGAATTCTCATCTTGAGTTGCCTCCTTCATCTTTGCGTTGCGCGCGCATCTTAAGGCTCACCGGCGAGTTCCCCAAAAAGCGGTCTCGAAGGCATCGATCAACGCATCGACCTCGGCTTCGCCCATCGGCGTCGACAGCGTGACGGTACAAGGGCCGAAAACGACCACGCCTTGCATGTAGAGGGCGTCGACCAGACGCTTCCTGGCGGCCTCCTCGGCGGGGTTGGCGTAGGTCTCGCGGTAGTTCCGCGGCGGTGTTCGCTTGGGGTGGACGCGAAATATCGAACCGTAGCCGGTCGTGCAAGCCGTCACGCCGGTGGCCTGGATGGCGGTTTCGATACCCGCGACCGCGCGCCGGCCGAGTTCATTCAGCCGGGCGACCGCCGCTTCGTCGTACAGGGACATCGTGGCCAAGCCGGCGGTCATGGTCACGGGATTGGCGGAGAACGTGCCCGAGTGCGGGAAGAGAACTTTGTCGGCGAGTGGATTCATCACCTCCATCACGTCCGCACGGCCGGCCACAGCCCCAACCGGGAAGCCGCCGCCGATGATCTTGCCGAGTGCCGTCAGGTCCGGCGCGATGTCGTAGTGGCTCTGCAGTCCGGCCACCTCCGCGCGGAACGTGATCACCTCGTCGAACACGAGCAGCGCGCCGTTCGCCTCCGTCCACGCGCGTAGCGCCTCGACGAAAGCGCCCTCGGCGGGCATCAGGCCGACCCGGTGCGGCATCAGGTCCAACAGGACGCAGGCGAGGTCGCGACCGTGGTCGTCGAGGATCGCGAGCGCTCGTTCGGTGTCGTTGAAGGGTATGACGACGACGTCGGCAAGGGCCGCTGGCGGTGTGCCTTTGGCGACCGGCACGCTGGTCGGTCTGTCTGCGCTGCCCCACCTCTCGGGGGTTGCGGACTCGCTGACCTCCGCATAGTCGTACTGGCCGTGGTAAGCCCCCTCGACCTTGGCGATCTTCGGTCGTCCGGTGAACGCCCGTGCCGCCTTCAGCGCGCACATTACCGCCTCGGTGCCGGAGTTGACGAAGCGCAGCTTCTCGAAGCCTGGATTTCGTGCACACAAGGCCTCCGCGTAGCGAACCTCGATCTCGGTTGCCGCCGCATAGGCGGTTCCCTTGGCCAACTGCTCCGCCACCGCCGCAACGACCGCCGGGTGCGCATGCCCGTGGATCAGCGATGCCATGTTGTTGGCGAAGTCGAGGCGGACCACGCCGTCGACGTCGGTCGTGCGGCAACCGGCTGCGAAATCGATGTACTGCGGACGGGGTCGTCGAAGGACCGTGTTGCGGCTGACGCCACCGGGCAGGACCTTGAGCGCGCGTTCATAGAGCGCCTGGCTGCGCGATCCGTTGTGTCGGCGGCGGTTCGTCATCGGTGCTTCGCGTGGTGGTGGGACGCTGATCGTAGCAAGCGATTGCCTCGCCGCACGGGGATCGTCCCCGGTGCGCGGACGTCCACGTCCGCATCTAGCACTGCGGCCTGGCAAAAGACGCGACCACAGCCAGCGGCCGACTCACCGCCGAGCTACCCGTCGAGATGAAAGGCGTACGCAGGTGGCGGCCAGTCGCGCCCAATCTCGTGACTCGACTAGCAGCGGAATCGTGGAAACGGCTGCGAGTGGGCCAGCCGACCGGCCGAAGTCTACTTTCGCCCCGGCGGGGAAGCACAAGACGCAGATCGTGCCCGGCGTGATCTCGCCGGTTGACCCGGCTGCCGTAGACCGAAACTCGACATCTGGGAAGTGCTAGCGCAAGAGGGCTTCGAGAGCACGGCGGTGTTCGGCCGAAAGATGCGTCGGGAAGGTCAGGCGCGTTGGCGAGGTGGCGACGTGTTCCTCCGGGATCTTCGATCACTTTCGCGTGTCCATTGCTGTTCGCTAGGGGTGGGCACAGTGACGACGGTTTCCGTCCGCGACGTTCTGGGGGACTGCTAACGAACGGCTGATCGTCGCCTCGCAACAGCGGCGCCCGTAGTTCGATAGTAGAGTGTCGAATGTTGGGAACAACGTCGGTGGCCGAGTGGATCAAACGTGGACTGCGGTGGTCTCGTACGAAGAGGGATGGTGGGTCGGTTGGATCGCCGAGGTTCCAGGTGTCAACGCCCAAGAACGTTCGCGTGAGCAGTTGCTCGCATCGTTGACCGAAGTGCTTCGCGAGGCGTTGGAAATGAACCGCCGAGATGCGATGGCACAAGCACCGGGATCTGAGACGGTTGCGGTAGCGCTCTGAGGCACCTGCGTGTAGCCGACTGCGGCCGACTCTACCGAAACCTCACGCGAGCAACGCTAGATAGGTCCCGGCAGATCTTGTTGGCTAGGAAGTTGGGTAACCTCCTCAGTATGGCGTGGGACTGCGGAGCGTTCGCCGGTCGAGCGGTTTCCCACCACTCATGATTCCTCCCGTGCCGCGAGAGGTAGCAACCATTCCGTTTGAGATGCCCGACTAAAGCTGTTTCTTCATTCGGGGGGCTCGTAGTCTGCTGCCAACGTTCGCGCCCAAGCAATCAGCCGGTTGATCTCGGCGAGCGGGCCAGCTAGTCGTCGAGTCCCCGGGACCGCCGAACCATCTCGCCCCAGGTGGCGCTCGCGCGAGCACCGGATGACGAACGGAGAGGACATGGGTTGTAGGGAACCGAAGAACCGATCCGATCATAAGGACCGTCAAGAAAAGCGCCAGATGACACCTACGCTGCGGCGTCAGCCGCGCCCGCCGGACGACATCCCGCAACATTCCATGCGAGCATTGCCGCCGATGGATGTCCGGCCAATCGCACCCTGGCGGATCGGCGTAGACGTCGGCGGCACGTTCACCGACCTCGTGCTCGCCGATGCCCGCGGCGCGACGTGGGTTGCCAAGGTCCCCTCCGTCGCGCGCGATCCCAGCCGCGGGGTCATCGCTGCGGTGGAGCGGCTGGCCGCCGACCTGGGTCGATCGGTCCGGGAGTTACTCGAACCGTGCGCCTTGTTCGTACACGGCTCGACGGTTGCGACCAATACGCTGCTCGAGGCCAAGGGCGCCACCGTTGGCCTGATCGCCACGCAAGGCTTCCGTGATGCGCTCGAAATCCGCCGCGGGTTGCGCGAGGACCAGTTCAACCACCGACAGCCCTACGCGCCGGTTCTCGTGCCGCGCTACCTGCGCAAGTCCGTCCCTGGGCGCATCGATGCCGCGGGAACGGAAATCACGCCTCTCGATCTCGCCGGGCTTGACGACATCGTCGCGGACTTCGAGGCCGAAGGCGTCGAAGCCGTCGCGGTGTGCCTGATGAACAGTTTCCTGAACGACGCGCACGAGCGCTCGGTGGCGGATGCGCTTGCCGAACGCTGGTCCGGCAAGTGGATCAGCACGTCCGCGGTGGTGTCTCCGCTCATGGGCGAGTACGAGCGGACGTCGACAGCGGTGGTCAACGCGGCGCTCCTGCCGGTGATCGTGCCGTATCTGCGCGCGCTCGACAGCGAACTCGCGGCATGCGGTCTGACCCGGCCGATCCTGTTGCTGCAGTCGAACGGTGGTGCCGCCTCGGTCGAGCAGGTTGCCGAGAGGCCGGTGGGCCTGCTGCTCAGCGGACCGGCTGCCGCGGTCGGCGCGCTGAACCTTTATGGCGGGGCCCTCGACGGTGCTGCGGATGCCGCGGATGCGGGCAACCTGATCTCGATGGAGATCGGCGGCACGTCGTGCGATGTCCTGCTGATGTCGGGCGGCGCGGTGACCGTGCGTGACGACGTCATGGTTGCCGGTTATCACGCCTCGACGCCCGCCATCGACATCCACACCGTCGGCGCTGGCGGTGGAACGATCGCCGGGGTCGACGACGCCGGGCTCCTTTACGTGGGGCCGGAGGGGGCGGGTGCCGATCCTGGCCCGGCCTGCTATGGGCGCGGTGGGACGCGGCCCACGGTCACGGACGCGCAATTGGTGCTCGGCCGCCTGCGCCCCGGCAAGTCGTCCGGCGGCATCCTCGATCTCGACATCGAGGCGGCCCACGAGGCGCTACGCACGGGGGTTGCACGTCCGCTCGGGCTGTCTGTCGAAGAGGCCGCGGCTGGCATCGTCGACATGGTCGAGCAGCACGTGCTGCACGCCGTAGAGCACATGTCGGTCGAGCGCGGACACGCACCCCGCCGCTTTGCCCTCGTCGCTGCGGGCGGCGCCGGGCCGATGCACGGCGCCGCGATCGCGCGCGGCCTGGGCTGTCGTCGCGTCTACGTGCCACGGGACGCCGGCGCCTTATGCGCGGTCGGCATGCTGCATGCCGACATCCGCCAGGATTTCGTGCGCTTCCTGACGGGCTCCATCGACGAAGTTGCGCCAGCGGCTGTCGAGGCCGCCTTCGCGGATCTGGGCAGCGAGGCATTGGCTGTCCTAGGCCGCGAGGGATTCCGAACCGACGAGGTTGTCCTCGAGCACGAGTTGGAACTTCACCACCCCGGACAGCTTTGGACGATCCGCGTGACGGTGCCGGATTCGCGGATGGAACCGACATTCGTCCGTAAGGCCTTCGAGGTCGAATACCAGCGTCTCTACGGCCACGTTCAGCAGGGCGGGACCATCCTGCTGGCTTCAGTCCGGCTCAGCGCAAGGGGTTCCACCGGTGACGTGGCGGTATCCGCTGGCGAACGGGGCACGGCGGACCCCAAACCCGTCGAAGTCCGTCCGACGTGGCATAGCGGCCATGGGTGGCAGGAGACGCCAGTCTACGACGCGACTGCCTTCCGCCCAGGGCACCGCATTTCGGGTCCCGCCTTGATCGAGGCGTTCACGACGACCGTCCTGGTCGGCCCCGAAGACACGCTTCGGGTCTGCGACGACGGCGGGTTCCTTATCGAGGTGACGGCGGCGGAGAGTGTCGTGTACGCCCGCCGTGGCGAAGGCGCGGAGGGCCTCGATCCCGTCGTGCTGGCGCTGATGCAGAACCGCCTGGACCAGATCACCCGGCACATGGGTTGGGTGATGACGCGGACCGCCCGCAGCACGATCTTCAGTCAATCCCACGACTTCAGTTGCTTCATCACCACCGCCGACGGGACGCTCGTCGCGAATGCCGACGGAATCCCCATCCACACCGGCGGGGGCGGCTTCGCGGTCCGGGCGCTGCTCCGCCGGTTCGGGACGCGCCTCAAGCCGGGCGACGTATTCGTGCTCTCAGACCCTTACGTGGCGGGCGGCAACCACCTGCCGGATTGGGTGATCGCCCGCCCGATCTTCGTCGACGGCGATGGCGGCGAGCCGGCGGTCGCGGGGTTCTGCTGCAACCGCGCCCACCAGTCCGACATCGGCGGTGGATTGGCCGGTACCTACAACCCCGAAGCCACCGAGATCTGGCACGAGGGGATTCGGCTTCCGGTGCTGAAGCTTGTCGATCAAGGCGAGGTCCGCGACGACGTCTGGGAGCTACTGCTCATCAACTCGCGCACGCCCGAACTCCTGGATGGCGACCTGCGCGCCATGCTGGGGTCGACGCAGATCGGCGCCGAGCGGGTGATCGCGCTGACCGGGGAGCTTGGCGTCAAGGCCTATCTCCGCTACCTCGACGGGGTTCTCGACCACGCGGACCGGCGCATGCGAGCAGCGGTCGCCGGGCTGCCCGACGGCATCTACCGCGGGGAGGATCACTCTGACAACGACTGCTTCGAGAAGCGGGACATCGCGATTCGCGTCACGCTGACGGTGGCGGGCGATGAATTGGTAGCCGACTTCAGCGACAGCGATCCGCAGATCGCCGGGTTCAAGAACAGCTCCTTGGCGAACACCTACTCATCCGTCTTCCTCGCCTTGGCGGCGTTCTTCGACACGTCCATTCCGCGCAACGAGGGCACGTACCGGTGCCTGGCCATCGTCGCGCCCGACGGCACGATCGTGAACGCTCGACCACCTGCGCCGATGACCATGAACACGGTCTTCGTCGCCCACGAAATCGTCCATGCGGTCTGGCGAGCCCTGGCCCAAGCCGACCCGTTGCGGGCTTGCGCCGGCTGGTCGAAGACGATGCACAACCACGTCACGGCTCGCGACGCCGATGGCAAGGCGTGGGTGATGTACCAGTGGCATGCGATGGGCACGCCGGGGGCCACGGCGGAGCGTGACGGCTTCGCGCAGATGGGCCATCTGATCACCCTCGGCGGGCTCGACCTTCCGAACCTGGAGTTCCATGAGCAGAACTACCCGGTGCGCTACGTTCGCCATGAACAACGCATCGACAACGCGGGCGCCGGCGCTCGACGGGGCGGCACCGGTGTGCGCTACGAGGCGGACATCCTCGTGCCGGCCACGTGGTCGTTCCGTGCCGAGGGGCTGGACACCGCAAGCGGCTACGGCGTGCAGGGTGGCATGACCGGCGGCGTTGGACGCAAGTGGATCACGCCCGTGGACGCGGACGCGTTCGTTCCGCCCCAGTACGGCGTGCGGCGGCTGGGCCCGGCCCGCGTGGTCGTCGACACCCCGGGCGGGGGCGGCTGGGGAGCCCCCTTCTCGCGAGCGCCGGAACTGGTCCTGCGGGACGTTCGCGACGGTGTGGTCTCCATCGCAGCGGCGGCACGCGACTACGGCGTGGTGATCGCGGCGGACGGTCGCAGTGTCGATGTCGAAGCGACGGCTAGGCGGCGTGCGTAGCCCAGGTTGGGCCATGTGCACGCCCCTGCTGGCTCTCGTGGTCGCCGGTCTGGCGTATTCCAATGCGGAACCGCAGCCGATCGGGTCGGACGTGGCGGTGACCGGCGGTGTCGTCCGCGGCATCGTCGGCGATCCGGGCCGGCCCGATATGCGGCAGTACCACTGCATCCCGTACGCGGCGCCGCCCATCGGCGAGCGGCGATGGGCGCCTCCCGCGCCCGTGGTCCCTTGGCACGGCGTGCTCGACGCCAGCACACCGGGCCCGGTGTGCATCCAGCGGACACGTGTCGGCGTTGCCTTCTATGACCCGCCGAAGGACGCCACGCTTCCCCCGCAGAGCGAAGACTGCCTCACCCTGAACGTCTGGACCGAAGCCCGTCAGGACGGCGAACGGCGTCCGGTGATGGTGTGGATCCACGGCGGCGGCTTGCAGGCGGGTTCCGGCTCCATGCAGTCGGGTCGGCTGCTCGCCCGGCACGGCGCGGTCGTGGTGACCATAAACTACCGTCTCGGCCGGTTCGGCTTCCTCGCCCATCCTGAACTGTCCCGGACTGTTGGCGGCGTCTCCGGTAACCAGGGGTACCGGGATCAGATCCAGGCGCTCGAGTGGGTTCGGGACAACATCGCCGGCTTTGGCGGGGATCCGGACAACGTCACCATCTTCGGCGAGTCCGCAGGCGCCTACAGCGTTTCCGTGCTGCAGGCGAGTCCTTTGGCCCGGGGTCTCTTCCATCGCGCCATCGGTCAGAGCGGCGGTGCCTTCCACCCGATGGCGCACCGGACGGCGCCGAGGACCTACAGCCCGGCTGCGGAGTCCGTTGGCCTTCAGTTTGCGGATGCGCTGCTCGCGGGGCAGGACGACCGGTCTCTGGACGCCATGCGCCGGACGCCCGCAGCGAGGATTCTGGAAGTGGCCGAGTCGAGCCCTTTGTTCAACACGTATGAATACCTGTCGACGGTAGACGGCGATGTCTTGCCGGATGACGTCGGCACGATCTTCGCCGCCGGCCGCCAGGCGGATGTTCCGGTGCTGGTCGGCTCCAATGCGGACGAGGGGACGGCCTTGCTCGCCCACTTCACCCGTTTCATGGGCACTGGAGTCGCCGGGTTCGAGACCTTCGTGCGTGCCATTTTGCCCGAGGCCGAAGGCCGGATCGCCAACGTGTATGCTGCCGACACCGACAGCCGCGCGATGCGAGCCTGGGCCGACCTGTTCACCGATCTGACCTTCACCTACCCGCAACGCGCCTGGGCGAGAAGCATGGGACGGTTGTCGAGCGACGCCTACCTGTACTGGTTCACCTGGGCGCCGCCGATTCCGGGCAGGGAGACCTACGGGTCGTTCCACGGCGCTTTCCAGATGTACATCTTCGGTGACCTCGATGCTTTCAACGCTGTGCCGACGGACGCCGACCGGCGCATGGCGGACGCGCTGGCCCGGACCTGGGTCCGGTTTGCGCGAACGGGGAATCCCAACGGCGGAGAGCTTCCGGCGTGGCCGGCGCATACGCGCGGCAACGAGGCCTACTTGGAGTTCGGCAACTCCATCCGCCCGGGCGCCAGCTTGCGCGTTGCGCAAATGGCGTTGATCGAGTTGGCATGGGCCGAACGCCGACGCACCCATTCCACCCCATGACCGTGCGATACGCCATAGCGGCCGTCAGCTTGGCGGCGAGCGCGCACGGTGCTGAGATGGCGTTGTCGCCGTGCGACCTGACCGCAGCGGGCGGCCGGCTGGAAGTGGACGCGCAATGCGGGACCCTGACGGTGCCGCTGGATCCGGGTGATCCGGGCGGAGAGACCATCGACCTCTTCGTCGCGGTGGTGGAGGCGCTCGCCGAGCAAGGCGCGTCGGATCCTCTGACCGTCATCGCGGGCGGTCCGGGACAAGCCGCGACAAGTTTCTACGTTACGGCGGAGGCGGCCTTTGCGCGCGTCGTCCGCAAGCGCGACATCATCCTCGTCGACCAGCGCGGCACCGGTCGGTCCGCACCGCTCATGTGCGAAGGCGGCGAGGACGACCTGTTCCTCGAAGCAGGCGACATCGACCGCGTGATCGACGCGAGCCGGGAATGCCTCGAAGGTCTTGCCCATGATCCGCGGTTCTTCACGACGAGCATGGCTGTCCGCGACCTCGAACGAGTCCGCGACGCCCTGGGCTACGCGGAACTCAACCTCTACGGCATCTCCTACGGCACGCGCGTCGCCCAACACTACCTGCGCCGGTACCCGGACCGCACACGTCGGGTCATCCTCGACGGCGTCCTGCCGCCCGCGGTCGCCCTGGGCGCGGACGTGCCCTTGGCCAGTCAGGCGGCCCTCGATGCGGTTTTCGAACGTTGTGAGGCGGATGCGGCTTGCCGACAGGCATTCCCGGACCTTCGGCTGCGGTTCGCAGCCTTGCTGGCCCGGCTGCGCGAGACGCCGGTGGAGGTGTCTCTGGACCATCCTCGAACGGGTGAGGCAATCGACGTCGTGGTCGACCACTGGATGCTCGCGGGCGTCGTACGCCTGCTCGTCTATCAGCCGCAGACCGCGAGCCTCCTGCCGTTTCTCATCGACGCCGTCGATGGTGGCGACTACGAAGCGTTGGCCGCGCAGGTCTTCCTGCTCACCGAAGGGCTCGAGGGCCTTGCCGTCGGACTCAACAACGCGGTCGTGTGCACGGAGGACGTGCCGTTCCAGGGCGAGGTCGATCTCGACGCGCAGGCCGCGACGTACATGGGCACCACGTTCGCGGAGATCCTGAAGAGAACCTGCGAGATCTGGCCGCGCGGCCTTATGGACGAGGACCTGCGCGAACTGGTGACCAGCGATAAGCCGGTCTTGATGCTCTCCGGAGAACTGGACCCGATCACGCCACCGCACTACGCACGACGGGCGGCCGCGAGCCTTAGCAACGTCATTGACGTTGTCGCTCCGGGCCAAGGGCACGGCATGCTGATGACGGTCTGCGGCCGTCGCCTGGCGGCCGAGTTCCTCGACCTCGACGACGTTGACACGCTCGACCGCAGTTGCGTGGACCGCATCCGGCCGGCGCCGATCTTCACTTCGCGGATGGGGCCGGCGCCGTGATCGAGGTCGAGGGTCTTACGAAGCGGTTCGGCAAGGTCGAAGCGCTGCGCGGCGTCAGCCTCTCGGCGGCCGACGGGCGCATTACCGGGCTCTTGGGGCCGAACGGCGCAGGCAAGTCGACGACCCTGCGGATCCTATGCACGATCCTGAAAGCCGACAGCGGGGTTGCCCGGATCGGCGGCGTCGACGTCGGCGAAGATCCCGTCGCCGTGCGGCGCACAATCGGCGTGCTTCCGCACAACTCCAACCTGTTCGGCAACCTCTCGGCCCGCGAGAACATCGCCTACTATGCCGCCCTGCAGGGTCTTGACGGACTCGCCCTCGACCGCGCGGTGGAGCGCATCATCGAACGCCTCGACATCGGGCCGTTCGCCAACCGGCGTGCCAAGGGGTTCTCCCAGGGCGAGCGTCTGCGCGTGGCCTTGGCTCGTGCCTTGGTGCACGAGCCCGCCACCTTGATCCTCGACGAGCCCACCAACGGCCTTGACGTCATGGCGACGCGCGATCTGCGCGATGTGATCCTGGAACGCCGCGACGACGGCTGCTGCGTGCTGTTCTCAAGCCATATCATGCAGGAGGTGGCGGTGCTCTGCGACCGCATTGTCATCGTCGCCGGGGGGACGACGGTCGTGGACGGCTCCGCCGACGAGATCCGCGTTGCGACCGGATGCGACGACCTCGAGGACGCCTTCGTCGCGGCTGTGGCGTCCGCAGATGATGCATCGGCGCAGGCCGACGGCTAGGAACGGTAGATGTCGGCACTGGGGGTCGTTTTCCGCAAGGAGTTGTTGGACAGCCTGCGCGAGCGACGCTCGCTGCTCTCGGCGCTGCTCCTCGCACCGTTGTTCGGGCCGATCCTGTTCATGCTGATCACGAGCTACGCCGTCAACCTGCAGATCGACGAGGCCGAGCAGCCCATCGACGTGCCGATCATCAACGGCCAAGGTGCCGAGAACCTGGTGTCGCACCTGTTTCGTCGGCAGATCGACGTCGACCACGAACGGTTCGCCGACGTCGATGCGTTGCGGCGCGCTGTGCGCAGGGCCGAGGTGGACGTCGGCCTGGTGATCGATCGGGACTTCGGCGAAGCCCTAGCCCGCGGCGACCCCGCACGCGTCTGGATCGTCGCCGACAGGGCCAACAACACGGCCCGTCCAGCCGTCAGCAGGCTGCGGGCAGCGCTTAACGAGTACGGTCGCGGGATCGGCGTGCAGCGGCTGGCCTTGCGCGGCGTCGATCCGAGCTTAGCGAGACCCTTGGCGGTGCTCACCGACGACGTCTCGACGCCGTCCGCCCGGTCCGTGCTGCTGCTCGGCATGATGACCTACTTCCTGCTGTTCTCCACACTGCTGGGCGGAACCCAAGTCGCCATCGACACCACGGCCGGGGAGCGCGAACGCGGATCCCTGGAGCCGCTTCTGACGCTCGCCGCGTCGCGGGCCGAGCTAGTGTGGGGCAAGATCGGCGTGACTTTCCTCTTCATGGCGGTGTCGCTCGCGATCTGCATCGCCTCGTTCGCAATCGCGGTTCAGTTCCTGCCGCTTGCGGAGATCGGCATGACCGCGAGCCTCACGCCCTTGGTCTGCGTCGGGATCTATCTCGTGATGCTGCCGTTCTCGGTGTTGGGAGCGGGCGTCATGACGATCGTCGCGTCTTACACCAAGTCGTTCCGAGAGGCCCAGACCTTTACCAGCATCGCGATGGTCGCACCGCCGCTGCCGATCATCCTGGTGGTTCTCAACCCCGTCCAGCCGTCGTTGCCGCTGATGCTGGTGCCGAGTCTGTCGCAGCACCTGATGGTGACCGAACTCGTCAAGGGGCAGACTTTCGACCCCTTGCATCTCGCGGTATCCGCCGTGACGATCGCGGTGGGGGTTGGTTGCGGGCTTGCGACCGTACGCCGCTACCGTGGCGAGGCGATCTTGGTCTAGCGGTCTACATCTGCCTTAGCTGGAATGTCGTTCCCGGGTTGCCGACCAGGGTCAGGTGGCAATTCCCGTAAGCGTCGTTGACGTGATACGCGACTGCCGGGTCGAACCGGAAGAACACGTACTTGCGATCACAACGGAGCTTCACTTCGGCGATTTCGCCATGGACGTCCAAGACGGCGAAGTCGTCCTTGAACAGATCGAAGTACCAAGTGGCGGAGTCGTCGATCTCGCCCGCCACCGAGTAGGCGCGGTCGTCAGTTTTCAGGATACGCATCTGCTCGGCATCGGCCTGCAGGGCGGCCCGCGTCTCCTCATCGAGCTCGAATGCGCTGAGCGATTCGAAAGCCTCCAGCGCGCGGTGGTAGTCCCTCATCTGCGTCAGTAGGCCGAAATGTGCGAGGAGGGCGTGAATGAATACCTCCTCGGGCAAATACTTGGCCGTCGTTTCGTGGGCGATCGCACGGTCGAGGGCGCGCAACTGCGCGTCGGGCTCGCCCCATTTGGCCAGGTAGTAGAACTTCGCGAGATGGAGCAGGGCGTCCTCGTAGTGGTTCCGGGCGGTGAGGTCGTCAATGAGTTGGCGGGCTCGCTCTCGGTCGTCCGCTCCGATGGCCTCGCGGATGGCCCGGTGCGTGGTCAGGAATTGGCCGCGGGCACCCGGATTGCCCTGAATCTGGAAGTAGAACTTGCGCGAATAGCCGGCGTCGATCGGCGCATCATTGAGGCGTGCCGGTTCGAACAGGGACTTTTCGAGCGCCCTGACAGCCGAACGGTGGAAGGCCGTGCTTCCCATGGAGTCGGTCACCGCGATCTCGTACGGTCGTCCGTCCGGGCTGACCATGAAATGCATCTGCACCCAGCCTTCGCGCAGGTTCTGCTGGGCCATCGGCGGGTACACCGGCTGCACGGACTCCTTCCCACGAGGCCCGGTGAACACTTCGAGTTCGACTTCCGCCGCCGTTACCGCACTGCCAAGCAGCAGACCGGCTATGGCGTTCGCCAACCATGTCCGGGAAATGCGGACGGGGACGTGGCGGACCTACCGGTCCGCGCGCACCGTCAGATCACGCCGTCTTTGCGCATGGACGCGATTGCGGCCTCGTCGTAGCCAAGCTCGCGCAGGATTTCGGCCGAGTGCTCGCCGAGGTCCGGCGCGCGTTTCGGGCCCACCGCGGGGACGCTGGTGATCTTGATGGGGTGAGTCACGAGCATCGGTACGGTGATCTCCGGGTCGTCCGGGCGGGCGGCCATCTCGTTGATGATGACCTGCTCGTCGGTCGCCGTCTCTTCGACGACAGCGATGCGGTTCACGGGGACGTCGAGTTCTTCGAAGACGGCAAGCCACTCGTCCGATGTCCGGGTCGCTACCGCGTCGCCGATGGCATCGCCCAGTTCGCCGCGATGGCGCCATAAACCGCCGGGTTCGGCGTAGCGCTCGTCGGCGAGCAGATCCACGACGCCTAGGCCTGTCAACAGGAGGTTCAGCAACTCCTCGTTGCGGACCATGTTGAACTGCAGCCAGCGGCCGTCACTTGCCTTGTAGACGCGCATCATGGCCGAGGGCACGTCGTGGTGTTCGCGCCAAGCCTCCATGTCGCGCCCGGCCATGACGTGCCCCGCGACGCCCGCTACGGACCACAGGCCGTTGGCGAGCAGCGACGTGTGCACCATGCCGCCCTCGCCGGTGCGCTCCCGGTGTAACAGCGCGGTCACTATGCCGGCGTAGATGGCGACGCCCGTGGGGTGGTCGCCCATGCCCGCTAAGCCCTGTGTCGGCCGCGTGCCGGATTCGCGCATCAGGTCCATCAGGCCGCTGCGCGCCCAGTAGGCCAGTTGGTCGAAGCTCTTGCGGTTGCGTTCGGGGCCTTGCTCGCCGTACGCGGTGAGGGAGGCGTAGATCATGCGCGGATTGAGCGGCTTGAAGTCCTCGTAGGTCATGCCGAGCCGCTCGCGCGCGTCGTAGGGCTGGTTGGTGATGAAGACGTCGCACTCCGCCACCAGCCGGCGCAGGACCTCGATTCCGCGTTCGGACTTGAGGTCGAGGGTCAGGCTGCGCTTATTGCGGCCGTCCATCTGCCAGAACCAGTTGGCGGCCGCGTCGGGCGCGTTGGGCGAGAGGATGCGCAGCATGTCGCCGCGGCCCGGCTGCTCGATCTTGATGACGTCCGCGCCGAAGTCACCGAGCATCATGGCTGCGGCGGGAGCGGCGATCACGTAGGCGGCGTCGATGACCTTGAGGCCATCGAACAGGTGTCCCGCCATTCAAACGACCCCGGCGACGTGCGACGAGTTGAACGGAATCGTGTAGCCCGAGGGTCCGGTCACCGAGAACGAATCATGGATGTTGCCGCGTTCGATTTCGGTCGCCGCCACCCCGTCCTCGACGAACCGGGCATGCACCGCGTCCACGTCGTCAACCATGAGGTCGAACGGCGCGCGCTGCCCGGGCTCGACGGAGTCTTCCGCTTGCGACAGGATCAAATGCGTGCCGCCGCGCAGTTCCAGGATCGCGAACGCGGGGCGTTCGAGGATTCCGCGCATCCCATATTTCGCGAAGAACGCGTACGCCTCGCCGACGTCGTCGACGTTCACGTGCATGTGTCCGATCGCGAATACCGGGCGCTCGTCGTCACCGGCCATAGCTACCTCTCCTCAGACTTTCCGTTACTCTGCCTCTCTGCTGCTCGCCGCCGCGAGTTCGGCCGCCTCGTCCGCGTCCGGCATCACCACGAACTCGGGATAGGCTTCGATGCCGAGTTCCGAGACGTCTTGGCCGAGTTGTTCGACGGTGGGGGAGACCCGAGCGCTCATGATCTTGTCGAGAGCGAACCAGAGCACCCACGAAACCGAGAAAACGAATGCGCCGATCGCCAATATGCCGACGATCTGCGGGACGAAATCGCCGCCGCCGGCGATGCAGACCGCGAGCGTGCCCCAGACCCCGGCGAACAGGTGCGCCGGAACGGCACCGACGACGTCGTCGATCTTTATGGTTTCCAGCAGCTTGATCCCAGCCGTGCACACAACGCCGCCGATCGCGCCGATGACGATCGCCCAGTAGTGGTCGACGACATCCGGGCCGGCGGTAATCGAGACCAGTCCCGCAATGGCGCCATTCAGAACGGCCAGCAAGTCGACACGTCCGAGGATCGGCCGGGCCACGGAAACGGCTGCCATGACTCCGGCGGCCGCGGCGAGATTGGTGTTGACCAGCACGTTGCTCATGGCGACCGCGTCGAGAACGCCGGCCAACGCCAGTTGCGAGCCGCCGTTGAAGCCGAACCAGCCGAGCCAGAGGATGAAGACGCCCAGGGTCACGGCCGGGATGTTCGACGGTGGTGTCGGCTTCACGGTGCCGTCGCTGCGGTACTTGCCGAGCCGTGGACCGACCACCAAGGCGCCGGCGAGCGCCGCCCAGCCGCCCGTGGAGTGGACGATCGTCGAGCCGGCGAAATCCTTGAATCCGAGCTCGTAGAGCCAGCCTTCGCCCCAGGTCCACGCCCCCACGATCGGGTAGATGAAGGCCGTGAGGAACAGGACGAACACGAAGAACGACCACAGCTTGACGCGTTCGGCCAGGGTCCCCGACACGATGGATGCGGCGGTCGCCACGAACACCATCTGGAAGAACCAGTTCGACATCGTGGAGAAGCCAGACTCCGCGACGGCGGCCGCCTGGCCCTCGTCGCCGCCGATGAGCGCGACTTCCTCCGCCGAGGAGCCGTGGAACAGCGTGAACGACCCGACGACGCTGCCCACATCGGTGTACATGAGGTTGTAGCCGATGACGTAGTAGGCGAGGCCTGCGATCGAATACAGGCCGATGTTCTTGAGGCAGATGACAGATGCGTTCTTGGTCCGTACCGATCCCGCCTCCAACATCGTGAAGCCGGCGCACATCCACATCACGAGCGCGCCCCAGACCAGGAACGCGAACGTGTTCAGTACGAACGCGGTTTCCGTGCTCGGCGTCGCGTTGGCCTCCATGGTCACCGCGACCGCGCAAACGCCTGCCCAACGAGCCGCGCTCGTCCAACGGCGTGAGCCGCTGCGTCTCTCATGCGTCATTGGTTCCCCCTCGTTTTCCCCCGCGTGCGTGCCGTGGGTCGGGCACGAACACCGCCATAATAACGAAAGCGACTGCCTGCAACAGGATGGTCAGCACGAACAACTCGATGTAGCCGAACAAGGCGACGACGGCTCCGCCGAGGACGGGGCCGACGGTGGCAATCAGGTTGACGGCCGACCCGGAAGCGGCCAAGCGAATGGGGATGTCCTCGAAGCGGCCGAACTCCAGCACCATGTTCTGGGCGGACTGGTTGAAGCCTCCTGAAGCCGCGCCCATGAGGACGAAAAACGTGGCGATCCCCGCGAAGCCCTCGACGAACAGGAGCTGGATGTGGGACGCGATCCAGCACGCCAGCGTGACCAGCATGACGATCTTGTAGCCATGCCGGTCGGCGAGCATTCCCCAGCCGAGGTTCGCGGTGCTCGAGGTGAGCATCCAAACCGTGGTCAGGATGCCGAGCACCGTGCCGGTCAGCTCCATGCGGGTGCCCGCGAACAGGATGTAGAACGGCAAGGCCATGCGTCCGCCGCTCGCCAGAGCCCGGGCGACGAAGAACCGACGGAAGTCGGGCTGGGCGCGCAGGATCGGGCCGACGGCCTTGAACGTCTCGAAGATCGACTCGCGGCCGCGCACGCTCATCGACTTCGGCTCTGCTGTGAACACCAAGGCGACAAGGCCGATGCTGGTCACGCCGAAGGCCAGTAGGAATACCGACGCGTAGCCGTTGCCGAGGACGTCGCCGTCGATCAGGTAGGCCCCTGCGGCGTACGAGACCGCAGCCGAGGTCAAGCCCGCGAGGAAGTTGCGCGCACCGCCGACGATGCCGCGCCGGTGGATGGGGATCACCTTGGCACGCAGGGAGTTCATCGTGACCTGCGCGATGCCTTGGAACGTGCCCATCAGGGTCAGGAACACGATGATCGCGGGTACGGCCGCGCCGGCCCCCGCGAAGAAGCCAACCAGTGCGAGCCCGAGAATCTGCAGCCGCATCAAGGCGCTCGACGCCAGCGTGATGCCGAGGATCTTGCTCCGGTGAGCGATGAGCGAGGCGCCGATCATGGGCGTCGCGATGGTCCCCGCGGCCTGCAGCGAACGGGCGAGTCCGACGGCGAAGTCGGAGCCCGAGAGCATGAACAGGTACGCCGGGAGGAAGGTGGGCGCCGATACCAGGCGGAAACCCGTCTGCCCGAACATGCCGTGGGCGAGTTGGACCAGCGTATTGCGCGGCAGATGGTCCGCCGCCGCCCTGTCCGCGTCGACGTCGGTGTGGAAGGTCCGGGGTTCGCTAATCGAACTGGGCCGAGACTGTGGGGAAGACCTTGCGGTGCTGCATAGCGAGCAACCTACCACGCGGATGGCGACGCGCGCAGGTGCGCGGGCGTCCGCGAACCGCTTGCGGTTCGGGCCCGCGATGAACTGTGCAGGGAGCGAATCGCGGACGTACGTCCGCGCACCGCAAGCGCTCAGTAGTGGATGCGCTTGGTGAGCCCCCCGTCGATAACGAAGTTGGTGCCGGTGACGAAACCGGCGACTGGGCTCGCGACGTAGGCGACGGCCTGGGCGATCTCGCGCGGGTTGCCGAGCCGGCCGATCACGGTCCGGGCGACCATGTCGGCGTACGCCTCGGGGCGCTCGACGCGGGCGCGCTCCCAGACGCTGCCTTCGAACATGACGGCACCGGGCGAGACGACGTTGGCGCGGATGCCGTCCGGGGCGAGCCGCTGCGCCAAGCCCCCGGCATAGGCGGTCAGCGTGGCCTTGATGGCGTTGTAGGGCCGTTCACCGGCGTAGATCTCGAGCGCCGCGGCACTGGAGATGACCACGATACTGCCGTCGTCGGATTCCCGGAGGTGTGGAATCGCGTGTTCCACCGTGGCCACCGTGCCGAGCACGTCGGTCTCGAATCCTTGCCGCCACGCGCTCAAGTCCGCCGTGTTCGCCAACGCGCCGGCGTTCGCGACGAGGATGTCGATGCCGCCGAGGTCCGCAGCGCTCGCGGTCATCCAGCTCTCAAGGGCGGCGTCATTGGTCACGTCTGCCACATGGCCGTGCACATGGAGGCCGGCCGCGCGTAGTTCGGCTCCCGTGGTGCCTACGCGCTCGGCGTCTCGGGCACAGAACGACACCCGGCAGCCTTCCTCGGCGAGCACTTCGACGATAGCTCGGCCGATGCCGCGGCTACCGCCGGTGACGAGGGCGCGGCGACCCGTCAGGTCGAGGTCCATGGATCGTGGGTCGTCTACTCGTCCTGTTGCGGCGTCCGCCGGCGCAACTCCGCCTCGGCTTCGGCAAGCCGGGCCCTTAGCGCATCGCGTTCGGCCGCGACGGCATCGCGTTGGGTCTCGGCGGCAATTGCCCGGAGGCTGCTCTCGACGTAGTTCTCGAGGTCGCGACCGGCGACGGGGTCGAACCAGCGGAGGTCGCCGTTGTCGTTGACGTAGGCCACGAGGTCCACGGTGTCGCTGCGCACGCCTCGCATGCCGTTCGGTAGCAACTCGGCCGGCATTTCCATGTAACGGCCATCGTTCAGGCGTAGACCAAGGATCCGCGCCGTTCTTCGGCGACCAGGCGGGTCGTAGATGAAGTACTCGCGTACGCCGAGAGAAGCGTAGACCGACCGCTTCGAGCCGTGGTCCTGGGCACGTGTGCTTTTCGACGCGATCTCCAGCACGAAGCGCAGATCGGCATCCGGCTCCCGCCACAGCACGTAACTCAAGCGATCCGGGCGATCGGGCACACCGACGACCACGAACACGTCCGGTGCTACGGACCCGCGCCTAGGACGTCCGCGTTCGTCACGACCGACGTAGTAGACGAACATGTCGCCCTCGACCGCCATGTGCGCGCTTTCTTTGCGTAGATGGAACCGTAGCGCGGCCCGCGAATAGTCGAGCGGGCCTTGCTGAACGCGTCCGTCAGGCAACGGCTGGCCGTTGCTGGACGGCAGGCTGTGTTCGTCGTCGGCCAGGATCGCATCGAGCGCCGGACAAGGCGCCGGCGAGTAGGCAAGCAGCGTCGTTGTCACGACGCCTGCGGGCTCCGCCACCGGCGTTCTCCTTGTCCGTGCCAGGCGCAAGGCCTGGCGCTGTTGTCGGGCATCGCTGCATGAACGAGTGCAGGACGGGATTTCGTCACCGGCATGGTGAGCGGCCCCGACCGGGCCCGAAATGGCCCGTCTCTCGGATTCATGTAGGAAATGCGCCCGCCGTCGGCCATGGTGTCACGCGACGTCCGCCGCAACGTCCCAGAACCGCTTGACCGCGTCGATGTGCCCGCGCGCATCGAGCCCGCCGTCCATGGTCACGACAGCCGTGTGACTCACCCCGAGATCTGCGAGGCGCTGCAGCCGGCCGCGCGCCTCGTCGCCGGCGTCGCCGAGCACGGTCATGCACTCGATGCCCACCTCGGCCGGATCGCGCCCAGCGCGTTCGGCAGCGGCACGCACCTCTGCGATCTGCGTATCGAGAGCCGGATTGAAGAAGGGGAACCAGCCGTCCGCGATGCGGCCGACACGGTCGATCACTTGCGGTGCCATGCCGCCGAGCCAGACCGGGATCTGCCGGTTCACCGGCAACGGGTTTAAGCCCGCCTCCGTAACCGTGTGCCACTTGCCGTTGTAGCTGATGACGTCGTCGGCCCAGAGCTTGCGCATGAGGTCGATCTGCTCCTCCGAGCGCACCCCGCGATCATGGAAGTTCTCGTCGAGCGCCTCGTATTCGACGGCGTTCCAGCCGGTCCCGATGCCGAGTCGCAGCCGACCTTGGGAGAGGACGTCCACGCACGCCGCCTGCTTCGCGACCAGAGCGGTTTGCCGCTGCGGGAGGATGATCACCGCCGAGACCATCTCCAACGACGTCGTGAGGCCGGCCAAGTACCCGAACAGCACGAACGGCTCGTGAAACAGGCTTTCCGACGTGTACGGGCCCTGCCAGTCCGGCCGATTCGCGGTGCTGGCGCCGAGCACGTGATCGTAGGCGATGAAGTGATCGTAGCCGATGGCCTCGGCCGTCGTCGCGAACTCCGCAACGATGCCAGGATCCGTACCGATCTCGGTCTGCGGGAATACCACGCCCAGTTTCATAGCGATTTTCCTTTTGCATTGATACGGTAATGATCCCGTTCCACAGGCACCCACACAAGATGGCGAGATTCGAGTTCCGCGGCATCCAGACCGTCGTCACCTACGTCCGCGACGTCGAGGCATCAGCGGCCTTCTACGCCGACATCCTTGGCCTGCCTTTCGTCTACAAGAACGAAGGCGTGATCGCATTCGACACCGGCGGTCCCCGCATCCTCCTGCACCCGGGCCTGACGGACGACGTCAACCCGGCCCAGGGACACGATGTCTATTGGCAAGTAGACGACGTCGACGGCCTGATCGAATTGGTCCGCACCGCCGGCGCCGAGATCACCCAAGAACCAACGGACGAACCGTGGGGCGAGCGCGACGCCACCTTCCTCGACCCGGACGGGTATCGGATCAACGTGACTCAGCCGGGTAGCGATTCCTGGGTCCGTTGACGGCTCTGGGGCGTCGTCGAGGGCGTAGTAGCTCGGCCCTTGATAGAACATCGCCCTTTTCAACGCCGGTGTGGGGTTGCCCACCCTTTGACCACCGCGTCAGGTAGCGCAGGACCGGCGCGATGGACAAAGCGTGGACAACCCCTTCGGCGTCGTCGTGGGTGTTCGGCGGTTGCCGGGAGAAGGCGCCGAGGCTGGTGGCGCCAGGCTTTGTACGCTGCGGCGCACCGAGGGAGGTCGCGGCCGGGCAGCAGACGGAACATCGCCCTTCTCAAGTTCGGCGCAGCAGGGCCATGCAGCGCAGGCCCGACCGGGCCGTTCGCAGGCGGGGCGTTGCCCGGATCGCCGGCATGGAAAGGGCGATGTTCCGGTGAAGGGGGAAGGGGCCGGACTTCGTCGGCGATGCTTCATAATACTGTTGGCATATACAGTAGTTCGGAGTAGGCTGTTCCCCGAATGCAGGACACCACGGTGACGCCTCGTGCAAGGGAAACGTCGTCCTCGGAACACAGGCAAGCGGCGGCCGCGGCAGGTCCGAAGGCGCCGCCAGCCCCGACAGACCAGCCTCGAGTTCAAACCCGCGGGCCGCGGCGGCGCACGCCCGGCGCCGGGCGGCCGCGGACCCGCCGCTCGCGGGTCGCGCACCGCAGCCGCGGCGCCGTTCCCGGGCGCTACCCGGTGCTGGTCACGCTGCGCGTGCTCGACGACGTGCCGCCGCTGCGCCGGGG
>JAPOYV010000089.1 GCA_026706385.1 Gammaproteobacteria bacterium
CGCCGGTGTACGCGGTGATGGCGAGGCTCGAGTCCTGGAGGTTCACCTCGCGCTTGGAGGCCGTGACGATGACCTCCTCGATATAGCCGCCTTCGTCCTCGGCGGCGTCGTCGGAGTCGTCCTCGGCGGCGGTTGCCGTCAGGGCGGTACCGGCCAGATAGGCCAGGATAATGGCGGGGATTCCCGCCACACGTAGCGCGTTGGTCACGGTTCTGCTTGTCATGTTTCCCTGCCTCGGCTGTTGAATAATTGTCAGTTGACTCTACACCGAAGCTATAGCGCGGGCCATTGGAATGGGTTGGTGTTGCGACGGTGCCCCGCGCCCTCTGGGGCGCTCAAGGTTCGAGCGTCTGGCGCGTCTCGGCCGCGGCCACGATGTCGTCCCAGTCCCAGTGCTGCGGGATCGTCTCCACGTCCGCCCAGAGCGGTGCCTGATCGGCGTAGTGGGGGCTGCCCGGGTGCCCGGATGCGCCCAGCGGCACGATCCAGCGGGAGTTCCGCCAGTCGGACGGGTCGTGGATGTAGCGGTTGACCGACATGACCGTGGCGGTGAAACGGTCGATCATGGAATAGGCGCCGGCGAGCGGTGTGTCGCCGTCGCCGTGCGTCGCGACCCGGGGCGGGTCGAGCAATGCGGCCGACTGCGGGAACGCGCGCGACAGCGGATGCCGTGGCCGGGTGCGGTGCACCGCGCCCAAGCGCCAGGTCGATGGATCGGGGCCGAGGCGGGTCTCGAGCTCGGCCCAAGCCTGGGTCAGGGCGGACTCGATTAGCGCGGCCCAGATCTCGCCGTCGGGCAGACCGGAGTCGTCGCCCGCTGCCGAAGCGCTGATGGCGCGTGTGTACAAGGTCCCCGCGTGCCCGCCGGCGCCACGGCCGATCTGCCCCGCCGGGCGGTCGCCGCATGGGGAGAGGAAAGGTGCGCCGAGGTCGGGACGCGGCCGGGCTACACGACGACGCCGCTGATCGAAGCCGTCCGAGAGGGCGACGGGGACGGAGAGCAGACCTGATCGAACGAGGGACGGACGTGAGCAAGGTCGTCCTGACCGGGGAGTACCGGAAGAGCGCCCTGCTGGTGGCGATCGAGCGTTGCGAGGCGGCGATCGCGTTGCGGCTCGTCGCAGCGGGCGGCTAGCGCAACGCCCTCTACGCGGCATCGGCGGGCGACGCGGACAGCCGCGGATTGAGGGTCGTCACCGAGGCCTTGGCGTCCGCAGTGGACCGTTCCGCGATCCTCGGGGCCAACCTGGAGGCGGGTGAGGACAGCGGCGCATTGGCGGGCGGCGGCGTAGCACGGCCCGCTCGGACGGTACCCAAGTCCCAACAGGACTGAGCGGCGGGGTGCGACGTTCGCCGAGCCATCGTAAGGGAGAGTTCCACCCCTGCGTTTCGTCGAAGAGGACCGCGCAGCCCGTGGAACCGAACGAGAACGCCGGCCGCCTCATGCACGACGCCTGGTCGGCCTGCCTCCCGTGGATGCGGCCGACAGGCGAGGCGCGCGTCGACCCGATCCGAACGTTGGCCCAGCACCTCTTCGACGGTGCCGTTGCGTCGATGCTGAAGCGGCGTGGCAGGCTCGCCGGTCAAGGCAACGCCAGGGTCAAGACTTGGGTGCGCACGACCGACAGCGACTACGACCCGGTGCGTCGCACCGTCGAGGTGGCGGCACGAGGCGAATGGATCAGGCAAGCCCCTTCGAGACTTCGAACGCGCGGGCGGCGTCTGCCCGCAGCGTACCCTCCGCCAGGTAGTCCGCCACCGTCAGCGCCAGCGCCTTCGCGCCGTCCAGCGCCGCGCGGTCACCGAGGTCCGAGGCCGCCCACTTCGCGAACTCGGGGTTGTGGATCACGACGTGCGGCGGCGCCGCCGCCAGGATGGGATGGATGGACGGCACGCGGTGGCTGACGTTGCCCATGTCCGTGCTGCCGCTGCCGAACCGCTGGCGGTCGAGGGGCTCGAACGTGCGGCCGAGCCCCTCCGCGTGTCGCTGGAAACGCTTGGCGAGGGGTTCGTTCGTGTTGAGGTCCAGGTAGTCGACGTCCGCCCACAGGACGTCGACGTCGCACCCCGACCCGCGCGCGCCCGCCTCGAAGCAGGCCTGCACGCGGGGCTTGAGCTGCGCCAGGGCTTCCTCGTCCTTCGCCCGCACGTAGAAGTCGCCGGCCGCGCGTTCGGGCACGATGTTGGGCGCCTGCCCACCGTCGGTCACGATGCCGTGGATGCGCTCGGTGTCGCGGATGTGCTGCCGGAGGTTCGAGATGGCCTGGTATGCGAGCAGCAGGCCGTCGAGCGCGTTGATGCCGCGGTGTGGCATGGCGGACGCGTGCGCGGACTTGCCGTGGTAGATGACCTCCACCTCGGCTACGCAGATGCACGGCATGGTCGCGAGGTTCACGCCAGCGGGGTGCACCATCAGCGCGGCGTCGACGCCCTCGAAAGCCCCGGCGCGCGCCATCACCTCCTTGCCGCCGCCCTTCTCCTCCGCGGGGGTGCCGAGGAAGGTCACGGTCCCGTCGAATCTGCCCTTGACGCTGTCCAGGGCGAGCGCGGCCCCGAGGGCCGCCGTGGCGATGATGTTGTGGCCGCAGGCGTGGCCGATACCCGGGAGCGCATCGTACTCGGCGAGCACGGCCACGTTCGGTCCGCCGCCGCTTCCAATACGGCCCTCGAACGCGGTGTCGAGCCCGTAGGCGCCGCGCTCGACCGGGACGCCGAAGCCCGCGGCGGTGTCGGCGAGTAGCGCGCTGGCCCGCACCTCCTCGAACGCCAGTTCCGGGTGCGCGTGAATCTCGTGGGATACGCGGAGCAGCGTATCCGCGTGGTCGTCGACGAAGCGGGTGATGTCTTTCTTCATGGCGTCGAGGCTAACAGATGGGGCGGGGCGCTACACGAGAGCGCCTCGCTACACGAGGCGGGCCGGCTAGGCTCTGGGGCGCGAAGGTTCGAGCGTCTGGTGCGTCTCGGCCGCGTCCACGATGTCGTCCCAGTCCCAGAGCTGCCGAATCGTCTCCACGTCCGCCCAAAGCGTTGCCTGGTCAGCATAGTGTGGGCTGCCCGGGTGCCCCGATGCGCCAAGCGGCACGATCCAGCGGGAGTTCCGCCAATCGGACGGGTCGTGGATGTAGCGGTTGACCGACATCACGGTGGCGCTGAACCGGTCGACCATGGAATAGGCGCCGGCCAGCGGCGTGTCGCCGTCGCCGTGGGTGGCGACGCGGGGCGGATCGAGCAACCCGGCGGATTCCGGGAATGCGCGCGACAGCGGGTGGCGTGGCCGGGTCCGGTGGATGGTGCCCCAGTGCCACTGCGATGGGTCGGTGCCGAGTCGCGACTCGAGTTCGGCGCCAGCCTGGCTCAACACGGACTCGATTAGGGCTGGCCACGTCTCGCCCTCGGCCAAGCCAGAATCGTCGTCGGCTGCCAAGGCCCCTATGGCGTTCGTGTACAAGGCCCCGGCGTGCCCGCCAGCGCCACGGCCGATCTGCCCCGCCGGCACGAGGGCGTCCTGGGCCATGGGGCCAAGCGCCGCCTTGACGATGTCGGCAAATAGGTAGGTCCGCACAGCGGCGTAGACTGCCGCTGCTGCCGACGAGCGGTCCATACGACCGTCCCAAGCGACGAGGATGTCGCGCAACTTGCGGGCACGGGGCGCGTCGGGTTCGATTGACCGTAGCGCCTCGATCAGGATGCGCGCCGGGATCGACTCGCGGCCGGCGTGGATGGTGGCCATGTTCTCGGGGGTGGCGGTGCCGGTCGGGATCGCGGCGAGTCGCGTGGTGATCCGGCGGGCCCGCCAGTCGGGGGCGAAGAACGTGTTGATGTAGTGCGGATAGTCCGCCGTGGTCGGCGCGTTGTTGCAGGTCACGACGAAGCCCGCCTCGGGGTTGCGGGCATGCGGCATCTCGTCGAACGGGATCTGGCCCTGCCACTCGTGCGCGCCCGTCCAGCCCGGCACGGGGGCCCAGGAGTTGGCGTCGGTGCGCACCGGGATGCGTCCTCGGTAGCGGTAGCCGAACGCGCCGTGGACGTCCGCGTAGACGAAGTTGTTGACCGGTTCTGTCCACTCCCGCAGCGCGTCCTCGGCCTCGTCCGCGGACGAGGCCACGAGGAGCTCGTAGAGCGTATTGGGCCACGCCGTGCCGCTCTTGGTGCCGGTGTGGCTGAAGGCGAGGCCGTGACCGGCCTGCGGGTCGCCGGCGACGATGGGACCGTGCCGGGTGCGCACCACGGTGAGTGCCTCCGCGGTGCCGTCGCGAACGGCCAGCGTCTCCGTCGACACCTCGGCGGCCAGCCAGTCGCCCCGGTAGGCGTACTCCAGGCGGCCGTTTGCCCCGCGGAATCGTTCGATGTAGAGGTCCTGGTAGTCCCCGAAGCCGTGCGTCATGCCCCAGGCCACGGCTTCGTTGTGGCTGAAGTGCGGCATACCGGGCACGCCCGGAAGGGCGTAGCCGGAGCAGCGGAAGCTGGGGCAGTTGATGTGGACCTGGTAGTAGACGTTGGGCGTATCGAGCCCCCGGTGGGAGTCGCCCGCGACCAAGGGCAATCCCGACGCGGTGCGCGCCCCGCCGACAACCCAGGCGTTGCTGCCGCCGTCGGTCTCGCCGGGCCGCGGTTCGACGTGGCGAGCTTCTTCCGCTCCTAGCCATTCGAGCTCGGCGACGGCATTGGCGAGCGCGTCGCGGCCGTCGAGGTCGAGTTCGCCGAAGGTCTCGCCCGGCGGCACCGACACCAGGCCATCGTGCGGGTAGGCACGAAACAGCGGTGCCGCGCGTGCGGGACTCAAGCTCAAGGCAAGGCGTGCCCGCCACAGCTTCATCTCGAACGTGCCCATCAGCATGTTGCGGACCTTGTAGACGGCGAGGCAGTGCCAGGCCTGCCACGGCTCCGGCTCGGCCCCGACGAGTCGGTACTCCACGGGCAACGCCCTGGTAGTCGCGATGAAGGCGTTGACGCCGGCCGCGTAGGCTTCGAGCATCGCGCGCGCAGCCGGACTCGACACCGCGAAGTCCGCCTTCGCGGCCCGTTCGACACCGAACGTGCGCATGACCCGATCCTCTCCGAGCCCCGACTTGCCGACATATTCCGACCAACGCCCGAGGGCCCGGTGACGGTCGTAGTCCATGTGCCAGAGGCGATCCTGCGCCGTCGCGAAACCTTGCGTGAAGAATGCGTCGTGCTCGGTGGTCGCGCGGATGTGCGGCACGCCCCAGCCATCGCGGACGATGTCCACGGGTCCGTCCAGGTCGCCGGTGTGGATGGTGGATTCGAGATCCGGGAGCGCAGCGGCGAGATCGGCTTGGGTCAGTCGCATTTCGAGTCCTGAGGTGGCACGTGGAACCGTACCACGCCGCATTGGGTTGCCCTGTGCGGTTTCGAACCCGTCGACTGTCCTTGCCGAGCCCGAGCGTGGCGGCGAGTTCCCGCCGAGTTGTGCGTAGTTCGGTGGCGATCAGCGCCGGTGAGAAGACCTGATCCTGTATTAGCTTGTCGACCTGCATGGCTTACCAGCCAGATCCGTTGCGGCGCATCAGCTAGCGAAGGCCGCGCGCCAAGCGCGGATTGGTATGCTACTCGACGCCCGCAACGCAAAGCACGCCCGAACATGTCAGAACCGCACACGACCCGCCTAACCGCTGAAGAGCAGCGCACGCTCAAGGACGACGGTTTCGTGGTTCTTCGAGGTGCGGTGTCACGCGATCTGACCGCCCGCGCCAAGGCATTGATCAACGACGATCCCAGCCGGATCGTCTACGGCGACAACCCGGCGATCAACGGCCTCTACAACGACTCCGTGCTGCGCGAGTTGATGCTGGCCACCATGGGACCGCACACGGCGCCGGTGAACGCCCAGGTCGCCGTCACCATGCCCAACGAGACCGATGCCGTTGGCCGCCGCAAGGTGACATCCAAGGTCGCGCCGGGGGCGCACGTCGACGGCGGCTGGGCCGGACCCTGCCCGCTCACGCGCACCGAGCTTCGGGCTCGCGGCGAGGAGCTTGCGACTTGGGGCCATGACGGCGACCCCAAGTGGCGCGGTCCGGCGGGTGGTGCACCGCTTTGGCAGGATCGGGAACGCACCGTGGCGCTCGGCAGCTACACGGCCCTGGTCGGCGTCTGTCTGAACGACCAGCGGCGGCCGGGCAAGGGACAGTTCTCGGTGCGGCGCGGCGCCCACGAGGCCGTGGGGGCGTTCTTCCGCAGGCAGCGCGAGCAGGGCGGCCCGATCGGCGGCGGCGGACCGGATTGGCCGCGGCTGCAGGCGATGGGCGAGGACGGCGCTTTTGCGGGCATCATGCCGCCAGCGATGGTGGCCAGCTATCCGGATACGCGCTTCGAGCACGAGCACTGGCCGTGGCCGGAACTGACCCCGGTCTTGATGGAGGAGGGCGACGCGGTAATCGCCCTGCACGCGCTGCCGCACACGGCGACGCCGAACCTGAGCGACGACCCCCGGATGAACGTGTTCTTCCGGATCCGCCGGTTTCGCCCGGAGAATCCCTACGAGGGCGACCCGGTGGTGGGCTGGGGGGTGTCGGACCATCCGGACCGGGCGCTCAATCTGGACTTTCTAGACTACCCGGACGACTACGACCCGTACCGGACCTCAGTGGACAGGATGTGCGACCACTGGTCGGAATGGGATTTCGTAGTAGCCGGTTCTCAAGGAGCCTCAGCATGATCAGCTTCATCCCCCACCCGTTGACCGGGACGCCCATCGGGACGGCGCTCGACCTGTGCATCGTCCTGTCGGTCGCCGTGCTTTTGATCACGCTCGCCAGCCGGGAATGCTCCTGGGTCGATCGGCTCTGGTCGCTGTGTCCGCCCGTCTATTGCCTGATCGTGGCGAGCGCCCTGGCCTTCTCGTCGACGCGCGTCAACCTGATGACCCTCTTGGTGTGCCTTTGGGGCGCGCGGCTGACGTTCAACTTCGCCCGCAAAGGCGGGTTTCGCCCCGGCGGCGAGGACTACCGCTGGGGAGTGCTGCGCGAACGGCTGCCGCCGGTCGCGTTCGTGGCCCTGATCGCCACCTTCGGCGTGCCCGGACAGATGCTGATCGTCTGGCTCTTCACCGCGCCGATCCACCAGGCCTGGCTTGGCCCGGACGTACCCCTCAACGCCCTGGACTACGTTGCTGCCGCGTTGTTCCTTGCCTTGCTCGCCGTCGAGACCGTCGCCGATGAACAGATGTGGGCATTCCAGCAGGACAAGAAGCGGCGCCGGGAGAACGGCGAGGAGGTGACGCAGCCGTTTATGACCACGGGGCTTTTCCGCTACACGCGCCACCCCAACTACGCGGCTGAACTCGGCCAATGGGCCGTCTTCTACCTGTTCGCGGTTGCGGCAACAGGGCAGTGGCTGCACTGGAGCGGGCTGGGCATCATCCTGCTTGTGATGGTGTTCGTCGGCTCGATCCGGCTCACCGAGTCGGTATCGGCCGAGAAGTACCCGGGCTATGCGGACTACCAGTCGTCGACGCCCATGCTTCTGCCGACACCGCGTTCGTTTGCGCGGGGATAGTCGCCGCGTCTACGGCTCCAACATGCCCACGATGGCCGCATGGCCGCGCCGTCGCGCCCACGAGACCGGCTGGGCCCAGTCCGGGGCCGACGGCAGCGAAGGCTCGAACCCGTGTCCCAGCGCGAAGCGGACGAAATCAGCCTGCCCGGCGCGCGCGGCCCAGCCGAGCGGGCTGGTCCGATACTCCTCGTCCACCGCGTTGGCGTCGGCGCCGAATTCCAGGAAGAGCTTCGCCTTGTCGATGTTGCCGTGCGCGGCGAGGTCGTGCAGGGGCGTCACCCGTTGCCAATTCGGCAGGCTCGGGTCCATGCCGTGCTCGAGGAGCAGCCGAGCGAGGTCGGCGGAACGCCATAGGTAGCTCTGGCAATAGGTCACCACAGCGGGCACGCGGAGACCGCGGTTCAGCAGCAGCCGAACGATCGCGTCGTGCCCGGCGGACACGGCAAGCGTGAAGGCTTCGGTGGTGCGAATCTCGTCGAACATTTCCGGCTTGGCGTCCAGGAGCGCCGCGACCACATCGATCCCGCCTTCGTGGACGTGCTGGTCGATGCCGACGCGGCCACCGTAGCGGTAGAGCAGGGCGCGCATGTCGGCGTCCTTGGCGGATCCGGTTGGCGTACCAGAGGACTCCATGTAGCCGTTGGGATCAGCGCCCGCTGCGAGCAGGCGTTCGGCGATAGCGGAATGCCCGAAGCGCGCGGCGCTCCACAGGGCATGCCCGTGGGGGCACATCGCACCCTCGGCCAGCGTCGGATCGGCGCCGGCGTCGAGGAGCGCGTCGACGATCTCGGCATGGCCCCTTTCGGCCGCCGCGGAAAGCGGACGCTTGCCGCACGACTCGATGTCGTTGGCGAGCGCCTTGTCCTGACTGAGGAGTTCGCGGACCCGCTCCGCGTCGCCCAGCGCCGCGGCGACCGTGATGGTGTAGCGGGCGCCGTGCGCGAGGAGGTGCCGAACCATGGCGTAGTCGTCGCGTTGCCGCCAATAGGGCGTATGCCAGAGAGCCAGCGTGACTGGGCGGAACCCGCCGCCGCCGAGCCGTTCTTCGGCGCTGAAGCCGGTGCCGTCGACGTCGGCGCCATGGCGTAGCAGGAGGTCGACCATCGTCTGGCTGCCGGCGTCGACAGCGAGGTGCAGCGGCCGCCTCCCCAGGGCGTCGCCGCGATTGCTCAAGCTCGGATCCGCCCGCAGCAGTCCTTCCGCCCCCGCCAAGTCGTTGTTCGCGACCGCCTCGTGAATCGCGTGCCGCTTACCGTCGGATCCGGCGCGCCGCTGGAGTTCGCCCCGCAAGTACTGCGCGACGTCGTTTCGGTCCCGGTCCTCAGCGATTTGGAGGAGTGTCTCGCCGCCGTGGAGCGACCGGTGCGTGAGGTCGCCACCGGCTTCCACGATGAGCTGGACCGCCTCGAGATGGCCTTCCCGCACCGCGAAGTGCAGGGGCGGCGTGTACCAGTATTCGGCTCGGACCAAGGTCGGATCTCGGGTAAGCAGGGCGCGGAGCGTCGCGGCGTCGCCGTCGCGTGCGGCATTGAGGACGGCCCAGACGTCGTCGCTGCGCCAGGTGTCTGTCCAGTCCTTGTCCTGGGCGGTGAGTTCGATGGGTTTGATCAGGTCGATTGTCACTTCTTCCGTTCCACGATGTGCTGGGCGATTGCCAGCAGAGCGTCGGCCCGGTCTGCGAATGCCGACAGGTGCGCGCATGCGCCTTGGTATACCTCCCGAGCGTGTGCGCGGGCTTGCTCGATGCCCAGCAGGCTCAGGTAGGTCGACTTGCCTTGGCGGGCATCCGACCCCTGCGGCTTGCCAAGCACCTCCGTGGCCGTGGTCGCGTCCAGCACGTCGTCGTGGATCTGGAACGCGAGCCCGATATCCGCGCCGAACCGGCCGAGCCTCGACAGTTCGTCGGGAACAAGGTGCCCGGCGACGCCGCCCATCATGACCGCCGCGTGGATCAGCGCCCCGGTCTTGCGTCGATGAAGGGCTTCGAGTTCGCCTTGATCGAGAGAACGGTTCTCGCCGGCGAGGTCGAGCACTTGGCCGCCCACCATCCCGGCGTGTCCGGCGGCCTTGGCGAGCAGTTTCACCCAGGCCTGCGAGGTGGCCTCGTCGACCTCGGCGTCGGCGATGACCTCGAAGGCGAGGGCTTGCAGGGCATCGCCGGCGAGGATCGCGGTCGCCTCGTCGAACTGGCGGTGCACGGTCGGCCGGCCGCGGCGCAAGTCGTCGTCGTCCATGGCCGGCAGGTCGTCGTGGATCAGCGAATAGGCGTGGATGAGTTCGACGGCGGCTGCTGCTGCGTCGAGGGATTCCATCGGCGCACCCGCCAAGCGTCCTGCGGCGTACACGAGCCGCGGTCGAATCCGCTTGCCGCCGCCGAGGACGGCGTAGCGCATCGCAGCAGGCAGGGGTTCGATCAGCGGGACCCGCGGAAGCACACCGTCGAGAACCGCGTCGACTCGTTCGGCGTCGTTCACGACCGAACATCATGCAGTAAACTCCTGCGGATGGATACCGACAACGGTGATCTGTCGCCCCTGGCGCGGGCCCAGGCGCTCGCGCCGCGGATCGCCGCGTCCGCCGATGACATCGACGCTAACCGCGAGCTTCCCAAACCGTTGGCGGACGAGATGAAGCGCAACGGCTTGTTCCGACTCCTGGTTCCGCGCTCCGTTGGTGGCGAGGAGATGGACTGGCTGGACTACCTCGACGTCGTGCGCACGATCGCCTATGCCGACGGCAGTGTCGGCTGGTGCTTCAACCAGGGTGCGGTGTGGGCGACGACCAGTTGTCGTGCCCCCGCGGCGTTGGCGGCGGAGGTGTGGGGCAATCCCGAGACGGTGGTCGGCAACGGTCCCCCGCAAGGCGCCATCGAGGTCGACGAGGTCGACGGCGGCTTCCGGCTCACGGGCCGCTGGATGTTCTCGAGCGGCTGCCGCCACGCCAACTGGCTGGCGGCGGTCTCGGGCGGGCGCGGCAAGCCCCCGCGCCTGCACCTGTTGCCGCGGGCGGATGTCGAGTTCATCGATGTCTGGCAGGTCAGCGGCCTGCGCGGCACCGGGAGCTTCAGCTTCCGCGTCGACGACCTTTTCGTCCCCGCCGCACACACCATGCGGATGGATGTGCCCTCGCGCGAGCCCGGCCCGATCTACGTGATTCCCCAAGGCCTTCTCTTCGCCTGCGGTTTCGGTTGTGTCGCCTTGGGCGTCTCGCGCGCCGCCCTCGACACCACCATCGAGTTGTGCAGCGACAAGCGGCCCCGTTTCGGCAGCCGGCCGCTCTGCGAAGACCCAGTGATCCAGCGCCAGATCGGAATGGCGGAAGCCAAGTGGCGCGCCGCCAAGGCGATGCTCTTCGACTCGGCCGGATCCGTCTGGCGGGCCGTCAAGGCGACGGGCGAGATCACCATGGAGCACCGCATCGCCCTGCGGATGGCCGGCACCCATGCCATCCGCCAGTCGGCGGAGGTCGTGGACATCGCCTACAACTTAAGCGGCTCGACGTCCATCTTCCACGACCGCGCCATCCAGCGCCGCTTCCAGGACATCCACGTCATCACCCAACAGGTCCAGGGCCGCGAAGCGCACTACGAGACGGCGGGGCAGTTCTTTCTTGGATTGGAGCCCCACGGGGTGATCTGACCGGGCGGGCGTCCCGGCATGGACGTGCGGACGAGGACGTCTGCGCACCGGTTGATCAGCCGGCGGTCATCCCGCCTTCCGAGAACGGTGGTTCGTCGTCATCGTCGCCGCTCCGGTCGACCCAGCGCAGCCGCGGCTTGGTCTCCTTCTTCTCGCGGGTGAGTTCCGCGGCGACCTTGCTGTCCTGGAACTGCAGCTCGTGGAGGGTGTAGTAGATGCCGCGGTGCGCGATCAGTTCCTCGTGCGTGCCGAGTTCCTTGACGACGCCGTGGTGCAGGACGAGAACGCGGTCGCACTCCTGGATGGTCTGCAGACGGTGCGCGATGATGATCGAGGTGCGCCCTTCGGTGAGCTTGTGCAGCGCGTCCTGGATGACGAGTTCGGTGCCGGTGTCGATGCTTGAGGTCGCCTCGTCGAGGACGAGGATCTCCGGGTCCGAGGCGAGTACGCGGGCGAATGCCAGCAACTGTTGCTGGCCCTGCGAAAGGTTGTGGCCGCGCTCGGCGAGTTCGGTGTCGTAGCCGTCCGCGAGTTCCTGGATGAACGGGTCGGCGTTGACCACCCGGGCGGCCCACATCGCACGTTCGCGCGTGATCTCCGGGCTGTTGAGCGAGATGTTGTCGAACACGGTGCCGGAGAAGATGTGGAAGTCCTGCAGCACGACGCCGACGCGCTTGCGCAAGTCGCTGCTCGCGATCTGGTTCACGTCCGTCCCGTCCAGGAAGATCATGCCGTCGTCGAAGTCGTAGAAGCGCGCCAGCAGGCGGATGATCGTGCTCTTGCCGGATCCGGTGGGGCCGACGATCGCCAGCTTCTCGCCGGGGGCGATCTTGAACGAAATGCCGTGCAGGACGGGCTCGCCACCGGGGTAGGCGAAATGCGTCTTGCGGAACTCGACCTCGCCTTCGAGCCGCTCCGGCAGTGCGACGGGGTTCTCGGGCTCGTGCAGCCGCTCGTCCCAGTCGAGGGCCTGGAAGATGCGCTCGCCGGACGCCATGGAACGGAACAGGGTGTTGAAGAACCGGCCGACGGACTCGACGGGGTGGATCATCATGTTGATGTAGTGGGTGAACATGATGAGCACGCCGAGGCCAATGGACTCCTGCACAACCTGGCCGCCGCCGAACCAGAGGATGCATACGGTGGCGATGCTGGCGAGGCTCATGTTGAAAGTCTCGAACACCACCTCGTAGTTGATGGCGTGGTACTCGTGCCGACGATTGGCGCGGTTCAATTCGCCGTACTGCTCGGAGTTCATCGGCTCGCGGCCGGAGATCTGCACCACCTCGATGCCGATCAGGTCCTCCTGCATGTATTGGTTGAGGGCGGACACGGAGTCGCGGATGCGCCGGAATACTTGGCGCATCACCTTGCGGAAGTAGTAGGTCGCCAACGCCGCGAACGGGATCATGGCAAGCCCGACGGTGGTCAGGTGCATGCTCATGCTGACCATGACCGTCAGAGCGAAGACGAACTGGAACACGACGCCGGCGCGACCGACGAACCCGACGAGCAACTCGAAAAGGTTCTCGACGTCGTTGGTCACGCGCGTCATGACCCGACCGACGGAAACATGGTCGTAGAACGAAGCCGGCTTGCGCTCGAGGGTGGCGAACAGGTCGATGCGCAGGTCACGCAACGTCTTGAGTGCGCCGCTGGTCAAGAGAAGCTGCTGCGCGAGCTGCATGAAGGTCTGCACGGCGAACATGGCCACGAACATCAGTATCGCGGCCACGAGCGGCGCGATCGGGAAGGTATCCGTCAGCCAGTGCAGAATCGTCAGCAGGTGATAGTCCGGCGCGGCTGCGGAGGTCTCGCTGGGCGCCAAGATCTCGTCGACGATGATGCGGTACTGCAGGACCGGCGTGAGCGCGTGCAACCCCGAGCCCACGATGATCAGCACCGCGCTCGCGATCAGCGTGATGCGATACGGCTTGGTCCACTTCAGCAGGCGCAGGAACAGCCGGACGTTCAGGGCCTGGTGCGTCAGTTCCTGGTCGAAGGCGGCGTAGTTGCGCGCCGGCGTGGTCGTGCTGGCGGCGCCGTTCATGCGTCCCCCGGGACCGCCACGGCGAGCGGCGGCTCGTCGTCGACTTCGAGATCGTGCAGGAGCGCGCTCTTGCGCGAGCGGTCGAGTTCCTGGTTGCTTTGCACCGCCTCGAGCTCGGCGTAGTAGCCGCCCTTGGCGAGCAGTTCCTGGTGGGTTCCGGTCTCGAGTACGCGGCCGTTGTCGATCACGTAGATGCGATTCGCGTGGCGCGCCGTCGAGACCCGGTGCGAGATGAGGATCGTGGTCTTGTCGCCGCGCAGGCGTTGCAGCCCGGAGAGGATCTGTTCCTCGGTCTCCGTGTCGACGCTGGAGAAGCAGTCGTCGAGCAACAGCACCTTGGCATCGCGGATGAGTCCGCGGGCCAGCGTCGCGCGTTGCTTCTGGCCGCCGGAGAGCGTGATGCCGCGCTCGCCGACGATGGTGTCGAGGGCATCCCCGAGATCCTCGCGCACGGTGCGCCCGAGGCCGGCGGCCTCCACCGCCTCCCAGATCGCCTCGTCGTCGCGCGTCGGGTCGTCATAGGTCAGGTTCTCGCGCAGCGTCGCGGAGAACAGGAACGGATCCTGCGGCACGATGGTCACCAAACGGCGCAGTTGGCGAATTGGGAAGTCGCAGATGTCGTGGCCGTCCAGGAACACCGTGCCGGGCGGCGTGTTGAGCAGTCGTACGGCGGCCTTCAGGATCGTCGACTTGCCCGACCCGACCCGGCCGAGCATGGCGATGGTCTCGCCGGCGTCGGCATGGATGTCGATGCCGCGGATCGTCGGTCGCGGAGCCCCA
This sequence comes from Gammaproteobacteria bacterium, assembly GCA_026706385.1. Classification (GTDB taxonomy): domain Bacteria; phylum Pseudomonadota; class Gammaproteobacteria; order Pseudomonadales; family Azotimanducaceae; genus VXYL01. The sequence goes on from JAPOYV010000089.1 coordinate 13,987, forward strand.
GGATGACGATAGGTGAAGCCCTTGAATTCCAGTTGTCCGGCAATGGTGGCGGGCGGCTGGAAGTGCGGATCGTCGACCACCTCGGGCTTGGCGTCCATTATCTCGAAGATGCGCTCCGTGCCCGCCGCCGCGGCGACGAACATCGACAGCGACCAGCCGATGGAGGTGACCGAGAAGGTCATCATCATCAGGTAGCTCGAGAACGCCACCCAGGTGCCGAGGCTCAGTTCGCCGGCCAGCACCAGCGCGCCGCCGTAGGCCATGATGATCAACGGCGACACCGTGGTCATGGTGCTCATGGCGACGTCCATGAAGCACTGGTAGCGGGTCGCCCGGTAGTACTTCTGGGCGTAGACCGTGCTCGCCCGCTTGAAGCGGCCGATCTCGTGGTCTTCCTGGGCCATCGCCTGGATGGTGCGGATGCCGTTGAGGTTCTCCTGGGTGAACGAGGTCACCGAGGCCATCGCCTCCTGGCGCTCGCGGTAGTAGGGGAACATGCCGCGTGCCATGAGGAAGCCTGTCAACGCCACGAACGGCAGGGGGATCAGCACCCAGGCCGTGAGTATCGGCGACATGATCAGCATGAAGTAGAGGCTGGTGGCGATCGAGAACACCACGGTGGCGATCTGCACCCAGCCGAAGGAGACCGCCATGCGCACCATGCGCACGTCGTTGACCGCGCGCGACATCAAGTCGCCCGTGTCGAACCGGTTGAAGAAGCTGGGGCCCTGGTACTGGATGTGGTTGAACAGGCGCTTGCGCAGGTCGTAGGTCACCGCGATGGAAATCCGCCGGAGCGCCCGCCGGGAGACGATGTGGATGCCCGCCTGCACCAGCACGATGCCCAGGATGCCGAGCGCGGGGAGCTTGTAGTTGGCGAGGATCTCCGGGTTTTCCAGGCTGTCGATGGCGATCCGCATCAACTGCGGCACCAGGTTGTAGGCCAATCGGGTCAGCAACAGCCCGAGAATGGCGAGCCCGAGGACCCACGCGTAGCGCTTGATGTACGGAAACAGGCGGCGCAGGTGGCCCAGATGCTTGAACGAGGATCGTTCGCGGGAGGCCGCCCCCATGGTCGACCGGCCGTAGTGCATTCCTCCCCTCATTTGGGCCTCGCAGTCAGGCGGCTAGCATTGATCGACCAATGTGCTGAGCGGTGATGACAGGGCTTCCGAGGCAAGGTGGGAAAGGGTCGTCGAGACAGTCGCGAATCATACACCGATTCGCCGTCCACGGGGGACTTTGTTTCAGTTCGTAACAGAATGTGCCCCAATTTGGGGCATTTGGCACGGGCCGTTAGACCCGCGCACCGCGCCTAGGCGGCCGTCGTCTGCAAAGCGACGAACTCCCGGTACCGGCCCTGCTCCCGGGCCATCAACTCGCGGTGACTGCCTTGCTCTATCACCCGGCCGTCTTCGAGGAACACGATCCTGTCCGCGTGCGCGATGGTGGACAGCCGGTGGGCGATGATGATCACCAGCCGGTCCTTGGCCGCCTCGTGCAGGGACTGAACGAGGTATTCCTCGGTTTCGGGGTCGAGCGCCGAGGTCGGCTCGTCGAGGATCAGGATCTTGGCATCGCGCAACAGTCCGCGCGCGATCGAGATCCGCTGTTTCTGGCCGACCGAGAGCTTGCTGGCGGCTGCGCCGCCGAGCTTCGTGTCGTAGCCGTCCGGGAGCGACGCGATGAAGTCGTGGACGCCGGCGATCCGGGCGACGCGTTCGACGTCGGCCAGGCTCGCGTCCGGGCGGCCGTAGCGAATGTTGTCGGCGATCGAGATGCGCAGAAGCTGCGTCTCCTGGAAGACGTAAGTGACCTGGCTGCGCAGGCTCTCAAGGGTCACGTCGTTGACGTTCGTGCCGTCGATCCACACCTCCCCCTCCGTGGCGGCGTGGAAGCGCGGAATGAGGTAGGCGAGGCTGGTCTTGCCGGCACCCGTCGGACCGACGAAGGCGACGATCTCGCCGACGTTCGCGGACACCGTCACGCCCTCGAGGGCGCGGCGACCGTCGGGGTAGACGAGGCCCGCGCCGCGCATGGCCATGCCCTCTCGGATCGGCGGCAACCGGGCGCGCCCCGGGTCGTCCTCGGGCGGCATGTCCATCAAGGCGAAGACCCGGCGCATGCCGGCGACGTTGCCTTGGAGGCGGATCCACAAGCCCCCGAGCGAGAACGCCGGGCCGCGCATCATGCCCCAGAACACGAAGGCGGCCCCGTAGTCGCCGGGCGTGAGCGCCCCGTCGATCACGTTGTAGCTGATGACGACGAAGACGGCCGTCTGCAGCAGCGCATTCGTGAAGTCGCCGAACTGGCCGACGATGATGCCGACCAGCCGATAGCCGCGATGGCGCTTGAACGACTCGGTGGAGTCGCCACCGAAGCGGTTCTTCTCCTTCTTGTTGCCGCCGAGGCTCTGCACCGCGAGGATGTTGTCCATCCCTTCCTCGACCGTGCTCGTGGTGATGGATCCCGCCGCCCGGGCCGCCTGGCCCCGACGCCGTGTGATGCGGGAGAAACAAGCGCTGATGGCGAGCCAGATCGGGAAGATCGACGCCGAGATCCAGATGATCTCCGGCACGTGCGGATAGGCGCCGATCAGGCCGAAGAGGGCGCCGAAGTAGATCGTCAATGAGCCGGTCGGGGTGAGCACGACCTCGTAGAAGATCGTGGTGACGGCCGGGGTGTCGTACATGACCCGGTACACCGAGTCGCCGATGCGTTGGTCTTCGAGGCGCGTCATCGAGAGCGCCGCCAGGCGGCTGAAAAGCTGCGAGCGCAGCACGTGGTTGACCGCCTGGGAGAGCCGCAACTGCAAGGTGAACTCGATGAAGCCCCAGAGGCCGCCGTTGTGGCTGAAGCCCTGGTTCATGTCGTTCTCGGTGGCTGTGGCGATGTCGTGGCCTTGCTCCATGCCGGCCTCGACGCCGTCGTCCCGGGCGCCGCCCGATGCGTAGTAGCCGAGGATCAGGATCATGCCGACGGCGATCGCGCTCAGCCATACGAGGATCTCGAGCGGGTGCATGCCTTCGAGGGCCAGCAACAGAGGGTGCAGATAGGGCGGGTAGCCGGTTGTGACGATCGGCTTGGCGAGGACCACGTGGTCGATCACCGCCTTCGCCTGCCACGGCAGGAGCAGCGCGACGGAGCCAAGCGCCCCCATCTGCAGTAGCGCCTTGACCGCCAGGCGCACCGGTGCCAGCGGCCAGAACGTGACCAGCACGCGGCGGATGACGGCGAGCGTCTCGGCGAGGCCGATGTCCGTGTGTGCATCGAGCGCGCTCGCGCGGGCGTCGAGTTCGCGCTCGCGGTCGCGCAGCGAGGTCTTGGCAGGCGGTGGCAGGGTCGACTCGGCCATTGCGTCCTCGCGCCCTACGCCGCACCAGCGGCGGTGAGGTTGGATTCCGCCTCGACGAACGCCCGGTAGCGGCCGCCGTCGACCTTCATCAGGGTCTCGTGGCTGCCGCTCTCGACGATCCGGCCGCCGTCGAGATAGAGGATGTTGTCGGCGCGCTGGATGGTCGAGATCCGGTGCGTGATCAGGAAGATCGCGCGTCCACCCGCGCCGTCGGCACGCGTCCCGGCCCACTGGGCGAGATTGGTCATCACCCGGTGCTCCGTGGCCGCGTCCAGCGCCGCCGTGGGTTCGTCGAGCACCAGGATCGGCGTGTCGCGTACCACCGCGCGGGCGATGGACAGCCGTTGCCGCTGGCCGGTGGAGAGCTTGCCGCCCCGATCCGACAGCACCGTGTCGAGACCGTCCGGTAGCCCATCGACGTAGTCGTCCATGCCGGCGATCCGGATGGCCTCGAGGATCTGCGCGTCGTCCGCGTCGGCGCCGCTCGCCATGGCATAGCGGATGTTGTCGCGCACGGACATGGCGAACAGCACGTTCTCCTGCAGGGCGATGGCGATGTTGTGGCGTACCGTGTCGACCTGGTAGTCGCGCAGATCCTTGCCGTCGATGGTGATCGCGCCGCCGTCCGGGTCGTAGAGCCGCAAGAGGAGCGTCATCAGCGTGCTCTTGCCGGAGCCGGTGGGACCGATGATCGCGGTGATCGTACCGGGCCTGGCCGCGAAGCTCACGCGATCGAGCACCGGCCGCTCGGGCTCGTAGGCGAAGCGCACATCGCGGTAGCGGATCTCGTCGTCGAAGGCGGTCATCGGCACGGCGTCCGGCTTGTCCTTGACGTCCGGCTCGATGTCGAGAATGTCGAAGACGCGGCGCAGGCCCATGGCCATGTCCTGCGCCGTCAACCAGTTGCGCAGGATGCCGCGGATGTCGGTGGTCGCCTCCGCGTACTGCGCCTTGGTCCAGTTGAAGCTCGCGAGGTTCCAGGCGACGAAGCTGACGCCGACAAGGCCGATCAACTCGAGCGCGAACGCGGAGTCGCCCTGGAAAGCCCACATCGCCATCAGGAACTCGCCGCCGATCATGAACGAGGCGCCGACGGTGAACATGATGATGGTGATGACCGCGGTCAGCATGCGCATGCGGTACGACGCGTTGAAGGCGATCACGGAGTCTTCTTCGAAATCACGTTGCGCCCGCTCGGCCGTCCCGAACGCCTTGATCAACCGGATCGCGCCGAACGCCTCCTGGATCCGCGACGTCACATCGGAGGCCGCGGCGCGATAGACCAGGGAGCGCGTGCGCATCCGGGGCATCGACCAGCGCGCCCAGAAGAGGGCGGGCGGGATCAGGAGCGCGGTGACGAGCCCGAGCCAGGGATTCAGCAACGTCACCAGCGTCACGCACGAGAAGTAGCTCATCGTCGCCAGCGTCAGCGTGATCAGCCGCCCGATCACCGCCGTGACCTGGGCGCTGTCCTGGTAGATGCGGAAGATGGAGTCGCCCGTGCGGTGGTCGCTGTGGTAGCTCAGCGACAGTTGATGCCAGCGTTCGAGCAGCGCGAGGCGCAGGTCCTGGTTGATCCGCTGCATGATCCACATGTGGTAGTAGGGATTGATGATCCTGAGCGGTAGCTGCGCGAGGTGCGCGCCGAGGGCGAGCTTCACGTAGAGCCAGACGAGTTCGCGGCGTTGGTCGTCGGATAGCTCGGCGATCGCTCCCTGCGCCCACTGGGGGATGCCGAAGAGATCGGCGAGTCCGGGCGCGATGGGCTCGTTCTGCAGGATGTTCTGGTTGAGGAGGTCCGCGAGAATCACGCCGAGCGTCAGGGCGATGAAGCGCTGGGTGAAGTTGATCGCGTAGAAGTAGACCAGGTGCGTGCCCACCCGGATCCGCACCCGGACTCGCCCTTGGTCGATGCGGAATTGGCACATCCAGCCGACGATGGCGGCGATGGTGACGCCCGCGGCGTAGAAGCTGTCGGCGTAGCCGTCGATGAAGAAGGTCGCGGAGATGTTGGTGCCGAGTCCGGACAGCACTAAGGCGATGGTGGCGAGCATCTGCCGGCGACCGGTCGTGAACGCCAGGGCGAACATCGACAGCACCAGCGCCGCGACGGGCGGGTAGAGGAGGCTCATGGGCCACGTCAGGGTCGCTGGCACGGCGCCGAGCAACGGGCCGGCAAGCGCCATGGCCGCGACCAGGAACGGCGCATAGGCGAACTGGTAGCCGCCGCCGCTGACCGTCTCCGCGACCTGCGGACGGATGCCTTCGCCCGGGATCAGCCAGCGGCCGAGGAACTGCGGTCGGATGTACGGCCAGGACCGCAGGAAGAGCAGCAGGACTTCGCTGAAGCTCTTGTCGTCGTCCTCGACCCGGCGGTCCCGGTCCGCCGGGATCGGGCCGTCCCAGAACATCGGCACGGCGCGGATGCGAGCGCGGTTGGCGGCTAGGTCGGTTTCGAAGTCCGGCATGCGGCGTTGAAAGCCTTAACCGGCGACGCCTCAGGCGGCGGCGGTGGTCTGCAGTTCCACGAAGCGGCGGTAGTGGCCGTCCGGGTTCGCCATGAGTTCGTCGTGGCTACCCTGTTCCATGACCCGGCCGTCCTCGAGGAAGACGATCTTGTCCGCGTGGGCGATGGTGGAGAGCCGGTGGGCGATGATGATGACCAGGCGGTCCTTGGCGGCCTCGTGCAGGGATTGGACGAGGTACTGCTCCGTTTCGGGGTCGAGGGCGGAGGTCGGTTCGTCCAGAATCAGGATGCGCGACTCGCGCAGGAGGCCCCGGGCGATGGAGATGCGCTGTTTCTGGCCGACCGACAGCTTGCTGGCCGCCGCGCCGCCTAGCTTGGTGTCGTAGCCGTCGGGAAGCGAGGCGATGAAGTCGTGGATGCCCGCGGTCCTCGCGACATCCTCGACCTGAGCCATGCTCGCCCCCAGCTTGCCGTAGCGGATGTTCTCGAGGATCGAGTCGGAGAACAATTGCGTCTCCTGGAAGACGTAGGTCACCTGCTCGCGGAGACTCTCAAGGGTCAGGTCGTTGACGGGGTGCCCGTCGATCCGGATGACGCCTTCCGTGGCTTGGTGGTAGCGGGGGATGAGGTACGCGAGGCTGGTCTTGCCGGCGCCGGTCGGACCGCAGAAGGCGACGATCTCGCCGACACGGGCATCGAGGTCGACGTCGGTCAGCGCCCGCCGGCCATCCGGGTAGACGAGGCCAGCGCCGCGCATGGAGACGCCCTCGCGGACTGGCGGCAACCGGGTTCTACCGAGGTCGCCCTCGGCCGGCAGGTCCATCATCGCGAAAACGCGCCGCATGCCGGCGACGTTGTCTTGGAAGCGGATCCAGAGGATGCCGAGGGAACGCGCCGGGCCGATGAGGTAGCCCCAGAAAACGAACATGGCGGCGAAGTCGCCAGGGGTCATGACGCCGTCGATGATCAGGTTGATCAGATAGACGAAGAACGCTGTTTGCAGTACTGCGGTGATGAACTCCCACACCCTGGGGATCAGCATCCACATCAGCGCGACCCCGCGGAAGCGGCGGAACGACTCCTTGCTGTCGCCATCGAAGCGGTCCCGTTCCGTGGCGTTGGCGCCGAGGCCCTGCACCGCGAGCACGTTGTCCATGCCCTCCTCGATGGTGCCCGTGGTGAGCGAGCCGGCCGCACGGGCCGCCTGGCCACGCCGTCGGACCATCGATGAGAACAAGCTCGTACCGATGACCACGCCGAAGAACAGGCTCATCGACAGCCAGAACACCTCGGGCATGGTGGGGTAGGTGGCGAGCAAGGTGATGCCGGCCTGGATGTAGAGCAACGTCGACATGATCGGCGTGTGCGTGGTTTCGTAGAAGATCTCCTGGACCTGCGGCGCGTCGTACATGACGCGGTAGATCGAGTCGCCGATGCGCTGCTCTTCGAGCTGGGTCATCGACAGCGCCCCGATGCGGCTGAAAAGCTGGCCCCGCAACATGTGGTTGAGTGCCTGTGTCAGGCGGGAGTTGACCTTGAACTCGACGTAGCCCCAGACGCCGCCGAATACGGCGCCGCCGCCATGGATCTGGTTTTCCACCCGGGTGGCGTAGTCGTGGCCTTCGGCGAGGCCTGCTTCCACGCCATCGTCGTAGCCTGTGATGTAGCGCCCGATCAGGACGACTAGGGTTACACCCAGGATGGCCAGGAAAACCAGGATCTCGAACGGCGACCAGCCTGGCGTCAGGGAGTCGGAAAACGGCGAAAACCCCTGCACCAGATCGAGAACTGGTTGCCAATAGGGCGGGTAGCCGGTGGCCTCCTCGATGGGTCTGCCGAGGATGACGTGGTCGGTCAGCATCTTTGCCGGCCACGGCAGGAACCCAAGCGCGATCGCGTAGGCACCGAGCTTCAGAACGAACTTGGCGAGGTAGCGCCAGAAGAAGAAGCGGATGTAGCCCGCGGCGCGCAGGATGATAGCGAACGCCTCGGCATTGCTGATCCGCGTGCTCGTATCGAGGCCGCTGGCGCGCGCATCGAGGTCGCGCAACGCCTGGCGGCGTCGGCCGCGTCGTGTATTGATCGCGGATTCGGCCACGGCTACCGCTGCCCTTGCCGAGTCGGCCTTGCTTGAGTCATGCCGTCAGGCTCCTGCTGGTATCGGTCAGGGTCGACTCGGCCTCCACGAAGCCGCGATAACGGCCGCCTTCTAGGCGCATGAGCGTTTCATGGTTCCCGCTCTCGACGATGCGTCCGCCGTCGAGGTAGAGGATGTTGTCCGCCCGTCGGATGGTCGAGATTCGGTGGGTGATCAGGAAGATCGCCCGGCCGGTCCGGCCGTCGGCACCGCCTGCCCATTCCGCGAGGTTCTGCATCACACGGTGCTCGGTGGCCGCGTCGAGCGCCGCGGTGGGCTCGTCGAGGACGAGGATGGGCGTGTCGCGGACCACGGCCCGGGCGATGGACAGGCGCTGGCGCTGCCCCGTGGAGAGTTTGCCGCCGCGGTCCGAAAGCACGGTGTCCAGGCCGTTCGGCAACCCGTCGACGTAGTCGTCCATGGCGGCTACGCGAATGGCGGTGCGAATCTGATCCTCGGACGCCGCTGGCGCCACGTAGCGGATGTTGTCGCGCACGGACATCGCGAATAGCACGTTCTCCTGCAAGGCGATGGCAATCGCGGCGCGCAGGCTCGCGATCCGATAGTCCCGCAGATCGCGGCCGTCGATGGTGATGCGGCCGCTGTCTGCGTCGAAGAGCCGCAGCAAGAGTGCCATTAGGGTGCTCTTGCCGGAACCCGTGGGCCCGATGATGGCGGTGATCGAGCCGGGCGCGGCCGAGAAGCTCACGTCGCTGAGCACGGGCCGCTCGGGCTCGTATGAGAAGCTTACGTTCTCGAAGGAGATCTCGCGTCCAAGGCCGCCGAATGCCTGGGCGTTGGGCCTATCCTGCACGTCCGGCTCGATGTCCAGGATGTCGAATACGCGGCGCAGGCCCATGGTCAGGTCCTGGGCCGTCATCCAGTCGCGCAGGAGCTTGCGGATATCGCCGCTGGACTCGTGGAACTGATCGCGGGTCCAGGAGAAACTGGCCAGGTTCCAGACCACGAAACTCAGGCCGACGAGGGCCAGCAGTTCGACGAACCAGGTGGGCTCGCCGTTGTAGGCCCACCATGCCATGAAGGACGTGCCGCCGGCCATGAATACGGCTGCGACCGTGTACATGACGATGGTGACGAGGGCGATCAGGTGCTTCACCCGGAAGGCGGCGTTGAACGCGACCACCGAGTCGTCCTCCACGCGGCGCTGGGCACGGTCCGCGGTGCCGAAGGCCTTGATGAGCTTAATCGACGAGAAGCTCTCCTGGATGGTCGATGTGACATCCGACGTGGCCTCCCGGTAGACCAGCGCGCGCACGCGCATGCGAGGCATCGCCCACCCCGCCCAGAGCAGGGCGGGAACGACCAGTACGCCGGCTGCGAGCCCGAGCCACGGGTTCAGGATCGTCACCAGGACGACGCAACTGTAGTAGCTCATCATGGCCAGCGTCATGCCGATCATGTGTCCCACCACGGCGGTCACCATGGCGCTGTCCTGGTAGATGCGGAAGATCGAGTCGCCCGTGCGGTGGTCGCTGTGGTAGCTCAGCGACAACTGGTGCCAGCGGGAAATGAGCGCGATCCGCAGATCCTGGTTGATGCGCTGCATGATCCACATGTTGTAGTAGGGGTTGATGATGCTGAGCGGCATCTGCAAAAGGTAGGAACCGAGTGCTACGTAGACGTACGACCAGGTCAGCGTCCGCCGCTCGTCGTCGGTCAACTGTTCGATGCTGCCGGCGGCAAGTTCCGGGTAGCCGAGCAACTGGGCGAGGCCGGGAGCCAGCGGCTCGGCCTGCAACAGGCTCTGGTTGAGCAGGTCCGCGAGGATCAGGCCGACGACGATGGCGATCCCGCGCTGCAGGAAGTTGATGGCGTAGAAGTAAACCAAATGCGTTCCCACGCGGGCGCGGAACTGGATCTGACCCTCGCGCACGCGGAACTGCAGGATCCACCCGACGACGCACGCGATGGTTACGACCACCGCGTAGATGGTCGACTGGAAGCCTTCGATGAAGAACCCGCCGGTGACGTTCATTCCGATGCAACCGAGGAGCACGCCGACGGTGCCGACCATCTGCGAGCGACCTTGGGTGAGCGCCATGAGGAACATGCTGACCACGGTCGCAACCACGGGCACGTACAGGAGGCCCAAGGGCCACGCGAAGGTGCTCGGCATCCACCCGGACATCGGCCCGATCGCGGCAACCGCCGCTACTAGAAACGGGGCATACCCGAATCGGTACCCCTCGCCACTCACCATGTCCGCGACTTCGGACTGTACGCCGCCGCCGGGCCCCGGATACCACCAGTGGCCGAGCAACTGCGGGCGGATGTAGGGCCACGAGCGCAGCAACAGGCGCATCACGTCCAAGAAACCGCTGTCGTCGGATGCGAGCGTCCGGTCCCGCTCGGGTGGGATCGCCCCTTCGTTGAACATGGGTAGCGCCCGGGCACGGGCGCGGTTTCCGGCAATGTCCGCGTGGTCGGTCATTGGGCGGCGATGCGCGAAGCGGGGCCGTGGCGGACTGCCGTCGTTGTCAAGCCTAACCCCCTGCCAATCCCGCTGGATGGGCCCGCTGCTGATCGCAAGGACTCCAGCGGGACTTCCCGTGCACGGAAAGTAACAGCGTAGCGGTTGCACGCCAAGTACCCTTTTCCTAGGCACGTCGTTGCCGGCGCTGCGCGAACGGAGTTGCTTCAGTTCGCGATACGATGCCAGCCTCCATACGACAGGCATGAAGGTCGGCCTTGCGCGCGCTCGTCTTGACGCTGCTTATGCTTGCGCTCGTCGGTTGTGCCGAGGGCGTCGGCGCCCCGGTCGCGGCTGGCTTCGACAGCGCCGAAGCCGAGCTTGCCGAGTACCTCGAGGAACTCCATGGGACCGCGCGGGAGTTCCCTGACTCTGGGCCTATGCGCGGGCGCCTCGGGCTGGCGTACGACGCAAACGGCTTCGCCGAAGCCGCCGCGGCCACCTACGCACAGGCGCAGGTCCTGGAAGGCCACGAGTTCCTCTGGCCGTACCTGCGCGCGTTCGCCGTGGCTTCCGGCGGCGACCTGGATGAAGCGGTGCGGGCGGTGGACGCTGCGCTCGCCATCGACGCGGCCTACGCGCCGGCTTGGCTGCAACGGGCGACTTGGCTGCTCGACCTCGATCGCCTTGACGACGCGTCCGCCGCGTTCGAACGCGCGCTCGAACTGGCGCCGAGGGGCGATGCCGCGGTTGCGGCGAGCGCCGGCATCGCGCGGGTACACCTCCGGCAAGACCGCGCGGACGAGGCCATTGCCTCGCTTGAGCCGTTGATCGCCCGCTACGACTATCCCCAACTCCATCGCCTTCTCGGCCTTGCCTTCCGTGCGGCCGGTCGCGCGAGCGACGCCACGGAGGCGACCGCGCGCGGCAAAGATGCCCCGCCCCTGCAATGGCGGGACGAGCGACGCGAGGCGACCGAAGACCATGTGCGCGGCTTCCACGGGCGCCTCGGCCTCGCCGAGACGATCCTGCAGCGCGGCGACGCGCATCGGGCGGCCTCGATGCTGGAGTCCCTGCGCGAGTCGCGCCCGGACGACCGGACGCTGATCAACAACCTGAGCATCGCCTACCAGCGCAGGGGACAGCCCGACCAGGCGATCAGCGTGCTTCGGGACGGCTTGACGACTCATCCGGACTACGCCCTTTTTCACTTCAATATCGCGAGCCTGTTCGAGGAAGCAGGCCGGCCGGCTTCGGCGGTCGAACACTTCGCGCGCGCTGCGGAACTTGATCCCGGCCTGGTGGCTGCCCACGAACGGCGAGCCATGCTTTTGATGCGGCAGGGTCAATTGGCGGCGGCGCGGGAGAGCCTTGAGGCCATGGTGCCGTTGGGCGGGGCGACTTCCGCCTTCCACCACGCGGCGATGATCGCGGGCTCGCGCGGGCGCTGGCCGAGCGCCATCGAACTCCTGCAACGCGCGGTGGAACTCGATCCGGCGTTCACCAGGGGGCACGTGTTCCTGGGGCGGGCCCTCGCCGAGGCGGGACACCACGCGGAGGCCCGCGCCGCATTGAACCGGGCGGACGACCTGGGCACGCACCCCGACGACGTGGCTGCCGCTCGCGACCGGTTGGCGGAGTTGGACACGGACACGTCGTGATTGCACGTACAACTACCGTCCTGGCGGCACTGGTGCTCGCCGGTTGCGGCGGGGACCGCCCCTGGTTTGTCGAAGAGGCCCGCGAGCGGGGCATCGATTTCCAGCACGAATCCGGCTTCGACGGCACGCCGATGCTGCCGGACATCGTCGGCGGCGGCGCGGCGCTGGTCGACGTGGACGGCGACGGCGACTTGGACGCCTACCTCGTGCAGAGCGGTCGGCTCCCCGCGCGCACTGAGCAACCGGCGCCCGGCAATCGGCTGTACCTGAACCGCGGCGACGGCACGTTCGAGGAAGCCTTGGACATCGGCGACGGTGCCGATGCGGGCTATGGCATGGGGGTCGCGGCTGGCGACTACGACAACGATGGCGACGTCGACCTCTACGTGACCAATACGGGCCCGAACGCGTTACTGCGCAACGATGGTGCCGGCCGGTTCGTCAACGTCGCCGGGGATGCCGGCGTGGCCGACCCGGGCTGGGGAAGCGCGGCGGCATTCCACGATCTGGACGCCGACGGGGATCTCGATCTCTTCGTGGTGAACTACATCAACTGGTCGCCCGCCTTGGAACGCGACTGCTACTACCGCGGCGCCCCGACCTACTGTGCGCCCACGACCTACGCCGCGCCGGCACCCGACAAGCTGTTTCGGAACAACGGCGACGGCACGTTCACGGACGTGAGCGTCGAAGCCGGCTTGGCCACGGCCTACGGAAACGGCCTTGGCATCGTCGGGGCCGACTTCGACCGGGACGGCCGGATCGACGTCTTCGTCGCCAACGACCGCAACGTCAACCAGCTTTGGATGAACCGGGGGGGCTTGCGCTTCCGAGACCTGGCCGCGGACTGGGGCTCGGCCGTGGACGAGCACGGCGTGGCCAAGGCGGGCATGGGCGTGGCCGCGGCGGACGTAGACGACGACGGGGACAGCGATCTCTTGGTCGTGAACTTCGAGGGCGAGACGGATTCCTTCTTCCGCAACGAGGGCGCTTGGTTCTCGGATCAGACCGCCGCCGTCGGTCTCGGCGCCGTCAGCGGTCGGCACACGCGATTCGGGGTCGCCCTGACCGACTTCGACAATGACGGCGTCCTCGACCTCTACGAGGCCAACGGCAAGGTGGACGGCGACCCGGCCGCGGTCCCGGATGTGTTCGCCGAGCCCAACGTGCTGTACCGCGGACGCTTGGACGGCGCGTATCGGCTGGAGGCCATGGGCGGCGGTGTCCCGGAACCGCTCGTCCATACCAGTCGGGGCGTGGCCGTCGGGGATGTCGACGACGACGGCGGACTCGACATGCTCGTCGTCAATCGCGACGGTCCCGCCTACCTGTTGATGAACCGCGTGACGCGCGGCAACTGGGTGCGCTTCCGGGTGCTGACCGCATCCGGGCGCGATGCTCACGGGGCGACGGTGTCGGCGAGCGTCGGCGAACGGCGCGTGCACCGCGACGTCCAGCCGGCGGCCAGCTACTTCGCATCGAACGACCCGCGGGTCCCCTTCGGTCTTGGCGATCACCCGGCGGTGTCGGATGTGACCGTGCGCTTCCCGGGGGGCGTCGAGCAGGCCTTTGGCGACTTCGCGGGCGGCGAGACATGGGAACTGCGCCAGCGGCCTTGAGCGGTTCCGCGCGGGCGTTGCTGTTCGGTGCGTTGGCATGGGCCTTCGACGCGAGTGGGGGCGTTCGCTTCGTGGATGCTACCGACGAGTCGGGCCTCGACTTCACTCACTTGAGCGGCATGACAGGCGAGCTATGGACGCTCGAGATCATCGGCGCCGGGGTGGGGATTCTCGACTACGACGGCGACGGGCGTATGGACCTCTGGCTGGTCCAGGGCGGCCCGCTCGTCGGGCGCGCCACGGCCGAGTTGCCGAGCGACCGGCTGTTCCGCAACGTGGGCGAACCCGGCGAGCTTGCCTTCGAGGACGTCACCGAGAGGGCGGGCATCGCGGCCACCGGCTACGGCATGGGCATCGCCACGGCGGACGTCGACAGCGATGGCGACACGGATGTCTTCCTCGCCAACTACGGTGCCAACGAGCTATGGCTTAATCTTGGTGACGGCGGCTTCCGCGACGCAACCGCCGACTCCGGCATCGTCGGCGAGCGCTGGTCCATCAGCGCGAGTATCGCGGACGTCGACGGTGACGGACTGCTCGACCTATATGTCGCAAACTACCTGGATTTCGCGATCGACACCGCCAAGCCCTGCCGTCTCGCCGGCCAGCGGAGCTACTGTCCGCCTTCGCGGTTCCCCGGCGTGGGCGATCGCCTCTACCGCAATCTTGGCGGCGGCCGGTTCCAGGACGTCACCGTCCCCGCCGGGATCGACGCCGCGCGCGCCGCGGGCATGGGCGTGATCGCCGACGACTTCGACGACGATGGCCACGTCGACTTCTACGTCGCCAACGACGGTAGCGCCAACGTCCTGTGGATCAACGACGGCACGGGCCGGTTCACGGACACGGCGCTCCGCGCCGGCGCGGCGGTGAACGGTGCCGGCAGCGCCGAGGCCAGCATGGGCGTGACTGCCGCCGACTTCGACGCCGACGGCGACAGCGACCTGTTCGTCACCCACGACACGGGCGAGACCAATACGCTCTACGTCAACCACGGCCGGGGCACGTTCGAGGATCGGACCGATATCGCGGGCCTAGCCGCCGGGAGCCTCGCCTTCACGGGCTTCGGCACCGGCTGGGTGGACGTCGACAACGACGGCGACCTCGACCTCTTCGCCGCCAACGGCACCGTCCGCTTCGTCCCCCGCCAGCTCGCCGCGTCCGCCGGCCCGCCCCTGCGCCAGCGCAACCAGCTTTGGCTGAACGACGGCACCCGCTACCGCCGCGCGGAAGGTGGTCCAGCGTTCGCGCTCGAGCACGCGAGCCGCGGCACCGCCTTCGGCGACCTCGACAATGACGGCGACATCGACATGGTCGTCGCCAACAACCACACACGAGCGCGCCTCTACCGCAACGACACGCCGAGGGCTTCGTGGCTAGGTGTGATCGTCGATGCTGGTACGAGCCCGCCGATCGGCGCCCGGGTCTGGATCGACCGGCCCGGGATCGGACCCGGCCGGGTACGCACCGACGGCAGCTACGCTTCGGCCCACGATCCCCGCGTGGTCTTCGGGCTGGGGCTGGCCAACGAACCGCGCAGCGTCACGGTACGCTGGCCCGACGGCGTCGAGCGGCAGTTCGGGCCGCTACCAGTCAACCGCTATCACATCCTGCGCAAGGCGCGGTGAAACGCCTCGCACCACAGAGCTGTTGAGCACAACCCGTGCTGTGTACAGAACATCGCCCATTTCAGTGTCGGTCTGGGGTTGCCCACCCTTTGCCCAGCCGCGCCAGGTACCGCAGGACCGGCG
>JAPOYV010000010.1 GCA_026706385.1 Gammaproteobacteria bacterium
TCGCACCTCAGCGTCAGTGTTAGTCCAGGAGGCCGCCTTCGCCACTGGTGTTCCTCCCTATATCTACGCATTTCACCGCTACACAGGAAATTCCACCTCCCTCTACTGAACTCTAGTTTGTCAGTTTGAAACGCAGTTCCCAGGTTGAGCCCGGGGCTTTCACATCTCACTTAACAAACCGCCTACGCGCGCTTTACGCCCAGTAATTCCGATTAACGTTCGCACCCTCCGTATTACCGCGGCTGCTGGCACGGAGTTGGCCGGTGCTTCTTCTGTGGTTAACGTCAAGGGGCGGCGCTATTAACGCCGACCTTTTCTTCGCCACTGAAAGTGCTTTACAACCCTAAGGCCTTCTTCACACACGCGGCATGGCTGCATCAGGCTTTCGCCCATTGTGCAAGATTCCCACCTGCTGCCGACCGTAGCCGTCTGGGCCGTGTCTCAGTCCCAGTGTGGCTGATCGTCCTCTCAGACCAGCTATGGATCGTCGCCTTGGTAGGCCATTACCCCACCAACTAGCTAATCCAACGCAGGCTCCTCCGACAGCGCGAGGTCTTCCGCTGCGGCCGAAGCCGCCACGGCGAGATCCCCCGCTTTCATCGGCACCCTAAGGCACCGGTGGCATGCGGTATTAGCTCGAGTTTCCCCGAGTTATCCCCCACTGCCGGGCAGATTCCTACGCGTTACTCACCCGTCCGCCACTTTACTCAGCCCCGAAGGGCCTTTCTCGTTCGACTTGCATGGTTGAGGCCTGCCGCCAACGTTCAATCTGAGCCATGATCAAACTCTTCAGTTTTCAAGCAAAGCCGCCCATCCCAAAGCTCATGCGTCCCGACTAGCGAAACCGCACGGTCCAAGGGCTGGACAGCCAAAAGGTTTGCTCGTGGCTTAGCATCGAGCGCCCACACGAATGGCTTGTCTTCAATCTCTTAAAGAGCGCCCCGACGCCAACCGAGGGTCGTGTCGGGGCATACGCTGCCCAAAGGGGCTAGGCCTTGCCCAAGGGCAAGGGGGCCGTATCTTACGCCCGGCATCCGGTCTGTCAACGCCTTTTTGCGCTTCGCGCCCGAAGGCCCCGCTTCGAGGCCTCGCGGACCTGCTCAGCCTTCGACAATCACCATGTGCCAGTTCTTCCGGCCGCGGCGCACGACGTGGTAGCGACCATGCAAGGCGTCGGCCGCCTCCAGGCGCATCCCGGCATCCACGACCACATCGCCGTTCACCCGCACACCTCGGCTCTGAACCAACCGCCGTGCCGCGCCGTTGGAGGGCGCGAGGCCGGCGCCGGTCATCGCGTCAAGCAGACCCGTGCCAGGAGCGACGGTGCTCACCGCCATGCCGTCACGGGCCAGCTGAGACAAGTCGTCCTTGCGCAATGCCCGAACCTGGCCGTCGAAGAGCGCAGTCGTGATGCGTTCCGCGGCGTCCACGGCCTCGGCGCCATGGACGAGGCGGGTCACCTCTCGAGCCAGCGTGCGCTGGGCATCGCGTAGCTCCGGTCGTTCGAGGACCGCTTCGGCCGCCGCCTCGATCTCGCTTTCTTCGAGCAGCGTGAAGCAGCGCAGATAGGGGACCGCATCGGCATCTGCCGCGTTCAGCCAAAACTGGTAGAAGGCGTAAGGGGAGGTGCGCCCGGCGTCCAGCCAGATCGCACCGTCCGCGCTCTTGCCGAACTTCGTGCCATCCTGCTTCGTGATCAGCGGGTGGGTGAATGCGTAGGCCTGCCGCTGCAGCACGCGACGCACCAAGTCGACGCCGCTCACGATGTTGCCCCACTGATCACTGCCACCGACCTGGACCGTGCATCCGTATCGACGCGCCAACTCGAGGAAGTCAAACGCCTGCAGCAGCATGTAGCTGAATTCCGTGTACGAGATGCCGGCGCCGTCCCGGTCCAGGCGCGAGCGGACGGAGTCGCGCTGCATCATCGCATTGACCGAGAAGTGCTTGCCCACGTCGCGCAGAAAGCCGATGACGTCCTGACCCCGCGTCCAGTCCAGGTTGTTGATCACCAAGGCGGCGTTGTTACCTTCGAGATCGACGAATCGCGACACCTGTGCGCGCATGGCATCGACCCAGGCTTCGACGGTGGCCACATCGTTCAACGCGCGTTCGTCGATACGCCCGGAGGGGTCGCCGATGAGGCCCGTCGCGCCCCCGACGACGGCGATCGGTCGGTGGCCAGCTAGCTGGAACCGGCGTAGCATCAACAACGTGACGAGGTTGCCAACCTGGAGGCTCGACGCGGTTGGATCGACGCCCGCATAAACGACGCGCGAGCCGCCCGCGAGGTGCGCATCGAGGCCTGTCCGATCGGACACCTGGGCGAGCAGCCCGCGTCCCTCGAGTGCTCGGAGTAACGAAGCCATGGGGGAGCGACGGATTCGAAGGCCGTGCACCATAGCAGTGCCTTGGGGTTCCCATCAATCACGATTTCGTTTAATAATCGGCGTTCGCCTGGGCTTGGGTGCTTGATGGGCCGTAGGCTCGCTAGGTGAAGACAAGGGAAGTTCGTCGGATCGTGGTCGCGCCGCCAAAGAAACACGCCATCGTCGTCGCAGCCGTTTGCACGATCTTGCTGAGCGTCGCGCTCGCAGGCCGTAGCCCCAACCAGACCGCGAACGCCGCCAGCGTGCCCGCCGTCGAGCCCGCCAGCCCTGCCCCCCCAGCGGTCACGGCCGCACCGCCCTCGCCACCCCCCACCCTACCGACACCGAGCGACTTCACCGCGCCGGTGAAGTCGGGGGACAACCTCGCGAAGATCTTCGATCGCCACGGCTTCCACCCGCGGGATCTGCACCTCGTAGTCCACAGCGGGCCTCATGGCAGACGCCTAGCATCGATCATGCCCGGGCACGAGTTCGACTTTGCCGCGGACGACGAGGGCAACCTGCAACACCTGACCTATCGGCCCGATCGGCTGCAGAGCCTCGAGTTCCGCCGCATCGGCGACCGGTTCGAAGCCACCGAGACGGTTCGCCAACCGGACCATGAACGCGTCTACAGAGCCGGACGTATCCAAGCCGACCAGTCGCTCTTCACTACCTGCATGGATCTCGGTTTGAGCGATGCGTTCGCGATCCGCTTGGCCGAGCTATTCCAGTGGGACATCGACTTCGTTCACGACGTCCGCCCCGGGAACGAGTTCCACGTCCTCTACGAAGAACGCCGCGTCGACGGGGAGTTCATCGGCTACGGCGAGATTCTCGTTGCGGAGTTCGTGACCCGCCGTCGCTCGCATCGGGCCGTGCGCTATGTCGGCGTGGACGGCGTAGCGAGCTACTACGCCCCGGAAGGCAGCACGATGCGCAAGCGATTCGTGCGAACGCCGCTCGACGCTCGCGTCAGTTCGCCGTTCAATCTGAACCGCGTGCACCCGCTATGGAAGAGGGTCATGCCGCATAGGGGGATCGACTACGCCGCGCCGACCGGCACGCCCGTGAAAGCGACCGGCGACGGCAAGGTCGTCACGCGCTCGCGCACCGGTCCAAACGGCAACTACGTCGTGATCCAGCACGGCGAGCGCTACCAGACCAAGTACCTGCATCTTGCCCGCTTCGCCCGCAATCTCAAGGAGGGGCAGAGCGTCGCGCAGGGACAAGTGATCGGTTTTGTCGGCGCTACGGGCTGGGCGACCGGCCCGCATCTCCACTACGAGTTCCTCGTCGACGGCGTGCACAAGAATCCCAGCACCGTCGGCCTGCCCGAAGCCGAACCGATCCCGGACGCGCTACGCGAAGATTTCCTCGCCACCACGACGCCGCTATTGGACGACCTCCAAGCGCGCAAGGACAGCGACCAGATCGCGTTCCAGACCACGCGACCGTAGCGCGCCGCCATGAAATATGTCGGCGTCATGACCGGCACCAGCATGGACGGTCTGGATGTCGCCCTGCTCGAGACCGACACCTCCCCCCCGGCCGTCGTCGCCGTGTCCACCGTACCCCTGCCGAGCGAGCTTGCGCGCGCACTCGCACGCCTGGTGGTTCCGGGCGATGGTGAGATCGACCGCCTTGGCGTGGCCGACGCGGCCCTTGGCGAGTTCATCGGCCAATCCGTGCTCGACTGCCTGGCAAGTTGGGATATCGCCGTGACCGAGGTGCGTGCCATCGGCTCCCATGGGCAGACCGTCCGGCACCGCCCGACCGCCGACCGTCCGTTCAGCCTGCAAATCGGCGACCCCAGCCGAATCGCCGAGATCACCGGCATCGACACCGTCGCCGATTTCCGTCGCCGCGACGTTGCCGCCGGCGGCCAGGGGGCACCGCTCGTGCCCCTTTTTCACGAAGTTCTGTTCCGCAACCAGGCTCGCCACCGCGTAGTCCTCAACATCGGCGGCATTGCCAACGCGACCATGTTGCCCGCTCAGACGTCCGCCGTCACCGGATTCGACACCGGGCCCGGCAACGCCCTGCTCGACGCCTGGTCACGGCATTGCCGGGATGAGCCCTACGACCGCGACGGCGCCTGGGCCGCCGGTGGCCAGGTCATGGCACCCCTCCTGGCTGTTCTGCAGCGCGATCCGTTCGTCCACGCTTCACCACCGAAGAGCACCGGCAAGGAGACCTACCATCTGGGCTATGTTCAGCGCGCCGGACAACACGCGATGCACGATCACGACGCGATCGACGTGCAGGCGACGCTGGCCGAATTCACCGCTTGGAGCATCGCTTTCGCCCTACGCCGCTGGGGACCAGAATCCGGCGACGTCGTGGTCTGCGGCGGAGGGCGGCACAACGCCGACCTGATGGGACGGCTCGGCCGCCATCTCGACGATTTCGACCTGGCCACGAGCGATGACCTCGGTGTCGATGGCGACGCGTTGGAGGCCGCCGCGTTCGCATGGTTCGCGCACCGCACTCTTCTCGGCAAGCCCAGCAATGCGCCCGCCGTCACGGGTGCCAGCGGCGACCGCGTCCTCGGTGCGATTCACACGGCTTGAGCGTCCGGCGGTCTCGGCCATCGAGATGCGGGGGGCGAATCTAATCGATCAGATCGCGAACGAGTTGCCGCAACCGCAGGTTGAGGAAGCGTTGGGGTTCGCGACAATGAACTGTGCGCCGGAGAGGTCCTCGCGGTAGTCGATCTCGGCACCGGCGAGATACTGGTAGCTCATCGGGTCGACGACTGCGGTCACTCCGTCGCGGACGATCACCGCGTCGTCGTCCGCGACACCGTCGTCGAATGTGAACCCGTACGAAAACCCGCTGCAACCGCCCCCGGTGATGAACACGCGCAACTTCAGCGCGGGGTTGCCTTCGTCGTCGATGAGTTCACGTACCTTGTCCGCGGCACGCGATGAGAATTCGATGGTCGCGTCCATGGTGCCATTATAGCCCCGTGAACCCGAGTAAGCGTCCCGGTGGGTCGCGGTTATAGTACGGTCGTTGACAACCGCGCACAGGAACCGCACTGCTACCCCGTCTCGCCGTCAAACGCCCCTCCCTGGACTTCTTGCGTCGTCAGTTGGCGGGCGTCCAGTCGTTGCCACCGCTGATACTCCTCGCGATCGCGGCCGGTCTGCTGACCGGCCTGGTGGTTCTGCTGTTCCGGGCCGGCCTCGAAGGCGGCGCGTGGCTGACCGGTCGTCCGGACGCCGAGAACTTCGAGGTCTTTGGGCCGTGGACGGCGTTGCTGATGCCGCTCCTCGGCGCGACCCTGCTCGGCTTGATCCTGAATCGGCTGTCGCCGGAGTCCCGGCGCTTCGGGGTTGTGCATGTGATGGAACGGTTGTCGCGGTACCAAGGGCACATGCCGCTGCGCAGCGCGCTCTACCAGTTCGCCGGCGGGATAGCCGGGCTGACGGTCGGCCTGTCCGGCGGTCGCGAAGGGCCTGCGGTGCATCTTGGCGCCGCCACCTCGAGCCTGCTCGGCAACGCGGTGCGGTTGCCGAACAACAGCATTCGAACCCTGGTCGCGTGCGGATCCGCCGCGGCCATCGGCGCTTCCTTCAATACCCCGATGGCAGGCGTCATCTTCGCGATGGAGGTGGTGATGATGGAGTACACGATCGCCAGCTTCATTCCGGTCATCATCGCGTCGGTCACGGCAACCGTGGTCAACCGCTGGTTCTTCGGCGACGTCATCGCGTTCTCGGTCCCGGACACCGAACTGCGCTCCCTGCTCGAGATTCCCTACATCACGCTCGCCGGTGTCGCAGTCGGCTTGGTCGGCAGTGCGTTCATCGTGATGGTCAGGACTATTGCGCGCTTTCAGGTGGGGCCGTTCTGGATTCGCGCCATGGCCGCCGGCGCGGTGACGGGACTCGCCGCCATGGTGGCACCCGCCGTGCTCGGCGTCGGCTACGACACGGTCAACCAAGCCTTGCTCGGCCAACTCGCCTGGACTGCGCTCCTGATCATCCTGATCGCGAAGACCGTCGCGTCAGCCGCCTGCGTCGGGGTCGGACTGCCGGTCGGGATGATCGGGCCGACCCTCGTGATGGGCGCCATGCTCGGCGGCCTGCTCGGCGTCATCGGCAACGCGTTCGCGCCAGGACTCGCCTCCGAACCGTCGTTCTACGTCATGCTGGGCATGGCCGCGATGATGGCCGCCGTGCTACAGGCACCGCTGGCAGCGTTGCTTGCCGTCTTGGAGTTGACGGCCAATCCGGCGATCATCCTGCCCGCCATGCTCATCATCGTCGTGGCATCGTTGACCGTGACGCTGTTCGCAAAGCAGCGGTCGATCTTCCTCACGACGCTGGGCGCGCTCGGCTTGCAGTATCCACCGGATCCGGCGTCGCAACACCTGATGCGCGCCGGCGCCGCCGGGCTGATGACACGCAGCGTGGTGCGCGTCCCGAGGTCCGCCCGCGTGCGCGACCTGCGCTCGGCATTGGAGGGCTCGCCCACCTGGCTCGTAATCGAAGAAAACGGCGGCTTTCGCGCCGTTTTGAACGCCACCGATCTCGCTGACCACCTGATTGCCCTGAGCGAAGCCTTGGCCCCCACTGACACGACGCCGGACGACTCGCGGCAGTTCGACCCCCGTCTTGATGCCGACGTGGTCGATCTCATGGAAGTGCCGGGCATGCGCAAGGACGCAGGTATCATCAACAATCGCGCCACCTTGCTCGAGGCGCTCGCCGAATTCCGCTTTACCGGCGTCGAGGCACTTTGCGTCGTGCGCGACGCGACCGCTGCGCGGTCGCCGGCGGCCGGGCGGCGCCGATCGCCTGGCAACAAGCGGAGCGTCAGCTACACCGAAAGCGAGAGCGACGTCGAGGTCGTGGGCGTGCTCACGCGCGACGACATCGACCGCTACGCGCAAACGCCGCAGGACCACTGACCTCTCATTAGGGACGCGCCAAGGGAACGAAGTGACCGCAGGTGCGCTTTCGTCAAAGGACAGCGGAGCCTTGGGCCGAGGCGGAGTAAGCGCACAGCGCAGCGCGAGTCAGGTCCTCGGGCGCGCACCCCCACGGTCGCTCGCAAAGACCTTTACAATCCGCCGATTCTTGAACATAGCAAGGCTGCCATGCACCGGAAAACCTCGGAGGACCTGTTCGAGCGGGCGCTGAAGAGCATCCCTGGCGGCGTGAATTCGCCGGTGCGCGCTTTCCGCGGCGTTGGCGGCACGCCGGTGTTCTTCGCCCACGGCGACGGCGCCTGGCTCACCGACGAGGATGGCAATCGCTACGTCGACTACGTCGGCTCGTGGGGGCCCATGCTGCAGGGCCACGCCTTCCCCCCGGTGGTGGACGCGGTTCGCGACCAGGCCTTGGCAGGACTGGGGTTCGGCGCGCCCACCCGCGCCGAGATCGCCATGGCCGAAGCCATCACCGAACGGTTCCCGGGCATCGAAAAGGTGCGCATGGTCAACTCGGGCACCGAAGCGACGATGTCGGCGATTCGCCTGGCCCGCGCCGCAACGAACCGCGACAAGATCGTCAAGTTCCAGGGCTGCTACCACGGCCACGCAGACGCCTTGCTCGCCGCCGCCGGCTCCGGACTGTTGACGCTCGGACTGCCGGACTCACCGGGCGTGCCGGCCGATACGGCCAAGCACACCTTGACCGCACCGTTCAACGAGGTCGATGCCGTACAAGAGATTTTCGACGGTGTCGGCCGCGAAGTCGCGGCGGTGATCGTCGAACCGATCGCCGGCAACATGGGCTGCATACCGCCGGCACCGGGCTTCCTCGAAGCGCTCCGCCAGATCACCGCCGATGCGGGGAGCCTGCTCATCTTCGACGAGGTGATGACTGGTTTCCGCGTCCACCGGGGCGGGGCTCAAGGCGCCTACGGCCTCGACCCGGACTTGACCACGCTCGGCAAGGTGATCGGAGGCGGCCTGCCCGTCGGCGCGTTCGGCGGCAAGGCCGAGATCATGGAGCGCATCGCGCCGGCCGGGGACGTCTACCAGGCGGGCACGTTGTCGGGCAATCCCCTGGCGATGCGCGCCGGCTTCGCCCTCCTCGGTTCACTTGACGAGGCGTTTTATGACGCGCTCGACGCGACCACGCGCCATCTCGCCGAAGCGATCGAGGCATCGGCAGAACGGCAAGGCGTGCCACTGGTCCTCAACGCCGTATGCGGCATGTTCAGCCTGTTCTTCACCGATCAAGACGTGCGCAGCTTCGCCGACGTTCAGCGCGCCGACGCGGCGAAATACGCCCGCTTCTTCCACTCCCTGCTGGCGCGTGGCGTGTACTTCGCACCATCGGCCTTCGAGGCGGCTTTCGTGTCGGGTGCCCACGACGAGCGCGCCGTCGATGCAACCGTTGAGGCCATCGACGAGGTCTTCCGGGATCTCGGCTCGTGACCTATGACATCTACGGGATCGGCAACGCGCTCGTCGACGCCGAATACGCGGTAGACGAGACGTTCCTGCGCGACCAGGGCATTGCCAAGGGGCACATGACGCTCGTCTCGCAGGAGGAGATCGAGGTCATCGCAACCGGGCTTGAGGGGCGTCAATCCCGCCGCATGTCCGGCGGGTCGGCTGCCAATACCGTGTACGCGGTTCAAGGCTTCGGTGGACGGGGCTTCTATTCCGGGCGCGTCGGCGACGACGAGACCGGCAGACACTTCCTCGACGACCTGCGCGTGGCTGGAATCGACACCGGGGGACGCCCGACGAGCAACGGCCGGTCGGGGCGCTGCCTGACGCTCGTCACCGCCGACGCCGAGCGCTCGATGACCACCTATCTCGGGGTGTCCGCCAGCTTGTCGTCGGACGACGTGAACGAGGCCGCACTCGCCGCATCGCGCTATCTCTACGTGGAGGGCTACCTGGCTTCGACCGAGCCTGGCTGCGCGGCCGCCGTTTTCGCCCGCGAGGTCGCCGAATCGGCCGGCGTCAAGACCAGTCTGTCGCTGTCGGATCCTTCCATGGTGCAGGGTTTCCGTGCCGCGCTCGAGGTCATGCTCGGCAACGGCGTCACGCAACTGTTCTGCAACGAGGAGGAGGCGCTGGCCTGGACCGGCACCGACCGTCTGGACATCGCCGCCACCGAACTTGGCGATGTCGCACCGTTCGTGAACATCACCCTCGGCGCGCGCGGCAGTCTCGCCTTGAGCCCCCGCGGGCGCGAACTCACCCCGGGCCGAGGCGCCGATGCGGTCGACACCACCGGCGCAGGCGACATCTACGCCGGTGCCATTCTGTATGCGCGCAACGCCGGCGCCGCACCGCGGGAGGCTGCCGGTTTCGCGAACTTCGCCGCCGCCCACCTGGTGTCTGTCCACGGCGCGCGGCTGCCCGATCTCCCCGCCTACGCCGCCGTGAAGAAGGCGTTCGCTGGCCCCTGACGCACGAACCGGCCGGTCAGTTGCCGACCACTTTGCAGGCCGTTAGCCGATCCACCTCCGACGGCGGCATGCCCAGGAGTTCGTAGAGAACCGCCTCCGTATGCTCACCGAGCAAGGGTGAGCGACGGGTCGCCGGCCGACCGCCGCCACGACGCAGCAAGGGCAACGCCGTATAGGCACGGGTCCCCGACGTCGGGTGCGCGACGGCCGGAAAGAAGCTGGTCTCGGTTGCGGCCATGTCATCGGCCGTCACGACCCGGGATACGGGAACGCCGGACGCCCGCAAGGCGCGCTCGACATCCTGGACCGACCGAGTCGCCGTCCAGCGGCCAAGATGCTCGTCCAGGACGCGTGCCTCCTCCAACCGGCCCCCGCTTTCGGCAAAAGCCGGGTTCGCCGCCCAGTCTTCACCAATGACCGCGGCAAGGGACCGCCAATGCGAATCGTCCTCCGCAGCAATCGCGACCCAGCGTTCATCATCCCCTTCATTCAAGCAGCGGTAGCAGCCGTGCGGTGCGATATCGGGACTCGCGTTGCCAAGCGGTGCCAGATCCTTCTCGGCGAAGAACTGGCCGAGGTGTCGGTCGCCGATCAGCCCGGCCGCCGCCTCGAATTGGGCCGCATCGATCAGGCAGCCTTCCGGCGGACCATCGAGCCACGCGCCGAGAACGGCGACCAGGTTCTGCTTGCCGGCGATGTGATCCGGGTGATTCAAGGTCGTGCCGACCGGGAACGGGTCGTCCGGGTGCGCCCACTGATGCGTCACTCCCGAGAAGGTCTGCAAGTTGGGCCCGAAGGTCTGGTAGCCGTCGTACGGCCCGGTGCCAAGGCCTTGGCTGCGGAGATAGACCACGCCGGGGCGCAGCGCACACGCTCCGGCGAAGTCGAGCCCCCAACGCGCGGCCACCGGACCGCGGTTGTTCTCCATCACCGTGTCGCAGCAGGTGGCCAAGCGATGGACCACGCGCACCCCCTCGGCCTGGGACAAGTCGATCGCGACGCTCCTGACGCCCAGGTTCAGTTGATTGAACGTCGGGCTGTTGTTCACGTCCATCGCGCCCGCCAGGCCGTTTCGGCGCAGGAAATCCACGTGCACGAGGGACTCGACCTTGATCACTTCGGCGCCGAGCAGCGCGAGCAACGAGGCCGCCTCGGGGACGACTGCGCCGACACCGAGTTCCAGGATGCGCCGGCCGCGCAAAGGCCGGTCCACGTCGAAGTCGGTGTCCAAACCCGCCGTGAAGCGATCTGGCGTCGACGCCGCGAGCGCGCGCGCCTCGGCGCCGTGCCCATCCAACGCCGGCGCGGGGCTCACCGAGACGTTCAACGCCGCAGGCTCCAGGACGACCGGTGGGCGCATCAGTTCCATCGCGCCGAACTCCGGGTCATCGACCGCGACGAAGACCGAGCGGGTCCGGACGTGGTCGTCGTTGCGAAAGTCGCGCAGACTGCAAAGCGGCGAAATGGTCAGTCCCCGCTGCTGCCCTTCCTTGAAGAGTTCGAGAACCGTCCGCTCGCGAATCAACTCCGCGCAGAACAGTTTCAGCGCGTCCGCGTTCTCCGCGCGGAAGCGGCGGTCGCTCCACGCGCCCGTGACCAGTTCCTCGGGTCGTCCCAAGAGATCCACGAAGGCCTGCCACTGTTTCGGCGTGGCGGCCAGAATGCGAACGTAGCCATCCTTCGCCTCGTAGATCGGGAAGCCGTCCGGACCCAGCCGAGCGGTCAACGTTCCCTGACCAGCGGCCTGCATGCCGTAGGAATGCAGCGGGCGCGACCACGGCGTCACCGCGGACACCGCGGCCTCCGCGTAGGGAATCTCATAGTGGACGATGTGCCCGCGGCGCCGGCACAGAACCGCGACGGCCGCCATCACCGCGGCGTAGACGCCCGCGCCATCGAGTGCGAGCCACGACGGCGCATTGCAGGGCGGCTGGTGCGGCCAACCACTCGACGCCAAACCACCACTCGCGGCAAAGCCGACGATCGACGACGTGCCGAGCCCCAAGGCATCCGTGACCGTGACGGTGGGCGTGGCGGCACGCAAGCGCAAGGTGTGGAACGGCGACGCGTCGGCATCGAGCACCACGTCGGCCCGTTCGCAGAGGTCGCGCAGCAGCCTGACCTGGGTCGGATCATCCGGATCGACCACGACGCTCTTCTTGTTGGTGTTTCGGGTCAGGAACGCCAAGCTGGACCGGGGCGATTCAGCCCCCGGCACGGTTGGCCTGCGGAACCGGGTCGCCGCCCCGCGCGGCGGCTCGACCAGCCAGACCTCCGCACCGAGCCCGGCCCATATGGCGCCGGCATACTCCGTCAGCGGGTGCGCCATCTCGACGATGCGCAAATTGCGGAGCAGCCCTGGCACCGACCCAAGCCTAGCTTGCCGACTGCGACGCAAAGAACGCGCGCACGCGGCCAACCACGGCGGGCACCTGGTCGAGACGCATTTCGCGTGGATCGAACAGCACGTAACCCTCGCCGAGCTGATGGTTGCGGGTGCGGATGCTCGGCCGGCCGTCGCGCAGGAACGCCACGAAATCCCGCAACTGGGCAACAGGCAGATCCAGGGCGACGCGTCGGATCTCCCGCCCGGCGCGATCCGGGACAATCCGCACGTCGGCCGTTGCTGCGAGGCCCAAATGCAACGCGTCCAACACGGCCGAAACGGCTTGCGTGTCCGCCGGCTCGTCCAAGGCCGTCAAGAGGCCGGCAATCTGCTCCTTGCCGACCTTCATCGGCCGGGCGATCCCCCGCTCCTGCAATTCACAGGCTTCGATCATCGTCGCCCGGCCGGCGATGAAGCCGCAGGTCGGGCTGCCGATCGCCTTGCCCCCCGAGTAGGTCACCAGATCGGCCCCGGCGGCGATGTAAGTCCGGAGGTCGGCTTCCGCGGCGGCATCGACCAGCACGGGGATGCCGCGTCCGACCATGACTTCGAGCGGCAACCGACCGTGCTGCACACAATGGTGCGACTTGACGAACAGGATCGCGACTGCGCGATCCGACAGTGCCTTGGTCAGATCCGTTTCCGTGACCGCATCGTGCGACCCGAACACGACAGGCCGCCCCCCCGCCACCCGGATCATCTGCGACACACGCGCACCGAAGTCGACGTCGTGGCCGGCTTGGAGGAGGACTTCGTTGGGCCCCTCGACCTCGGGCAGACGGCGAACCCGTTGCAGGTCCTTGCCGGTCAGGACGGCCGCAACGCTGATCGCAAGGCCTGCCGCGGCCCCACTCGTGACGCACGCGGCCTCGGCGCCGGTCACTGCCGCGATGCGCCTACCCGCGGCAAGTCGCAGCGCCGCCAAGTCCACATGCGCCCTTGACGCCGCGGCCTGGGCCTCGGCGACGGCCGCAGACTGCGCCGAGCCGCCGAGGGCCGTCAGCTTGCCGGCCGCGTTGATCACTGACGCGACGTCGACCTGGCCGTAAGGATTCAAAGCGGCTGCGTCCGCTCGTAGTACGCGTCGCCGAGAACAACGCCCCTCGTCTCGATCCGTGACGGCGATTGCCGCTTGTCGCCGGTCGAGTCCTCGATATCCATCGGCTCGTCACGTTCATCGAATACGGTCAGGCATGCCCTTTGGCCCGACCGGATCGTCCCGAAACCGTGCCGGTCCAGACCGACAGCGATCGCGGGATTCCGGGTCACCGCGCGCACGACGTCCATGAGCGACATGCCGAGCGCGCGCAACTTGGTCATCGTCCGCGCCAGCGAAACGGCATAGCGGTCGACGTTCCCCCGATGGAGATCAGAACTGATCGTGTGCACGGGCATGCCTTGCGCCAGAGCGGTCTCGCAGACGCGGAAGCAGAACGAGGACCGGCCGTGTCCCACGTCAACGACGATGCCACGCTCGACCGCCTCCTTGAACGCCGGGATCACCGCGTCGGCAAAGCCCAGTACGCCCCCGATCTTGCCGTGGTAGGTGTGCGTCACGATGTCGCCGGGCCGCAACAAATCGAGCACATCGTCGATCAACGGTGGCGCGTTGCCGACGTGCAGCATCAGCGGCTTGCCGACGAGCTCCGCCGCCTTGCGCGCGAGTTTCACCGCCTCGAGACCGAAACTCCCGGTGTGCGAAGCGGATGCGAGGACCTTGACACCGACCAACCAGTCATGCCGCTCGAAGGCTCGCACCGTCCCGGGCAGGTCGCACAATTCCGGTCGCGATGCGTGGCCACCACCCAGGTTGGGCAAGCCCGGACTGCCGATGTTGATGAACGCGAACGTCGCGGTCGCCTGCGTCCGCCGGACGAATCGCTCGAAGGCGTCGATCGTGGCCGCGCCGGATGAACCGGCATCGACGACGCACGCGACGCCCTGTTGAACCCCGATGCGGTCGGCCTCGAGCCTTGAGGTGTCGAACAACGGGTGGCTGAAGACGTGCGTATGCAGGTCGATGAACCCGGGCGCCACGTAGGCACCGTCGACATCGACCACACGGTCCGCCTCTCCGGCCAAGGCGTCGACGACAATGCCGTCGGCGACGTGGACATCCGCGCCAGAGACTGTGCCCGCCTCCAGGTCGAAAACCTGGCCTCCCGTGAGCTTCAACGTCGCCATGGTGTGTGGTTCACCGCAGTCCATCCAACGCGCGCATCGTATCTCGCACCACGTGCCAGCGCGCGCGCAAGTCCCGGTAGGCAGCCGCGGCTGCCGGTCCGGGTTCGACGCGCTGCCCCGGAGGGACCATGGCGGCGGCGGCGGCCGCATAGTCCGCGTATAGGCCAAGCGCGACAGCGAGAAAGATCGCCGCGCCCCGACCTTCCACGGCATCGTCCGATGCCTCCACAGCGTGGTCGAGAATGTCCGCCAGGATCTGCCGCCACACCGGACTGGCCGCGCCGCCGCCCGTCAGACGAATGCGGTTCGGCGCACCGCACCAGGTCGCCACTTGGTCGACGATGTCCGCCACCGCGAACCCGACGCCTTCGAAGAGCGCGCGAGTCATCGCGCCGCGACCGTGGCCGAGCCGCAAGCCAGCGAAACCAGCGCGCGCATGGGGCCGTCGTTCCGGGGCCACCTGCCCGCCAAGGAAGGGCAGGAAGCTGACCCCGTCCGCGCCGGGTGGCACGGCGGCCGCCATCGATTCGGCCTCACGATAGGCCTGTTCCCTGTCGGTCGCACCAGCGCTGATGTCGAGCAGCCAATCCAAGGCCCGGCCGCCGAGAATGGCGTTGCCACCAATCACGTGCCGATCCGGCGGCATCGCATAGAAGCGGGTCGCGCCCGCCGGCGCACGCGCGCTGATCGTACGGGTTACCGCGTGGGTGCCCAGGGTAATCGCATAATCGCCCGGTCCAATGGCGCCGGCCCCGACGTTGGCACATACACCGTCGTGTGCGCCGACGGCGACCGGCGTGCCTACGGCCAGCCCGGTTTCCCGCGCAGCCGCGCCGGTCAAACGGCCAGCCACTTGCCAAGGCAGCGCCGGTCGCGGCAGCAGTCCGGCGGGCAGATCCCAGTCGCGCACCAATGCGGCATCCCATGCCGACGCATCGGGTCCAGACGACCAGTCGGTGCAATGCGCACCGGTGAGCCGGAACAGCAGGAAGTCCTTCCCGTACAAGGCGAGCCGGCAGCGTCGCGCGCGACCGATGGCGTGTTCACGCAGCCACGCGTACTTCGCCACGAGCGCCGCGCCGTAGTTCGACAACGGCCGCCCGGTCTCAGTTCGCCAAGCACGCAGCCTCGCCAACTGCTCGGCATGCCGATCGTCCGACCACGCATCGGCCAACACGTTCCCACCGCGGTCCACGAATACACCGACGCCGGCTCGCCCCGACAGTGAAATCCCGAGGACGTCCGCCGTATCCAGACGACGAAGCGCGTCGGTCGTGTCTCGCCACCAACCGTCCGCCCGCTCATCGCCGGCGGCGTGCCGCTTGACGACCTGGGCAAGCAGCCGCCCGGCCGTCGAGAACGACGATACCTTGAGCCGGGTCGTGCCGAGATCGATGCTGATCAACGTCGCCGGCACGGCACTCAGCGCAGGTTGACCGGCAGGATGTCCGCCGGGACGATGCCCTTGAGCGAGATGTCGCAGCGCAGCGCCAGGACCGTAACGCCAGCGGCGGCTGCACGGCGCAATGCATCGCCGTACGCGGGATCGATCTCGTCGGCCGGGCGCACGGCCTGAATCCCCGCGTGCAGGACGCAGAACACCAGCGCCGTAGACCAGCCCGACCGTGCCAAGCTCGCGAGCGCGTCCGCGTGCCGGGTCGCACGCACGCTGACCGCGTCCGGGAACGCCCCCGAATCCGTGGCCTTCAAGGTCACCGACTTCACTTCGATGTAGGTCTCCCCGGCCAAGAGGTCGAAGCGTCCCCTGCCCGATGCGCCCGGAATGGCCACTTCCCTGCGGATCGGCAGCCCCGCGCGGAACCCCGGCAGCAAGCCGCGGTCGATCGCTTCCGCGACGAGGCCGTTGGCCCGGGCCGTGTTGACCGCGATCAGGTCCGCATCGGTGTCGCGCACCAGTTCTAGCGTGTGCGCATATTTGCGGCGTGGGTTCGCTGAGGTCGAGTACCAGACCGGACTGCCCGGTTCCGCGCAACCGAGCATCGCCCCGGTGTTCGCGCAATGCATCGTCAGCGCCCCTCTGCCCGTCCGAACGTCGGCGAGAAAGCGCTTGTAGCGCCGGATCAGCGTTCCAGGACGGAGCCTTGGCTGGAATTCGACCGGTCTCTCCTCGCCGCCCCTCAGCCGAGGCTCCGCAACGCCTCGCCGATCCGCTCGATCCCCTTGGCGATCTCGCGCTCGTCCACCGTGTAGGCGAAGCGAACGTGTTCATCAGCCCGAAACGCCCCGAAGTCGGTCCCCGGGGTGACCGCCACGCCGAACTGCTCGATCAGACGCTCGCAGAACGTCTCGCTGTCCAAACCCGTCGCGCCGATGTCCGCATAGGCATAGAAGGCCCCGGTTGGCCGCTGGGCAACGGACAAGCCAAGACTGGCGAGGCCGTCCAGAAGCACCTCGCGGCGCCGCGCGAAGATCCGGCGACGTTCCTCGTGGACCGCCATCGCGGGAGCCTGCAGGGCGGCCAGCGCCGCGTACTGCGCTACGCTCGGGGGCGCGATGTACAGATTCTGGGCAACGCGCTCGATCGCATCCATCGCGGATGCCGGTGCGATCAGCCAACCCAAGCGCCAGCCCGTCATGCCGAAGTACTTGGAAAAGCTGTTGACCACGAAAATGCCGTCGTCGACGGTCAAGGCCGACTCAAAGAGCAGGTCTTCCCCTGCCAGGGCATCTTCCGCGTCGTAGACCAGACCGTTGTATATCTCGTCGACGATCACGAAGCCGCGGTCGGCGACGAAGTCACGCATGGCCACCAAGTCGGCGCAGCGGAGGACGCTGCCCGTGGGGTTCGCCGGGCTCCCGAGCAATACGCCCGCAGTGCGCGGCGTCCAGGCGTCCTCAAGCGCCCCGCGGTCGAGCTGGAACCGTGTCGAAGCGGAGACCGGCACGCGGCGCGCCACGCCCCCGGCCGCCTGGATGAACACATCGTTGCAGGGGTACCCGGGATCCGGCACGAGCACCTCCGCGCCGGGATCGACGAGCACCTGTGCGAGCAGATTCAAGGCGCCACTGGCACCCGTGGTCACCGCAACGCGACCGGCCTCGACCCCGTAGCGCGCGGCAATGGCGGCCCGCAAAGCCGGCAAGCCCAGCGCCTGCGTATAGCCCGTCCGCCCCGTCGACAGCGCCTCGATCCCCGCCGCGACCACGGTCGGCGCGGTGGGAAAGTCCGGCTCACCCACCTCGAAATGCACGACGTCGCGACCGGCCCGCTCGAGTTCGCGCGCCCGTTCGAGGATCTGCACGACCCGGAATGGCGCAATTCCACCGACCCGGCGCGCGAGTTTGGGAGCCCTCAGCCGGGGAGCGCGAGGGGCCTGCCCCTCGCAAGAAGGAGCCCTCAGCCGGGGAGCGCGAGGGGCATCCCCCTCAGAAAAAAGACCGCGCCACGAAGGCCCGTTTTCGGCAGCCCCGGAGGCGCTATTCATCGCTCGTTTCTGTATGGCCATTTGCAGACGGTTTTGGTAGGTTACGCGCCCCGCCGAATCCGGCTCTCGCGGTCGGAAGCATACGGGCAAGGCGCAACGCTTGCGAGCGACCGGCCATTCTCAAGAAATCGAGAGGTTCAAAGCAAATGTCCGCAAACGCGAATTCCGGCCAGGCGCCGGGCCAAGCACCCAACCGCAGCGCCGCGCCGGCGGATTCGCAGTTCGTCAACTTCACCCCGTATGCGCCCGAAGACGGCGAGGAGTACATGAGCGCCGGACAGGTCGAGCACTTTCGCGCGATGCTCGAGACATGGCGCCGCGAGCTGATGGAGCAGGTCGACCGGACAGTCAACCATCTGCAGGACGAGGCGTCGAACTTCCCTGATCCGGTCGACCGTGCCACGCAGGAAGAGGAACTCGGCATCGAACTGCGCACCCGCGACCGCGAACGACGGCTGATCCGCAAGATCAGCGACACGCTGGCGCGGATCGACCGTGACGACTACGGCTACTGCGACACGTGCGGCGTCGAAATCGGCTTGCGCCGCCTCGAGGCGCGCCCCACGGCAACGCAATGCGTAGACTGCAAGGCGCTCGAGGAATTGCGCGAGCGGCAGCTTCGCGGCTAGGCGCGTCGCCTGGCGGCGACGCGAGATTCGCGGGGACGCGTTACCGGGGCCGATTCGCGCCCACGCCGTCCGGCCCGCTGCATCTCGGCTCGCTGCTCACCGCGGTCGCCTCATGGCTTGACGCCCGCGCACAGGGCGGACACTGGGCGGTGCGCGTCGACGACCTCGACACGCCGCGCGTCGCGCCGGGCGCCGAGTCCGGGATTCTCAGATCGCTCGAAGCGCACGGCCTTACGTGGGACGGACCCCTCGTTCGACAAAGCCACCACGTCGACCTCTACCGTGACGCTCTGGGTGAACTGACCGAGCACTGCTACGCCTGTCGCTGCAGCCGCCGGGATCTACGCGGCTCGACGGCGTATCCCGGCACATGCCGACACCTCGGACTGGCTCGGCAAGGCAACGCTATACGCGTCCGCGTTCCGGCCACACCCATCGCATTCGAAGACCGCATCCAAGGCCCCTACGGCGAAAACCTGGCGGCGACAACGGGCGACTTTGTCGTCTGGCGGCGGGACGGTATGGCGTCCTACCAGCTTGCCGTCGTGATCGACGACGACGCAATGGACATCAACGCCGTCGTCCGCGGTGCTGACCTGCTCGACAATACGCCGCGACAGCTCTATCTGCTGCAACGGCTCGGCCGGCCCGCGCCGCGCTACGCCCACGTCCCGGTCGTCGTCGAAGCGACGGGCGTCAAGCTCTCCAAGCACAATGCCGCCACCGCGATCGACGACCGCGCCGCTCCGCACAACCTCGCGACCGTTCTCGGGCTGTTGGGCTTCGACCCGCCCTGGGATCGGGTCGACGCGATGCTCGACTGGGCGCGGCGGCGCTGGGACATCGCCGCGCTGCCTTCGGAAGCGTCGATTCGCGGTTTCACCGCCTTGGCATGAGTGCCATTCGGTAGATCAGTTAGACTCCAACGATGATGCGCGTCCTCGTCCTGGAGCGTGACGCCGCCAAACGGCAGCGGCTGCGTGCCTTGCTCGAAGACAACGCCTTTGAGGTTTTCGAAGCCACAGCCGCACCCGGCGCGCGCCAAGCCCACGGCAACCGCGTGCAGACGGTGTTGGCCGACGCGCTGTTGCTCGCCGAACACGACATCATCGCGCTCGCCCATCCGGTGCCGGTGATACTGATCGCTCACGCCCCGAGCGTCGGCCAAGCGGTCGAGTGCATGCGCAAGGGCGCCAGCGACTACCTCGCTTGGCCATGCGAACCCGAACGACTCGTGGCCGCGGTCACAGCCGCAACCTCCCGGTTCCCCAACGGCGCCACCGGCACCGACGACCTGTCCGCCTTCGTCGGGGCCTCGCCCCCGGTCCGGGAACTCAAGGAACGCATACACGAGGCGGCGGCAGCGGCTGGCCCGGTCTTCCTGCGAGGGGAGCCGGGTACGGGCAAGGAACTCGCCGCGCGCGCCCTGCACCATGCCAGTGATCGCCGCTACGCACCACTGATCGTCCTCAACTGCGCGACAACGGACGAAGCCTCGATCGAACCGGCGCTGTTCGGCTACGACGTGGCACCCGGCGAGGGCGGGAGCGGCGGACTGATCGGCGCCGCGCACGACGGTACATTGCTCATCAAGGACATCGACCTCATGCCGGTCGCCGCACAGACCCGGTTGGTGCGGCTTCTCGACCACGGTGCTGCGCGGGAGAACAACACTTCAGCCGGCGCGCAGACCACGACGGACGCGGCGGTTCGAGTCGTGGCGACGTCGCATCAGGACCTGCCGCAACTCGCGGCCAACGGACACTTCCTGGACCAACTGCTCGATGCCCTTGGGCAGACCACGTTGCACGTCCCGCCACTGCGCGACCGGGGGGACGACGTCGTGCAAATCGCTCAGGCCGTCCTCGACCGGACCTCGGCCAAGCTCAACAAGCCAGGCATCGGGTTCTCGGCCGCCGCCCTCGCGGCGCTGTGCAACCACCCGTGGCCCGGCAACGTCCGCGAGCTGAAAAACACCGTCGAACGCGCAGCGGGACTGTGCGATGCACCCGCCATTGATACGGACCTGCTGCCGTTCGACTTGAGCGAAGGCGGCACTTCGGCCGAACCGGCACCGGAGACCACGGGCAGTCTCGAGGACTTTTTCGTGAGGTTCGTGCTCGCAAACCAGGACCAATACACGGAGACCGAGCTCGCCAGCCAACTCGGCATCAGCCGCAAGAGCCTGTGGGAACGGCGCCAACGCCTGAACATCCCGCGGCGGCGAACCCGGAAACGGGGACCCAGGCGACCTGCGGCGGGTCTGCGATAGCCGGCTGCATCGCGGGCCTCACGACACTTGAGGCTCGTTAACCGCTACAATCCGCCGCTGTCGGAAGCACCTGTGCCCGCCCAAGCGCTAAGTTCCTTGCCAACGCGGATCGACGACTCCCGCCTTGACCCCGCCCGGGTATCCCGCGCCGCGGTTGCCGTGATCGATGGTCTACGCGATGCCGGCTTCGACGCCTACCTGGTCGGGGGTTGCGTGCGCGACCTCCTGCTCGGCCGCACGCCAAAGGACTTCGACATCGCAAGCGATGCCACACCGGAAGAGGTGCGCGAGGTGTTCCCTCGCGTGCGTGTCGTGGGGCGCCGCTTCCGCATCGCCCATGTCCGCATCCGTCGGGAGGTGATCGAGGTCTCCACCTTCCGCCGCGCTCTCGACGAAGGCGACGGGCGTCGTCCGGTGGTGTCGAGCGAAGGTGTGATACTGCGCGACAACGCCTACGGCGCCATCCACGAGGATGCCTTCCGTCGCGACTTCACGGCCAATGCGCTCTACTACGACCCGATCGGGCATGTCCTGCTCGACTACTGCGACGGCCTGAAGGACCTCGAGGCACGCACGCTGCGCGCCATCGGAGACCCCGAGACCCGGTTCCGCGAGGATCCCGTGCGCATCCTGCGTGCCGTCCGTTTCGCCACCAAGCTCGACCTCACGCTGCACGCCGAAACACGGAGAGCCATCGCGCCGACGCGCGCCATGCTCGACGCCATACCGCCTGCACGTCTATTCGATGAATTCGGCAAGCTGTTCATGGGTGGCGCCGGCGAGCGGACCTTCGAGGCGTTGCAGCAACACGACCTGATGTCGCACCTGGTCCCCTTGAGCGAGGACGGGGGCGACCTCGCGCGACTGGCGCTGGCCAACACGGATCAACGGATCCGCGAGGGCAAGCCGGTGACACCCGGATTCCTGCTCGCTGCGTTCCTGTGGCCTGAATTCGTCCACCGCACGGAAACGGCCGGGCCTCGTCAGCCGACCGAGGAGCAACTCGACAGCGCTGCCATGGCGGTCCTCGCCGCGCAGCAGTCCACCTTGGCGATTCCGCGTCGGCACGCCTACTTCGTGCGCGAGGTTTGGCGATTGCAGCCCGCCTTGGCGTGGCGAACCGCCAAGAATGTGCCGCGAGTGCTGGCCCACCGCCGGTTTCGTGCCGCATACGACTTCCTGCTGCTGCGCAGCGAGGTAGACGAAGAGCCCTCAGCCGGGGAGCGCCCCCGCCGCGAAGCGGCGGGCAGGGGCACTGCCCCTCACAACGGCGAACTCCGCGAGCTTGCGGATTGGTGGACCGAGGCCCAGACGCTCGACGCCGACGACCTGGCCCAACGGCTGCCCCGCGAACGCTCCCCGCGACGGCGACGACGCCGTTATGCGCATGGCAACCGCCGCAAGAGCAACCCCATGGCGACTGCCAACGGGGCCGCCGCGGCGCCATAACGGACCGTGCCCGCCGCGCCAGGCGACGCCGTCCTCACCCGGCCGTTCGCGCCCAAGTTCATTGCCATTGAAGGTCCCATCGGCGTTGGCAAAACCACCTTGGCACGCCGCTTGGCGGACACCTTCCGGCGCCCACTCCTCCTTGAGCCCGCCGCCGAGAACCCTTTCCTGGACCGCTTCTACCGGGAGGGACGACGCTACGCGCTGCCGACCCAGCTCTTCTTCCTGCTCCATCGCGCCGACCAGGTCGCCCGCCTGGCCGACGAAGACCTGATCGGGCCGCTCCTGGTCGCCGACTTTCTCATCGAGAAGGACCGCCTGTTCGCGGAGGTCACGCTGGACGCCCATGAGATGACGCTCTATGAGCAGATCTATCGCACGCTCGACATACGCCCGCCACGGCCCGACCTAGTGATCTACCTGCAAGCACCCGTGCCGGTGTTGCTCGACCGAATCCGCCGCCGCGGAATCGGCTACGAGCAGCGTATCGACACGGAATACCTCACGTCCTTAAGCGATGCCTACGCCGAGTTCTTCCACTTCTACGAAAACGCGCCGCTGTTGATCGTCAACGCCGCGGAGATCGACTTCGCACACAACGAGCGTCACTACGGCGCGCTGGTCGCACAGATCGAGGCGATGGACAGCGTCCGCCAATACTTCAACCCGAATCCCACCTTGCTATGATCGGCTCGCCATGAGCGCCCAGGCCCGCAAATCCCCCGTCTCGCTGAATACGCTCCGGCAGATGAAACGTCGGGGCGAACACTTCGCTTCCCTCACCGCCTACGACGCCTTGTTCGCCGAGTTGATCTCGTCCTCCGGCGTCGACGTGCTACTGGTCGGCGACTCCTTGGGGATGGTGCTGCACGGGCATGACAGCACGTTGCCCGTGACCTTGGACGACATGGTCTATCACATGAACTGCGTGCGCCGAGGCAACAAGGGCGCCCTGATCATGGCCGACCTGCCGTTCATGAGCTACGCATCGGAGTCGCAGTCGCTAGAGAGCGCCGCGTCGCTCATGCGCGCCGGCGCCCACGTGGTCAAACTCGAGGGGGGCGCTTGGCTTGCGGAGTCCACGCGGCTCTTGACCGAACGCGGCATTCCAGTCTGCGCGCACATGGGACTCACGCCGCAGTCCATCAACCGCATCGGCGGTTACCGGGTGCAAGGCCGCAACCCCGACCATGCCCAGACCATGATCGACGAAGCGCTGATCCTGCAGGACTCGGGAGCCTCCATCATCCTGCTCGAATGCGTACCGGTCGACCTCGGTCAGGAGATCAGCGAGAAGCTCGAAGTCTGCGTCATCGGCATCGGTGCGGGGCCGCACACCGATGGCCAGATCATGGTCATGCACGACATGCTCGGACTGACGCCCTCGAGCATCCGCGTACCCAAGTTCGTCAAGAACTTCCTGCCGGAGAGCGACAACGGCATACCCGGGGCCTTCCGCGCCTATGCCGACGCCGTGAAAGCCGGCACATTCCCCGCGCCGGAGCACTGCTTCACCTGACGGGCTAATCCCATGGAAGTTGCCCATCGGATCGACGAAGTGCGCACTAGGCTTGCCGGATTCGGCGGCCACGCTGTCGGCCTCGTGCCCACCATGGGCAACCTGCACGAGGGTCACCTGGAATTGGTCCGCACCTGTCGGCGGCAATGCGACGTCTGCGTGGTGTCCATCTTCGTCAACCCCACCCAGTTCGGTCCGAGCGAGGACTACGCCAACTACCCGCGCACGCTCGACGACGACTTGGCGCGCCTCGACGAGGCGGACGTCGACGTGGTCTTCAAGCCTGACGTGGAGGAGATGTACCCCGCCGGTCAGGACGATCACGTCACCGTCACCGTGCCGGGCCTCGCCAACACGCTCTGCGGCGCGAGCCGGCCCGGACATTTCGACGCCGTCGCCACCGTGGTCGCCAAGCTCTTCAACATCGTCCAGCCCAAGCACGCCTTCTTCGGCGAGAAGGACTGGCAGCAGCTCGCCGTGATCCGGGCGATGGGGCGGCAACTCGACATGCCCATCGACGTGGTCGGCGTGCCGACCGTCCGGGCGGAAAGCGGGCTTGCGCTGTCGAGCCGCAACAACTATCTCAGTGATGCGGAGCGTGACCGCGCGGCACTCCTCAATGCGACGCTGGTGGATGTCAAGCGGGCCATCTCGACCGGCAATCAGCGATACAGCGAGCTAGAAAGCCAGGCCGCGACCTCGCTGGCGGACGGCGGATTCGACGTCGACTACGTCGCCGTGCGGGATGCCCATAGGCTGTGCGAGCCCGACTCGGCATCGACTGATCTGCGTGTCCTGGCCGCTGCCCGGCTTGGCCGCGCCCGCCTGATCGACAACGTCGGCGTCGATCGCTGATGGTTCGGCGTGACGCGCGGACGTCCGCGTCCGCATCGACCGCTCGCTAGACGCAACGTATGTGGACGTCAAGGAATAGGCCCCCCGAGGAACTCGCTTCCTGGCATCGCCTGGCCGCCCTGGCCGAGCAACGGGCCGGCCAACCCATCGAACCCGAACAGGGTCGTTTCGAGACGTACTCCGCGCGCGTCGGTCGTATGTTCATCGACTACTCCAAGCAACGCATCGACGCGGCCGTCATGGCGGCGCTCATCGATCTGGCCGAGGAATGCGGCCTCGACGACGCCATCCAGGCGATGTTCGTCGGCGAGCACGTCAATACAACCGAAGACCGACCGGCCCTGCACACGGCCTTGCGCGCACCCGACGGCGAAGGCCCAAAGGCTGTCGCCGGGCTCGTCGAGGCGGAGCGCAATCGCTTTCTCACGTTCGCCGAGGACGTCCGCAGCGGCCGTTGGCGCGGGCACACCGGCGAGGCCATCTCTACGGTCGTGCACATCGGAATCGGCGGCTCGCACCTAGGACCGGAGTTGGTCTGCCAAGCCCTCCGCCCGGACAGCGACCCCGAGATCCGGTTCCTCGCCAATATAGACGGCGACGCCGCGACCCGAGCGCTCACCGGGCTCGACCCGGCAACCACACTCTTCATCGTCGCCTCCAAGAGTTTCGCAACGCTAGAGACGCGGACAAACGCCGCAACCGCGCGAAGCTGGTTCGTCGAACGCACATGCGACCCGCACGCGGTCGCGCGGCACTTCGTGGCCGTGACGGCCAACGACGAGGCTGCGCAAGCGTTCGGCATGCCCCCCGCAAACCGTTTCGCGACGTGGGATTGGGTCGGCGGCCGCTACTCGCTCTGGTCGGCCGTTGGACTGCCCATCGCCATCGCCCTGGGGCGCTCCGGCTTCGACGACCTACTCGCCGGTGCCTACCTCGCAGATCGACACTTCCGCACGACGCCAACGGCTCGCAATCTACCCGTGCTGCTGGCGCTGCTGCAGGTCTGGAACAGCAACTTCCTGGGTGCCGCGACCCACGCGCTGTTGGCGTACGACCGCCGACTGCGGCTGTTGCCGGACTACCTCCAACAACTGGAGATGGAGAGCAACGGCAAGTCCACGCGCCACGACGGAACCCGGGTGGCGATGCACACCGCACCGGTCGTTTGGGGCGGAGAGGAAACCAATGGCCAGCATGCGTTCCACCAACTGCTGCACCAGGGCACGCGGGCGTTCACCGCCGATCTCATCGCCACGATACGTCCGGGTCACGATCTTGAGGAACATCACCGCTGGTTGCTCGCGAACTGCTTCGCGCAAGGTCAAGCCCTGCTGGCCGCCGACACGACCGGCGGCGAGACGCAAGGCGGCCACGTTCGGGGCAAGCATCCCGTCACGACCGTTTTGTTGGACGCGTTGACGCCCCGCGCTCTCGGCACGCTACTCGCGCTTTTCGAACACCGGGCCTTCTGCACCGGCGTCATCTGGGGGATCAACCCGTTTGATCAACCCGGCGTCGAGCTCGGCAAGGCCTTGGCGGGCCCAATCCAGGACCAGCTAGGGGACTCGCAGCCGACCGAATCCGCAATCGACTTCCCCACCGCCGCTTTGCTCGCGCACACCAAGAAGGTCGCGTCCGCCCGGTAGCGCCCAAGGCTTCCCCGCCGAGCGGATGCGTCAATTGCATTGCGCACCAGCCCCCGGCTAATCTCACTCGCCCTCGCCCCACATCCGCTCAGGAGCAGCCATGCCCATCTACCCCGCCCCGCAACGATTCCGCGACGAGGCGCACATCAACGAGGCGCGGTACGCCGAGATGTACGAACGCTCCGTGCGCGATCGGGACGGGTTCTGGGGTGAGCAGGCCACGGAGTTCCTGGACTGGTACGCGCCTTTCTCCGAGGTGTGTTCCCATGACTTCGTCAACGGTCGCGTACGCTGGTTCGACGGTGGGACGCTGAACGCTTGCGCGAATTGCGTCGACCGGCACCTGCCGGAACGCGCCGACCAAGTCGCGATCATCTGGGAAGGGGA
Source organism: Gammaproteobacteria bacterium (assembly GCA_026706385.1). GTDB lineage: Bacteria > Pseudomonadota > Gammaproteobacteria > Pseudomonadales > Azotimanducaceae > VXYL01. The sequence goes on from JAPOYV010000010.1 coordinate 26,529, forward strand.
CGACCCCGACACGCACAAGGTCATCACCTATCGCGAACTTGGCGATGAGGTTTGCCGGCTCTCCAACGCGCTCGCGAGTCGCGGCGTCAGGAAAGGCGACCGCGTTTGCCTCTACATGCCCATGATCCCGGAAGCCGCGTACGCGATGCTGGCGTGCGCCCGGATCGGCGCGATTCACTCCGTTGTCTTCGGTGGCTTTTCGCCGCAAGCGCTCAAGGACCGGATACTCGATTCGGACTGCCAGACGCTGATCACGGCCGACGAGGGCTTGCGCGGCGGGCGCGCCGTGCCGCTCAAGCACAATGCCGAGATCGCCTTGGCCGACTGTCCGAACGTGCATACCGTTTTGACGGTCCAACGAACCGGCGGCGACGTGCCCTGGCGCGACGGACGCGACGTCTGGTACCACGAACTCGTGGCGAGCCAGCCCAATGAGTTCGAGCCCGCGGTAATGGCGGCCGAGGATCCGCTGTTCATCCTTTACACGTCGGGCTCCACCGGCAAGCCCAAGGGTGTCCAGCACAGCACGGGCGGCTACCTGCTCCACGCCGCGATGACGCACAAGTACGTCTTCGACTACCACGACGGTGACATCTACTGGTGCACGGCCGACGTCGGCTGGGTCACCGGCCACTCCTACATCGTCTATGGACCGCTGGCGAACGGCGCGACGACGCTGATGTTCGAGGGCGTGCCGACCTATCCCGACGCGTCCCGCTGCTGGCAGGTCGTTGACAAGCACGCAGTGAACACCTTCTACACCGCGCCCACGGCCATTCGGCAGCTCATGGCCCAAGGCGACGAGTACGTCTCGAGCACCTCGCGCCAGAGCTTGAAGCTGTTGGGCTCGGTGGGCGAACCCATTAATCCGGAGGCCTGGGAGTGGTACCACGGCGTTGTCGGCGACCGCCGCTGCCCCATCGTCGACACCTGGTGGCAGACCGAGACCGGCGGCATCATGATCACGCCTCTTGCAGGCGTCACGGACCTGAAGCCAGGCTCCGCGACAAGGCCGTTCTTCGGGGTGCAGCCCGCGCTGGTGGATGGCGACGGCCAGGTCATCGAGGAGACCGAGGCGGCCGGCGACCTCGTCATCACGGCACCGTGGCCGGGCCAGATTCGGACGGTCTACGGCGACCACCAACGGGTGATCGACACCTACTACGCGACGCACAAGGGCTTCTACTTCACCGGCGACGGCGCGCGTCGCGACGCGGACGGCTACTACTGGATCACCGGACGTGTCGACGACGTGATGAACATCTCCGGGCACCGCATGGGCACGGCCGAAGTGGAAAGCGCGCTCGTGCTGCACGAGGCGGTCGCCGAAGCCGCCGTCGTCGGCTATCCGCACCCGATCAAGGGCGAGGGCATCTACGCCTACGTGACCCCGATGGCGGGCTCGAACGACGATCCGGCGACGCTTAACGACGAACTCGTCGAACTGGTGCGCAAGGAGATCGGCCCGATCGCCAAGCCCGATGTCATCCAATTGGCGCCCGGGTTGCCGAAAACCCGCTCGGGCAAGATCATGCGCCGGATTCTGCGCAAGATCGCCGCCGGTGAAGTCGACGACCTCGGCGACACGTCCACGTTGGCGGATCCCGCCGTCGTCGACGACCTGGTGGCGAACCGGGGATAGGGCAAGCCCCTCGCAAGTAGATGGAGGAAATCGCCATGGCCATTCTGAAATGGTCGGGCATCGTCGCCGCCGCGCTCATCCTGGGGTTGTTGGCCCTCAGGATGCTGTACGGCTTGATCGCCAATCCACGCGTGATGGACGAGATCACCACGAATCCGAACGGGGAGCGGGCGACCGTCGTCATGGCACTCACGTTGCCGGACGGTCGAACCTTGCCGGTCAACTATCGTCGCGAGGACAACAACGTCTACGCCGGCGCCGACGGTCGCTGGTGGCGCACGCTGCGGGACGGCAACGCGCCCGTCACCGTGCTGATCCGTGGCGAGACCCTCACGGGACGCGCGCACGTGGTGTTCGACGACGCCGCATTCAAGGCGGACGTCTTCAGCCGCCTGCGACCGACGGTTCCAAGCTGGCTACCCGCTTGGCTGGATGCCCACCTCGTCGTCATCGAACTCGACGGTTCGGGACCTGCGCCACCGTAGGGACCCGGTTTAAGAAAGGCGGTGCGGCCGCCGCATCTAGCCGCCTTGACGGTAGTTCTCGACTTCCTTCATCGACAGTTTGATGCGACCGCGCTGGTCCGTGTCCAGGCACACGACTTCGACCTCCTGGCCTTCCTCGAGGTAGTCGGTGACCTTCTCCACCCGCTCCTGCGCGATCTGGGAGATGTGCAGGAGACCGTCCTTGCCGGGCAGGATCGTGATGAAAGCGCCGAAGTCGACGATCCGTGCCACGCGGCCGCTGTATATCTTGCCGACCTCCGCTTCGGCGGTGATCTCCTGGACCCGCGCGACGGCGGCATCCTTCGACTCACCGTCCTCCGCGTAGATGCGCACACTGCCATCGTCCTCGACGTCGACCTCGGCTCCCGTGTCTTCGACGATGGAGCGGATGGTGGCGCCGCCTTTGCCGATGATGTCGCGGATCTTGTCGGGATCCACCTTCAACACGACCATGCTCGGGGCGTTTTCCGAGACAGTCGCCCGGGACTCGGAGATGACGTTGTTCATCTCGCCTAGGATGTGCAGCCGGGCGTCGAGAGCCTGCCCGAGCGCCGTCTCCATGATCTCCTCGGTCACACCCTCGATCTTGATGTCCATCTGCAGCGCGGTAACGCCTTGCGCCGTCCCCGCGACCTTGAAGTCCATGTCGCCGAGATGGTCCTCGTCGCCGAGGATGTCCGTCAGGACCGCAAACCGGTCGCCTTCCTTGACGAGGCCCATGGCCACGCCCGCAATGGGCGCCTTCATCGGCACGCCCGCATCCATCAGGGCGAGCGAACTGCCACAGACGCTGGCCATGGAACTCGAGCCATTGCTTTCCGTGATCTCCGATACCACCCGCACGGTGTACGGGAACTCCTCCTCGGTCGGCAGGCAAGCGGCGATGCCGCGGCGCGCCAGGTTGCCGTGGCCGATCTCGCGGCGCTTCGGGCCGCCCAGGAAGGCCTCCTCGCCGACACTGAACGGCGGGAAGTTGTAGTGCAGCATGAAGTTGTCCTTGTAGGTGCCCTCCAGCGCTTCGATCAGCTTGGCGTCGCGCAGCGTACCGAGGGTCGCCACCACGATGGCCTGCGTCTCACCGCGCTGGAACAAGGCCGAACCGTGCGCCTTCGGCAGCACGCCGACCTCGACGTTGATCGGACGCACGGTCTTCGTGTCCCGCCCATCGATGCGCGGGTCGCCGTCCAGGACGCTCGTCCGGACGATTTCCTTCTCCAGCTTGTAGAACGCGTCGACGATGTCGTCGTTGTCGAAGTCGCCGTCGTCGCCGCCGAGTTCCGCGAGCAGCATGTCCCGGGCCACACGGACCGCGCCTTGGCGTTCCTGCTTGTCGTGGACCCGGTAGGCGTCCTTGAGCGGCTGCCGCGACAGGCCGTCGACGCGGTCGACGAGGGTCGCGTCCATCGCGGGCGACTGAAACTCCCAGCGCGGCTTGCCAGCCTCGGCGGCCAGTTCCTTGATCGCGTCGATGGCGACCTGCATCTCCATGTGGCCGTAGAGCACACCGCCGAGCATCTGATCCTCGGACAACTCCTGCGCTTGGGATTCCACCATGAGCACGGCCGACTCGGTCCCTGCCACCACCATGTTCAGTGCCGAGGACTCCATCTCCTCGTAACCGGGGTTGAGCAGGTAGCGGCCGTCGGCGAAACCGACACGCGCGGCGGCAATCGGCCCGGCGAACGGAATGCCGGACACGGCGAGAGCCGCCGACGAACCGATGAGCGCAATGATGTCGGGATCCATGTCGCGGTCGACGGACATCACCGTAGCGATCACCTGCACGGCATTCATGAAGCCATTCGGGAACAAGGGCCGGATCGGGCGATCGATGAGCCGCGACGTCAGCGTTTCCTTGTCGCTTGGGCGTCCTTCGCGGCGCAGGAAGCCGCCGGGGATCTTGCCCGTGGCGTAGAACTTCTCTTGGTAGTTCACGGTCAGGGGGAAGAAGTCCTGGTTGGGATTGGGGTTGGGATTGGCGACCACGGTGCAGAGCACCACGGTGTCGCCCATGGTAGCCATCACCGCGCCGGTTGCCTGGCGGGCGATCTTGCCCGTCTCGAGCACCACGCGGTGACCGCCGAACTGGAATTCCTTCCGTACTGGATTGACTGGTTTCAATTCATTCTCCTAAAAAAGGGGTTGTTTCTTCTTTTTCGCTTCTTGGGAGATTTCGCGCAGCGAAATCTCGGGGCGATCGCGAAGCGATCGCGTCGTCAACGGCGCAGGCCCAAGCGCGCGATCAACGACGAGTAGCGTTGTTGATCGCGATCCTTGAGGTAGTCCAGCAACTTGCGGCGTTGGTTGATCATACGGATCAGGCCTCGCCGCGAGTGATGGTCCTTGGCATGCGCACGAAAATGCTCCTGTAGCGAGTTGATGTTGTAGGTGAGCAACGCCACCTGCACCTCCGGGGAACCGGTGTCGTTGTCGGCGGTGCGGTAATCCTCCACCACCTTCCGTTTCGTATCGGCGTTCAAAGCCATGTCCTATCTCCAATATGCTTGTGTTGGGGCGAGGGGGCCGCGCATAGGTACAGCGATTTCCCTCGTCGTCATTTCACGATCAACCGGCGTGGGGCGACCCGACCATCGTCGAGTATCTCGCCCACGCCGATAAACGTTCCTTCGGTGTCCGTGCCCTCGATCAGCCGCACCCAGCCCGTTGTCGGGGCGTGCGGCACCAAGACGGGCTGGCCTTGCTTCAAATAAAAGGCCGGGGCGCCGGTGAGGGCCACTTCCGGCCACTGCCCCACGGTAGAGGCCACCGGGCGCAACAGGCCGTCAAGCCTGTGTTCGAGGCGTGCCGTCTCGATGTCTTCGAGCGTCGCGAGGTCGTCCTCGCCATAAGGTCCCGCCTGCGTGCGCCGTAGCGCGTCGACGTGCGCCCCGCAACCGAGCGCCTCGCCCAGGTCATGCGCGATGGTGCGCACGTAGGTGCCCTTGCTGCAGTGGATGTCCAAGCTCAGTCGCGTCCCTTCAAAGGCGACGATGTCGTTTTGATAGACCGTCACCGGCCGCGCCTCGCGTTCGATCTCGATGCCAAGGCGTGCCAGCTTGTAGAGCGGCTTGCCATGATGCTTGACGGCCGAGAACATGGACGGCACCTGCTCGATCTCGCCGCGGAAGGCATCCAGGGCACGCTCCAGATGAGGGCGGTCAATGCCTTTCACCTCGCGCTCCTGCAAGACCTCCCCGTCGGCGTCGCCGCTATTCGTGGAAATGCCGAGGCGAACGTGCGCGAGGTAGCGCTTGTCCGAGTTCAACAGGTATTGCGAGAACTTCGTCGCGTCACCGAGACACAGCGGCAGGACGCCCGTGGCCAACGGATCCAGGCTCCCCGTATGGCCGACCTTGCGCGCGTTGAATGCCCGCTTCACACGCTGCACGGCGTCGCTCGAACTCATCCCGGCCGGCTTGTCGAGCACGATCACGCCGCTCACATCGCGGCCTCGACCCCTACGTGCCAATGCCGGAGCCCGTTGCGTGAGGCGACCCGGGGTCGACGTCGCCTTCCCCGTCCGCTTGGACGGCGCGGTCGATCAGGGCTTCCAGACGCGGGCCGCCCTCGATCAGTTCATCGTAGTGGAAGCGCAAACGCGGCGTGGTGCGCATCGTGTGACGTCCGGCGAGGGCCGAGCGCAGAAAGCCGGCGGCGCCGTTGAGTACCGCGAGCAGTTCCGTGCGTTGCCGGGCTTCACGCGCGTTGAGCGACGTCACGTACACGTCAGCCACGCCCAGATCGCGGCTGACACGCGTATCTGTGATCGACAGCAGCGACACGCGCGGGTCACGCATTTGGTTCTGCACGATGTCTGCTAGTTCCGAACGGATGAAGTCGGCAACACGGTTGGCACGCTCAGGCGTCATACCGCCTGTTCGTGCACGACGTTTTCCGTCCGAGGCGGGCCGCCGAGCGCCCGGGCGATTTCTCGGGACTCGAAGACCTCGATCTTGTCGCCGGCCCGGACATCGTTGTAGTTGCGCACGCCGATCCCGCACTCGAGACCGTTGCGCACCTCGTTGACATCGTCCTTGAAGCGCCGCAACGACTCGAGTTCGCCTTCGAAGATGACGACGTTGTCGCGTAGCACGCGGATCTTGCGGTTGCGGGCGACCACGCCTTCCACAACCATGCAGCCAGCCACCTGGCCGTAGCGCGGCGACCGGAAGACATCCCGCACCTCGGCCATGCCGACGACTTCCTCGCGCACTTCTGGTGCGAGCATGCCCTCGAGCACCGCCTTGATGTCGTCGAGCAGTTCGTAGATCACGCTGTAGTAGCGCAGGTCGATCGACTCCCGCTCCACAATCGCCTTGGCCGCACTGTCGGCCCGCGTGTTGAAACCGAAGATCGCAGCGCCGTAGGTGAGCGCCATGTTCGCATCGGATTCGGTGATGCCGCCGACCCCGGAACCGAGGATGTTCACGGACACCTCGTCGTCCCCGATGCCCGCGCAAGCCTGCACGATCGCCTCCAACGATCCGCGCACATCCGCCTTGATGATGAGTTTCAGGACGCGCTTCTCGCCCTGGCCCAAGTGCGCGAACATGTTCTCGAGGCTCGCCGCCTTCTGCGTCGCATGGCGCTGCGCCTGGCTGCGTCCTGCCCGGAACTCCGCCACGTCGCGGGCTTGGCGTTCGCCCGCCACCACGGAGAATTCGTCGCCGGCGTCCGGCGTACCGTTGAGGCCCAGCATTTCCACCGGAATCGACGGCGGCGCCTCCGGAACCACGTCACCGCGCTCGTTCTGCATGGCGCGTACGCGCCCGAAGCACTGTCCCGCGATGACCACGTCACCGCGTTTGAGCGTGCCGTTCTGCACCAGCAACGTGGCCACGGGCCCGCGGCCGCGGTCGAGCCGCGACTCGATGACCACGCCCTGGCCCGGTGCCGTCGGCACCGCGTCGAGCTCCAGGAGCTCCGACTGCAGGATCACGGCCTCGAGCAAGGCATCGATGCCTTGGCCGGTCTCGGCCGAGACATCCACGAACTGCGTATCACCACCCCAGTCCTCGGGGATCACGTTCAACGTGCCGAGTTCGTTGCGCACGCGCTCGGGGTCCGCCGCTTCGAGGTCGATCTTGTTCACGGCCACCACGATGGGAACCTCCGCGGCGCGCGCGTGGTTCACCGCTTCCTCGGTCTGCGGCATGACACCGTCATCGGCCGCGACCACGAGGATGACAACGTCCGTGGATTTGGCGCCCCGTGCACGCATGGCTGTGAACGCTGCATGTCCCGGGGTGTCGATGAAGGTCATGTTCCCGTGCTCGGTCTCGACGTGGTAGGCGCCGATGTGCTGCGTGATGCCGCCGGCTTCACCCGCCACCACGCGCGTATTGCGGATGTAGTCGAGGAGCGAGGTCTTGCCGTGGTCGACGTGACCCATCACGGTCACGACGGCGGGCCGGGGCCGACGATCGCCCTCGACCTGGAGGGACTGCTCGAGCACCTGCTCCACCTCGTCTTCCGCGACCAGCTTGACCCTGTGGCCGAGCTCCTCCACCACCAGCACGGCCGTGTCCTGGTCGAGTGCCTGGTTGATCGTTGCCATCACGCCCATGCCCATCAGGGACTTGATGACTTCGCCGGCCTTGATGCTCATGCGCTGCGCGAGTTCGCCGACGGTCACCACGTCGCCGACCTCCACTTCCCGGACCACGGTATCGCTCGGCCGCTCGAATTCGCCGCCTTGCTTCTCAACGGTCAGGTGCCTGCGCTTGGCGCGGCGACCCTCCTGCTTCATCGACAATTCGCGACGCCGGCCGCGGCCGAAATCGGCTTCGCGAACGCGGTCCCGATCCCGGTTTCTGCCCGCCGCCCGGCCCGTGGCCCGGCGGTTCCCGGTTTCCGCCGCGCGGGCGGCGATCTGTGCCTTCTCGGCAGCCTCGGCCGCCGCGCGCGCTAGCGCGTCGGGGGTCTGTGCCGGTCGCTGCGTTCGTCCGGGTCCGCGGGCGTCCGTCTTCCCGGCGCGCGCCGGGCCCGCCGATCGCGCGCCCGCCTCTTCCGCCGTCGCTCTCTCGGCGGCGCGCGCTTCGGCTTCCGCCTTTTCGCGCTCTTCGGCTTCGGTGCGAAGCCGCTGTTCCTCCTCGGCCTTGCGTGCGGCTTCCTGGCGGGCTTCCTCCTCGGCTTCCTGGCGGCGCACGTCTTCGGCGCGGATGCGTTCGGCTTCAAGTTCAGCCTGGCTTGGCGTACTCGGTGCGCGCGGTGCCTCGAGCGGTGTCACGGTGCGCCGGACGAAGACCTTCTTGCGGCGGGTCTCGACTTTGACCGCGGCTCCGCGCCCGCCCTTGCCCGTGCGCAACGTGCTGACGTTCTTGCGGCGGATCGTGATCTTGCGCTGCTGTTCCGGCGTACTCTCCGTGCTTTGCCGGTTCTGGACGAAATCAAGGAACCGCACTTTCTGCTGGTCGGAGACGATCTCGTCGTCACGCTGGTGCGGCAAACCCGCCTGGCGCATGAGCTTGAGCAGGTGGTCCGGTTCCTGCTTTAGGGTTTTCGCGAGTTGTCCGACCGTCACGTCGACCATCACGCACCTCCGGATGGCGCCACGGACTCTTCGAACCATGGAGCCCGCGCCGTCATGATGAGTTCGGCGGCGCGCTCCTCGTCAATGCCCGAATTGACGTCCAGGAGGTCGGCCACGGACAGCTCGGCCAAATCTTCCATCGTGACGATGCCCGCCCCGGCGAGTTCGAACGCGAGCGCACGATCCATGCCGTCCATTTCGAGAAGATCCTGTGCCGGGGTCGCGCCGCCGCCGATCTCACGCGTCAGCAACGCGTCCCGCGCACGATTCTGCAGCTCTTCGACGATCTCCTGGTCGAAACCCTCGATGGCCGTCATCTCTTCCACCGGTACGTAGGCGACTTCCTCGAGGTTGGTGAAGCCTTCTTCGACAAGCACCGTGGCAACGTCCTCGTGCACCGACAACGCCTCCATGAAGGTCGCCACGTAGCCGAGCGCTTCCTGCTCCTGCTTACGGGCCGCGTCCTCCTCGGTCATCACCTGGAGGTTCCAGCCCGTCATCTCGCTCGCCAGTCGCACGTTCTGGCCGCCGCGTCCGATCGCTTGCGCCAGGTTGTCCTCGGCAACGGCGATGTCCATCGTGTGGCTGTCCTCGTCCACGTAGATCGACTGGACATTCGCCGGCGACATCGCGTTGATCGCAAGCTGCGCCGGGTTCTCGTCCCAGAGCACGACGTCGATCTTCTCGCCGGCCAACTCGCCGGACACGGCCTGGACCCGGGAACCGCGCATGCCGACGCATGCGCCCACCGCGTCGATCCGACCGTCGTTGGTCTTGACCGCGATCTTCGCCCGCGAGCCGGGGTCGCGGGCAGCGGCGCGGATTTCAATCACGTCCTCGGCGATTTCCGGCACCTCGATCTTGAACAGTTCGATCAGGACCTGCGACGTGGTTCGCGTCAGGATCAACTGGGGTCCGCGCGCGTCCGGTCTGACCTCGACCAGCAACGCTCGAACGCGATCGCCCATGCGGAACGAGTCGCGCGGAATCAAGTGCTCGCGCGTCAGAATGGCCTCGGCGTTGTTGCCGAGGTCGACGATCACGCTCTCGCGGGACGTCTTCTTCACCTGGCCACTGACCAGTTCGCCCACCCGCGGTTCGTAGAGTTCGATGACCTGCGCCCGTTCGGCGTCGCGGACCTTCTGCACGATGACCTGCTTGGCGGTCTGTGCAGCGATGCGACCGAATTCGACGGAGTCCACGGGGATTCGGTAGACGTCGCCGATCTCCAGCGTCGCATCCTTCTCCTTGGCTTCGGCGAGCGTCAACTCGGCGTCCGGATTCGGCTCTTCGTCCTCCTCGAGTTCGCGGTCCGGGTCGATCACGTCCCAGCGCCGATAGGTCTCGTAATGGCCGGATTCCCGGTCGATCTCGACCATGAACTCGGCGTCCTCTTCGTACTTCTTCTTGGTTGCCATGGCGAGCGCCAGCTCGATGGCTTCGAAGATCACGTCCTTGGACACGCCCTTCTCGTGCGACACGGACTCGACGACCATCAACACTTCTTTGTTCATTGCCGACATGACGCGTCCTCAACCGGCCAGAGCCGCTGGCTTGCTTGACTGCGGCCCCGAGACGTAGTCCGGCACGATGCGGGTGCGCTGGATCTGCCCGAACGGCAACAGGAACTCGTCGCTGTCGATGCGCACCACCACGTCGTCGCCCTCGACGCCGACGAGTTGGCCTTCGAAGCGCCGCCGCCCTTCGAACGGGAAGGCGAGCCGGACATCGACGCGATCACCAATGCGCGACAGGTACTGGTCCCGCCGGAAAAGCGTGCGATCAAGCCCTGGCGAGGACACCTCCAACCGGTACGCCTCGACGATCGGATCCTCCACGTCGAGCAGTGCACTGACTTGGTTGCTGACCCGCTCGCAGTCGTCGATGGTCACGCCGTCGGCGGCGTCGATGAAGACCTTGAGCGTGGAGCCGCGCGCCCGGGGGCGGTATTCGACACCCCAGACCTCGCAGCCGAGCGCGCGCACCGTCGGGGCGATGAGCGCTTCGAGTGCCAGCTCCTTGTTCGTCATCTTACCTGTCGCCTCTCGTGGCGTGATTTACGCGCACAAAAAATGGGCAGCTTCTGCCCATCCCTTGAAGCGGTCGGGCACGCCCCGTCAACTCTGACGCGGCGTGCTTACCTGTTGCGTCGGGCCTCTTGAGCCCGACTCGTAAAGTTGGTAGCGGGGGCAGGATTTGAACCTACGACCTTTGGGTTATGAGCCCAATGAGCTACCAGACTGCTCCACCCCGCATCAGTGGCGCGAAATTATAGGTCATCAAGCGCGGATTACAAGCTAAGCAACGACTTAGTCGAGCAGCGCATTACGCACGAAATGCGCGACGGCGCGCAGCGCGACCCTTCGTGTCGCGGTGCCGCTCAATTGGCGTTAAGCTCTTAGCCGGCTTGTCGCCTAGCGGCGGCGCGGTGACGGTCAACAACACCGAAGGGGGTTTGATCGGATGGGAGCGGCAATTTGGTTCTTCGCCTGCGTCGTCGCCTTCATTGGCCCCCGCGCGCTCGCCGATGACGAGCCGCCGGCGGTAACCGCCCAGTCCTTGATCGAAGGCGCGCTGGACCTGACCCGCGGCATCGAGTCCTCATACACCGAGATGGCCATGGTCATCCACCGTCCCGAATGGGAGCGGCGACTCGAGCTCGTGGCCTGGACCCAGGGCCGCGAAGACGCCTTGATCCGGTTCACCGCGCCGGAGAAGGACGCGGGCACCGCGACACTCAAGAAGGGCGAGCGCATGTGGACGTTTACCCCGAAGCACAAGCGGGAGATTCGCCTCCCCTCCAGCATGATGTCGCAAAGCTGGGCCGGTTCGGATTTCTCCTACAACGACCTGTCCCGCACCGACAACTACCTGCGCTACTACGACTACGCCATCACCGGCACCGAGCAGCGCGACGGTCACACCATCTACACGCTGACGCTCACGCCGCACGACGACGCCCCCGTGGTCTGGGGCAAGGAAGAAATGGTCATGCGCGACGACTACGTCATGATCAGCCAGACCTTCTTCGACCAGGACTTCAAGCCACTCAAGCAGATGCAGACCATGGACATCGGCGTACTCGGCGGCCGCACCATCCCGCTGACGATGCGCATGGCCGACTTCGAGGATCGCGACCGGTGGACCGAAATGCGCTATTTGAGCGCGGACTTCGACGCTGAGGTGGACGAAGGCATGTTCACGACGTTCGCGCTCCGGGGCGAACGGTGACAGAGACGGCACTGCCGTTGCCGGCCACCGGCAGCGGCACCCGTGCCGGCGCGGTTTTCGTCGTCGTGGCGTGGCGCAATCTCTGGCGCCACCGCCTGCGTACCTGGCTAGCAGCGGGCGGCGTAGGATTCGCAATCCTCCTGGTCGGCGTCATGGTGGCGTTTCAGGACGGCATCTACGGCCCGTGGATCGAAAACGCCACGTCCCTGTCCGTCGGCCACATGCAAGTCCAGCACCCCGGCTATTTCGACGATCCCAAAATCTCGCACGCCCTTGCCGGTGGCTCGTCACTGGTGCGCGAAATCGAGGAGATCCCGGGCGTGGTTGGCGCGACCGGGCGTGCCGAGGCGTTTGCCCTCGTCTCGGTGGGCGAGCGCAGCTACGGAGGCTTGGTCATGGGCGTTGACGCCGAACGGGAAGCGGCCATGTTCACATTGGCGAGCTATCTTCGGGAAGGAGAGTATCTGCCCCGCGGGGACAGCGCTTATCTCGGTTCCTCGCTCGCGACGAACCTCGGCGTCGAGCTTGGCGACGAAATCGTCGCCTTGGGGTCGGGGAAGGAAGGCGGTGTCGCCGCGCTCGTCTTGAACGTCGACGGCATCTTCGAGAGCGGTCGGGCGGACCTCGATCGCACAATCCTCCAAGCCCCGGTGGAAGCCGTGCAGTCGGCGTTCGAACTCGGGGACAGCCTTCACAGCGTCGTGCTCAAGATCGACGATCCCGAGCGGGCGGAGGTTCTCAAGCCGACCGTTGAAGCGCGCGTTCCCGCGGACGCACGCGTACTGGACTGGAACGAGTTGCTGCCCGAGCTCAAGCAGGGCATTCGGCTGGACGCCATCTCCGGACAGATGATGGCGGCACTCCTGATCGCGGTGGTCGCCATGTCGGTCGTGAACTCGTTCATCATGACGGTGTTCGAGCGAACGCGGGAATTCGGCATGCTGATCGCCATCGGCATGCGCCCCAACGCCATCGTCGGCATGCTGACGATCGAGGCTGCGTGCGTCTGGGTACTCGGGGCCGCCATCGGCATCGCGGCCTGCGTGGCCGTGGTCCTGCCACTGAACATCGTCGGCGTGAATATGGGCCAGATCGTCGAAGGCGTTGACGATTTCTACGCTCAACTCATGGTCCCGGACGCGCTTCGGCCCCAACTCAGTGCAGGCGCCTTGCTCCTAGCCCCCGGGATCATGCTCGCAGGCACCTTGCTCGCTGCATTGGTTCCCGCCCTTCGCGTGCGCAGAATGCACCCCGTGGAAGCCCTGCGCGAGGAGGAATAGGCATGGCCGAGTCCATACTGGCTGCCGACACATCGGCGACTCATTCCGCAAGGAGCCACGTTTCCGTCGCGGCGATCGCCTGGCGAAATCTCTGGCGCAACAAGCGCCGAACCTGGTTGATGATTTCCGGCATCGTCTTCGCCGGCTTCCTGGTGATCCTCATCAATTCCATCCAGCGCGGCGCCTTCGACATGATGATCGACATAACCGCGCGCTTCTATAGTGGCCATGTTCAGATCCAGCATCCGGCCTTCCTGGACGAGCCGCGCATGGACCGAACCGTCAAAAACGCAGCGGCGCGAGTCGCCGACCTGCGACTGCGGCAGGAGTTCACCGCCGTCGCACCCCGGGCGCAGGCGTTCGCACTGGTCGCCGCGAGCAGCGCGACCAGCGACACCGACCCGCCGGCCACAGGTGCACTCGTGATCGGCGTCGACCCGCAGCTCGAGTTCGCCGCCATACGCCATTCCATCGAAGCCGGACGCTATCTCGCCGAGCCGGGCGACGCCTACGTCGGCTCGCTATTGGCCCAGAATCTCCGCGCCGGCGTCGGCGACGAACTCGCCATTCTCGGCAACTCCGAGGACGGCAGCGTCGCGGCCATGGTGGTGACCATCGCCGGAACCTTCGATACCGGGCAGGCGGCCGTCGATCGGTCGCAGATGCACGTCCATCTCGACGAGTTCCAGGAGGCTTTCGGTCTGCCGGACCAAGTCCATAGCATCGCCCTGACGCTCGCCGGTCCTTCGACCGCCGAGGCGCATGCGGCCAGGCTGACGGACCCGGAATCCGTAGGCGTGCCGTGGCAGAAACTCCTGCCCGACATCGAGCAGATGGCCCGACTGAAGTACCAGAGCTCCTACATGATCTATGCGCTGCTGATGGTCTTGGTCATCTTCGGCGTCGTCAACGCCTTCATCATGACCACGTTCGATCGCACGCCGGAGTTCGGCATGCTCAAGGCCGTGGGCATGCGCCCCGGCGCCATCATCCGGATGATGAGCCTCGAGGCGCTGTGGATGGCAGCGATCGGAATCCTCGTCACGCTGGCGATCACCGGCACGCTGACGGGCATCTTGAGCGTGACGGGGTTCTCGTTCGGTGAAGCCTATACCGAGATGGTGGGCGATTCCTTCATGATGCCGGACCGGCTGTACCCGACCTTCGGCTACCGCGCCGCGTTGGAGTTCAGCGTCGCCATGCTGATTGCCATCCAGGTCGCGGCGCTCATTCCCACCTTGCGGCTGCGCCGGCTGAACGTCGTCGACGCGCTACGCTCGGCCGAATGACCTAGGGAGCCTAAGAATCCATGCCGGTGAAACTGCTCCTGCAACTGTCGTGGCGCAACCTCTGGCGTCACCGTCGTCGCAACACCATCCTTCTCGTCGCGATCGCCATCGCGGTATCCGGCGTCCTGCTGCTCAACAGCATGCTGCGCGGCATGCAGGTCAACATGCAGGAAACGGTGATCGACAACCTCACCGGCCACGTCAAGGTGCTGCAGCCCGGTTACCTCGACGATCCAAGCATCGCGCACGGATTCGAGGTCGCGCGCGACTGGGATCTGGAAATCGACCCCGATGCCGTCGTCGGCTGGACGTCGCGGATCCGGGTACCCGCCGTGATCATGAGCGAGCGCGAGACCCGTGGCGTGCAACTCATCGGCGTCGATCCGGCGCGAGAGAGCATCTCGTTCCTCGACGACATCGTCATCGACGGCGAGGCCCTTGGAAGCCCCGAGGATCGCCGCGTGCTCGTCGGCGCGGCCCTCGCCGAGCAACTCCAGACCAAGGTCGGTCGACGTCTCGTGCTGATCACCCAAGGTGCCGACGGCCGCAATCGCGAAGCCGGGTACCGGATCGCCGGCGTATACCGCGCCGAAGTGGCCGGCCTCGAAAAAGCGTTCGTGTTTACCGGCGCCGAAACGCTCAAGAACATGCTCGACACCCTGGTCGTCACCGAGGTGTCGGTCCGCCTCGTCGACGACCGCTTTGAGCCCGGCATACTCGCCACGATGGTCGACGCCTTCACGGGCCTCGATGTGCTGAGTTGGAGAGACCTCGAGCCGCAGGCGGCGATGATCGCCGAGTTCATGGACACGGCGGTGTTCATCTATTTCCTGGTGATCATGAGCGCCCTGGTCTTCGGTCTGGTCAACACGCTGGTGACCGCCGTGATGGAGCGGGTGCGCGAGCTTGGCATGCTGCGCGCCTTGGGCATGCGCCCCCGCTCCGTGGTTGCCCAGGTGGTGGTCGAATCCAGCCTCGTCATGGCCGTCGGCGTTGCCGGCGGCGTGCTCATCGCCGCAGGCGTCTTCGCGCTGGTCGCCGACGGAATCGACCTGACCGCCTTCGACGAGAGCCTGCAGAGTTTCGGCGTGCGTCCGCAATTCACCCCCGTCATGCAAGCGGGCGATGTGATCCTGGTGGTGGTATTGAGCTTGGTCCTCGGGTTGCTCGCGAGCTTCTACCCGGCGCGCCGCGCGGTGAAGCTCAGGCCGCTCGACGCACTGCGACGCTAAAGGCCCACTCAACAACTCATCGGCAACCAGGAGTCCTACATGCCCAATCCAGTGGTCACCTGTCGCGACGTCAGCCGGGTCTACGAAGGCGACGGTGTCCCCGTGCACGCCTTGCGCGGCGTGGACTTCGAGCTTGAGGCCGGCGAATGGGTCAGCGTCGCCGGGCCATCCGGGTCCGGAAAGTCGACGCTGCTGCACGTCATCGGCGGTCTCGATCAACCCACCGAGGGGACGGTGACGGTCGACAACGTCGAAGTGACGGCATTGTCCGAGGCGCAGTTGTCCGACTTGCGGCTGCACAAGATCGGCTTCGTGTTCCAGGCCTACAATCTGATCCCCGTGCTGTCGGCGCTGGAGAACGTCGAGTTCATCATGCAGTTGCAGGGCGTCGCCGGCGGCGAACGCCGGCAACGCGCCATAGACGCACTTGACGCGCTCGGTCTAGCCGACCTCGCCGACCGCCGCCCGGGAGAGATGTCCGGCGGCCAGCAGCAGCGCGTGGCGATCGCCCGGGCCATCGTCACGAACCCCGTGCTGCTGCTCGCCGACGAGCCGAGCGCAAACCTCGACACGGCGACCACGGAGGAGCTTCTCGATGTGTTGCGGCGGCTGAATCGCGAACGCGGCGTCACGATCCTGACAGCCACCCACGATCCCATGGTGATGAGCTACACGACGCGCCAAGTCAACCTGCGCGACGGTCACGTCGTCGCCCCGTAGGTTCCTGAACATGTCCGATTTCCAATGCAAAAGGAGTCTGCCTATGTTGAGACGAAACAAACGCACCCGAAAAGACGCCGTGCCCATCGTGGCGGCGGTCGCGCTCCTGGCCTGCCAATGGGCGTACGCACAGTACTTTGTGTCGATCGGCGCCTATCGCGCAGCCGAGACCGCGGAGGAACTGGCCGCCGAGGCCACCGAGAAGGCTGCCATGACGTTCTCGTCCCGCGCCGCCGATACCCCGGACGGCGACATCTACCGCGTCGTCGCGGGTCCGTTCGACTCCCGGGACGAGGCGCAGTCGGGGGCAACACGGGCTCGGGAAGCCGGTTATGTCGACGGCTGGATCGTGACGTTCGGCATGCCGGCAGCGGCCCGACCGGTGCCGGAAGCGGGCGTCGACGATCTGCTCGATGCTCCGTTGGACAGCATCGGAGTGGATGAGCTGTCCTTGGACGACTGGTCGTTGGACGACGACCTGCCGCCGATCGAAGTGCTCCTCGAGGGTCTGCCCGACATCCCCCCGGTCGAGCCGGCGCCGGCGACCGCCACTCCGATCGAGCCGGTCCAGGAAGTCGTCGTTCCCGAGAACTACCGGCTGAACCGGCTGCGACGCGATGCTCGCGCGCAGCCGGAAGCCCGCGGCGGCCCGGGGACGTTTCGCGCACGCATGAAGTGGTATACGTCGGGCCGCGCCCTGCCAGTGGGCGACGCGTTGCGCGAGCAGACCGGCGAGTCGAACCCGTTGGCGCACAACGCCGACCTGCGCCTGATGTGGCGTCCTCGAGTCGGCGCGATCAAGCTGCACGTCGACCACTCCACGGTCTGGCTGCGGTCCGAGGCCGCAGGCCGGTCCCCGGGGTTGACGTTCGACCAGACCCCGACCGGCGACGCCCGGCGGCTCATGGACCTGACCTGGGGCGAGATGGCCGCGGATGAAGACGGCATGCAACGGCTGCACCGCCTGGACCGCTTCGCCGCCGAATACCAAGGCAAGCGCTTTCGGGTCAGCGTCGGCCGGCAAGCGTTGAGCTGGGGCGGCGGCATGGTTTTCCAGCCGATGGACCTTTTCAATCCGTTCTCGCCCACGACCGTGGACCAGGACTACAAGGCAGGCGACGACATGGTGCTGATCGAGCGCTTGTTCAGCGATGGCTCGGACCTCCAGGTACTGGCCGTGGCTCGGCGCGAAGCCGCCCAGGATGCCTCGCGCGGCGACGTGGCCGAGGGTGCCTCCAGCATCGCGGCCAAGTACGCCATGGTCTTCAATGACAGCGAACTCGAGCTGATGGCAGCCCGACACTACGGGGAACAGGTCGTCGGTGCGGGGTTGCGGATCCCCTTGGGCGGCGCGCTGCTGCGATCGGATCTTGTCTGGACGCGGGCGGACGACGAGTTCCGTCTTTCCGCCCTTGTCAACGCGGACTACACCTTCGGCCTCGCGGGCAGCCCGGTGCACGTGTTCGCCGAGTACTTCCACAACGGCTTCGGCGTCAACGAACTTCCGGCCGACCTGGCCGACTTGCCCAGTCCCTTGCTGGAGCGCATCGCTGTACGACGCGAGCTGTTCAACCTGATGCGGAACTACGTCGCGGCCGGTACCAGCTTCCAGTGGCACTTCCTGCTCAACCAGACCCTCGCCGTGCTAGCCAACCTTCACGACTCCTCCTACGTCGCGCAAACGGCCCTCAACTACGACGCCAGCAACGCATCGCGGCTGCAGGTGGGCCTCGCCATACCCATCGGCAGCGCCGGCGACGAATTCGGTACCCTGGCTGTCGGCGACGACGTCACCGTCGGCGGCGGCGAGCAAGGCTTCGTACGCTTCGTACGCTACTTCTAGCGAGTCGCCCGAGGCGGGTGGTCGTCTCCCGCCCGCAAACTCCGCCCAACTCCAAGGCTCTCGGCGCCCCCGCGCACCTATAATCTGCGCCCCGCCCAACCGACGACCTCGCCCATGCTTCGATTCGCCGAAGAAATCATCCTGCTACTCCTCGACGAAGACGGGCGGTTCTCGGCAACGAACCACCCCACCGTGGATCTGGCGCTGGCGGGCGGCGTACTGATGGACCTCGCGCTCGAGTCCCGGATCGACACCGACGTGCGCAAGCTGGTGCTGCTCGACGCCGAGCCGACCGGGGATGCCCTGCTCGATCCCGTCTTGGCCGACATCGCCGCTCAAGAGCGCACGCACGATGCACGCTACTGGGTGGATCGGGTCCGCGGGCGTGCCGACGAGATCCGCGATGCGGCCATCGCGCGGCTCGTCGAACAAGGCGTGCTGAGGCGCCGCGCGGGGCAGATCCTACGCGTGTTCCGGCCACGGCAATCTCCCGTGGTCGACGACACCGCCAATCGGGAGGTCAAGCAGCGCATCACAGCCTTGCTGTTCGGCGACGACATCCCCGGGCCACGAGACGTGGTGATCATCTGCCTTTGCGACGTCTGCGGGCTCTTCCACAGCCTGCTGACGGCCGACGAACTCGATCGCGTCTACCCGCGCATCGAGCAAATCGGCAAGATGGACCTCATCGGGCAAGCCGTGATGGCGCTCGTTGCGGATGTCCACCAAGAGGCCGACGAGCGCTTGCAGTTCCTGATCAGCCAAGGCCTCGCCGCGCGCGGGCTCTGAGAACCACGCCTAGGCCTCGAGCGGATACAGTCCGCACGATGCCTCAGAAGGTCGTTTGCGCCTAGCGTCTGGACATCGACCGGCTGCGGGGATTCGATGAACTCGACTGGGTCGCCGGGGCGCTGTGCCGCACCGGCGGTGCCGAGCGCACGGGCGCCGGCCGACTGGGGGCTGCACGCTCGAACGAGCGTGGCGCGCTCGTACGTGCCGGCCTGGAAACCGTCGGCGCAGGCGCAGCCGCGCGTCGCTGGAATGTCCGCGAGCGGACGTTTCCGCTTGAGGAGGGCGCCGCACGGGGTTGCGGCGCCGCCGCTCTAGGCACCGGCGCAGCAGCGCGGCGAGTCGCGCCCTGATTGGCGCGCGGCGACACCGCGCGCCGGGGCGCTTGTGCCCGCTGCGGTGCCGCTCGCGTATGGGCACTGCGTCCTGCCGCCGGCCGGCTCGGGGATGCGCTACCGCGCAAAGTCGGAATGCGGCTCGGCCCGGCCGCACTCTGCCGTGCCGAGTTGTGGCGGCTGGCCCCGTAGTCGTTGCCGAGGCCGCGGCTGGGCGGTGCGGTCGCCGCGCGCGGGGCGGCCTGACGCGTGGCAGTCGCCGGGCCACGCTGCGATGCACTGCTACTGCGCACACGATCACTCCCAGCCCGGTTCAATCCCGACGCAGGACGAGCGTCCTCCTGAGGCGCGTTCGTCGCAGACCCGCGGTTGCGGTGGAACTGGCGCAAGCGCGGATGGGTGCGCTTTGCTTGCTCGTAACGTTCCCGGGCACTGTCGCGCCCCACAACCGGTGTCTCGGCGGCAGTCGCCGGCGCCGAATTCCGGTTGTGGAACGTCCGCAGGCGAACGTTGCTGCGCTTGAGAGCGTCATAGCGGGGCCGGGCGTCGCTGGCACCATGCAGTTTCCACGCGACAGCATCCCGGCCGTGCCGGTAGCGCCGACGATCCGAGCGGTAGCGGTCGCGCCAGACGACGGTGTCGTAGTGCGGGCCGTGGTAGATGCCGAAACGGTGATAGTGCGGCCGGAACCCGACGTGGTAGTAGCGGAAGTCCCAGACGCCGGTGAAGTACCGGTACGGCCAGAGGTCGTCGTAGTAGTGATAGACGTAGTAGCGGGTCGGATCGTAGATCCAGTAGGACGGGTACGCGTGGCGACGACCATCGATGGTGCGGTAGACCGTACGCGTGCGGTAGACCGTCTTTTCCGCGACGACGCGCGGCCGTGGCTCCATGACCACGACCAGGAAGTCCACGGTCACGTCGCCCGTCACGTCGAGGAGCCATGCGCCGCCCGGATCCTCGTCCGGCGCGGGGATGCGAACCTCGTACCAGTCGCCCTCGCTGCCCGGCGGGATGTCGAACACACCGGACCGCCACTCCAACACTAGGAGTTCGGCTTGGCCAGCGACATCGGGGTCCGCCGCGCCGTCGCTGCGGGCGACCAGGACCACTTCGTCCAACTGGAAGTCGCTTGAATCGAACTCCGTGCGTTCGTCGAGCAGTTCGTTGACGCGCAGGATCTGCTCGTCCTCGAACTCCGTGCCGTCGAGGGGGATTTCCACGCTGATCCGATAGTCGTCCGCATCGACGCTCCTGTAGTTCGTCTCGGTCACGGTCGTGGCGCACGCGGCCACCGGCATGAGAGCGGCAAGGCAGGTGAAGGCAGTGAACCGTTTCATGGCGCTCGCTCGTCTAACGCTGTTCGGACACCTTGACAGCTTACGCGCCTTAAGTGAACCGAACCTGAACAGCGCAGCCGGCCTGCGCACCTATTGGCCAAACAAGCGGCGGAAAGCCCTCCTCAAATCCGCCGGGACGACTCTCCCGACCTCGATCTCGCCGCAGCCGGTGAACGCCGCGTAGTCGCGGACCGCCTCCGCGAAGGCCGGCAGGAACCCGTCCTGCAGCGTGGCCTCGACGAACAGTGCCTTGATCTCGAAACGACCCTCTGCCCGATGCGCCTTGCAGTCCATCCGCCCAACGAACGCGTCGCGGTAGAACAACGGCAAGGAGAAGTAGCCGAATTGCCGCTTGGCCTCCGGGACGTAGCACTCGATCGTGTAGTCGAACCCGAAGACCGAGCGGCAACGCTCGCGCTGGATCACCGTACTGTCGAACGGCGAGAGAATGCGCACGACGTCGGCCGTGCGCTGCGGCGCTCGGTCGAGCGCGTCAGGACGCGCGTAGATGCGCTCACCGGTACGCGTGCGACGCTGGACGAGGTCGCCGGACTTCACGCGTTCAGCGATCCGCCGACGCACCGCTGCCCGCACGCGGGCGTCCCTGCGGAAGTACGCCAGCGTCTTCTCCGTGCCGAAACCATGGGCGGCGAGACCCACGTCGATCACGTAGTCGGCATGCTCGGCCATGGTCGGTTCGGTGGTCTCGACATCGGCAGGCATGAATCGCTCCGTCAGTTCGTAGCGCTTCTGGAATCCTTGGCGTTCAACGCTCGTCAACTCGCCCTGCATGAACAACTGTTCCAGGGCGAGTTTGGCCGGCTTCCAGTCCCACCACCCCGTGCGCTGGGCCTTCGGGTTCTCGAAGTCGCGCGCGAACAGGGGGCCCTCGGCGCGAATGCGGTCGCGCACCCACGCCTGCACCTTCTCGTCGCGACGGCGTCCGAAATTCACCTCGCCGCGCGCGATGGCGCGCATCATCGGCAATGCGAAGCGGTATTCGCGGATCGGCAGGTAGGACGCCGCGTGACACCAATACTCGAAGGCTCGCCGCTTGGCGACCAGGCGGTTCAGCATCGGCTCCTGGTACTTCGACACCCGCGTGAACAGGGTGTGGTGGTGCGCGCGGGCGACCACGGAAATGGTGTCGATCTGCACGTAGCCAAGCCGGTTCAAAACCTTCTCGACCCCTGCGAGTCCGGCACCCAAACGGCGTCGGCCGGTCAAGCCCTGGCGGCCTAGCGCGATACGCCGCAACACGGTGTCCGTCGGCGGGCGGCTCATGTACCGATTTGAACCGTTGGGATCACAATGGCTATGGTTGCCGTTCCAGCCTGGCAGCAAACGAGCATGTATAGCACATCGAAAGCGATCCTAGCCCTCGCCGTCGCGACATTCACCGCACCAGCCGTTGGGGGCGTGGCGGAAGGCGCAAACGGCGTTGTCGCGTCGCGCTCGCCCTTGGCGTCGCAAGTCGGCATCGAAGTGATGAAGGCGGGCGGAAACGCCATCGACGCCGCCGTCGCGGTCGGCTTCGCGCTAGCCGTGACCTACCCCTCAGCCGGCAATCTCGGCGGTGGCGGCTTCATGGTGGTCCGCCTCGCCAACGGCGACGTCATCGCCAACGACCACCGCGAGACGGCACCGGCGCAGGCCAGCCGGGACATGTACCTCGATGAAGACGGCGAACTGGTGGCCGGGCTGTCGACGGCGTCACATCTCGCCGTTGGCGTCCCCGGCACCGTCGCCGGGCTCCTCGATGCGCTCGCCGCGTACGGGACGCTGCCCCGGGAGGCGGTCCTGGCCCCGGCCGTGAAGCTCGCCAAGGACGGGTTTCCATTGCCCGCCGACCTGGCCGCGCAATTCGAGCGCCTGCGCGAGCGGTTCGCCCGGTATCCAGCCAGCCTGCGCCAGTTCACCAAGCCCGGCGACAAGCCATACCAAGTCGGCGATACGTTTCGACAGGCAGACCTCGCCGCCACACTCGAACGGATCGCCAAGAACGGCCGCGCGAGCTTCTACGGCGGTCGGAATGCCGACCTCATCGTCGCCGAAATGCACCGGGGCAACGGCCTCATCACGCACCAGGACCTGATGACGTACCGGTCGGTTTGGCGGGCACCGATCCGCGCCACGTACCGGGGCTACGAGATCCTGTCGATGCCGCCACCGTCGTCCGGTGGGGCGCTGCTGGCGCAAATGCTCAACATGCTCGAGCCCTTCGACATCGGCGCCATGGGCTTCGGCGAGCCCGCCACGGTTCATCTCATGGTCGAGGCCGAACGACGCGCCTACGCCGACCGCGCCGAACACCTCGGCGACCCCGACTTCTACGACGTGCCGCTCGCCATGTTGACCGCCAAGGACTACGCCCGCGAGCGCTTCAGCGATTTCGACCCGGATCTTGCGACGCGCTCGGAGTTGATCGGCGCCGGCACCCTTTGGCCGGAGGAGAGTCCCGAGACGACCCATGTTTCCGTCATCGACCGCGCCGGCAACGCCGTGGCCTATACGACCACGCTCAACCACGGTTACGGCAGCAAGATCGTCGTCGACGGCGCCGGGTTCCTGCTCAACAACGAAATGGACGACTTCTCGGCCAAGGAGAACACCGCCAATACCTACGGCTTGATCGGCCGCGAGGCCAATGCCATCGGTCCGCGCAAGCGGATGCTGAGCTCGATGACGCCGACGATCGTGCTGAAGGACGGCGAAGTGTTCTTCGTTACCGGGTCACCCGGCGGCAGCACGATCATCACCACCGTGCTGCAGGTGGTCGTCAACGTCATCGACCACGGCATGGATCTCGGCGAAGCCGTTGCGGCACCCCGTTTCCACCATCAATGGCTTCCGGATCGCGTGGTCTTCGAGCAAGGTGCGCTGTCGTCGGAGGCACAATCGACGCTAGTTGGGCTCGGCCACGTCAACCTGGCCGAGATCGCCTTCCGGATCGGCGATGCCAACTCCGCCGTGCACATCGGCGATACGCTGATCGGCGTCGCCGATCCGCGCAACCCGGGTGGCGCAGCCGGCTTCTAGGGCGAATGGGCGGGATGAGCACAATACCGAGCGTGTAAGATACGCGCCCCGCCCGGACGGAGCCCCGATGAGCCGCGACAGCTTCGGATGCAAGCGCATTCTCACCGTCTCTAGCCTCGACTACGACTACTACAGCCTGCCCGCCGCCGCCGAAGCCGGGGCCGGGGACATCGCCAGGTTGCCGATGTCGCTGAAGATCCTCCTCGAGAACCTGCTCCGCCACGAAGACGCGGGCACCGTCGGTCGTGGCGACATCGAGGCCTTAGGCCACGCCGCCGACGATCCGCCCGAGGCGACGGAAATCGCCTATCGCCCGGCGCGGGTCCTGATGCAGGACTTCACCGGTGTCCCGGGCGTCGCCGACCTGGCGGCCATGCGCAACGCCGTGGTCAGAGCCGGCAAGGATCCAGCGCTCATCAACCCGCTTTCACCCGTGGATCTTGTCATCGACCACTCAGTCATGGTCGACCGGTTCGGCAACGCAAATGCCTTCGACGAGAACGTGGCCATGGAGATGGAACGCAATCGCGAGCGCTACAGGTTCCTGCGCTGGGGAGCCAGCGCGTTCGACAACTTCCGGGTCGTTCCACCAGGAACGGGCATCTGTCACCAAGTCAACCTCGAATACCTCGCCCGAACGGTGTGGACGAAAACCGAGAACGGGCGCACCGTCGCCTATCCGGACACCCTGGTCGGCACCGACAGCCACACCACCATGGTCAACGGCCTAGGCGTGCTGGGCTGGGGCGTCGGCGGCATCGAAGCCGAAGCGGCGATGCTCGGCCAACCGATCTCCATGCTCATCCCCGAGGTCGTCGGCTTCGAACTGACCGGGGCGCTTAAGGACGGGATCACCGCCACCGACCTAGTTCTCCGCGTCGTCGAGATGCTGCGCGCGCACGGCGTGGTCGGAAAGTTCGTCGAATTCCACGGCGACGGGCTCGACCATCTGCCCTTGGCCGATCGCGCCACCATCGCCAACATGGCCCCGGAATACGGCGCGACATGCGGCTTCTTCCCCGTGGACGCGGAGACGGTGCGCTACCTGGCCTTGTCGGGGCGACCGGCGCAAACGGTGGCGCTCGTCGAGGCCTACGCCAAGGCCCAAGGCCTGTGGCGCGATGCGGGAGTCCGCGCCGCCTACGCCTCCGAATTGAGCCTCGATCTCGGCTCGATCAGACCCTCTCTGGCCGGGCCGAAACGCCCCCAGGATCGCGTCGACATGGCCGAACTCGGGCGCGCCTTCGACGACGCGTTGGAGCTTTCCGGGCACCGTGTCGACGAAGCCCGCATCCCCGTCGCCGGCACGGACTACGACCTCGGTCATGGCGACGTCGTGATCGCGGCCATCACATCGTGCACCAACACGTCGAATCCAGCGGTCATGCTCGGTGCGGGCCTGGTGGCGAAGAAGGCCATCGAGCGCGGCTTGCGGGTCAAGCCGTGGGTGAAGACATCCCTTGCGCCGGGGTCCAAGGTGGTCACGGAATACCTCGCCGCCACGGGCTTGCAGGACGACCTGGACCGCATCGGCTTCAACCTTGTCGGCTACGGCTGCACCACCTGCATCGGCAACTCCGGGCCACTGCCCGAGGCAGTCTCGCAGGCCATCCGCGACGGCGACCTCGTGGTCTCGTCCGTGTTGTCCGGGAATCGCAACTTCGAAGGCCGCGTGCACCAGGAGGTGCGCACGAACTGGCTCGCGTCGCCGCCGCTCGTCGTCGCTTATGCCCTGGCGGGTACGACCCGGATCAACCTCGAGCGCGACCCGCTCGGGCGCGACCACGGCGGTCACGATGTCTACCTCCGGGACATCTGGCCAAGCAACGCCGAAGTTCAGGCCGCGGTAGGCCAGGTCTCGTCCGAGATGTTCGAGGCGCAGTACGGCGACGTCCTCAGCGGGCCGAAAGCCTGGCAGGCGATCGAGGTGGACGGCGGCGCGTCCTACGCCTGGGAGAACTCCACCTACATCAAGCAGCCGCCGTTCTTCGCCGTCGGCGACCACCCGGACCAATCCGTCGAGGTCGGCGACGCTCGCATTCTCGCGCTGCTCGGCGACTCCGTAACGACGGACCACATTTCGCCCGCCGGCGCCATCCAGCCCGCCAGCCCCGCTGGCGAGTACCTCCAGCAGTACGGCGTCGACACCATCGACTTCAATTCCTATGGCGCCCGACGCGGCAACCACGAGGTGATGATGCGTGGCACGTTCGCCAATATCCGCATCAAGAACGAGATGACGCCCGAACGGGAAGGCGGCTACACGCGGCACATCCCGACCGGCGACGAGTTGGCCATCTACGATGCCGCCATGCGCTACCAAGGCACCGACACGCCGCTGGTGGTCTTCGCCGGGAAGGAATACGGCACCGGCTCAAGCCGCGACTGGGCGGCCAAGGGCACGCGGCTGCTCGGCGTGAAGGCGGTCATCGCGGAGAGTTTCGAGCGCATCCACCGCTCGAACCTGATCGGCATGGGCGTGCTGCCCCTGGAGTTCGCCCCCGGCGAGACACGGCACACGCTCAAGCTCGACGGCGACGAGACGATCGATATCACCCTACCTGACGGCGCGACGGAGGCGCACCCCCGACAGGAACTCAAGCTGAGCATCCGCCGC
Organism: Gammaproteobacteria bacterium; assembly: GCA_026706385.1. GTDB lineage: Bacteria > Pseudomonadota > Gammaproteobacteria > Pseudomonadales > Azotimanducaceae > VXYL01. The sequence continues at coordinate 52,924 of JAPOYV010000010.1, forward strand.
GCCGACGGCTCGGTGAGCGCCACGACCGTCCGCTCACGCATCGATACCGACAACGAGGTCGCGTACTTCAAGAATGGCGGGATCCTGCAGTTCGTGCTCAACAATCTAGTCGACGCGGCCGCGTGAAAGAGCCGCGCGAGCGCCCCAGGGCGATCGTCTTCGACATGGACGGCCTCCTCCTCGACACCGAGCGCCAAGCCCTAGAGGGGTTCCTCCATGCCTGCCGGGCGAACGACATCACGCCGCATCTCCCCACCTACTATCGCTGCATCGGCACACGCTCCCGCGACAGCCGGCAACTGATGATCGACGGTCACGGACCCGAATTCCCCTTCGACGACGTGGTCGCGGCCTGGGGCGACTACTATGCGGCGAACTTCAAGCATCGTCCGCCGCCGGTGAAATCTGGTGCCCGCGAGATTCTCGAGGTGGTACGCGGTGCCGGACTGGCCTGCGCCCTGGCGACATCGACGCACGACCCCGCCGCCACGGAGCGACTGGCGGCCGTCGGGCTCGACGGCTATTTCGACGTCAAGGTCACGGGCGACCGCATCACCCGGGGCAAGCCCGACCCCGAGATCTACCGGACCGCCGCGGCCGAACTGGGCGTCGAACCCGTGCGCGCCTGGGCGTTGGAGGATTCGCCGAACGGCGTACGTGCTGCAATCGCCGCGGAATACTCGGTGATCCAGGTTCCCGACCTCGTCGAACCCGACGCTCGGGTCCGCGCACTCGGCCACGTCATCCTGCCATCTCTCGAAGCCGCAGCCAGGGTCCTGCGCGACGCGCTTCGCAACGGCCCATGAGCAAGGCCTTCGAAAGCGTTTTCGACGTGGAACGTCCCGTGCACGCCGTCTGGGAGGCCTGCCGATTGCCCACGGACGACGCACACCCGGGTTGTCGGATCCCGGGGTTCCCGTCCCTCGACGGCCAGCCGGGCTGCGCCGCGACGGTCATCGACTCAGCACCTCAGCAACTCCTGCGCGTGCGCAAGGACGACGAGCCTTGCGCCGGCACCGAGATCGTGATCCAAGTCTCGCCGGCGACCGCGGGCGGCTGGCCGACCCGCGTCAGCGTCCGTCAGTCCGGCTTCGCGCCCTGGCTGCTCGCCGCCGGCGACGTCGTCGAAGCCCATTGGCGACACATCGTCGCGGACTTCCACTTGTATCTTGTCCACGAGGTCACGGTGCCCGGCACGGTGTGGGGAGAGATCGGCGCCGCGCTGCGGCAAACGCCCATCGGGCTCGAAATCGCCAATCTCACCGACGGCGGCCTGGCGCGCCGTTGCGGCATGCAGTGCGGGGACGTGCTGCTGACCATGGCCGGCATCCGGATCCAGACCATCGAGCAACTGTGGACGGTGTTGGCATTCGTGGATTCCCGTCGCGAAACGGCGATCGCCTGGGTGCGCGACGGGCGCCGGATGACCGCGAACAGCGTGCCGGGCTGACGCGTCAGCCAGACGATCGGCGGAACAGCGGCAGCACCACGCCGTCGCCCACATCCTCGAAGACCACCTCGACCGCCATGCCGATCTCGATCTCGTCCGGGGGCACATCGACCAGGTTGGTCGTCAGGTGCGGCCCTTCGGCCAGGACCACCTCCACCGTGGCCATGGGCGTATAGCCGGTGAGCGCCGGGTGGACGGCCTGATGCGTCACCACGTACGAGTACACCTCGGCCTTGCCGCTCATCGTCTGCCATTCGAAATCGACGCCCTGGCATTGTCGACACATCGCGCGCGGGGGATGGGCCAGGGCGCCGCATGACGTGCAGCGCTGGATCGCAAGCTGCCCGGCACGCAAGGCCACGAAGAACGGCTCGGCTTCCTCCGCAGGCTCCGGCACCGGCAGGTCCGGCGGACGCTCGAATCGCCACGGGCCGCCGCTCACTGTTCGCCACGCTCCAAGATGACCGCCCCCGTGCCGATGCCCGTGTCGCAGAACGAGAAACCGACGTCAGCCACCTGCGCCGTCGACTCGCCGCGAACCTGGCGGGTCGCTTCGATCAGGTGGTTCATACCCTGCATGTAGGCCTCGGAGAGATGCCCGCCCGACGTGTTCACCGGCATTCGGCCGTCGAAGGCGGTGCCTCCTTCCTCCACCAAGCGGCCCGCATCGGCGACGAAGCCGTAATCCTCGAGCGCGAACAAGACGAACGGGCCGAAGTGGTCGTAGATCTGGATCACGTCGATGTCGTCCCGTTCGATACCCGCCATGGCGAACAACCGGTTGGCGATGCGTGCGGCCGGCGACCCGACCCCGGGGCCAGCCTGGGCCGCCGCGCGGATCAACGCTACCGGGCGACCGCTCCGCCGAGCGCGGTCCGCGGACGTGAGGACCAATGCGCCGCCACCGTCGGTCTCCAGGCAGCAGTCGAACAGGTGGAACGGATCGATGATGAGGCGCGATGCCTGGTGCTCCTCCAAGGTCAGCGGGCGATCGTGGAACGTCGCCCGGGGGTTGCGGTTCGCATGGGCGCGCTGGGCCACGGCCTGCATGCCAAAGTGCCGGCTCGTCACGCCAGTTTCGAACATGCGGCGGCGCGTGGCCATGGCCAGGCCGTGTTGCGGGGTGAGTAGGCCGTAGGGTTCGCTGAACGCGCCGCCGCCCCGGCCACGTTGCCCGGTCACGTCGCCGCGCCCGTAGCGCCTACCCGAGCGCCCGTTGACACCCCGGTAGATCACGATGACGTTGGCGAGGCCGGCGTGGATCGCCGCCGCGGCATGGGCGACCAAGGCGCCGCCGACGTTTCCGGCTTGGTTGATTTCGCCCCACCAAGCGAGGTCCGGGATGCCGAGATTGGCGGCGACCTCGGCTTCGGTGCTGGTGTCCACCCACCACTTCATCAGTCCGTCGACCTCGCCCGGCTCGACGCCCGCATCGGCAAGCGCAGCGGTGATCGCCTCCAGGGCGAGCATGAGTTCGGTGCGTCCGCTGGCGCGGGAGTAGTCCGTCTCGCCAACACCGGCAATCGCGACGGAATTCGAAAAGCCCCCGATGTCTCTATGGCGCGTCATCGTTGTTGCCTGACGTTGTATCCGGCGACCAGCCAGTTCCCATCCGCTTGCTGCTGCATGTGGACCGTCTCGAAGATGGTGCCGTTCTGCCAATACGAGTCGTAGACCACAGCCGCGTAGAGTCCGGAGGGTGCACCCCAAGGGTTTCGGATGACGCGAGTCACGTTCTGCTCGCGAGACTTGAAGGCACCCAGCGGATCGCGGTAGCCGGCGGCCTTCGTGACCCAGGTCTCGCGACTCTCCGTATCTCGGAACAGTTGCGCCGCCGCGTCCCAGCAGCGCTCGTACTCCTCGGCATCCATGAGCGCAAGCCAAGGCTCCGCGGCGGCCGTAGCGGCTCTTTCCGCCGCCGGGTTGGACTCCGCGCAGCCGCCGACCAGCACCACCGCGAAAGCCGCGAACAGGCACGCACCGCGCGTTCCGGACATCGACCGCCCGTCAATCCAAACCATAAAACCGTATCACGTTCTCCCCGAGGACCTTGCGCTGCGCCTCGGTCGGCAGAGCCCGGATGCTCTCCCGCATTTCCTTGACAACGCCGAAGGAGGCGTCGATGTGCGGATAGTCCGATGCCCAGGTGACGCTGTCCGCACCGATGTGGTTCACCACCTCGGTCGTCATGCCTTCGTCCGGGTCCATGGAGATCAGGCATTGACGGTAGAAGTACTCGCTCGGCTTCAAGCGGAACGGGGCGGCACGGCGCATCACCTCCGACTTGTGGTCGAGGCGGTCCAGCCACGCCGAGATCCAGTTGCCGCCGGCTTCGAGCACGGAGCATTTCAGACGGGGATAGCGCTCGAACATCCCGGCGCTGATCATCGCCGTGAAGGCGGCCATCACGTCGATGGCCAGGAATGCGAAGAAGAACAGCGCCGCTCCCGCGTTGGGCTCCGGCATGTGGTGGAAGGCGTTCTGTTCGCGAACCACGACGTGGAAGCCGATCGGCATGTCGAGATCCTGGACGGTCGCCCAGAACCGATCGTAGACGGGATCCGTTAAGCGGCGACCGTTGCGGGCCGGCGCGTCCGGCGACAGGTAGACGCCGACGCAACCCGCCTTGCGCGCCCGGATCACCTCGTCAACGGCACCGTCGGGGTCGATCAACGAGATATGTGCCACCGGGTAGAGCCGGCGCGGGGAGTGCGCGCAGAAATCGACGATCCAGCGGTTGTACGCCCGGGCATAGGCCGTCGCCAATTCGGGATCGTCCACGTTGCCTTCCCAACAGATGCCGATCGTGGGATACAGCAGGACGCGGTCGATGCCTTCCGCGTCGAGAACCTTGATGCGCTCGGCCGGATCGTACGAACCCGGTGGCGACCCATCCTCGTAGGTGTATTCGCGCGTCAGGCTGCCAAGCTGACCCGGCTCGAGTTCGATCCCCCCGAGCGTCCCGAGGTTGCCGCGCAGCAGTTCCATCGGCTTGTTGTCGAACCACAGACGCTCGAGCCCGGTGTCGTCCCTGGCGATGCGGATCGCGCGGTCCCGGAACGCCGGATCGATGTACCGCTGCCATGTGTCGGCTGGCTCGAGGACATGGCCGTCGGAGTCGACGACGTCCATCGGTCGGCTTTCCATGGGGACTCCTCGTTGTGTGGCGGGGCGGCCATTGTAATGACTCCGCGCCCGCCTGCGGTCAGTCGGTGTCAGCAACCGCAGAAGTAGGCTTGACCCATTTTACAAGTGTAAATATACTGTACCCATCATTACCAATTGTTGAAAAGCGCCATGGCCATTCACGAAGAGGTACTCGCCGCTGCTCGCCGGCTCTGCCAAGCGCGAGGATCTTGGACATTTTCGCCGTCCGACATCGTCGGTGCCCTTCCGCACCTCAATGAACGGTCCGTGCGAACCCATGTTGTGAGCCGGTGCTGCGCCAACGCTCCGAGCCACCATGCGCATCGCTGGGCGTACTTCCAACGCCTCGAGCGCGGCCTCTACGAGATCCGCGCCGGCTACCGCGACGCCGACCCCTTGCAGGTCGCCGACACTCCAGCCACCTACGAGCTTGCGACCGTGACACCGCGCCAGTCCATTCACGCGGTTGTGGTCGAAAGCGAAGGGCTCTACGTGGCGGAGTGCTTAGAGATCGCCATCGTCACGCAAGGGGCAACCTTGGACGAGACGCTCGCCCAGCTACGCGAGGCTGTCATCCTCTACATGGCCGACGAGGATCCGCGCACGGTAGGCGTCGTTCCTAAGCCGCGTCTGCAGGTGACACTGGAAGTCGCGACAGGCTGCTAGCCATGCGCCATCGAAAGAACCCTTGGCTAGCGCGGCTACGCCCATCCAGAAACCCGCCAAGGCCCGACGGCCAGGAACTTTGCTCAAACTGCACAGATGAACCGCGGTCGAGAAAAACCGCTAGGACCATGCCGCGGCTAAGGCGGCTCGGCGCCCGAGATGCCCTGCGGGTGCTGCATGAGTTCGGTTTCGAGGTCGTGTCCATACGGGGCAGCCATGCGAAGGTCGTGCGGATCGGCATGGACGGGCGGAAGGAAATCCTTGTCGTCCCCGTCAACAGACAACTGGCGTTGGGCACCCTGCACGCCATCTACCGTCAGGCATGCCGCTTCATTCCGGAAGATCTTCTGCGGCCCCATTTCTTCACCGACTGACCCACCGGGGGCCGGCTCTGGAGTGCTTGACAACCCCTTGACGCGCTTCGACAATCCCGCCCCGTCCTAAGGACGGGCTCCGTCCTAAGACGGGCCGCGTCGGACGGGGCACGGGGCGAGGCTGCGTAGCTCAGTTGGTTAGAGCACAGCATTCATAATGCTGGGGTCGTTGGTTCAAGTCCAACCGCAGCTACCACCGTCCGATAATCGCTCGGTCGCGTAGACGTCACCAACCCGCGAGAAACCGAACCCATGAAAACCGTGCCCACCAAAGCGAGTGTCGCCGCGTTCCTCGGACAGCTCGACGATGCCAAGCGCCGGGACGCCGAGACCGTCGCCGCAATCATGGAGGAGGTCACCGGTGCACCGGCCGTGATGTGGGGCAGTTCCATTGTCGGCTTCGGGCGATACCACTACCGCTACGCCAGCGGTCGCGAAGGGGACTTCTTCGTTGCCGGCTTCGCGCCGCGCAAACGCGCGCTGACCCTTTACATCATGGCCGGCTTCGCCGCGTACGACGCACTCCTTCTGAAGCTCGGCAAGTTCACCGTCGGCAAGTCCTGCCTATACGTCAAACGGCTCGCAGACGTCGACTTGGCCGTGCTGCGCGAACTCATCGAACAGTCAGCGGCAGCCATCCGCGACAAGTACCCGGACGAGGCTTGACCGAGGCGGCGCACCGCCAGCGCGCGGATATCAACGAAGAGGCTCTGCCCTTCCTGCGGCGACGGATCGTCGACATGCTGCCGGCGCGCCGCGTCACGGCCAAGCTGATTGCAGAGAACATCGCCTTCGGCGCGGCGGTTCTCGGGGCCGGGCACATCGAACTGGTCGACGACGGCCCCTGGTGGTTCATCGCCAGCGAGTTCAACTGGCTTGGCGCATCGAAGGCGGCCGAAAGCGAGGTCGAACTGTTCGAACGCCTGGTGCCGTTCCCAGAGCAGTCCCCCACGGGGCACCGCGCCGAGATCTATGTCACGGCGTTCGCCGACCACGCCTACTTCCGCATCGGCGACGTCGTCACCTGGATTCGCGGGGAACCGATTGCCGATGGCTTGCCGGATGCCGGCGTGACGCCGCCGTGGTGCAGCAACGTGTTGGCGTTCCGGATGGCCTGAGGGTTCCGGCCGTCAGACGTTGAAGCGAAAGTGGACCACGTCACCGTCCTGCACGGCGTAGTCCTTGCCTTCGAGGCGACGCTTGCCCGCTTCGCGCGCGCCGACCTCGCCACCGCAAGCGATGTAGTCGTCGTAGCCGATGACTTCGGCGCGAATGAAGCCGCGCTCGAAGTCCGTGTGGATGACGCCCGCAGCTTGCGGCGCCAACGTGCCCACCGGCACCGTCCATGCGCGGGCTTCCTTGGGACCCGCCGTGAAGTAGTGGTGCAGGCCAAGCAGCCGATAGCCCGCCCGCACCACGCGGTCGAGACCCGCCTCGGCCAAGCCGAGGTCGGCGAGGAACTCGGCGCGATCGGCGGAATCGAGTTCGCTGATCTCCGCCTCGATCTTGGCGCATACCGGCACCGCGACCGCGCCTTGCGCCGCCGCCAGGGTGACGACCTCGTCGAGCATGGGGTTGGCGTCGAAGCCGTCCTCGGCGACATTCGCGACGTACATCACCGGCTTCTGCGTGATGAAGTGACAGTCCCGCAGCGCCGCCAACTCGTGGGCGGCCAATCCTTGCGCACGCACCGGTGTGCCCGCATCGAGCGCTTCCCGAACGCGGTCGAGGATCGCGACCAGCGCTTGTGCATCCTTGTCCCCCGCGTTGGCCACGCGCCGATGCCGGTCGTGAACGCGGTCCGCGGTTTCCAGGTCCGCAAGCGCGAGTTCCGTCTCGATGACCTCGATGTCGTCGCGCGGCGACACCCGGCCCACAACGTGGACAACGTTGGCGTCGTTGAAACAGCGCACGACGTGGGCGATGGCATCCGCTTCCCGGATGTGGGCGAGGAACCGGTTGCCGAGGCCTTCCCCCTTGGACGCGCCAGCCACCAGGCCCGCGATGTCTACGAATTCCATCGCGCTCGGGACGACCCGTGCCGGATTGACGATTTCGGCGATCCTGTCGAGGCGCGGATCCGGGATCGGCACGACGCCGGTATTCGGCTCGATCGTGCAGAACGGAAAGTTCTCGGCTTCGATGCCGGCACGCGTCAGCGCGTTGAACAACGTCGACTTGCCAACGTTCGGAAGCCCGACGATGCCGCAGTGGAAACCCATCAGAGACTCGGCCGCGGTGCGTGGAAGAGGTTCATCGCCCCGTCGATGTCGCCGTCGAGGACCAGATCGAGGACTTGGTCGTCGAGATCCGCGGACTCGGCCGCGGCGTCACGCTCCGCCTGCGGCATCGCAACGCCCGTGAGGTACGCCACCATGTTCTCGGCACTTCCCGGATGTCCCACCCCGATCCGCAACCGGGGGAATCCACGGTCATTGGCCAAGCCGGCGATGACGCTCTTCAGGCCGTTGTGCCCATTGTGGCCTCCGTCCTTCTTGAGCCGGCTCACGCCGACGGGGAACGCGACTTCGTCGTAGGCCACGAGGACCTCCTGCGCGGTCATTCGGTAGAAACGCGCGACGGCTCCGACCGCCTCGCCGGAGAGATTCACGTAGGTCGTCGGCAACAGCAGTCGGACGTCCCGACCGAGGATGTCGCCGCGGCCCAACAGACCCTTGAACTTTCGATCGTCAGCCAGACGAATGCCGAACCGTTGGGCCAGTTCCAGGAGCCAGGCCGCGCCGACATTGTGGCGAGTCCGCGCATACCGTGTCCCCGGGTTGCCGAGGCCGGCGATCAGGCGAATGGCCACGGCGGACGGACCGACGGAGGAGCGCTACTCGCTGTCCGGTTCGACTTCCGCTTCGGGCTCTTGCTCTTCGTCGCCTTGGTCATCGTCCTCGCTCGGGCCGCCGCGCCGCGCCGTCACGCTGATGACCGGCATGTCGTGGTCGGCGCCGAGGCCCAAGGCGACGATGCTGACGCCTTCGGGCAACTCGAGATCGGACAGGTGCAAGGACTGCCCCACGTGCATGTCCGCGACGTCCACTTCGATGTACTCCGGCAAATGCCGCGGCAGACAGCTAACCTCGATCTCGATCAGGTTGTGCGCCAAGCGGCCACCGTCGAGTTTGACGCCCGCACACTGCTCTTCGTTGGCGAAGCGCAAGGGGACATTCATGTGCACCGGCAAGTCCTCCCGGACGCGCAGGAAGTCGACGTGTTGAACCCGCTCCGTGGCCGGGTGCCGCTGGACGTCCCGCAGCACGCACGCCTGGGTCACGTCCCCGACCTCGATGTTCAGTATCCGCGAGGAGAATGCCTCTTCCTGCATCGCCCTGGCGAGATCACGGGACGCGATGGACAACGCCACAGGGTCTCGACCACCGCCATAGAGGATGCCGGGGACCTTCTCGTCGAGACGGCGAAGGCGTCGACTCGCGCCTTTGCCCACCTGTTCGCGGAACTCCGCGCGGACGACGATTTGCTCTGCCATGGTCATGTGCTCCACTCGCCACGGGGCAAGCAACCCCCCGCGACGATGACATCTCATGCATTTCAAAAGCTGGCTGGGGCGGCAGGATTCGAACCTGCGCATGCCGGGATCAAAACCCGGTGCCTTACCGCTTGGCGACGCCCCAATTCGATGCGACGCGCATCGCGTCCAGCACGCTCTACCCAAAAGGGCGGCGTATTCTGATTGGCGCGTGTCGGGCTGTCAACGCGCGCCTTGCTCCGGCGACCGCCTGCCCGTGCGCTCCCCGGCTGAGGGCTCGAGCGCACTCGCCCGTTGCCGTTCGTACTCCTCGTACGTCGCCGGGAGAAGCTGCTCGCGACATCGTTCCCGCTCCGCCGCGCTGACCTTGAGGTCGCACTCCCTGACGTTCTCTCGATACACGGCGTCGTAGCGATCCTGTGCGGTACAGGCTGCGACGCTCGCGACCAGCACGCCGACCGAGGCCACTCGCATGGCGCGCCACTCAAGCAACCAACCACTCCTTGCAGACAATAACGATCCTGCGCTCACGCTGCACCGCGACGACTCTCCCAGGGACCGGGCCGAGAGCGCTCTCGGCCCAGCGGGACACCTCGACGGTCCAGCCGAGCTGCTCGAAACGAGCCAAGGTGCCGTCGGCCGTTCGACGCTGCTCTGCGACCGTGCTCCGGGGATCGTAGCGGCCGCGCACCCAATGCGGCAACGCCGATATGGGCACCGACCAACCCAGTGCGGACGCCATGAACGGCTCCGCGCTGATGCCGCTGGTCGTCGCCCCGCGCGCGTCTGTGACCGTGAGCCGCCCGGCATCGCCGCGCAGGTGTACACGGCCCTGTCCCAAAGGTCCCCAAAGCTCGATGTCGAAGGCCTCGCCCGTCTGAATCCAGTCGAACGACGCGCTGAAGGCATCGCCCGGACCGCGTACGGCGATCTTGCCACGCAGCCGGAACTCCGCGCCTGAGGCATCCTCGGGCAGTCTGGCAACCGTGCAGCCGGAGACCAAGACGCCGACCAACAACAAGGCGACGGCCACGCTCGGGCCGGCACGGCCTGTAGAATCGCGACCCATGGCCCTGTCGACGTCCATTCTCGGCAAGCTTACCGACCTAACCGAGCGGCATGAAGAGTTGGCGGCCCTGCTCGCCGATCCGGAGGTGGTGACCGACCGGGACCGGTTCACCGCGCTGTCCCGCGAGTACGCCGAACTCGAGCCCGTCATCGCGGCCTACCAGGACTACCGCAGGGCCACCGCCGACCTCGACGACGCTTTGATCCTCGAAGCCGACGAGGACGAGGCGATCCGCGAATTGGCGCGCGAAGACGCGGCCAGTACGCGCAAGACCCTGGCCGCCGTCGAAACCACCGTCAAGACTTTGCTGATCCCGAGGGACCCGAACGACGAACGCAATATCTTCCTCGAGATCCGCGCCGGCACGGGCGGCGACGAGGCCGCACTGTTCGCCGGCGACCTGTACCGGATGTACGTGCGCTACGCCGAGGACGCGGGCTGGCGCGTCGGCATCCTGAGCGACCGCGCCGGCGAGCACGGCGGCTTCAAGGAGATCATCGCCCGCATAGAAGGCCGCCGGGTGTACAGCCGCCTGAAGTTCGAGTCCGGCGCGCACCGCGTCCAGCGTGTTCCCGAGACCGAGTCGCAAGGCCGCATCCACACATCCGCCTGCACCGTCGCGGTGCTGCCCGAGCAGGACGCCATCGACGACGTGGACATCGACAAGGCGGATCTGCGGATCGATACGTTCCGCGCTTCGGGCGCCGGCGGCCAGCACGTCAACAAGACGGACTCGGCGGTGCGCCTGACCCATCTCCCCACGGGGATCGTGGTCGAATGCCAGGATGAGCGTTCCCAGTTGAAGAACCGGGCGCGTGCGATGCAGTTGATGCACGCCAAGCTGCTGGACGCCGCGCAGGCCCGGCAGACCGCCGAGCAGGCGGAGACACGCCGTTCCCTGGTGGGCAGCGGCGACCGCTCGGAGCGGATACGGACCTACAACTTCCCGCAAGGGCGGGTGACCGACCACCGCATCGGGCTCACCCTGTACAAGCTCGACGAAGTCATCGCCGGCCGCCTCGACCACATCATCGAGCCGTTGACGCAGGAGCACCAGGCGGACCAACTGAAGCGGCTCGGCGAACCGGCATGAACGCCGCGGGCCCGCAAACCATCGGCGACTGCGTCGGCTTCGCGCGGCGTCGGCTGCCGCGCCTGGAAGCCGACGTCCTCACGGCGTACGCGCTGGTAGTGCCCCGCAGCGACCTCTATGCATTCCAGGAGCGTTCGGTCAACCCCAGGGTCGGCGCCCGAGTCGCCGAGTGGGTCGAACGCCGGGTAGGCGGCGAACCAGTCGCCTACATCCTCGGCGAGCGCGAATTCTGGGGCCTGCGGCTCAGCGTCACTCCGGACGCCTTGATCCCGCGTTCCGAAACCGAGACGCTGGTTGCCGCTGCATTGCCGCGCACTGGCCCCAAGGCCAGGGTCGCCGACCTGGGCACAGGCTGTGGCGCTATCGCGCTGGCAGTCGCGTCCGAGCGTCCGGAAGCCCGGATCATCGCGACCGACATCGACTTGGCCTGCGTCGAACTGTGTCGCCGCAACGCTCTGCGACTTCAACTCGCGGCTACGCAGGCGGGCCTCGGCGTCGACGTGGTCGCGGCGGATCTCTTCGACGGCATCGGCGGCGAATTCGACGTGATCGTGAGCAATCCGCCTTACGTCGCCGCCGGCGACGCCCATCTCAATCGCGGGGATCTGCGTTTCGAACCACGTCTCGCCCTCGACGGCGGCGCATGCGGTCTCAGAGTGATCGAACGACTGATCCGCGAAGCCCCTGGTCATCTCGCCGACGGCGGCTGGCTGTGCATCGAGCACGGCTGCACGCAGCACCAAGCCGTGCGCGGCTTGTTCGTCGCGGCCGGATTCGACGCCGTGGAGTGTATTCCCGATCTCGAACAGCGTCCGCGGGCAACCGTGGGCCAGAAGCGCGTGGCAGCGCCATGAACGACGACCAGCTACTGCGCTACAGCCGCCAGATCATGCTCCCGGAGTTCGATGTGGCGGGCCAGGATGCCTTGCTTGATGGGCACGCACTGATCGTCGGACTCGGCGGCTTGGGATCGCCCGCGGCGCTGTACCTGGCCGCCGCCGGGATCGGTTCCCTGACGCTGGTCGACTTCGACACGGTCGAGGTCTCCAATCTGCAACGCCAGATCATCCACGACCAGCACTCGCTCGGCCGCGACAAGGTGGCCTCGGCCGCTGACCGCATCGCCGCCATCAACCCTGACACGAAGGTGCATACGGTCGCTGCCAAGCTCGATGACCGGGGGCTCGCGGAGACCATCGCGGACGTCGACGTGGTGATCGACGGGACGGACAATTTCGCGATCCGCTATGCGATCAACAAGGCCTGCTTCGCAAAGGGGAAACCGCTGGTGTCGGGCGCGGCCATTCGCATGGAAGGCCAGGTCGCGGTTTTCGACCCGCGCCGCGCCGACTCGCCCTGCTACCAGTGCCTCTACGCGGACGCCGCCGACGTGGTGCTGAACTGCGCGGAGAACGGCGTTGCCGCGCCCCTCGTCGGCATCGTCGGCAGCATTCAGGCCATGGAGGCCATCAAGGTGGTCGCGGACGTCGGGGATACGCTCACCGGCTACGTGCTCTACCTCGACGCCAAGCGCATGGAACTGCGCAAGCTCAAACTGTCACGGGATCCGAACTGCCCCACCTGCGCCGCCCGCTGACCGCGACCGGTTAGTAGCGGTGGCCCGATCACCGTCCGGGACATCCGCGTCAGCGCCGTCTCGCCCCGGGAGCGGGTTGCGCCGCCACCGCCGCCAGGTGCGGAGATCACCGCACGACTGCTGCCGGGAGATTTCGCGCAGCGAAATCTCGGGGCGACCGCGAAGCGGTCGCGTCGCCTATGCAGGCAACCCCGGCATAGGCTTATGCGGGCAAGCCCGCATAAGGTTCGAACTCATACCGGCACGGCTGCTCCATCAGCCGCGGATCGTTCTGCGTCGTGAGCACGTCGAGCAGCCGGCCTTCGAGTCGGCTGCGGACATTGGCGTAGGCGGGATCGTCCGCTACATTGTTCATGTAGTGCGGATCCTCGTTGAGGTCGTAGAGTTCCTCGCGGGGGCGCTTCCCGAAGGCCAACTCGTAAAGCGGTTCCACATCGTGGTCCTCCCGGTGATGGATCATCCAGGCCTTGGTGGGACTGGCGTCGAGATCGGCGTAGGCCACGAACGTGTCGTAGGCGAGCGTCTCGAAGTCGGGGGCCGGCGTGCTCGCATCGTCGAGACCCTTCGGATCGCCCATCGGCCAGCGATCGGGCTCGAAGTTGACGATGTAGATGAAATCCCGCGTGCGCAACGACCGCTGCGGATACGGCAGGTAGCCCTCCCGGGCACCACCGACATGGCGTTCGCGCCCGGTCACCACGTGGTCCCGCTCCGGATCGATCTGGCCGCTGCGCAGATCTTTGAGAACCGGCAAGGCTCCTGCCTGTCATGGTCGCCGGGACGTCGATGCCCCCGGCCTCGCAGAAAGTCGGCCCGAAATCCATCAGGTTCACGAAATCCGTGACTATGCGCCCGGGCTGGACGCGTCCCGGCCAGCGGACGGCGAGCGCCACTTCGCAACCGATGTCGTACAAGTTGCACTTGGCGCGCGGCATGCCTGGAATGCCGTGGTCGCCGCTGACGACCAGGAGGGTGTTGTCGAGTTCGCCCCGCGCCCGCAACTCTTCAACGATGATGCCAAGGCCCCTGTCAACGGCCTGGCATTCACCGAGGTAGTCCGCGGCGTCCTCGCGGATGTCGTGCACATCAGGGAGGAACGCGGGCAGCCGGCCTTTCAACTCGTCCGGCTCGATCCCCCACAGGGCCTTGCCCGAACCACGTTCCCACGTCCGATGGGTATTGGTCGGGCCCCACCAGTAGCAGAACGGCGAACCGTCCGGACGCGCGTCCAGAAAGGCGCGGAAGTTCTGCCGGGTCTCGTCGTAAAGGGCTTCCTTGGCACCGTCTAACCCTAAGTCCTCCGCGTTGGCCGTCACCCAGTGGGAGAACTGGTTGAAGTTGCGTCCGGCCGGCTCGAAACGCGTCCGCACGGCGCCAATCGGCGCGTTCAAGGTCCGCCCGGGACTCCACACCTTGTACTGGTAGCCGACGAAGTAGCCGCCCTTGGCCTCGAGTTCCAGCGGGAAGGTCGGAATGGTCTCGTCCCACACCGCGCCTTGCAGAATGGCACCCAACCCGGTCTGCCAGAAATACTGGCCCGCGAGGATCGAACTGCGGCACGGCGTGCACGAGGGCGCCGGCACCAACGCGTTGGTGAACAGGGCGCCTTCCCGGGCGATGCGATCGAAGTTCGGCGTCTCGATCAGTTCGTTGAGCGAATTCGCCCCTTCGTGCTCGGCATAGGCGCGCGCATAACGGCCCCAATCGTCAGCGAAGGCGAACAGGATGTTGGGTTTCATGTGGCTCGGCACCTCCGTTTGAATACAGCGCTCAAGCCCGCGAGTGCCACGGGCCCGGGACATCCTCGACGAGGTCGAAGCCATAGACGTTGGCCAGTTCGCGGACGAGCTTCGGCGCAACCTCGCTGACGGTGCATCCGCCGGTCAGGGTCGCGAGCGTGGTGATGCCGATTCCGGTCAAGCCGCACGGCACGATTCGGGCGTACGGCGCCAGATCCATGTCGACGTTCAACGCCAGCCCGTGGTAGCTGCAGCCGCGGCGCACGCGCAGACCGAGAGCGGCGATCTTGTCCGACCCGACATAGACGCCCGGCGCGTCCGGCCGCGCGAATCCACTCACGCCGTAGCCGGCCAACACCCCGACGATGGCCTCTTCGATGCCGCTCACCAAGGCGCGCACCGTGACGCCCAAGCGGTGCAGATCGAACATCAGATAGCCCACGATCTGACCCGGGCCGTGGTAGGTCACCTGCCCGCCCCGATCGCTTTGCACGACCGGGATGTCGCCGGCCGAGAGTACGTACTCTGCCTTGCCCGCTTGCCCCTGCGTGAACACCGGGCGGTGCTCGGTCAGCCAAAGTTCGTCCACGGTCGTCGCGGCGCGCGCATCCGTAAACGCGCGCATATCGCGCAGCACGTCGCCGTAGAAGGTGTCCGTGCCCAGGTTCCTGACCAAGAGACGGCGCGGCTTCGGTTGTTCCACGCCAAACCCGCGCCTTACGACCCTGTCGCCTCGGACGCATCGGGATCGCCCCCGAGCAAGTCGCGGAAGAAGAGATAGACGCTGTCGCCCATGCGCGCAAACAGGTTGGCCTCGGGCACGGCTTTGCGCGCCAGTAGCCCTACCTCCGCCAGGACCTCATCATCGAGCGTTACGCGCACCGAGCCGACACGCGCCCCGGCCTCGATCGGCGCCTCGAGGTTGCGCGGCAAATCCAGCGCCGCCTCCAGATCGTCGTAGCGACCGCGCGGCAAGGTTATGGTCAGCGCGTCGGCCACACCCACGGCCACCGAGTCAGCGGTCCCGAACCAGACCTCCGGTGTCGCCAACACTTCATCTGCCTCGTAGAGTTGCCTGTTCTCGTAGTACCTGAAGCCGTAGGCAAGCAGCTTCTGGGCGTCCTGGAAGCGCTGGCTGTCCGTGTCGGCACCCATGGTCGCCACAATCAACCGCGTACCGTCGCGCAAGGCCGACGCCACGAGGCAGTAGCCCGCGGCCTCGGTCAAGCCCGTCTTGACACCATCGACCGACTTGTCCCGCCAGAGCAGCTTGTTGCGATTCGGTTGCTCGATGTCGGCGAAGGTGAACGCGCGCTCGCGATACATGGCGTAGTGGTCCGGATAGCGCTCGATCAACCTGGCTGAAAGAACGGCGAGATCGTGCGCCGACGAATAGTGGCCGTCGTCGGGCAACCCGGTCGAGTTCACGAACCGGGAATCGCGCAGGCCGAGGTCCTTGGCATGGACGTTCATCATGTCGCCGAAGGCGTCCTCGTCGCCGGCGATGAACTCCGCGACGGCGACGCTCGCGTCGTTGCCGGACTGAATGACGATTCCGCGCAGCAGATCCTCGAGTGTCACCGTCGTGCCTTCGCGCACGAACATGCGCGAACCGCCCGTTCGCCACGCGCCGACGCTGATGGGCACGTCGTCGGTTAGCGCGATTCGTCCGGCGGCGAGTTCCACGGCCGCGACGTAGCTGGTCATGATCTTGGTAAGGCTGGCGGGCGGCAGCGGCGCGGCGCTGTCGCGTTCGGCAATCACGCGGTCGGTGCCCGCCGCCATCAGCACATAGCTCTTCGAGGAGATCGGCGGCGGGTCGGGCACGATGTGGGGCGCCGCGGTCGCCACGCCCGCCGAGGCCAGCGAGAGTCCCACCGTCACACCGAGCCCCCAAGCTTTCGTCTTGAAACGCATTCGTCTGCTCCTGGTAGCGCGCGCGATACGCATCGGACGCGTGTTAGTCCACCGCATGGGCTGCCCCCTCAGATCTCGCCTGTTCCCGGAACAGCAGCAACGCCTGCAGGCGTTCAGCATCCCAACGCGTCGACAGCGGCCCGATGCGCACCGCAAAGGCGTCCTCGACGCGCACGATCGTAGCCTGGTCGGCACCGACCATCGCCAGGTCCATTCGGGCCGCGTCGGCGCGACCGCGGTCTTGGAACGGCCCGGCATGCACGAAGTAACGGGTCCCAAGGCCCCCCGGCGGGTCGACATCGCCGGGTAGTAAGGACTCCACTCGCACCGAGGCCGTACCGACATCGGCGAAACCGAGCTTAACGGCAGACGCATAGGACAGGTCAATCAGCCGGTTCTTGCGGAACGGTCCCCGATCGTTGATCCGCACGATCGTCGTCCGGCCGTTCTCGCGGTTGGTCACGCGGGCGTAGCTCGGAATGGGCAGCGTCTTGTGGGCGGCCGTCAGCGTGAACATGTTGTAGATCTCGCCACTCGACGTCGTGTGGCCGTGGAATTTCTTCCCGTACCATGACGCAAGGCCGACCTCGTCGTAACCAACGGCGGACTCGAGCACCTCGTAGCGCTTGCCGAAGACCTCGTAGGGAGTGTTGCCGTAACGGCTCTTCGGATCCGCTCGCACCTCCGGATCGGGCAGACGGGCAAGCCCTGCCGGCGGCGATGCCGGCGCCGAGTCGTGAATCGGCCGCGCGTCCACCCTCGTCGCGGTCCCTTCGCGCCCGGCATCAATGGACGTGGCGCAACTGGTCACGAGGCCACCGGCAACGCACGCGCCGATCGCGACGGCCCAGCGTCCCCGCCACATCAACCGTCGCTCACTGCGGACGCATCGAAGTGGCGGCGGATCTCGGTTGCGAGCTGCAAGACCGCGAGAGCGTACATGGCGCTACGGTTGTACCGCGTGACGACATAGAAATCGTGCAGCGCCAGCCAGTATTCGTCTCCGTCCACGGCCTGCATGCGAAACAGCGCCGCACGTGAATCGGCCGGTAGCGCATCGATGCCCACGACGCCCTGGTCACGGAGAGCGCCAACCGTGTGTTCGAGTTCAAGACCGGCATTGGCCACCTCGTCAAGCGCCGGGTTCTCGAGCTCGACGCGAAGGACCGCCGGGCCTTGTCCGCGCCAGCCATGGCGCGCGAAGTAGTTCGCGACGCTGCCGATCGCGTCGGCCTTGTTCGTCCAGATGTCCCGCACGCCGTCCGCATCGAAGTCGACCGCATAGGCGCGGTAACTCGACGGAATGAACTGCCCGTAGCCCATCGCGCCGGCGTAGGAGCCCATGGGCGCAAACGGGTCGTGGCCTCCTTCGCGAACGAGCAGCAGGAACTCGGTCAGTTCGCCCTTGAAGAAGCGCGCGCGCCGCGGGTAGTCGAATGCCAGCGTCGACAGGGCATCGATAACGCGGTAGCGGCCGAGGTATCGACCAAAGTAGGTCTCGACACCGATCACCGCCACGATCACCTCGGCGGCCACCCCGTATTGCTCCTGCGCAGCCGCCACGGTGCCACCGTGCTCGCGCCAGAAGTCGACGCCGGCCACGATGCGATCATCGGCCACGAAGATGCCGCGGTACTCGTGCCACGGCTTCGCCTTCTCGGCGGGCCGGGATATGGCCTCGATGATCGAGTCCTTTCGTTCCGCGCCCGTGAGGACACTCGACAGCCATTGGCGGGAGAACCCGTGCCGAGCGGAGAGATCGTCAAGGTAGGCTTGAACTTCCGGGCGCGACGCATAATCCGCCGTCGCATGGGGGGTCAGCAACAAGACCGTGGCGACTGCCAATGTGGGGAGCGCCTTCATTGATTTCCCTATCGTCCTAGCCGCATTCCGTTTCCTGGAGAGCGCCTAACGGTCGACACTCCCTTGCGACGCGCTTGAGCCCGTGGCTTGCCTACCAACCGCGGTGACTGTGGATCGACATCACGATGCCGAAACCCGCCAGCAACGTGATCGCCGACGTGCCACCGTAACTCACCAGCGGCAACGGGACGCCGACCACCGGCAACAGCCCCGAGACCATCGCGATGTTAACAAAGACATAGGCGAAAAAGACCAAGGTCAGGGCGCCTGCCACGAGCCGCCCAAACGTCGTCGGCGAGCTTGTGGCCATGAACAGCGCCCGCGCGATGACAACCAGGTAGAGCGCCAGCAACAGCATCGCCCCGACAAGGCCCAACTCTTCGCCGACGACCGCGATTATGAAGTCGGTCCCGCTCTCCGGCAGGAAGTCAAGCTGGCTTTGCGTTCCCTCACCCAAGCCCTTGCCGAACAAGCCGCCGGAGCCGATCGCGATCTTCGACTGCGCGATGTTCCAGCCAGCCCCGAGTGGGTCCTGTTCCGGGTTGAGGAACGTCAGGATGCGTTTGCGTTGATAGTCGTTGAGGAAGAGCCATAGCACGGGCGCCGCAGCGGCCATTGCGCCGCCGGCCGCCGCCACCAGCCACCAGCGGATCCCCGCAAGAACAATGACGGTCAGACCGCCCCCTGCAACGAGCAAGCTGGTGCCGAGGTCGGGTTGCGGCGCGATCAACGCGGCCGGCGCGATGCACAGTCCTACAGCGACCAGCAAATGGCGCCCGCGCGGCGGCACCGAACGCTCGTGGAGGTACCAGGCAACCGCGAGCGGCACGGCCAGCTTCATCATCTCGGAGGGCTGGAACCGCGGCAGCCCCGGCAAATCCAGCCAGCGTGTCGAACCCTTGGCCGTGACGCCCAGTACCAGCACGAGGACGAGCAGCGCGAGTCCAATCAGGTAGACGATTGGCGCCCACCGCAGATACGTGCGGGGCTCAAGTTGCGCCAATGCGACCATGACCACGAACGCGAGTCCAACGCGAACCATCTGGCCCGTGACGACGCCAGCTTGCTCGCTGACCGCATTCAAGACCAGCAAGCCGAATCCCGCGATCGCGATCAGTGCGACCAACAGCGTCAAGTCCAGGTGCACGTTGTACAGCCGCCGCTGCGCCAGCGCGGTGCCCGCCGGCAAGGTGTAGTGGAAGTCGCGGGCCAACGCCTATCCTCGCGCTCAGGTCCCGGCCGCGGCCGGAGTCAGCGGCGCGTCGCTGGCCAGTGCGGGCGGCGCAGGGTCGTCTGTGTCGGGCCGCTTTCCGAGCAAGTACGCATCCACGACCTCGCGCACGATCGGCCCGGCAACCGAACTCCCCCCACCGCCGTTCTCCACGAACGCGGACAGGGCGATGGCGGGGTCGTCGGCCGGAGCGAAGGCCATGAACCAAGCGTGCTTGCGGCTGTACTCGTCCAGCAACTCCTCGTCGTACTCCTCCCCTTGGGGAATCTCTACCACTTGGGCCGTCCCGGACTTGCCGGCAAGGCGGTAGCCAATATCCCGACCGATGTGGGCCCAGGCAATACCATTGCGCAAGTACTCCTGGTTGCCGAGGTGGATGACATCCTCCATGGCGTCGACCATTTGCTCCCAATCCGTCTCGGCGAGCCCTTCGACGCGCCCCGGCTGTGCATTCGGGGCCAGTGTCTCCGGCAACACGCCGTCGCTTGATTTCAACATCCTCGGCGGCACCAACATTCCGCGGTTGGCGATAATCGACGCCACGGTCGCCACCTGCAGAGGCGTCGACAGGAGATCGCCCTGGCCGATCGCCATGTTGACGGTATCGCCGGGATACCAGGGTTCGCCGCGCTCGCCACGCTTCCAATCGCTGTCCGGTAACACGCCCGCGTCGGCATCGGCCACGTCGAGAGACAGCACTCGGCCGTACCCGAATTGCGCCGCGAACTCCGGCAGCGCGTCCACGTCCATCTGCGATCCCAGGTTGTAGAAGTAGCCATTCGATGACCGAAAAACGGCCTGGCGCAGGTTGACGATCCCCTGGCCTCCCGGCTGACCCGGCC
This sequence comes from Gammaproteobacteria bacterium, assembly GCA_026706385.1. GTDB lineage: Bacteria > Pseudomonadota > Gammaproteobacteria > Pseudomonadales > Azotimanducaceae > VXYL01. The sequence goes on from JAPOYV010000010.1 coordinate 73,408, forward strand.
GCCAATTCCAGGCCCGGTAAACGCGCCGCTGGTTCGGCAGGCGGAACTCGCCGTAGTCGGCGTAGGTGGCCTCCCAGTCCGTCAGGTCCAGCGCCAAGCCCGCCAGCCCGACGATCGGCTTGAAGGTCGAGCCAGGCGCGTAGCGTCCGTCGGTTGCCCGATTGAGCAGCGGCTTGTCGCGCGAGTCCAGCAACGCCTGGTACTGCGCTGCCGTCAGCCCGGAGACGAACAGGTTCGGGTCATAGCTCGGGTTGCTGACCAGGGCCAAGATGCCGCCGGTCTTCGGCTCGATGGCAACGACCGCACCGCGACGGCTGCCGAGCGCCCGCGTCGCAGCGATCTGCAGCTCAACGTCCAGGTGCAGGACCAGATCGTGACCCGGGCTCGGCCGCTGGCGCGAGAACTCGCCGCGCTCTACACCGTGGACATCCACCTCCACTTGGCGGAAGCCCGGCTCGCCGTGCAACGACTGCTCGTAGAACGCCTCCACGCCGCGCTTGCCGATGAAGCGCGTCGAACGGTAGCGGCGGGCATCGAGATCGATCAGGTCCTCCTCGGAGATGCGGCGCACGGAACCGACCGCGTGTGCGAACAGCGCGTCGAACGGGTAGTGGCGAACGCTTTCGGGACTGATCACAACGCCGGGCAGCCGGTGACGGTTGATCTCGACGATGGCGCGTTGCGCTGGCGTGACGCCCGTCTTCAACGGAATCTCTTCGAGAGGCCGCCGCTTGCGCCGGACGCGGTCCTTGAAAGCTGCCCGTTCGTCCGCCGAAAGGCCCACCAGCGCATCGACGTCAAAGAGCGTTCGGTCGAGATCGCCGACGTGTTCGGTGACGATGGCGATGGACAAGATGGGCTGGTTGTCGGCCAGCAGATGGCCGTTCCGGTCGTAGATCAGACCGCGCACGGGCACCATCGGCACCGTCTGCCGATGGTTGTCCTCCGACTGCGTCCGGTACTCTTCGTACTGCACGATCATCAACCAGACAAGCCGCGCACCCAAAACGCTGAACAGGCCCGCCACGATCACGAACAGCACAAAAGCCCGTTTCGCGAACGCCTGGCGGAGTTGCTCGGGATCAATCGGCTGCGGCGTCTTGGGATTTCGCGGCATCGCGCTACAACCTGGCGGCTAGCGCCCTTTGGGTTCCGGATCGCGAGGCCCGGTGGGCGGACGTCCGCGCTGCCGCGCTACGATGCGGCCTGGGCTAGGTGGTATGGATGGCCGCGGAGAATGCTCCATGCGCGGTAGACCTGTTCGGCGACAACGACGCGCGTGAGCAGATGGGGCAAGGTCATGGCGGACAGCGACAGCACATGTTCGGCCTGACCCCGGGCTTGCTCGTCGAATCCGGCCACGCCGCCGACGAGTAAGGCGACATCGCGACCGGACTGACGCCACGCGGCAAGCAGTCCCGCCATGTCGTCGCTGCTGACGGTCCGACCGCGCCGGTCGAACACCACGGCGATCTCGCGCGGACGGACCTCCGCGAGCAACCGGTCTTCGTCGGATTGACCGCGGCGCGGCGACACGACGGTCAGTTGCAGGGGACAGTCGGGCGGTAGCCGTTTTGCGTACTGTGCGAAGCCTTCTTCGACCCATCGGGGTGCCTTGCCGACAGCGAGCAGTCTCAATTTCACGCGGATCGCTCCGGTAAGCGAGCGCGCGCGCTAAAGCGCGCGCGCTAATCCGAATGTGCCGAACCGCCGTGCGCCGGCTCCGTGACGGCCTCCCACAACCGTTCGAGATCGTAGAACGCGCGTGCCTCGGGGCGCATGACGTGCACCACGACGTCGGCGAGGTCGATCAGCACCCAGTCGTTGCCGTCGCGGCCCTCCGTTCCCAGGACGCCGATACCGTTGGCCTTGGCCGTCTCCACGACGCTGTCCACGATTGCTTTCACATGGCGGTTCGACGTCCCGGTGGCGATCACCATGTACTCGGTCAACTCGGTCAAGCCGGAGACGTCGAGGACCACGGGATCGACCGCCTTGCGATCATCCACCGCGGCCGCGACAAGCGCCTTCAACGACTCCGCGTCAGCCTCCGGGCTGCCTGCGACCGTATAAGCCATGGGTCGTAATATATGCCCACACCTCGGGCGTTAGCAATCCATCCACGGTTTCGCCGCGCGAGATTCCGCTGCGGATGCTGGTTGCCGACACATCCAGCATCGTCGCGCCGGCGAAACAGACGCAGCCGCTTGGCCACCGGACGAGCGTCGCCGGATCGTCGATGCGCCGGAAGCCCTTGGGCATCCGCTCGTCGCGGCGTGAGCCGGGGCGGTTCAAGACCAGGAAGTGGCAGAGCCCGGCCAAGTCGTCCACCCGGTGCCACGAGTTCACCGCGGCGAACGCGTCGCCACCGATCAACCACACCAGCGGTTCCCCGTCGGCCAACGCGGTCAAGGTGTCCACCGTGTACGACGGCCCGTCGCGCCTGGCTTCCCAATCGGACACCGCGAGGTGAGGATCCGCGCCGACGGCGAGACGCAACATGCGCAAGCGGTGCTCCACCGACGTGGCCGGCGCCTCGCGATGCCAAGGTCGGGCCGCGAGCATCAGGGTGACCTTGGGCGCCGCAAGCAGCGCTCGCCCCACAGCCGCCGCATGCAGATGCCCCCGATGGACGGGATCGAAAGTGCCGCCCAGGATCGCTTTCATGGCAAGTCGGCAAGGAGCGGAGCTGCTAGCCCCGCAGTCTGGCGATCAAGCGGCGGATCTCCACCAACCTCTCGCGCGGCGTTTGCATCTGCAACAGGCTCTGCTTGGTCTCCGCATCGAGCGGCAACAGCTCCGCCAGCCGGCAGCTCACCGAGCGCGCATCGTCGTAGTCGACCTCGAGCTGCATCTGCTGAATCATCGGGTGCTTCACAAGAACGCGGAGCGTATCGACGAGGCCTTCGAACTCCTCCCCGACCGGTCCCGGGCGCTCCTCCGCCAGGAAGTCCACCTCGGCCATCATGAGGTGATCGGCGGCGGCCCAAGAGCGCCGGATGCGGAACTTCTCGCCGCCGGCGCAGACGATCCCCAACAGGCCATTGGCCAGTTGGTTGAAGTCCACGATGCGCGCATAGGTGCCGACCTCGAACAACGCCGGCGGCGCGTCGCCGGGTTGGTGCGCCTCGCGGCCGCGGCGGATGAGCACGACGCCGAATCCCGTTTCGGATTTCATGCACCGACCGACCAGGTCCAAGTAGCGCGGCTCGAAGATCTGCAGCGGCAAGCGACCGCCGCCAAACAGGACGTTGCCGAGGGGAAACAGCGGAATCTCGCGGACTCCGTCGCCCGACTCAGGCATCGGTGGTTTCGGTCCCGAGGCTCTGACCGATCATCCACCGGTAACCGAACGGGTCGAGGAACGTGCCCCGTCGCTCGCCATCCGCCTGGTCCTCCACCTGGCGCAGCGTCGTACCGCCGGCGGCGACCATGCGTGCCGCCACGGCATCCGCATCGGCGACGTGGAAGTGCAGGGCGACGGGCGAGCCCCCTAACGTCTTTGGGCTGCACGCGCCGTAGTCGGGATACTCGTCGGAAACGAACAGCGTCGCGCCGCCGACGCGAATCGTGGCGTGTGCGATGCGGCCGCCGTCGTCGGTGTACTGTTCCTGCGTTTCCACGTTGCCGAACACCTCACCGAAGAAGCGGATCGCCGCGGCACAGTCGTGGAAAGCGAGATACGGCGTGAGGACGACGGCGGCCATCGGTCAGAACGGAATGTCGTCCTCGAAATCGTCCGGGTCGTCCGCTGGCGGCGGCGATGCCTGGCGATCGCCGCGCGGGGGCTGCGGGCCCCGTGGTTGCTGCTGGCTGTAGCCGCCACGATTGTCCGCCGGGCCGGGATCGTCTGGTCCGTAGCCGCCGCCTCCACCGCCACCGCGACTGTCGAGCATCTTCATTTCGCGGGCGACGACTTCCGTGGTATAGCGGGTTTGGCCATCCTGGCCTTCCCACGACCGCGTCTGCAGGCGCCCTTCGATGTAAACCTTGGAGCCCTTGTGCAGATATTCGCCACAGATTTCGGCCAAGCGCCGAAAACAGACCACCCGGTGCCATTCCGTCTGTTCGCGACGCTCGTTGGTATTGCGGTCAGTCCAGCGTTCGCTGGTGGCCACCGTGAAGTTGGCGACGGCTTGTCCGTCCTGGGTGTAGCGCATCTCCGGATCTCGTCCGAGGTTGCCGACGAGGATGGCTTTGTTGATCATGCCCGACTCCGGTTCGCTAATCGATTCTCGCGATTCTACCGACTGAATCCGCGCGCGCTACAGACGATAGCCCGGCATGGCGTACGAATTCGACCATTCGTGCTGTCAGACATCCGCCATGCTCGTCGACGGCGGCGGCTACGCATCAGAGCGCCGCAGCGCTTGCTCCGCGGTTCGCATCCAAGTTAAGTTGTCGTGTTTCACCCCACCGCGCATCAGATCGAATGGCAAGCGCTCGACCTCGACCGATCGCAGCAGTTCAGAACGGCGAGCCCGCCGATTCCACCACGCACGCACCGGCCGGACTGACCGAGATCGCCGTGCGCGGCGCGCGCACCCACAACCTCAAGAACATCGACCTCGACATCCCACGCGACAAACTGGTGGTCGTGACCGGACTGTCGGGTTCGGGCAAGTCGTCGCTCGCCTTCGACACGCTCTACGCCGAAGGCCAGCGGCGCTACGTCGAGTCCCTATCAGCCTACGCCCGGCAGTTCCTCTCCATGATGGAAAAGCCCGATGTGGACCACATCGAAGGCCTTTCGCCCGCCATCTCCATCGAGCAGAAGTCGACCTCGCACAATCCTCGGTCCACGGTCGGCACGATCACGGAGATCTACGACTACCTGCGGCTGCTCTACGCCCGCGTCGGCGAGCCCCGCTGTCCGCAGCACGGCGAGCCGCTCGACGCGCAGACCGTCAGTCAGATGGTGGACCAGGTCATGGCCCTGCCCGAAGGCGCGCGCATCATGGTCCTCGCGCCGGTGATCCGGGACCGCAAGGGCGAACATCAGCATGTCTTCTCGGAGCTGATGGCAAGCGGCTTCATCCGTGCCCGAATCGACGGCATCGTCACCGACCTCGACCATCCCCCCGCCTTGGACAAGAACAAGAAGCACACCATCGAGGCCGTCGTCGACCGCCTACGGGTGCGGCCCGACGCGCAGCAACGACTGGCCGAGTCCTTCGAGACCGCCCTCGAGCGTGGCGAGGACATCGCGGTTGTGAGCTTCATGGACGAGAAACGCGACGACCTCACCTTCAGTGGCCGTTTCGCATGCCCGGTCTGCGGCTACAGCATCAGCGAACTCGAGCCGAGGATGTTCTCCTTCAACAACCCCGCCGGCGCCTGCCCGGAATGCGACGGCCTCGGTGTCAAGCAGTACTTCGATCCGGACCTGGTGGTGGCGGAGCCGGATTTGAACCTCGCCGAGGGCGCGATTCGCGGCTGGGACCGGCGCAACATCTACTACTTCCACATGCTCACGTCGCTCGCCAAGCACTACGACTTCGACGTCGACCAGCCCTTCAAGCGCCTCACCAAGAAGCAGAAGCACGCCATCCTTTACGGCTCCGGCGACGAGCGCATCGATTTCAGCTACCTCAACGACCGCGGCGACCGGATCACCCGCCGGCACCGTTTCGAGGGCGTCATTCCAAACATGGAGCGGCGCTACAAGGAGACCGAGTCCAGCGGGGTGCGCGAGGCGCTACAGCGGTTCCTCCGCGTGCGCGCCTGCCCTGCCTGCGACGGCTCTCGCCTGAGGGAAGCCGCGCGCCACGTCTATGTCGACGGGGCCACCTTGCCCAGTCTCACCTGCGGCTCCGTGGAGGGCACGCTGGAGCATTTCGAGTCGCTGCAACTCACCGGACGCAGGGGCGAGATCGCCGAGAAGATCGTGCGCGAGATCGGCGCGCGGCTGCGGTTCCTGGTCGATGTCGGGTTGAACTACCTGACCCTCGACCGCAGCGCGGAAACGCTTTCCGGGGGCGAAGCGCAGCGCATCCGACTCGCCAGCCAGATCGGCGCCGGGCTGGTGGGGGTGATGTACATCCTGGACGAGCCTTCCATCGGCCTGCATCAACGCGACAACGCGCGTCTTTTGAGCACGCTCAGCCACCTGCGCGACCTCGGCAACACGGTACTCGTGGTCGAACACGACGAGGAAGCCATCCGCACGGCCGACCACATCATCGACATCGGCCCGGGGGCCGGCGTCCACGGTGGCAAGATCGTGGTGGCAGGCTCCCTCGATACGGTCGAGCGATGCGCCGAGTCGATCACCGCGCAGTACCTCACCGGCGAGAGACGCATCGCGGTGCCCGCCACGCGGACGCCGTACGACCCGGACCGCACAGTCCAACTGCAGCGCGCGGGCGGCAACAACCTCAAGGACGTCACCGTGGACATCCCGGCCGGCCTCCTCACCTGCGTCACCGGCGTATCGGGATCCGGCAAGTCGACGTTGGTCAACCAGACGCTCTACCCGATCGCCGCGCGGGCCTTGAACGGCGCCACGAGCATCAGTCCCCAGGCCTACGACGACATCATCGGCCTCGATTGGCTCGACAAGGTCGTGGACATCGACCAGAGCCCGATCGGCCGCACGCCGCGGTCGAATCCGGCGACCTACACCGGCCTGTTCACGCCCATCCGGGAACTGTTCGCGCAGACCCAGGAGGCGCGGGCGCGCGGCTACCGTCCCGGCCGCTTCAGCTTCAACGTCAAGGGCGGCCGCTGCGAGGCCTGCCAGGGCGACGGCGTCATCAAGGTGGAGATGCACTTCCTGCCGGACATCTACGTCCCATGCGACGTCTGCCAGGGCAAGCGCTACAACCGCGAGACACTCGAAGTCCGCTACAAGGGCAAGAACATCCACGAGGTGCTCGACATGACGATCGAGGACGCCCACGCGTTCTTCGAAGCCGTGCCCATGCTGAAGCGCAAGCTCACCACGCTGATGGACGTCGGCCTTTCGTACGTGCGCCTTGGCCAAAGCGCGACCACCCTCTCGGGAGGCGAGGCGCAGCGCGTGAAGCTGTCGCGGGAGCTGTCCAAGCGGGACACCGGCAAGACGCTCTACATCCTGGACGAACCGACGACCGGTCTGCATTTCCACGACATCGCGCAGTTGCTTCACGTCCTGCACCGGCTTCGGGACCAGGGCAACACGGTCGTTGTCATCGAGCACAACCTGGACGTGGTTAAAACGGCGGACTGGGTCATCGACCTCGGCCCGGAAGGCGGCGCAGGCGGCGGCGAAATCGTGGCCACGGGAACGCCCGAGCAAGTCGCGCAAGTGGCGGCATCGCACACCGGACGGTACTTGAAACGCGTCTTCGCAGACCACCGCTCGGTCACCGCATGACCGGGCGCCAAGCCAGACGATCGACGTCCCGATTCGCAATCGCCTTTGCGGCCCTGCTTGGCGCACAACAGGCGTTCGCCGACGGCTTCCCCTGGCTGGACACGCTCGACGCCGGCGACGACGTGCGCGACTCGGGCACGCGGTTGGTCGCGTTGCCCCTGGATCTGCATCGGCTCGACCGCGAAGACGGTTCGCCGACAACGGCGACGATCGCCGTCCACGGATGGAATAGCGCGGGTTACGAGTGGGTCTACCTGCTCAAGGCACTGGACGACGCCGAGTCGTCGACCTGGTTCTGGCGCTGGGACTGGAATGGCTGCCCGGGTCCAGCGGCGGATGCGTTGAACGAGCGTCTCGCCACGGCGCCGTTCACCGAACTCGACCGCATCCGCCTGATCGGCCACAGCTACGGCGGCGTTCTAGTGGCGGCGGCCGCAGAACGCTGGCAAGGAGCGGTCCCGTTGGAGGTCCACGCCATCGCCGCACCCCTGGCCGGGGTCGGCGACCGTTGTCCTTACCAGACCCCGACGGCGCTGCCGCCGAAGGTCGCCTTCCACGAGTGGCGCACCCGCCATCAACTCGACGGCGCGTTCCGCCGCATGCCGGTCGATCCGCAGGTGGTCGACTTGCCGGGCTCGAACGTCACACGCTTGCCGGCGACCTACAACGGGCGACGCCTCGGCCACAACTGGTCGGTGAGCTGGGTGGCCGAAACGCTTGCCGGGCGAACGCCCGATCCCTGACCGACCGAAATCAGGGGTATCTGATCGGCAAACAAACGGTTGGGATAACGTGGTGTTATTGGGACCGAGAATGTGTCGGAAAGATTATCTAATCTTTCCCGTCAAACCGACGTCCAGGTCCGCGAAGTGGCCGTCGACGACGTCCGACTGACCGTCACCGCGGTTCCCGCTGTCCGCGGGCGGATCGTCACCACGCCGGACGGACGGTTGCTGCGGAGGGTTGGCGGAGACTCTCAACCACTGCGGGGCGATGCGATGGCACGCTTCGTCCGTGAAAGGGAGCAACGCACCGCGGAAGACCAACCCGTCGTCGCATTCGACCCGTCCGGCTTCTCGATCGAAGCGATCAACGAGGCACTCGTCGCCGACGGTCGCCCGACGATCGACGCCGCTCGCGTACCGCACGCCCTCGCGGACCTCCGCGTCGCCATCGCAGCATCGCCGCCCTTGGATCAGCGTGTACTTCGCGCAGCGGTCGTTCTGTTCGCCAGGGAACCCCGCGACTTCTTCCGAGGCGCCGCTGTTCAGCTTGTCAGGCGATCCGGGACGGGCCCGGAAGCGGGGCCCTCCATCGAGCGGGCGGAATGCTCGGGCCCGTTGGCAGAGACCGTTGCCTGCAGCATGGACTTCATCACCCGTCACAGCGCCGGGTTGGAGTTCGTGGCCGGAAGCCGCCGGGAGACGTTGCCGGCCTACCCGCCGACGGTGGTGAGGGAAGCCGTGGTCAACGCCCTGGCGCATAGGGACTACGGATTGGCCGGGGCAACCGTGGATGTCACGGTGTGGGACGACCGGGTCGAGATTCGCAGCCCCGGCGGTCTGCCGGGACACATCACGGTCGACAACATGCGTGGCGAACACTACAGCCGCAATCCGCGCATCATGCGGGTGCTGAAGACCCTCGGCTACGTCGAGGAATACGGAGAAGGAGTCGACCGCATGTTCCGCGAGATGGAAGCCCGACTCATGGAGCCTCCGATGTTCGAGGCGACCACCGCTTCCGTGACCGTGACGCTTCGGAACAGAGTCTTGGTCGACGTCGACGACCAAGTCTGGCTCACCCAGTTCGGCAAAGACGAACTCGCCCGCGACGAAGCCCGGGTGCTGGTCGCGGCTCGTCGACAGGGCGCGGTCACACCGCGCTCTTTGCGTGCCTCGTTCCCGGAGGCGGACGTCGACGCGACGCTGAAGCAGCTAGTCTCCAGAGGGCTGTTGCGGCGCGTTGGCAACCGCGGCGGTTCACGTTATGTCCTTTCAGACGCGACCATCGCCCGAGCAGGGACCGGTCCGCCGGCCGACCAACAGATCCACCGGCAGACGCTGCTCGACCATGTCCGTCGTCGGGGCAGCCTGTCATCCGCGGAAGGCGCCGTGTTGCTCGCGCGGGACCTGCCTTACGCCCGAGCCTTGCTGAACGAATTTGCCGAGATCGGACTGGTTCGGGCGGAGGGGCGGACTCGCGCGCGCCGGTATTACCCGAACTGACAAGCGCCCGGGAGGGACCACAGGCCGTCTGACGCCCAGATGTGCGGGCCCGGGCACTGGATTGCTTCGCGCAGCATTTCGCCGCAGCCGCTACGAGGCGGCGATCACCATGTATGCAAATACAACCCGCCGTGCAGGATTTGCATAGTTGGATGGCGGCGTGTGACGCCCGAACCGAACTCAACGGTTCTTGCCTCGTCAAGGCAACGAGCGCGCACGGGCCACGCCGACAGCTTCAGCGTGCGCGCGCGGTGTCGGTCCCGCGCCCAATGTGCCGGTCGAAGAACCCAAGCATTCGGCTATACATCTTGCGGCGGTTGTCCTGGTTGCCGAAGCCGTGGCCTTCCCGTGCCTCGACGTGCCAGACCTCAACCGGACTGCCGGCGTCCTTCAGCGCCCGGCGCAGATTGTGCGCCTGGGCGATCGGGACGCGCTGGTCGCGGCCACCGTGGACCAGCATCACCGCCGCCTTGATCCGCTCGGCGTTGTGGGCCGGAGATCGCGCGCGCAGTTCATCCGCGTCTTCGCCGATCGCCGACTTCAGGTAGTTGACGCCGGCGCGGCGAGACGGGATGTCGCCGCGACTGAACATCATCTCCAGGTCGTAGACGCCCACGTACCCGACGGCACAGCGGTACAGATCCGGTTCGCGGAAGGCACCGGTCAGCGCCGCGTAGCCGCCGTAGCTGGCGCCGTAGATGCACATCCGATCAGCATCGGCGATGCCCGCAGCCACAGCCCAGTGCGTCGCATCCGTGACGTCGTCCTGCATCTCACGCCCCCAACGTCCGAACCCGGCGTAAAGGAAGTCCTTGCCGTAGCCACCCGAGCCCCGGAAATTCACCTGCAGGACGGCGAAGCCCCGCGAGGCGAACAGCTGGGCCTCCGTGTCGAAGCCCCAATGGTCCCTGACACCATGAGGACCCCCGTGGATCAGCACGATCAACGGCAACGGGTCGCCTTCCGTCCAGCCGGGCGGGGTCGTCAGGAAGCCGTGGACGGTGGTACCGTCGCGAGTGACGAGTTCCACCGGCTCCATGGGGCTCAAGTCCTCTTTCGACAGCCACGGCCGCGACTGGAACAACTCGACCACACGGTCAGTCGTCAGATCCACCAGGTAGAAGGTCGCCGGGAAGCGATCGCCGGAGATCACGGCAACAGCCTTGGTGCCGTCCCGAGTGAGGCTCGTGAAGCGCAAGTCCTCGCTCGGAAACGCAGCGCGGATGCGGCGGTGGGTCCTCACCAAGGGCGCATCAGCTTCGAGATAGTGGTAGTCGGGGTAGTGCTTGCTGTAGCGGACACCCAGAAGCCGCTCTCCCGCGCCGAACAGCGGGCCCGCCACGTCCACGCTCGGTTCGTGAAAGAGCACCTCCTTCTCTCCGGTCGCTGGCTGCCAGCGGATCAGCCGGGCGGTCGACGTTTCCGCGTTGTCCAGGGCGTAGAACCAGCCGTCCCCCGCATCGGCCAGGGGCGAAACGACCCCTTGGTCGATACGGCCCTGGGAGACGAGGTCGAACTCCCCGGCGGGCGCGCGGAAGTAGACCTCGGTCACGTTGTCGTCGGTCCCGCCAATCTCGAAGCGGATCTCGCCGTCGCGACCGGCGAAGAACCGCGACCCGGGGTAGCGACCCGTCGCCACCAGGTTCAACTGCCCGGTGTGAATGTCCAGGCGGTAGGCCCGACCCGGATCGCGACCGGTCCCGAAGGGTACTGTGCCGATCAGCACGTGGCGCGGTTGTTCCGGCAGGAGGTGCAGAATCTCGGCCGATGCGCGCACAGCCGCTACGCGCCCAGCCCGGGTCGACACGGTAGAACGCCGGGCACCGAACCCGAACACCACCGCCGCATCGCCGCCGTCGGCATTCAAGGCGTAGATCTCGCCCGTCTCGAAGCTGAACTCGATGCGCCCGGGAATCCGCGCTGCGGGCTGGACCAGGATGCGCTCCGGCGTGGCCCAGAGGAAGTCCGCCACGTCCCGGTCCTTGCCGAAGTGCGTTCTGTAGAGCAGCTCGTTGCGGGCGAGTTCGATGACGCTCAGGTACTCGAAGTCGTCCATCTTGGTGGTGACGGCGAGGTACTTGCCAGTCGGCGAGATGCGCGCCTGCTCGTAATCCGCATAGCGCGTGAAGTGGTCCACGGGCGGTGTCGCCATCGCCGCGCCGTAGCACAGAACCAGAACCCCTACCATGCCCAATCGCATAGCCGAATCCTCCCCAACGGCCAAGTCGAAACCATCCGGATCAAACCACATCAGCATACATCCAGGCTGCCGATCGGTTATAGTCTTATGCCTAACGTAACCAACTCTTACGGGAGTTTGCGATGTTCAAGAAAACACCCTTGGCAAGCGCCATCGGAGCCGTCACAGCCGGCTCTCTGGCGACCCTGCCAGCCGTCGCCGTAGCGGCGGCCGAGTCGGAGGAGGAGGCGATCGACGAGGTCGTCGTCGTAACAGGCTCGCGTATCAGGCGTGACGTCTCGGATGCACCGAGTCCGATCACCATCATCGACCGTGAGGAGATCGACCTCACCGGCCTCGAGAACGTGGCCGACCTGCTGCGGACTACGACCTACAACAACTTCGGGTCCTTCCGGGAACGTTCGGGATCGAGTTTCGGGCAGATCGCGCTGATCAGCCTGCGCGGCCTCGGAGCCGATCGCACAGCCGTCCTGGTCAACGGCCGGCGCGTCCCGGGCAATCCCTTCACCGGAACCGCCGCGGTCGATCTGAATTCCATTCCGCTCACGGCGATCGACCGGGTCGAAATCCTGACCGACAGTGCGTCGGCCGTGTACGGGACCGACGCCCTTGGCGGCGTCGTGAACATCATCCTCCGCGACGACTACGAGGGCGCAGAATTCGAGGTCGGCACGGACATGCCCACCCGGGAAGGCGCGGACTCCGACCACTTCAACTTCGTGTTCGGTGCCAGTGGCGAGCGGGCGAGCATGTTGTTCACAGCGGAATGGTTCAAGCGCGACCCGATCTTCGACGGCGAAAGGGACTACAGCAAGGTCAAGGTTGAGGATCCCGGCGACGGAACGCTGCCGGACCTGGGCGTCCACACCACCGGCGTTTCCGGCGGCGGCAACACGGCCTTTGCGCCGGGGTTCTCCGCAGCCAGTTCGGTTGGCGACTGCCCCACCGAGGTCTACGCCGGCGTTGTCGAGAACCCCTTCGGCGTGCCCGGTACGGCTTGCGGATTCGGATACGCCGACATATCAGCCCAGACCGGTGGGCTCGACCGGATCAGCACATACCTGACGACGAACTACGAGTGGCAGCCTGGCCACAGCTTGTTCTTCGACAACCGCTTCACCCGAATCGCCAGCTTCGGTCGGTACGCGCCTGCGGTCGGGTTCTTCGGTGTGCCAGGGGACAGTCCGTACAACCCCTTCGATACGTCGGCCGATTCGTACCCGAAGTTGGCCGACGGAACACCGTTCCCGTTCAGCATCTTCCATCGCTTCGTCGGGCACGGACCTCGTGACGACGATACGGAGCGTTACGAGATCGACAACGTGGTCGGCCTAGAGGGCGAGTTGTTCGAGGGCACCATGAACTACGAGGTCTATGCCCGGAACTACCGTTACCAAGCCTCCGAAGAGGGCGAAACCTACATCCTGCAAAGCCAGGTGGAACTGGAAACGGAACTCGGGGACTACAACCTGACCAACCCGTTGTCCCAGGATCCCGCGCACTTGGCTGCGCTGGGGCGCATGGCCGCGACGCTCTATCGCGACATCCTGACCGACTACACCGCTGCCGGCGTGACGCTGGACGGCTTTGGCGCGAACCTGCCCGCGGGGCAGATCGGCTGGGCTGTCGGGGCGGAGATCGCATCGACCGAGTACCTCGACGACTACGACAGCTTCCGCGAGGCCGGGAACATTCTCGGTTCGGCCGGCAACAGCGCGTCGGGCAACCGAAGCCGGTGGGCCGGGTTCGGCGAGCTATCCATCCCGATACTCGACGGACTTGAGCTGACAGCCGCGGGTCGATACGACAACTACGACGACTTCGGCACGGCCTTTTCACCGCAATTCGCCGTGCGCTACCAGTCTGTGGACATGGTGGTCTTGCGCGCGTCCTGGGGTCAGGGCTTCAAGGCACCCAACCTGACATCGCTGTACCAGTCGCGTTCGCAGTCATTCAACAATGTGACCGACACCTATCGTTGCGCGGAGATGGGGACGTCCCCGTGCCCGACCTTCCAAGTGGAGAACTTCACCGGAGGCAACCCCGAACTCGAGGCCGAGACGGCCGAGTCGTTCAACTTCGGCGTCGTGGTGGAGCCGATTCCGGCGCTCTCGTTCTCGGTCGACTACTTCAACATCGAGATCGAGAACGTCGTGACGACGCTTTCGCTCAGTCAGGTCCTGGAGCTCGAAAACGTCGGCACATTGCCGTCCGGCGTCGTCGTGCGGCGGGGCGCTCGAAGTGGCAACGCGCGCGGTCGGCTGGTTTCCATCGACAACGTCTATGCGAACCTCGCCGTTCGCGAGATCACAGGCATCGACCTGCGGCTGCATTACGAAGCCGACCTGCTGGACGGCGTCGTCAGCGTCGATGTGGAAGCCACGAAGCTGGAGGAATACGAGCTCACCCCGAACCCGTTCGATCCACCGACGGACATCCTGGACAGCAACGGATCGCCAGACCGACGTGGGGCACTTACCCTGCGCTGGGCCCGCGATACGCTGACGTTGAACTACATCTTGCGGTTCATCGGTCCTCACGGCAACTATTCAAGCCACCATACAAGCGACTTGATAGGCGTCTACGGGTTCCGTTGGGGCGGGGAGATCGCAGGTGGTGTCCGCAACCTGATGGACGAAGACCCGGGAATCGACGAGGTCAATGGCTGGGACGACGACGCGCTGTACCTCTACGACGTGGCTGGGCGTGTCCCGTTCATCAGCTACCGGCATTCCTTCTGACCCTCGACAACGCAGCCTCGGGCGCTAGCCCGCCCGAGGCTGCGTAGCGCTTACCCGGTGCCCGATCTCAACCACTTCTGGGCGACACCGTTCTACCGTGGCGTGACCGACCACGCCAAGGCGGATGCGCTTCGCGACTACATTCTCGGCAACGAGAAGGCCAGCCGCCGCAAGCGCGATTCGCCGCAGAATGCGCACCCGCAGGTTTTCGAGAGTGATTTCGACTTCCTCGACTGGCCGAGCCCGGTCACCGCGGATCTCAAGCAGATGCTCTACGGCCACCTCGGGAGCGTGGTGAAGAGTGCCAACGGCCTGGACGACGACGCCATGCGTCAACTGCGCTTCCACAACCACTGCTGGTTCCACATCACGCGCCGGGGCGGGTTCTTCCGTCAGCACAACCACCCGTTGGCGTCGTGGAGCCTCGTCTACTGCGTCGATCCCGGCGACGACGAACCGCCGAACGACTACGAGGCCGGCCACCTCGTGTTTCAAGACCCCCGGCAGACGGCGAGCATGTACCTCGACACGGCGAACCGCACGATGCGTCGCGAGTATTCGTTCGACGCCGTGCGCCTGCGGCCCGCGAAAGGCGACGTCCTGATCTTCCCCTCGTACATCCAGCACGCGGTGGAACCGTACGGCGGCGAGCGACCCCGGATCACGGTCGCGGCGAACTTCTGGTTTCAGACCTTCAAGGACACCCCATGAGCGACCGGCTGAGCGCCGCCCAGTGGAGCCGCTATTGGGAGAAGGGCACGATCACGACCTTCCACGGTCGCTTCGGCGAGAACTACGACGGGCCGGTGCGCGACTTCTGGCACGGGTTGTTCGCAACGCTCCCGGGCGATGCGCGGATCGTCGACCTCGCCACCGGCAACGGCGCCGTCGCGTTGCTCGCGGCACAGTACAGCTACCGCCAAGGGAATACGTTCGAGATCGTCGGCGTCGACACGGCCGACATCGATCCCGCGCGCCAGTTCGCGGGCAAGGCCTACGCCCGGCACTTGCGTCGCATCCGGTTCCTCAAGAGAACGCCGGTAGACGCCACGACGCTTCCCGACAGTAGTCAGGACCTCGCTGCCAGCCAGTTCGGGATCGAATACGCCGAAACGGCGACGACGGTCGCCGAAATCGCCCGGATCCTGAAACCTAGCAACGCCTGCTTCGCCGCGATGATCCACCATGCCGATTCCGCCATCGTCCGCCAGGCGAAGGACGGTATCGACCAGATCGTCGCCTGCGCGAAATCAGGCTTGCACGACGCGATCCGGGAACTCCATGCGCGATTGGACAAGCTCGCCAGCCGCGGCAAGGATCCCCAAGACGACGATCGCGCCAAGGCGCAACGCACAGCGATCAACGAAAACTTAAGCGCTCTCAATCGTGAAAGCACGCGTTTCCGCGATCCGGGGCAGATCGTGTACTACGTGGAGAATTCCATGGCGACGTTCAACCCGGACGTCTCGGGGGGGATGTCAGTCGAGGAGAAGCTCGCCATGCTCCGCCAGGTGAACGCCGAGACCGACGCCTACAAGCAGCGTATGCGGGATCTCATCTCGGCAGCACAGGACGACGCCGCGATCAGCGACCTAGTGGAACGCCTAGTGCGGTCCGGCTTCCGGATCGACAAGAACCAGCCGTTCGTGTTCGAAGGCGCGCACTTCTGCCAGGTGTTGACAGCGAGCCGATGAGGTCGCGCTAGGATTCGTCCTCGTCGTCGAACTCCTCGTCTTCCTCGGCCATTTCCCGGCCGACGAGTTCGATGAAGGCCACCGGCGCGGCGTCGCCATGGCGGTAGCCCGCCTTGAGGATCCGCGTATAACCGCCGGGGCGCTCCTCGTAGCGCGGACCGAGCTCGGTGAACAGCTTCCCCACCGCGGCCTTGCTGCGCAGACGCGCGAACGCCAGGCGGCGGTTCGCCACCGTGTCGTTCTTGGCCAGGGTGATCAATGGCTCTGCGACGCGACGCAGTTCCTTCGCCTTCGGCACCGTGGTCTTGATGACCTCGTGCTCGATCAACGACGCGGCCATGTTCGAGAACATGGCCTTGCGGTGGGCGCTTGTGCGGTTCAGGTGGCGACCGCTCTTGCGATGTCTCATGGTGCTATCAGCCGATGGTGCCGCGGAGGTTCGAAGGCGGCCACTTCTCCAGCCGCATGCCGAGGCCTAGGCCCCGGTCGGCCAGGACTTCCTTGATTTCCGTGAGCGACTTCTTGCCGAGGTTCGGCGTTTTCAGCAGTTCCACCTCGGAGCGCTGAATCAGGTCGCCGATGTAGTAGATGTTCTCCGCCTTCAGGCAGTTCGCCGAACGCACCGTGAGTTCGAGGTCGTCCACGGGGCGCAGCAGGACGGGATCGACTTCGTCGCGCTTCTCGTCGACGACCGTCTCGCCCTCTTTGTCGAAGTCCACGAAGACCGCCAATTGCTGCTGCAGGATGGTCGCGGCCCGGCGGATCGCCTGTTCCGGATCGATGGTCCCGTTGGACTCGATATCGAGGATCAGCTTGTCCAGGTCGGTCCGCTGCTCCACGCGGGCGCTTTCCACCGCGTAGGCCACGCGCCGCATCGGGCTGTAGCTGGCGTCGAGCCGCAGCACGCCGATGGGTCGGGCCTCTTCCTCCTCTTCCACGCCGTATTCGACGGGCTGGTAGCCGCGACCCCGCGTGACCTTCGCCTCGATGGCGATCGCGCCGCGCTCGTTGAGCGTGCAGATGACGTGGTCCGGGTTGGCGATCTCGACGTCGGCCGTCAACTGGAAGTCGCCCGCGACGACTTCGCCCGGACCGGTCCTCGAAAGCTGGATGCTTGCGGAGTCGCCCTGGTGCAACTTCACCGCGATGCCCTTGAGGTTGAGCAGCACGTCGATGACGTCCTCGCGGACACCTTCCATCGGTGCGTATTCGTGCTCGACGCCGTCGATCTGGACCTCGGTGATGGCACTTCCCGGCATCGACGACAACAGGATGCGGCGCAGCGTATTGCCCAGGGTGTGGCCGAAACCGCGCTCCAAGGGCTCGAGCGTGACGCGGGCATGCGTATTGCTCACATCGTCCACAACGATGCGTCGCGGGGTCAGGAATTCGGTCGCCGACTGTGGCATTGACGTTCCTCCAGTTGAACGAAAGTTGGCTTTGTGCGTTGGCGCTTACTTCGAGTACAACTCGACGATGAGGTTCTCGTTGATTTCACGGGGAAGCTCACTGCGGTCGGGATCGCGCTTGTACACCCCGGACATCTGATCCGAGTCGACTTCGACCCACTCGACGGCCTCGCGCTGACTGGCAAGATCAAGCGCCTGGCGGATGCGCAACTGGCCGCGCGATGCTTCGCGCACCGTAACCGTGTCATCCGGGGCCACCTGGTAGGAGGGGACGTTGACCGTCGCGCCGTTAACCAAGATGGCCTTGTGCGAGACCAATTGCCGGCTCTCGGCGCGCGTGCAGCCGTAGCCCATCCGATAGACCACGTTGTCGAGGCGCCGCTCCAAGAGGCGCAGGAGATTGTCTCCCGTCGCGCCCTTCTGCCGATCGGCGGTCTTGTAGTAGTTGCGGAACTGTCGTTCGAGCACACCGTAGAACCGGCGCACCTTCTGCTTTTCCCGCAGCTGCACGGCGTAGTCCTTCGGCTTTTGCCGCCGCGCCGCGCCGTGCTGGCCGGGTATCGTGTCGGCGCGGCATTTCGAGTCCAACGGTCGCACGCCGCTTTTCAGGAACAGGTCCGTTCCTTCGCGGCGCGACAGCTTCAGTTTCGGTCCTAGATATCTGCCCATTGCGTGCTCTGTCTGTGTTTGCCAAGAGGCTTAGACGCGCCGTCGCTTCGGTGGCCGGCAACCGTTGTGCGGAATCGGCGTGACGTCGGAGATGCTGTTGATCTTCAAGCCGGCCGCATTCATGGCGCGGACGGACGACTCGCGTCCCAGTCCCGGCCCCTTCACGTACACGTCCACGCTGCGCATGCCGTACTGCTCGATGGCGTTGGTGGCCGCCCGTTCGGACGCCACCTGCGCCGCGAACGCGGTGCTCTTGCGGGAGCCGCGGTAGCCCGAGCCGCCCGCCGTCGCCCAACACAGCGCATTCCCCTGCCGGTCGGTGATGGTGATGATGGTGTTGTTGAACGACGCATGGACATGTGCAACGCCATCGGTGACGACGCGCTTGGCCTTTCTGCGGGTCGGTTCTGCCATGGAAGGTTGTCCTATTTCCTGATCGGCTTCGGCGGCCCCTTGCGGGTGCGCGCATTGTTGTGTGTGCGTTGCCCGTTCACCGGCAGTCCCCGCCGGTGACGCATGCCCTTGTAGCAGCCGAGGTCCATCAAGCGCTTCACGTTGAGTTGGACCTCGCGACGCAGGTCACCTTCGATGTTGAGCTTGGCGACTTCGGCGCGTAGAGCGTCGAGCTTGTCCTCGCCAAGCGAGCCGAGATTGACCTCCGGATCGACGCCCACGGCACCGCACAAAGTCCTCGCGGTCGTCCGGCCGATCCCGTAGATGTACGTCAGCGACACCCCCGCATGCTTGTTGTCGGGAATGTTGATGCCTGCGATTCGAGCCATTTCTTCTCCTCTGTCTCGGCGCCCGCCGGCGCAAGGCGACGCGCCTAGCCCTGACGCTGCTTATGCCGGGGTTCGGCGCTGCAGATCACCCGCACGACACCGTTGCGCCGCACGATCTTGCAGTTGCGGCACATCTTCTTGACCGATGCCCTGACCTTCATTGCTTGATCTCCGTAGCCGTTCTAGCCCGGCGGCCTTAACGCCTGCGCCCCTTCGAACCTCGTCCGCCGCCGCCCACGCCTGTACGTCCGGCACGACCGTAGGAACGCAAGTTCGACTTCTCCATCAGCTTCGCGTACTGGCTGGACATCATGTGCTGCTGCACTTGCGACATGAAGTCCATGGACACCACGACGACGATCAAGAGCGCGGTACCACCAAGCTGCATCGTGACGTTGAAAGCCACCACCATGAACTCCGGCAGCAGGCACACCGAAGCGACGTACAACGACCCGAACATGGTCAGCCGCGTGATCACGTCGTCGAGGTAGGACGCCGTCTGCTGGCCAGGCCGGATGCCAGGGACGTAAGCGCCTTGGCGCTTGAGATTATCCGCGATTTCCTTCGGGTCCATCATGATCGCGGTATAGAAGAAACTGAAGAAGATGATCCCGCCGGCGAACATCAGGATGTACAGCGGCTGGCCCGGGGAGAGCACCAGCGCGATGTCCTGCAGCCAGCCCATATTCGGGGCCTGGCCGAACCATTGCGCCATCGACGCCGGTGCGAGCAGTAGGCTGGAGGCGAAAATCGCCGGAATGACGCCGGCCATGTTGATCTTGAACGGCAGCGGCGTGCTCTGCGGCTGGTAGACGCGACGCCCTTGCTGACGCTTCGCGTAGTTCACCGTGATGCGCCGCTGGCCGCTCTCGACGAAGACCACGAAGCCGACGATGAGTACGCCGATCAGTGCCACGGCGAGCAACGCGACGATGTTGATGTCGCCTTGCCGCGCCGCCTCGAACGACTGTCCGACCGCGCCCGGGAACCCCGATACGATGCCGGCGAAGATCAACAGGGAGATGCCGTTGCCGACACCCCTTTCGGTGATCTGTTCGCCGAGCCACATCATGAACAGCGCGCCGGCCACTAGGGTGACGATCGCCACGAAGTAGAAGTTGAACGTCGCGGCGAACGCGAGCCCCTGCCCCGCCAGCGTGCCGGTCAGGGCACTCCCCTGGATCAGGGCAATCAGTAGCGTCCCGTAGCGCGTGTACTGCGTGATCTTGCGCCGGCCGGCCTGCCCCTCCTTGCGGAGCTGGTTCAGCGTCGGGTACATCATCGTCATAAGGTTCATGATGATGCTGGAGGTGATGTAGGGCATGACCCCCAGGGCGAGGATGCTCATCCGTTCCAGCGCGCCGCCCGAGAACATGTTGAACAGATCCAGGACGCCGCCCTGGTTGGCGTCGAACAGGTTGCGCAACTGGTCCGGATCGATCCCCGGAACCGGGATGTGTGTGCCGATTCGGTAGACCAGGAGCGCAAACAGCACGAACAGCAGCCGCGAGCGCAGCTCCGACAAGCTGCCCCCGCTGCGCATTCCTGGCAATGCCGATGCTGCTGTTGCCACGCTCTTCTCCCGGCTACCTGGGCTGAGCCACCGCGCCCTACGAGGCGCCGTCCGGCCCGGCGACCGTACCGCCGGCCTTCTCGATGGCGGCCGCGGCACCCTTGGACACGGCGACGCCGCGCACGGTCACCGCAACCGCCACGTCCCCGGACAGGAACACCCTGGCCCGAGTCATGTTCTTGCGGACGATCCCAGCCGCTTTCAAGGCCGCAAGGTCGACCACACCGTCCTTGGCCGCGCGGGCCAATTCCGAGGTGCGCACCTCCGCCGTTTTCTGGCCGATGCCGGATCGGAACCCGAACGCCGGAATGCGTTGCTGGAGGGGCAATTGGCCACCTTCGAACCCGGGGCGGATGTTGCCGCCGGAACGCGCCTTCTGCCCCTTGTGGCCACGGCCGCAGGTCTTCCCGCCGCCAGCCGAGATCCCCCGGCCGAGCCGCTTCTTGCCGTGCTTGCTGCCCTTGGCGGGAGAGAGATCGTTCAGTCGCGCTGTCATGAGCCGCCATCCTCACCGTTCGAGGCGTCGGCTTCCGGCACCTCGGTCTCCGACGCATCAACGTCCAACAGGTAGCGGACCTTGTCGATCATGCCGCGTACGGCCGGCGTGTCCTCGAGCTCACGACGCGAGCCGATGCGCCGTAGTCCCAGGCCGATCAGGCAGGCGCGATGCTTCGGCAAGCGCCCCGACGGCGACTTGACGAGGGTTACGGTCACGGTCCTGTGCGTCGTTTGCGCCATGAGGCTCAAGCCGAGATTTCCGCGAGCGTCTTGCCGCGCTTGGCCGCGACCATCTGCGGCGACTGCATGCTTGTGAGCGCATTGAACGTGGCATGCACCACGTTCACGGGCCGCGTCGAGCCGTAGCACTTCGCCAACACGTTGCGGACGCCAGCGCACTCCAGCACGGCGCGCATCTTGTCGCCCGCGATGATGCCGGTGCCCTCGGAGGCCGGCTGCATGTAGATGGTCGACGCGCCGTAGCTCTCCTTGACCGGGTACCAGATCGTGGTGCCGTTCAGCTCCACGTCCACCATGTCGCGCCGCGCCGCTTCCATCGCCTTCTGGATGGCGGCGGGAGTCTCCCGCGCCTTGCCGCGACCGAAGCCGACCCGGCCCTCGCCGTCGCCGACCACCGCCAAGGCGGTGACGCCGCGCTGCCGGCCGCCTTTGACCACCTTGGCGACGTAGTTGATCTGGACGAGTTTCTCGACCAGACCTTCTTCTTCGATTTGCTCCGAGTATGCCATTCGCCTAATGCCGGTAAGTGATTTAGAACTTCAGTCCGCCAGCTCGCGCCGCGTCGGCCAGCGCCTTCACGCGGCCGTGGTACTTGTAGCCTGACCGGTCGAACGCCACCGTATCGACGCCAGCGGCCACCGATCGCTCGGCGACCAACTGCCCAACCGCCGTCGCACCCGCCACGTTCCCGGCGTCCCCCGCGTCGAGGACGCTGCCGCGCAACGCCTTGTCCAACGTCGAGGCCTGCGCGACGATCCGGTGCGAGTCGCCGTTGCCGACGATCACCTGGGCGTAGATGTGGCGTGGCGTGCGGTGCACGGTCAGGCGCGCCGCATGCAACTCAAGGATCTTCATCCGCGTCCGCTTGGCGCGGCGGAGTCGATCCTGCCTCTTGTCGCGTCGCTTCTCCATGGTCTTAGTTACTTCTTCTTCCCTTCCTTGCGGCGCACACGCTCATCCGCGTAGCGCACGCCCTTTCCCTTGTACGGTTCCGGCGGCCGAACGCCGCGGATTTCCGCCGCCACTTGGCCGACAAGCTGCTTGTCGATGCCGCTGACGACGATCTCCGTCTGCGACGCCGTCCGCGCTTCAATGCCTTCCGGGAGCGCGTAGTTCACCGGGTGTGACAGCCCGAGCTGCAGGTTGAGCTGACGGCCACGGGCCTGGGCCCGATAGCCCACGCCGACCAGTTCGAGCTTCCGCTCGAAGCCCACGGAGACGCCGGTCACCATGTTGCTGACCAGCGAGCGCGTCGTGCCCACGAGCGACTTCGCCGCGCGGGAGCCCGACCGTGGCGCGAACTTCACGAGGCCGTCTTCCATGTGCACAGCGACTTCAGCGGCGACGTCCAACGCCAGCGTGCCCTTGCTGCCCTTCACGGTGACCCTCGATGACCCGCCGTTCGGCTCGACGACCACATCCACGCCGTCCGGCACGGTGACGGGGTTCTTGCCGATTCGTGACACTTGCTTAACTCCGTTGCTCGACCGAACCAGGTTCTAAAACACCGTGCACAGGACTTCGCCGCCAACTTGCTGGCGGCGGGCGGCCCGATCGGACATCACGCCTTGATTGGTGCTGATGATCGCCACGCCCAAGCCACCGCGTACCTCCGGCAACTCGTCAGCCGGCTTGTAGATCCGCAGCCCCGGACGGCTCACGCGATTCAGTTCCGCGATGACCGGCTCGCCTTCGAAATAGCGCAAGGACACGGTGAGTTCAGGCTTCTTGTCCCCATCGACGCGGAACCCGCCGATGTAGCCCTCGTCCTCGAGGACGCGGCAAATCGCCTTCTTGAGGCGCGAACTGGGCATGGTTACGGCATCATGACGCGCCTTCTGCGCGTTCCTGAGCCGCGTCAGTAGATCGGCGATCGGATCCTGCATGCTCATCCGACTCACCAACTCGCCTTGACCAAGCCGGGCACGTCGCCGCGCATGGCGGCCTCGCGCAGCTTGTTCCGCCCGAGACCGAACTTCCGGTACACGCCCCGCGGGCGGCCGGTTTCGGCGCAGCGCCGTCGCAACCGCACGGGCGACGCGTTGCGCGGCAGCTTTTGAAGCTGGAGCTGCGCTTGCCAGCGTTCGTCGTCCGACGCGCTGCGGTCGGCAACGATCCGCTTCAACTCAGCGCGCTTGGCCGCGTATTTCGCGACGATCTTCTCGCGCTTCTTTTCACGTTCGATAATCGAGAGTTTCGCCATGGATATCAGTTCCGAAACGGAAAGTTGAAGGCCTTGAGCAAAGCGAGGCCCTGTTCGTCGTTGACCGCCGTCGTGGTGATGGTGATGTCCAGCCCACGAATCTTGTCGATCTTGTCGTAGTCGATCTCCGGGAAGTTGATCTGCTCCGCGATGCCCATCGAGAAGTTGCCCCGGCCGTCGAAGGACCTTGGATTCAGGCCCCGGAAATCCCGCATCCGCGGGATCGCGATGCTGATCAGGCGCTCGACGAACTCGTACATGCGCATCCGCCGCAGCGTGACCTTGCAGCCGATGGGGAAACCCTCGCGAATCTTGAAGCCCGCTTCGGACTTGCGTGCCCGCGTCACCACCGGACGCTGACCCGCGATGAGCGTCAAGTCGTCGATGGCGCTGTCCATGATCTTGCGATCGCCGACGGCCTCGCCAACGCCCATGTTAAGCGTGACCTTCGACAACCGGGGCGCCGCCATCGGTGAGGACAAGGCGAACTGCTCCATCAGCGCAGGCCGGATGTCGTCCACGTATCTTTGCCGCAAATCGGACACGTCACTCGTCCACGGGTGTATTGGTCGATTTGAAGTAGCGCACGCGCTTGCCGTCTTCCGTCCGGATGGCCACACGGTCGGCCTTCTCGGTCTCCGGGTTGAACAAGGCCACGTTGGACACCGCGATGGGTGCCTCGATGTCGCGGATACCGCCGGGCTCGTTGATCTGCGGGTTCGCGCGCACGTGCTTCTTGACCATGTTGATCCCGGAGACCAGCAGCCTGGCATCCGATACCACGTTCACGACAGCGCCCCGCTTGCCGCGGTCCCGCCCCGCGATCACGATCACCTCGTCGTCTTTTCGTATCTTGCGCATGAGTAGACCGCCTAAGCCCCTAGAGCACTTCCGGCGCAAGCGAGATGATGCGCATGAAGTTCTCCGTGCGCAGTTCGCGCGTCACGGGTCCGAAGATCCGCGTTCCCACGGGTTGCAGGGCACCCGTCAACAGTACGGCGGCGTTCTCGTCGAAGCGGATCAGCGAGCCATCCGCCCGGCGTACGCCGCGCTTCGTGCGCACGACGACCGCATTCATCACTTGGCCCTTGCGCACGCGACCGCGCGGAATGGCCTCCTTGACGGTGACCTTGACGACGTCGCCGATGCCGGCGTAGCGCCGATGTGAGCCGCCGAGGACCTTGATGCACTGCACGCGGCGCGCGCCGCTGTTGTCGGCGATGTCGAGCATTGTTTCGGCTTGAATCATCTATTTGCGCCTTCTCAACGCCGCCTTCACGAACCGGCCCGTTCGAGAATCCGATCGAGTCGCCAAGCCTTCGTCTTGGAAATCGGCCGCGTCTCGACAATGGTCACGACGTCCCCTTCGCGGCAGTCGTTGCCTTCGTCGTGCGCATGCAGCTTGGTCGAGCGACGGATGAACTTGCCGTACACGGGATGCTTGATCCGGCGCTCGACGTGCACGCATATGGTCTTGTCCGCCTTGCTCGACGTCACGACGCCGGTCATCGCCCGCGACGGGCGTGGCTGCTGGGGCTCGTTCTCCCGAGGGGCAGGGCCCCTGCCCGCCGCTTGCGCGGCGGGGCGCTCCCCGGCTGACGGCTCTTCCTTGCGAGGGGCAGGCCCCTCGCGCTCCCCGGCTGAGGGCTCTTCCTTGCGAGGGGCAGGCCCCTCGCGCTCCCCGGCTGAGGGCTCTTGATCATCAGACATCGTCAAGTCTTCTCCCGGATCAGCGTCTTCACGCGCGCGATGTCGCGACGCGTCTCGGTAATGAGATGGGTTTGCGGCAACTGTTCGCTGGCGCGCTGCATACGCAGGTTGAACTGTTCCTTGCGCAGCCGCAGGAGCTCCTCCTGCAGTTCGTCTGCCGACTTTTCCCTAAGCTCGTTCAATTGCTCCGCCTTCATTCCAGGTCTTCTCGTCTTCCTGCTCGACTCGGTCGACTCAGAGCACGCTGCGTCTGACGAACACCGTCGGGAAAGGCAGCTTTGCCGCCGCCAACGTCAGCGCGCGTCGGGCATCAGCTTCCGGCACGCCTTCCATTTCATAGATGACGCGGCCGGGCTGTATCAGCGCGACCCAATACTCCACGTTGCCCTTGCCCTTGCCCTGGCGGACTTCGAGGGGCTTTTTCGTGATCGGCTTGTCCGGGAACACCCGAATCCACACCTTGCCGCCCCGTCTGACATGACGCGTCATCGCGCGCCGGCCGGCCTCGATCTGGCGCGCCGTCAGGCGACCACGGCCAACCGCCTTGAGTCCGAACTCGCCGAAACTGACCCGGTTGCCACGGTTGGCCAGCCCGCGGTTGCGGCTCTTCTGCAGCTTTCTGAACTTTGTTCGCTTGGGTTGCAGCATGGTTCGCGCCTTGGATAAGCCCGGCTAGGGACTTAAGCGTCGCCCTCCTCGGTGCCGAGAATCTCACCCTTGAAGATCCACACCTTCACGCCGATGATGCCGTAGGTGGTCTTGGCCTCGGCGGTGGCGTAGTCGATGTCGGCGCGCAACGTGTGCAACGGAACGCGGCCTTCGGCGTAGGTTTCCGAGCGGGCGATTTCCGCACCGTTCAAGCGCCCGGCCACGCGCACCTTGATGCCTTCGGCGCCTAAGCGCATGGCATTCTGCATGACTCGGCGCATGGCTCGTTGATGGCGGACGCGGCGCTCGAGTTGCTGAGCGATGTTCTGCGCCACCAGCAAGGCGTCCAGTTCCGGCTTGCGGATTTCCTCGACGTTGATGTGCACGGGCACATCCATCCTGCGCGCGAGATCCTGCCGCAACCGGTCGACGTCCTCGCCCTTCTTGCCGATCACGATGCCGGGGCGCGCGGTGTGGATGGTGATCCGTGCCGTCTGCGCCGGACGCTCGATGTCGATCCGGCTGACAGAGGCCTGCGCTAGCTGCTTCGCTATGTAGGCGCGGACGTCGAGATCGCTCTTCAGGTACTTGGCGTAATCTTTCTTGCCCGCGTACCAAACGGACGTGTGGTCCCGGACGATGCCGAGCCGCAGACCTGTCGGTGAAACCTTTTGACCCATCGTCGCTACCTAAGCCTGAACACTTGTCATCGCCACCGGGGCTTCAACTATCCGCCGTGTCGGTCAAGGTGACCGTGACATGGCAGGTACGCTTGAAGATGCGGTCGGCACGCCCCCGGGCTCGCGGCCGAACCCGTTTGACCGTAATGCCCTCGTTGACGTAGATCTCCGAGATCTTGAGGTCGTCGACATCGGCGCCCTCGTTGTTCTCCGCATTGGCCATGGCCGACTCCAGCACCTTGCGCACGAGCGGAGCGCTTTTCTGGGTGCTGAAACTCAAAATGTCGATCGCGTCCGACACGGCCTTGCCTCGCACCTGGTCGACCACCAGCCGCGCCTTGCGTGGCGAAACCCGGAGCCTTTTGGCAGTCGCGCTAACTTCCATCGCATATTCGCTCAAGTGCGTTGTGTGCCTACCGCCGAGACCGGCGGTCGGCATCGTGGCCCCGATACGTGCGCGTGGGGGCGAACTCGCCGAGCTTGTGGCCAACCATGTCCTCGGAGACGAACACCGGCACGTGCGCACGGCCGTTGTGGACGGCAATAGTAAGCCCGACCATGTCGGGGATGATCATGGACCGGCGGGACCACGTCCGTATCGGACGCCGATCGTTGTTGGCGGCCGCCTCGTTGACCTTGCGCATCAGGTGCAAGTCCACGAACGGTCCTTTACGTAGCGATCTGGGCATGACTCGTCCCTTTGAGGCTTTAGCGCCGGCCGCCACGGCGACGGATGATCAGCTTGTCCGTACGCTTGTTCTTGCGCGTCCTGAACCCCTTGGTCGGCAGCCCCGTCGGCGACACCGGATGCCGGCCACCGGAGGACTTGCCCTCGCCGCCACCGTGGGGATGGTCGACGGGATTCATGGCCACGCCGCGCACGGTCGGCCGCACCCCACGCCAACGTTTGGCCCCGGCCTTGCCGAGTGAACGCAGACTGTGCTCGCTGTTGCCGACCTCGCCGAGCGTCGCCCGACACTCGACCGGCACGCGCCGCATCTCGCCGGAACGCAGCCGCAAGGTCGCGTACGCGCCCTCGCGGGCGACCAATTGGCACGACGTGCCCGCGCTGCGCGCAAGCTGCGCCCCCTTGCCGGGCTTCAGTTCCACGCAATGCACGACGCTTCCGACCGGCACATTGCGCAGCGGCATGGCGTTGCCAGGACGGATCGGCGCCGTGGACCCCGACAGCAGTTCATGGCCGGCGGAGACCCCGCGAGGTGCCACGATGTAGCGGTACTCGCCGTCGGCGTACTTGAGCAAGGCGATGTTGGCGCTTCGATTCGGGTCGTACTCCAGCCGTTCCACGATCGCCTTGATCCCGTCCTTGTTGCGGCGGAAGTCGATCTTGCGGAAGTGCTGCTTGTGGCCGCCGCCGCGATGCCGCGTGGTGATGCGACCGGCGCCGTTGCGTCCGCCGGTTTGGCTCTGCGGCTCCAACAGGGGCTTGTACGGCGTACCCTTGTGCAGCGTCGGGTCGACGACCTTGACGACGAACCGTCGTCCGGGCGATGTCGGTTTGGCTTTCACGACAGGCATGGGGTTCTCGCTAGCGCTCCGCCGCGTAGTCGATGCTCGAGCCCTCGGCGAGCCGAACGTAGGCTTTCTTCCAGCTCTTGTGGCGTGACGTCACACCCCGGAAGTTCCGCTTCACCTTGCCTTTGACGTTCAGCGTGGTCACGTTGGTCACGGTCACGGAGAACAGTTCCTCGACCGCCGCCTTGACTTCACGCTTCGTGGCATCCCGGGCTACCTTGAACGCGTACTGGTTGCTTGCGGCACCGAGATTGGTCGCCTTTTCGGTGATGTGCGGCTCGACGAGCACGGTGTACAGGCGCTCCTTGTTCATGCTGCCAGGCGCTCCTCGACCGCCTTCAACGCCTCCGTGGAAATCAGCACGCTCTCGAAGCCGATGAGGCTCACGGGGTCGATTTCGCGTACCGTGCGGACCTCGACGCTCGGCAGGTTGCGAGCAGCCAGAGCCAGATTGGCATCCGCCTCGGCAACGACGATCAGCACGTCGCCCAAACCCAACTCGTGGAGCTTGGCGGCAAGGGTCTTGGTTTTGGGAGATTCGAGAGAGAGGTCTTGGGGCGGGAAGGCTTTGATGCGGTCTTGGCGGATCAGTTCGGAAAAAATACAGCGAATGGCGCCTCGGTACATCTTGCGGTTCAACTTGACCGCATGCTGTTGCGGTCGCGCGGCGAACGTCCGACCACCGCCCCGCCATATCGGGCTGCGAATGGAACCGGCGCGCGCGCGTCCGGTGCGCTTCTGCCGGTGCGGCTTGCGGCCACCGCCGCGAACCTCGCCACGGGACTTCTGTGCCCTGGATCCGGACCGTCCGCCGGCCAGGTAGGCCACCACGGCCTGGTGCACCAACGCCTCGTTGAAGGCACATCCGAAAGTGGCTTCGGACACTTCCAGCGGTGCGCCCGCCACGCTTGCAACCGATAGGCTCATGCCGCGTCGTCCGCCGGCCGTCGCTTGGTGGCGGGTCGGACGCAGATGTCCGCGCCCGGCGCACCGGGTACGGCGCCCTTGATCAGCAGGAGGTGCTTCTCGGGAACGACGTCCACGACCGTGAGGTTCTGGACGGTGACCCGGCGATTGCCGAGTTGGCCGGCCATTTTCTTGCCCTTGAAGACGCGCCCGGGAGTCTGGCATTGCCCAATTGAACCAGGCGCCCGGTGAGAGACGGAGTTGCCGTGGCTCGCGTCCTGACTGCGGAAGTTCCAACGCTTGATGGCCCCCGCGTAGCCCTTGCCCTTGGATACGCCCGCGACGTCGACGATCTGCCCCTTCTCGAACTGCTCGACCCCGATTTCCGCCCCTAGCGTGAGCTCGTCGTTGGCGCCGTCCAGGCGGAACTCCCAGAGGCCCCGGCCGGCTTCGGCCTTCGCCTTGGAGAAGTGGCCGGCCAGCGGCCGCGACACGCGGCCGGACTTGACGTCGCCAGCCGTGACCTGCACCGCGTCGTAGCCGTCCGCGGCTTGCGTCTTGACCTGCGTCACGCGATTCGGCGTGGCCACGATCACGGTCACGGGGATCGACTCGCCCGCGTCCGTGAACACGCGCGTCATGCCGCTCTTGGTACCGATGACCCCGATGGCCATGTCTTTCCTCAACTCCCGTTGCGTCGCCTAAGCCGAAGAGTCGGCGAGCCAACCACTGGGCAGGATCCGACCTGCCTTAGACGCGGATCCTTGTCGATCAATTCAAGCTGATTTGCACGTCGACCCCGGCGGCGAGGTCGAGCTTCATCAGCGCATCCACCGTCTTTTCGGTGGGTTCAACAATGTCCAGCAACCGCTTGTGCGTGCGGATCTCGTACTGGTCGCGGGCGTCCTTGTTGACGAACGGCGAGGTCAACACCGTGTAGCGCTCCTTGCGGGTAGGCAGGGGGATCGGCCCCCGAACCTGCGCGCCGGTGCGTTTCGCGGTGTCGACGATCTCCTCGGTCGACACATCGATCAAGCGATGATCGAACGCCTTGAGGCGTATACGAATGCGCTGGTTCTGTGCCATACCCTTAAAACGTCCACTCCATCGACGGCCTATCGCGGGCCGGCTGCGGTTTGCTGTCGGTTTCCTAGGGCGCTCCGCCGCAGCGAACCCCTACGGCCACCAAACTCGATCCACCTGCAACGCTGAAGCGGCGGTCACGCAAAACAGTGCGTTACCGCTGCAGCGAGCGACGGAGGGAGCAAGGCGTCCACGAAAACGGACGGCGGATAATACGCACCGATGCGTCCACGCGCAACGAGTATTTGGCCCGTCCGCCCAAGCCCTTACCGACACTTCACGACTTCTTGATGATCCCTTCGGCGATGCCGCTCGGTACCTCCGCGTAGCGCTCGAACTCCATGGTGAAGGTCGCTCGGCCCTGCGTTGCCGAGCGCAGGTCTGTCGAATAGCCGAACATCTCCGCGAGCGGTACCGATGCACGCACGATCTTCCCTGCCGGATTCTCGTCCATGCCGCCGATCATGCCGCGCCGGCGGCTCAGGTCGCCGACGACGTCCCCCATGTAGTCCTCCGGGGTCACGACCTCCACGGCCATCACCGGCTCGAGCAGCACCGGGCTCGCACGCTGCGCGCCCTCGCGCATGGCCATCGAGCCCGCGATCTTGAACGCCATCTCGCTGGAGTCCACCTCGTGGAACGAGCCGTCGTAGAGCGTCGCCCGGACGTTGATCAGGGGATAGCCCGCGATCACGCCGTTGTCCATCTGCTCCTCGAGACCCTTGGCCACGGCCGGTATGTACTCGCGCGGCACAACGCCGCCGACGATCGCGTCCACGAACTCGAAGTTCGCGGCGTCGTCTTCGCCGTAGGTCGGCTCGAGCTTGACCCAGACGTGGCCGTACTGACCCCGGCCGCCCGTCTGGCGGATGTACTTGGCCTCGTGCTCGACGGTTCGGCGAATCGTCTCCCGGTAGGCCACTTGCGGCTTGCCGATATTGGCCTCCACGCCGAACTCGCGCCGCATGCGGTCCACGAGCACGTCGAGATGCAGCTCGCCCATGCCGGAGATGATCGTCTGCCCCGACTCTTCGTCGGTCTCCACGGAGAACGACGGGTCTTCCTGGGCAAGCTTGCCGAGCGCGACGGACATCTTCTCCTGGTCCGCGACCGACTTGGGTTCGACCGCCACGGAGATCACGGGGTCCGGGAAGTCCATGCGCTCGAGGGTGATCACCGCATCGTTGTCGCAGAGCGTGTCGCCGGTCGTGGTGTCCTTCAAGCCGATGGCGGCCGCGATGTCGCCGGCGCGCACTTCCTTGATCTCGTTGCGGGCATTCGAGTGCATCTGCACCATGCGCCCGATTCGTTCCCGGCGTTGACGCACCGCGTTGAAGACCTGGTCACCGGAACTGAGCACGCCCGAGTACACGCGGAAGAACGTCAGCGTGCCGACATACGGGTCGGTGGCAATCTTGAACGCTAGCGCGGCGAACGGTTCCGTGTCGTCGGAGTGTCGCTCGGCATTGGTCACGCCGTCGTCGAGCACGCCCTCGATGGACTTGACCTCGGTCGGTGCCGGCAGGTAGTCGATGACCGCATCCAGCATCGCCTGAACGCCCTTGTTCTTGAACGCCGAGCCGCACAAGGCCGGGACGATCTCGTTGGCCAACGTCCGCACGCGGATGCCTTCGCGTATCTCTTTCTCGGACAGTTCGGCGTCCTCGAGGTACTTCTCCATGAACTCCTCTGTGGCCTCCGCCGCAGCCTCGACCAGGCCTTCCCGCCAGTGCTCCGCATCGGCACGCAGCTCATCCGGGATTTCGGCGGTCTCGTAACTCAAGCCCTGGTCGTCTTCGTTCCAGTAGATCGCCTTCATGCGCACGAGGTCGATCACCCCGCGGAAGTTCTCCTCGGCGCCGATGGCCAGTTGGATCGGAACCGGCGTCGAACCCAAGCGCTCGTGGATCTGCTCGACGACGCGGAGGAAGTCCGCACCCGCGCGGTCCATCTTGTTGACGAAGACGACGCGCGGCACCTCGTAGCGATTGGCCTGCCGCCACACGGTTTCGGACTGCGGCTCGACCCCCGATGTGCCGCAGAACACGACCACGGCCCCGTCCAGCACGCGCAGCGAACGCTCGACCTCGATCGTGAAGTCGACGTGGCCCGGCGTGTCGATGATGTTGATACGGTGCTCGTCGAACTGCCGATCCATGCCTTGCCAGAAGCACGTGGTCGCCGCCGACGTGATGGTGATCCCCCGCTCCTGCTCCTGTTCCATCCAGTCCATGACGGCCGCGCCGTCGTGAACCTCGCCGATCTTGTGCGACAGACCGGTGTAGAACAGCACGCGTTCGGTCGTCGTCGTCTTCCCAGCGTCGACGTGGGCGACGATGCCGATGTTCCGGTAGCGGCCGATGGGAGTGCTGCGAGCCATTTCTTTGCGTCCTCGGTTGGCGGCCCCCGGTCGGGGACCACCTGTTTGACAGTCGGGTTGCTTAACGCTTGGAGGGAGCGCTTGCCGCGTCCAAACGCCTAGAAGCGGTAGTGGGCGAAGGCGCGGTTGGCGTCCGCCATGCGATGGGTCTCTTCCCGCCTGCGCACGGCCGAGCCGCGCCCTTCGGCCGCATCCACGAGTTCTCCAGCGAGACGCGCTGCCATGGTCTTCTCGCTGCGCGCCCGGGCGCTATCCACAAGCCAACGCATAGCCAGCGCCTGGCGCCGACTCGGCCGTACCTCGACCGGCACCTGGTAGGTCGCGCCGCCAACCCGGCGCGACTTCACCTCGACGAATGGCGCGACGGACTCAAGCGCCTTCTCGAACGTCTCGATGGGGTCGCGGCGATCACGGCCTTCGATATGGGTGAGCGCGCCGTAGACGATGCGTTCGGCCACCGACTTCTTGCCGCTGACCATGACGTGGTTGACGAACTTGGCAACGGTTTGGTTGCCGTACTTCGGGTCGGGCAGGATCTCCCGCTTGGCAACGACTCGGCGTCTTGGCATCTATGGTCTCCGCAAAGGCATCGCGTGATGCCGTGTTTTCACGCGCTATTTGGGCCGCTTGGTGCCGTACTTCGACCGACGCTGCCGCCGATCCGCCACCGCCGCCGTATCGAGGGCGCCGCGCACGGTGTGGTAGCGCACGCCCGGCAGATCCTTGACCCGCCCGCCGCGGATCAGCACCACCGAGTGCTCCTGCAGGTTGTGCCCCTCGCCGCCGATGTAGGAGTTGACCTCGTAGCCGTTGGTCAGCCGGACGCGACAGACCTTGCGCAGCGCCGAGTTCGGCTTCTTCGGCGTCGTCGTGTAGACGCGCGTGCACGTTCCGCGCTTCTGCGGGCTGCGCTGCAAAGCGGGCACCATGTTCTTGGCGATCCTTCGCTTGCGGGGTTTGCGCACAAGCTGGCTGATCGTTGCCATCGAGTCTCCTAAGGTTGTTTACCGAGTCGCGGTCAAGGAAACCGCCCGCGTCCGCGGTGGCGCGCGATTGTAGGCTGACTCCGCACGGCTTACAACCGCGACAGCGGGTCTAGCCGGGGAACTTCGCTGATCCTCGCAGCACCTCCGCGACGGCTCCCATGGACGTGGTCGTCACGTCGCGCAGCAAGGTGATGGGCCCGAAGCGCGGCGCAGCGCTCCGCTGTCGTCGTAGTCGACACCGGCCACGCCGTCGCGGATACCTTGCCCGGTCGCTGGCGCGTCGTCGGTGATCCGGTACCACTCCCAACGCATGCCTTGCGGATCGTGGGTGAAGACCTTGTTCTGCTCGGCAAAGCAGCAAACCTCACGCTCCTCGGCGACGGGAACGAGGCCGGCTTCACGCAAACGCTCGCCGGCGGCGGCCACGGCGCCATCGTCGAACACCTCGACGCCGAGGTGGTTGAGACGCGGTGCGCCCGGATTCTCGAAGAGAACGAGCTTGAGCGGGGGCGACTCGACCTCGAAGTTGGCGTACCCTGGACGCCGCTTGTGCACGTCGACGCCAAAGGCCTTGCGGTAGAAGGCGATCGCCTCATCGAGATTGTCGACGTTGAGTGCAAGCTGAAGGCGCATGCTCTTCTCTCCTGTGGCTCGGTTGGCGTCAGTGTACGATACGTCGGCCCGGTCCTTCGCCACGCGACGATCAGCACACACGCCCAGCAATCGACTTAAGAACCTCGCATGCAACAAGCCGTTGACCTGCGCGCCGAAGGCGCCGAACTCTACGCACTCGTGCGCGTCCTGGACCGCGACGCATGGCAGCGTCCGACGCCGTTCAAGAACTGGACCGTCAACGACGTCATCGCCCACTTGCACACCACGGACCGCGTCGCCCATCTCGCGCTCACTGACGCGGACGAATTCCGTGCCATGGCCAGTCGGCGCGAGCCGGCCATCTCGAGCCGCGGGTCCGCCAGCACGCGATTCGAGCTTCCCGAAGGGCCAGAGCTTGGCGAGTGCTGGCACCGCTACCTTGGCGAGCTGTGCGACTTGCTCGCCGCAGTCGATCCCCGGGCGCGAATACCCTGGTTCGGGCCCGACATGAGCGCACGCATGTTCGCGACCGCCCGGCAGATGGAAACCTGGGCCCATGGCCAAGACGTCTACGACCTGCTCAAGAAGCCACGGGTGAACACCGACCGCATCAAGAACATCGCGGTGATCGGCGTGCGCACGTTCGGCTGGACGTTCGCGAACCGGGGCCTCGCGGTGCCGGCGACCGTTCCCTATGTGCGGCTGACCGCGCCGTCGGGCGCTATCTGGGAATGGGGCGAACCGGAGGCCGCTGATCGGGTCGAGGGGTCGGCGGTCGAGTTCTGCCATGTCGTCACCCAGGGACGCCACGTCCTCGACACCGACCTCACCGTCACCGGTGAAACGGCGAAGCGCTGGATGGACATAGCGCAGTGCTTCGCGGGCGGCCCCGAGGAACCGCCCGCGCCCGGGCAACGCGCCTGGTCCGAGTAGTCGGCCCCGTCGCGCAGAGACGGGCCCCGTCGAGCGGAGGCAAGCTCCGCCGACGGTTCCGGGTCAACTCGAACTCAACGCCTCCGACAGCGCCTGCTCGATCTCGTCCGCGGTTGCGCCCTGTTCGCGTGCAATGCGTGCCTGCGTTTCCTCCTCGCGGCGTTGCCGGCGTTCCTTGTGGTACGTCAGCCCGGTGCCCGCTGGGATCAAGCGACCGACGACGACGTTCTCCTTGAGTCCGCGCAGGAAGTCGCGTTTGCCGGTCACCGCAGCCTCGGTGAGCACGCGCGTCGTTTCCTGGAAGGAAGCCGCCGAGATGAACGACTCCGTTGCCAGCGACGCTTTCGTGATGCCGAGCAACACCCGCTCGAACTCGAGCGGCGCCTTGCCCTCGGCGACCAGGCGTTCGTTCTCGGCCAACGCGTTGACGTACTCGAGCTGTTCGCCGCGGATGAAGTCCGAGTCGCCGGCGTCGAGCACTTCGACCTTGCGCAGCATCTGGCGCATGATCGTCTCGATGTGCTTGTCGTTGATCGTCACGCCCTGGAGCCGATAGACCTCCTGGATCTCCGAGGTGATGTAGCGGGCGAGTTCCGCCACCGACTTCAGGCGCAGGATGTCGTGAGGGCTTTCCGGACCTTCCGAGACCACTTCCCCGCGTTCCACGTGCTCGCCTTCGAAGACCGAGATCTCGCGCCACTTCGGAATCAACGTTTCCACCGGCTCCGAGGGAACCCCGTCCTCACTCGGCGGCGGTGTAATCACGAGGCGCCGCTTGCCCTTGGTCTCCTTGCCGAAGCTGACCGTGCCGGTCGTCTCGGCGAGGATCGCCGGCTCCTTCGGTTTGCGCGCCTCGAACAGGTCCGCGACCCGAGGCAGGCCACCGGTGATATCGCGGGCCTTGGAGCCCTCGTGGGGGATGCGGGCAATGACGTCGCCGACGCCCACTTGATCCCCGTCCTCCAGGTTGAGGATCGACTTCTCCGGCAACGGGTAGTGGGCCGGGACGTCCGTCCCCACCAGGTTGACCGGATCGCCGTTCTCGTCGACAAGTCTCACGCCCGGGCGCAAATCCTTGCCGGCGCTCGGCCGATCGTTCATGTCGAGCACGGTAATGCTCGAAAGACCCGTGATCTCGTCCATCTGGCGGTTGATCGATAGCCCTTCCTCCATGTCCTCGAAAACCACCTTGCCGACCACTTCGGTGATGATCGGGCGGGTGTGCGGATCCCACTGGGCGATGATCTGGCCCGCCTCGATGGCCGCGTCCGGCTGAACCGAGATCACGGCACCGTACGGCAGCTTGTAGCGCTCGCGCTCGCGACCGTGTTCGTCGACGATGGCCATCTCGCCGGATCGCGACACGGCAACCAGTTCCTCCGCAGTCCGGTCCACGGTCTTGACGTTGTGCATCCGCACCACGCCGCCATGCTTGACCTGGATGCTGTCGGCCGCCGTGGCCCGCGAGGCGGCGCCGCCGATGTGGAAAGTGCGCATGGTCAACTGCGTACCCGGTTCGCCGATGGATTGCGCGGCGATCACACCCACGGCCTCGCCGACGTTGACCTTGTGGCCGCGCGCCAGGTCACGCCCGTAGCACTCCGCGCAGACGCCGTAGCGCGTTTCGCAGGTGATCGGCGAGCGGACGGCGATCTCGTCGACGCCGAGGTGTTCCAACCGCTCCACCCAAGCCTCGTCGAGCATTGTGCCAGCCGGGATGAGCGCCTCTTCGCCGAGCGTGTCGTATACCGTCTCGGCGACGACGCGACCAAGAACACGTGCGGCCAACGGTTCCACCACATCGCCGCCTTCGATCAGCGCAGCCATGCGCAGGCCGGCGTCCGTCCCGCAGTCCGCTTCGGTCACCACGAGATCCTGGGCGACGTCGACCAGGCGGCGCGTCAGGTAGCCGGAGTTCGCCGTCTTGAGGGCCGTGTCCGCCAAGCCCTTGCGCGCGCCGTGGGTCGAGATGAAGTACTCGTTCACCGACAACCCCTCGCGGAAGTTCGCGATGATCGGCGTCTCGATGATGCTGCCGTCCGGGCGCGTCATCAGGCCGCGCATCCCGGCGAGCTGGCGGATCTGGGTCGGCGAACCACGTGCCCCGGAGTCCGAGTAAATGTAGACCGAGTTGAACGAATCCTGGTCGAGTTCCTCGCCGCCGTGGCCGACCACGGTTTCGCGCGAAATGCCGTCCATCATGGACTGCGCGACCAGGCCTTCCGCACGGGACCAGATGTCCACGACCTTGTTGTACTTCTCGCCTTGGGTGACCAGACCGGAAGCGTACTGCGATTCGATTTCCGCCACTTCCGCCTGGGCATTGCCGATGATCTCGCCCTTGGCTTCGGGGATGACGAAATCCTCGACACCGATCGACGCGCCGGAACGCGTTGAGTACTCGAAGCCCATGTACATCAACTGGTCGGCGAAGACGACGGTCTCCTTGAGCCCGACGTTGCGGTAGCAGGCATTGATCACGTCGGAGATCTGGCGTCGCCCCATCGGCTGGTTCACCAACTCGAAGGCGAGTTCCCGCGGCACGATCTCGTAGAGCAGCGCCCGACCCACCGTGGTCTCGGTCAGCCCGGAAACCGGCGTCCCCTGCTCGTCGATCTCGTCGATGCGCACCTTGATCCTGGCATGCAGTTCGACCTTGCCGTCGCCGAAGGCACGTGTCGCTTCCGCGACATCGGCGAACACCAGACCCTCGCCCCGCGCTCCGGCACGCTCCCGGGTCATGTAGTAGAGCCCGAGGACGACGTCCTGCGAAGGAACGATGATGGGCTCGCCGCTGGCGGGCGACAGGACGTTGTTGGTCGACATCATCAGCGCCCGCGCTTCGAGCTGCGCCTCGAGGGTGAGCGGCACGTGGACCGACATGGTGTCGCCGTCGAAGTCGGCGTTGAACGCCGCGCACACCAACGGGTGCAATTGGATCGCCTTGCCTTCGATCAGGAGGGGTTCGAATGCCTGTATGCCGAGCCGATGCAGGGTCGGCGCGCGGTTCAGCAGGACGGGGTGCTCGCGGATGACCTCCGCGAGAATGTCCCACACCTCCGCCGTTTCGCGTTCGACCATCTTCTTCGCGGCCTTGATGGTCGTTGCCAAGCCGCGCGCCTCGAGCTTGCCGAAGATGAACGGCTTGAAGAGTTCGAGCGCCATCTTCTTCGGCAGGCCGCACTGATGCAGCTTCAGCGTGGGGCCAACGACGATCACGGTACGGCCCGAATAGTCGACCCGTTTGCCGAGCAGATTCTGCCGGAACCGGCCCTGCTTGCCCTTGATCATGTCGGCGAGCGACTTGAGCGGTCGCCGGTTGGAGCCGGTGATCGCCCGGCCCCGTCGACCGTTGTCCAGCAACGCGTCCACCGCTTCCTGCAGCATGCGCTTCTCGTTGCGCACGATGATGTCGGGCGCGTTCAAGTCCAGCAGGCGCTTCAAGCGGTTGTTGCGGTTGATCACCCGCCGGTAGAGGTCGTTGAGATCCGACGTGGCGAATCGACCGCCGTCCAACGGCACGAGCGGGCGCAGATCCGGCGGCAGCACCGGCAGCACCGTCATGATCATCCAATCGGGCTTGTTGCCCGAGGACTGGAATGCCTCCATGAGCTTGAGCCGCTTGGAGAGCTTCTTGATCTTTGTCTCGGAACGGGTCTCCGGAATCTCATCGCGCAGTCTCGCGATCTCGCGGTCGAGATCGATCGCATCGAGCAGTTCGAGGATCGCCTCCGCCCCCATCATGGCCACGAACTCATCGCCGTGCTCCTGCAGCGCCGCGAAGTACTCCTCGTCGGTGAGCAACTGGCCAACCTCGAGATCGGTGAGACCGGGGTCGACGACGACGAAGGACTCGAAGTACAGCACGCGTTCGATGTTGCGCAGGGTCATGTCCAGCAACAGTCCGATCCGCGACGGCAAGCTCTTCAAGAACCAGATGTGCGCCACCGGGCTCGCCAATTCGATGTGCCCCATGCGTTCCCGGCGTACCTTCGACAGGGTCACTTCGACGCCGCACTTCTCGCAGACCACGCCGCGATGCTTGAGCCGCTTGTACTTGCCGCATAGGCACTCGTAGTCCTTCACCGGCCCGAAGATGCGCGCGCAGAACAAGCCGTCCCGCTCCGGCTTCAAGGTCCGGTAGTTGATGGTCTCGGGCTTCTTGACCTCGCCGAAGGACCACGACCGGATCATGTCCGGGGAGGTCAGGCCGATCCGCAGACTATCGAAGTCCTCCACCGAGCCCTGGGACTGTCGCAGGATGTTTAGTAGGTCTCTCATGTCAGCTCCCTTGTGTTCCTTCGCGCGCTCAGTCGCTTTCGAGTTCGATGTCGATGCCCAAGGAGCGGATCTCCTTGACCAGGACGTTGAACGACTCAGGCATCCCGGGTTCCATCCCGAGGTCGCCGTCGACGATGTTCTTGTACATTTTTGTGCGCCCAGCCACGTCGTCCGATTTGACGGTCAGCATCTCCTGCAGCGTGTAGGAGGCGCCGTAGGCCTCGAGCGCCCAGACCTCCATCTCGCCGAAGCGCTGGCCACCGAACTGGGCCTTGCCCCCCAGCGGCTGTTGCGTGACCAGCGAGTAGGAGCCGGTGGACCGGCAGTGCATCTTGTCGTCGACCAAGTGGTTGAGCTTCAGCATGTACATGTAGCCGACGGTCACGGGACGATCGAAACGCTGCCCCGTGCGGCCGTCGTACAGCCAGGTCTGACCGTTGGCGGGCAGTCCCGCGAGCCTCAGCAAACCCTTGATGTCGTCCTCGCTGGCACCGTCGAACACCGGCGTCGAGATCGGCAGACCCTTCTTGAGGTTCGCTGCAAGTTCGAGGACGTCGGCGTCGCTAAGCGAATCGACGTCGACGCGCTCACGGCCGACGGTGGTCTCGTTGTAGATCTCGTTCAAGAACCGACGTGCGCGTTCCGTGCGCTCGTGCTCCTCCTGGGCTTCGGCTAGGAGAGCGCCGATGCGCTCACCAATGCCCTTCGCAGCCCAGCCCAGGTGCGTCTCGAGAACCTGTCCTACGTTCATCCGCGACGGCACGCCGAGCGGATTGAGCACGATGTCGACGGGTTCGCCGTTTTCATCGAAAGGCATGTCCTCGACCGGCTTGATCACCGAGATCACGCCCTTGTTCCCGTGCCGGCCGGCCATCTTGTCGCCGGGTTGGATGCGGCGTTTGATGGCCAGGTAGACCTTCACGTACTTGAGCTCGCCCGGGCGCAGGTCGTCGCCACCCTCGATCTTCTTCTTCTTGTCCGCCAACGTCCGGTCGAGTTCCCGACGGCGGGCACGCAACTGCTTTTCAGCCTTGTCGAGTTGCTCGTTGAGCCCCTCGTCCACCATACGCAGCCGGAACCACTGGTCGGGCGGCTGATCCTTGAGATAGTCGGCCGTCACCGAATCGCCGTGGTCCAAGCCGGGCGCATTCGCCGCAGGCTTGTCCGTCAGTGCCAAGCGCAACCGTTCGTAGGTCGCCCCTTCCACGATCCGGTATTCGTCGTCGAGGTCCTTCTTGACTTGCGCGAGTTCCATGCGCTCGATGTCCAAGGCACGCTGATCCTTCGGCAGGCCGTCGCGGGTGAATACGCGCACGTCGATCACGGTGCCGCGCACGCCCGTGGGCACGCGGAGCGACGTGTCCTTCACGTCCGACGCCTTCTCGCCGAAGATCGCCCGCAAGAGCTTCTCCTCGGGCGTCAACTGGGTCTCGCCCTTGGGTGTGACCTTGCCAACCAGGATGTCGCCGGCCGCCACCTCGGCACCGACGTAGACGATCCCCGACTGGTCGAGCTTGTTGAGCGCGCTCTCGCCGACATTGGGAATGTCGCAGGTGATCTCCTCGGGTCCGAGCTTGGTGTCCCGCGCGCTGCAGGTGAGTTCCTGGATATGGACGGTGGTGAACCGGTCCTCCTCCACCACGCGCTCGGAGATCAGGATCGAGTCCTCGAAGTTGTAGCCGTTCCAGGGCATGAACGCGATGCGCATGTTCTGGCCGAGCGCGAGTTCGCCGGTGTCCACCGACGGACCGTCAGCGAGGATGTCCCCGGCCGCGATGCGATCGCCTTCCTTCACCAGCGGCCGCTGGTTGATGCAGGTGTTCTGGTTGGAACGAGTGAACTTGACCAGGTTGTAGATGTCGACGCCCGCTTCGCCGAGCGTCGTCTCCTCGTCGTCCACGCGGACCACGACCCGCGCGGCATCCACCGAGTCAACCACGCCACCGCGTCCGGCGATGACGCAGACGCCCGAGTCGCGCGCCACGTGGCGTTCGATCCCCGTCCCGACAAGCGGCGTCTCCGTGCGGATCGTCGGCACGGCCTGCCGCTGCATGTTCGCGCCCATCAACGCCCGGTTGGCATCGTCGTGCTCGAGGAACGGCACCAGCGCTGCCGCCACGGAGACCAACTGCTTGGGCGAGACGTCCATGTAGTCGATGCTCTGCGGCGCGGCCTTGGTGAATTCGTTGAGGTGCCGCACATCGACCGAGTCGGCCACGAAGGCCCCCGATTCATCGAGTTCGGAGTTCGCCTGCGCGATCACGTACTCGGCCTCGTCGATCGCCGACAAGTAGACGATTTCCGTGGTGGCCTTGCCGTCCACGACTTTGCGGTAGGGCGTCTCCAGGAACCCGTACTGGTTTGTCCGCGCGTAGGCGGCCAACGAGTTGATCAGGCCGATGTTCGGGCCTTCCGGCGTCTCGATCGGACAGATGCGCCCGTAGTGCGTCGGATGCACGTCGCGCACTTCGAAACCGGCACGCTCACGCGTCAATCCACCGGGCCCTAGCGCCGACACTCGCCGCTTGTTGGTGACCTCCGAAAGCGGATTCGTCTGGTCCATGAACTGCGACAACTGGTGCGAACCGAAGAACTCCTTCACCGCAGCGGCGACCGGCTT
Source organism: Gammaproteobacteria bacterium (assembly GCA_026706385.1). GTDB lineage: Bacteria > Pseudomonadota > Gammaproteobacteria > Pseudomonadales > Azotimanducaceae > VXYL01. Next base: position 115,359 of record JAPOYV010000010.1, read on the forward strand.
GGCGTTGATCATGTCCTGCGGCATCAGCCCCTCGGACTCGGCGAGCGACAGGCGCTCCTTGACCGCACGTTCCACCCGGATGAGGCCAACGCGAAACTGGTTTTCGGCCATTTCGCCGACCGACTTGACCCGCCGATTGCCCAAGTGGTCGATGTCATCGACCGAGCCCTTGCCGTTGCGGATGCCGACCAGCGTACGCAGCACGTCGATGATGTCGTCGTTGGTCAGCGTGCCGGGCCCCGTGATCCGATCACGCCCGAGCCGACGGTTGAACTTCATGCGCCCGACGGCCGACAGGTCGTAGCGTTCGGGCGTGAAGAACAGGTTGCCGAACAGGTTCTCCGCCGCCTCCTTGGTCGGCGGCTCGCCCGGACGCATCATGCGGTAGATGTCGACCAGCGCCTCCAGGCGATTGGTCGTGACATCGAGGCGGAGCGTGTCCGAGATGTACGGACCGCAGTCGAGGTCGTTGGTGTAGATCGTCTCGATCTTCTTGATGCCCGCCTCGACGAGTTGATCGAGCAGTTCGTCGGTCACTTCGGTGTTGCAGGGCGCGACGATCTCGCCGGTCTCCTTGGCAACGATGTCGCGGGCAAGCACGCGGCCGAGCAGGTACTCGCGCGGCACGTCGAGGCGGTTGGGACCGGAACGTTCCAACAGTCGCACGTGGCGGGCGGTCACCCGTCGACCCGTCTCGACGAGGACTTTCCCGGAGCCGTCGCGGATATCGAAGGTTGCGACCTCGCCGCGCAGCCGTTCCGCCACGAGGTCCATGGAGAAGCCGCCCTTCTTCACGTGGAAGACGTTCTTGGCGAAGAACATCTCGAGGATGTCCTCCGACGAGAAACCCAAGGCGCGGAGCACCACCGTGGCGGGTAGCTTGCGGCGCCGGTCTATGCGCGCAAACACGGCGTCCTTGGGATCGAACTCGAAGTCGAGCCACGAGCCGCGGTAGGGGATCACCCGGGCGTTGTAGAGGATCTTGCCCGAGGAGTGCGTCTTGCCCTTGTCGTGGTCGAAGAAAACGCCGGGCGAGCGATGCAACTGCGAGACCAGAACGCGCTCGGTGCCGTTGACGATGAACGTGCCGTTGTCCGTCATGAGCGGAATCTCGCCCATGTAGACTTCCTGCTCCTTGATGTCCTTCACGGCCCGGTTGGACGACTCGCGGTCGTAGATGAACAACTGCACGCGCACGCGGAGCGGTGCAGCGTAGGTCAGGCCGCGCATTACGCATTCGCGAACGTCGAAAGGCGGGTCGCCAAGCTTGTAGTCGACGTAGTGCAAGGCAGCGTTGCCCGAATAACTGACGATTGGAAAAACCGAGCGGAACGCCGCATGCAGGCCGACGTCCTTCAACCGGCTCGGACGCACGCCCTGCTGCAGGAACCGCTTGTAGGACTCCACCTGGATCTCGAGCAGGTAGGGGATTTCCACGGCCTCCGGCAGCTTGCCGAAGTTCTTGCGGATGCGCTTTTTCTCTGTGAAGCTATAAGCCATTCGATTCCGATCCCTCGTCAATGTTGTGGGCGACGTCTAGCGTCGCCCGGTGTTCCACGACCGAAAGCCCGCCCCACTGACCACACCCTACGGTGCGCATGGGGCAGGCCCATCCGTTCAGCGTCGGGCCGGCAGGGCCCGACGTAAAATCCACTCGCGCGGTTGAAGACCCGGGCGACCACAAGGGCCGCCACTACTTGACTTCGACCGACGCGCCCGCTTCCTCTAACTGCTTTCTGATCTCCTCTGTTTCGTCCTTGCCAACACCTTCCTTGATCGGCGACGGCGCACCGTCGACGAGCCCCTTGGCCTCCTTGAGACCCAAGCCGGTGATGGCACGAACCGCCTTGATGACGTTGACCTTCTTCGCACCGACGTCTGCGAGCACAACCGTGAACTCGGTCTGCTCCTCCGCCGCGCCGTTCTGATCGTCCGCCCCGGGGGCCGGCGCGGCGACCGCGACCGGAGCCGCCGCCGTGACGCCGAACTTCTCCTCCATGGAACGGACGAGCTCCACGACTTCCATGACGCTCATGTCGGCAATCGCGTTCAGGATATCGTCTTTCGACAATGCCATTGTGATGGTCTCCTCATCTTGCTGCGCTTCTTGCGCTCTTGCGTAAACAACGCCACGCCGTGAGCGCAGCCTGTTGACTTCTTCAAGTGTGCTTCGTAACCCGTCTATTGGCCCTTTTGCTCGCCAACCGCCGCCAAAACTCGGACGAGGTTGGCCGGCACGGCATCCAAGGCCCTCACCAGCTTCGCCACCGGCGCTTGCAGCGCGCTCGCCAGCATGGCGAGCGCGCCTTCCTTCGTCGGTAGCGATGCCAGCCGGTCTATATCGGCCGCCGGGTAGACACGACCGCCGATGGCGACGGCCTTGACGTCGAGGGCTTCGTGTTCCGCCGCGGCTTCCTTGAACAGCCGCGCCGCCGCACCCGGTTCCTCGCGCGAAAACGCAAGCAGTGTCGGTCCGCTCGCCGCCTCTTGGAGGCATTCGTACTCGGTCCCGGCGACGGCACGTTTGAGCAGGGTATTGGCCACCACGCGGACGTAGACATTGGACTCGCGGGCCCGCCGCCGCAGATCCGTGATCTCGGCGACGTTCAGTCCGCGGTAATCCGCGAGGACGGCAGCCAATGCGTCCCCTGCCGCCGCTTGGACCTCGGCGACGATCGTCTGTTTCTGTTCGAGTCGCAATGCCATAGGGGATCACACCGCCAAGGTCGATTCGTCAATGTGCAAGCCCGGTCCCATGGTCGTGGACAGGGTGATCTTCTTCAGGTAGTGGCCCTTGGCCGAAGCCGGTCTCGCCTTCTTCAAGTCGTTGATCAAGGCCTCGACGTTCTCCTTGACCTGGGCAGGCTCGAACGCAACCGTCCCCACGCTGCCGTGCACGATGCCGCCGCGGTCGGCGCGAAACTGCACTTGGCCGGCCTTGGCGTTCTTGACCGCGGTGGTCACGTCTGCCGCGACAGTGCCGGTCTTGGGGTTGGGCATCAATCCGCGCGGTCCGAGCAGCCGCCCCAAACGACCGACGACACGCATGGCGTCGGGACTTGCGATGACCACGTCGAAGTTGAGATCGCCGCCCTGCATCTGCTCCGCCAGGTCCTCAAGCCCGACCACGTCGGCCCCCGCCGCGGCGGCGTCGTCAGCCGCGGCGCCTTGGGCGAAAACGGCGACCCGCACGTCCTTTCCCGCGCCGTGCGGCAACGTCGTCGCGCCGCGCACGCCCTGGTCGGACTTGCGCGGGTCAATCCCGAGGTTGACGGCGATGTCGATGGACTCGGCAAAGCTCGTCCGCGACAGTTCGGAGAGCAACGCCACCGCATCCTCGACCGGGTAGGCCTTGCTGCGATCGACCTTCTGCGCGATCTCGCGCATGCGTTTGCTGTTCTTGGCCACGTTCTAAACCACCCCTTCGACTTCAATGCCCGCGCTGCGTGCGCTGCCGGCGATCGTGCGGACCGCGGCATCCATGTCGGCCGCTGTCAGGTCCGGCATCTTGGTGCGCGCGATCTCTTCGAGCTGTTCGCGCGTGACCTTCCCGAGCTTGTCGGTATTCGGCGTGCCCGACCCCTTGTCGATGCCCGCCGCCTTGCGTAGCAGCACGGCTGCGGGCGGGGTCTTGGTAACGAACGTGAACGAGCGGTCGGCATACACCGTGATCACCACCGGAACGGGCAGGCCGGGCTCCTGGTTCTGCGTATGGGCATTGAAGGCCTTGCAGAACTCCATGATGTTGACGCCGTGTTGGCCGAGCGCAGGGCCCACCGGCGGGCTCGGGTTGGCTTGCCCCGCGGGTACCTGCAGCTTGACGTAGGCCTGTACTTTCTTCGCCATGAATCTCAGAGCTCTCGTGTTCCGTTTCGTGCCGGCCGGGCTTGAAGCCCTCAGCCTTTCTCCACCTGCGAAAAGTCCAACTCGACCGGCGTAGACCGACCGAAGATCGTGACCGCGACCACCATGCGGCTCTTCTCGTAGTTCACTTCCTCGACGACCCCGTTGAAGTCGTTGAAGGGACCGTCCACGACGCGTACCAACTCGCCCGGCTCGAAAACCGTCTTCGGCGTCGCCTTCTCGCTGCCTTCCTGGACGCGGGCGAGGATCGCGTCCGCTTCGGCTTCGGAGAGCGGGGCCGGCGCATCCGCCTTGCCGCCGATGAAGCCCATGACGCGGGGCGTTTCCTTGACCAGGTGCCAGGTGTCGTCGTTCAGATCCATGTTCACGAGGACGTAGCCGGGGAAGAACTTGCGTTCGCTGCGGCGCTTCTTGCCCGCGCGCATCTCGACCACTTCCTCGGTGGGCACGAGCACCTCACCGAAGTACTCCTTGAGGTTCGACAGACCGATCCTTTCGATGAGCGAACGAGCGACCGCCTTTTCGAAGCCCGAGTAGGCATGCACGACGTACCAACGCATTTCGTCTAACCAATCACCATTTGCACGAACCAACTCAACAACGAGTCCAGACCCCAGAGGATCGCGGAGAAGATCAAGATCAGAATCAGGACGATGGCGGTGGTCTGCGTTGCCTCCTGCCGCGTCGGCCAAACCACGCGGCGAATCTCCGCGCGCGCCTCGCGCCCAAGCGTGATGACGCGTTGGCCGCGTTCGGTGCGCGACGCGACATAGCCAGCTACCGCGGCGATCGCGACCAGCGCGAGCGCCCGAATCAGCAGCGAGTAGTCGCCGTAGTACCAATTGCCGACGACGCCAACCGCGACCAGCGCAACGACCACCGCCCATTTCAGCCAATCGCCGATAGGTCCGCTCTCCGTTGTACGCCGCGCCCCGTGGGTTTGGCACCGTCCTCGTTGTTCAAAGCCTCGTTGACCGAGCCACGGTAGGCGAGTTGCGCCATCGCCAGCCCGATGTGGCAGGCCAGGAGGGAATCGAACCCCCAACCTGCGGTTTTGGAGACCGCTGCTCTGCCGATTGAGCTACTGGCCTATTCCAAACGTCCCGTGCCTCTTGCTACCCGGTTATTCGTCGCTGATCACTGGTTGATCTTGGTGACGACGCCGGCACCGACCGTACGCCCGCCTTCGCGGATCGCGAACCGGAGACCTTCGTCCATGGCAATGGGGCTGATCAGCGCCACGTCCATGTTGATGTTGTCGCCCGGCATGACCATCTGCACGTCTTCGGGCAAGTCGACGCTACCCGTGACATCGGTCGTGCGCAGGTAGAACTGTGGTCGGTAGCCCTTGAAGAACGGCGTGTGGCGCCCGCCCTCGTCCTTCGACAACACGTACACCTCCGCCTCGAACTGCGTATGGGGGGTGATGCTGCCAGGGGCGGCCAGCACCTGGCCGCGTTCGACGTCCTCGCGCTTGATCCCGCGCAGCAGGACGCCGATGTTCTCGCCGGCCCGGCCTTCGTCGAGCAGTTTGCGGAACATCTCGACGCCGGTGCACGTCGTTCGCTGGATATCCCGAATGCCGACGATCTCCACCTCTTCGCCGACCTTGACCACGCCGCGGTCGACGCGACCGGTCACCACGGTGCCGCGTCCCTGAATGGTGAAGACGTCCTCGATCGGCATCAGGAACGGCTGATCCACAGGACGCTCCGGCTCGGGAATGTACTCGTCGAGGGTCTCCAAGAGCTTGAGCACGCTGCCCTCGGCGATCTCGGAGGAATCGCCTTCGAGGGCCTGCAAAGCACTGCCGACGATGATCGGGGTGTCCTCGTCGAACTCGTTCTGGCTGAGGATTTCCTGGATGTCCAAGGTGACGAGTTCGACGAATTCTTCGCGCTCGTCCTCGTCCAGCTGGTCGACCTTGTTCATGTAGACCACGATCCGCGGCACGCCGACCTGGCGGGCTAGCAGCACGTGTTCGCGCGTTTGCGGCATGGGGCCGTCGACGGCTGACACGACGAGGATCGCGCCGTCCATTTGGGCCGCACCCGTGATCATGTTCTTCACGTAGTCCGCGTGACCCGGACAGTCGACGTGCGCATAGTGGCGGTTGGCGCTCTCGTATTCGACGTGCGTGGTGGCAATCGTGATTCCGCGCTCGCGCTCCTCGGGCGCGTTGTCGATCTCGTCGAACTCCTTCACCTCGCCGCCCTGGCGGGCCGCACAGATCTTGGTCATCGCCGCCGTCAAGGTGGTCTTGCCGTGATCCACGTGTCCGATCGTGCCGACGTTGATGTGCGGCTTGGTGCGTTCAAACTTCTCTTTGGCCATTTCTGGACTTTCTCCTTAACTGCCCGACTTCCGCGCCCAACGTCGCGCGGAGGTTGTCAAGCCTTGCCGTTCGGCCCCTCATCGGGCCGGTTGCCACTGCTGCCTTTGCTTAGTCGTCTCAAGCGCGGTTAGAAGATGGTGCTCACAATCGGATTCGAACCGATGACCTCTTCCTTACCAAGGAAGTGCTC